>NZ_BAAATS010000006.1:0-174612 GCF_039533535.1 Streptomyces kunmingensis
GGCCGGTATGCAGACCTCGAAGACGATCGTGGCGGTCAACAAGGACGCCGAGGCCCCCATCTTCGACCTGGTCGACTACGGCGTCGTCGGCGACCTCTTCGACGTCGTCCCCCAGCTCACCGAAGAGGTCAAGACCCGCAAGGGCTAACCTGTCCCGGTACCCGACCGCGCCCAGGACCTCGACGGCACCCGTGCCGTCACTGTTCCCGGGCGCGTCGGCGTACGTAATACGCGGCCGCGCCCGCCGAACCGGCGATCAGCGTGGCACCCAGGACGAGCTGCACCGTGCTGAAGCGGCCCAGCGAGCCGCCGTCACCGGCGTGCACGCCGTGGAGTTCCGTGCCGCCCCGGCCCGACACCGTGAGCAGCTGGCGCGCCACGGTGCCGCTCTCGCAGCTCACCGAGATCGGATACGTTCCCGGCCGCGCCGCCGACGGCACCTGGAACCGGCCGACGACGTCGCCCTGGTGGGTGCCCGTCCGGAGCGGGAAGTCACCGGCGCCCAGGCTGTCGGCATCGCCGGTGGCACGCTCGTCCTCGCCGCACGCGGAGGTGTTCGCCGTGACCGTGGAGCCGGGGCGGGCGTCGGCGGGGACGAGTTCGAGGGTGTCGGACGATGACTCGGCCGGGTCCTCGCCGGGCAAGTAGTCGTCCCCCTCAGGACTGTCTTCTACGGGGCTGTCCCCCTCGGGGATGTCCCCCTCGGGGATGTCCCCCTCGGGGATGCCTCCCTCGGGGATGCCTCCCTCGGGGCTGTCTCCCGCAGAACTGTCGGCGTCAGGGATGTCAGTTTCGGCGCCGTCCCCCGTAGCGCTGTCCGGGATCGTGCTGTCCGGGATCGTGCTCTCCCACGTCGCCCTCGTGTCGTCCTGGTCGGCCCAGGCGGGGGCGCAGACCGGCGCGACGGCGAGGGTGAGTACGACTGCGGCGACGGCGGAGGCCGGCCAGGACGTGGTGCGACGCATGCGAGGCCCCTCGGGACGGGCCGACGCGGCGGCCACGGACGGCGTTCCCGCACGAGCCAACCGCGCGGGAGCGCACGCCGCCTCCCGGGACGTCGAGGTGGGTGACGGACGGTGCGCGCACGGGTGACCCCGGGCCCGCACCGGCCGCCGGCGCCCGGGTTACAGGTACCCGTGCACCCGGTGGGCCTCGACCAGCTTCATGCGGGCCGATTCCAGCCGGTGGGCCATCACCTCGGCCACGCCGTGCAGCAGGGTCATGCCCAGCGCGGGCTCCAGATCGCAGAGGCCGCGTACCGCACCGGCGTCGAACTCGTAGGCACGCACCGGGCTGAACGCCTCGGCGCCGAAATCCCATTCGTAGGGCGGGAACAGCCAGGACCAGCCGAGCAGATCGCCCGGTCCGAGCGGGTCGATCGGCAGTGTCGCGCGGTCGGAGACCCGCACGTCGAGCGTGACCATGCCGGTCCTGATGATCCAGAACCGGTCGGCCCGGTCCCCCTCGGAGAAGATCCGGGTGTCCTGGGGAAACGAGACTTCCTCGGCGAGGGCCATCAGCCGGTCGCGGTAAGCACGCGGAAGTCGGTTCAGCAGTCGTGTGCGAGCCGTCATGACGCAACACCTCCACCGTCGTGTCGTTCCAGCGTACGTACGCCGCGGTCGGTGCCGAACGGGGGCGGGCGGACGCGCCTGGGGACGAGCGGACGCGAGTCGAACTATCGCCCGAAAAGGGTAGTTCCTTCCCCGTTCGGGCGCACCTGGACCACATGGCGTAAGCGGAGCGCGAGCCGACGATCACGCCCCTACGTTTCCGGCATGGCGAAATTCTTCGGCTTCTGCCCGGGTAGGACCAGGACGCCCGTGGCGCTTGCGACCTCAGGGTTCGTGACCTCAGGGCTGTGCGCGGCGGTCGCCGTCGGGGCCGTCGCGGGCCCGGCCAGGGCCTCGGCCCCCGCTCCGGCCCCGCCTGCCGCGCCGTCCCTGTCGGCGTTGTCCTGGGAGGTCATGGACGCGGGCTCCGGGCAGGTGCTGGCCGCGAAGGCGCCGCACCGCAGACTGCCGCCCGCGAGCACGCTGAAGACGCTGTTCGCGGTGGCCCTCCTGCCGAAGCTGCGCCAGGACCTCGTGCACAAGGCGACCACCGCGGATCTGGCCGGGGTCGCGCAGGGCAGCAGCCTGGTCGGGGTCGACGAAGGGAGCCGGTACACCGTCGCCGATCTGTGGCGCGGGGTCTTCCTGAGCTCCGGCAACGACGCCGTGCACACCCTCGCGCGGATGAACGGCGGGCCGGCACGCACCCTCGCCCAGATGCAGGCCACGGCCGAGCGGATCGGCGCCCGCGACACCCAGGTGCGCTCGCCGGACGGGTTCGACACTCCCGGGCAGTTCTCCTCGGCGCACGATCTGGCTCTCATGGCCAGGGAGGGTCTCAAGAATTCCGATTTCCGGCGCTACATGGGCACCAAATGGGCCCGTTTCCCGGCCGCCGGCGGTCCGAAGGCATTCGGGATCCAGAACACCAACCGATTGCTGGTGGGTTCGCACGGCGTACGGCCCTATTCGGGGCTCATCGGGGTGAAGAACGGTTATACGTCGCAGGCCGGCAGCACGCTCGTGACCGCCGCCACCCGTAAGGGCCGCACCATTCTGGTCACCGTGATGAATCCGCAGAAGGAGTCGTTCAACGCGGTCTACGAGGAGAGCCGCGCGCTGCTCGACTGGGGCTTCGCCGCCGCACCGCCGCGCGTGGTGCACAACGCGGGCCCCCAACACTCGGTCGTGCGGCACAAGTTGACTGCTGCCGCCGCCGCACCGGCCGCACCGACGGGGACCTCGGACGCAGGGCCCGGCCTCACCCGGCACCTCGGCGCCGCGGCAGCGCTCCTCGTCCTGTCCTTCGTCCCCTTGCTCATCGGCAGGCGCCTGCGCGGGCGGCGCTCGCTCCGCTGACCGGCGCGGCCGTCCTGTGCCGACGGCCGCGCGCTTACCGGTTGTGGCCGGGAACGGTCAGCGGTGCACGTTGACGTACACGACCGGAGAGACGGCGCCGCCGCCGACGATGCGCAGCGAGTTGCGCCCGATCAGGCCGAGCTGGACGCGCAGGTTGTAGCCGCCGCTCTGGTTGGTGGTCATGGAGGCGGGCAGCGACACCCAGTGCTTGTGCTTCCCCGTTCCCTGCATCTGTTGCAGCGTCACGCGGGTACCCGCACGCAGGTGTTCGGTCTTTCCGTAGATCCGGAACTGCTGCCACGCGCGTACGCTGCCGACGGACGCCTTCGCGCTGATCGACGGGCGCGTGGCCCGGACCGCCGTGGTGGACGGCGCCGAGATCGCCTCGGCCACGGGGCCGGCCAGCACCGCCAGAGCCGAGAGGGCGGCGGCGGACGCGTACTTCATGCGTTTCATATGCAACTCGCTGTTCTTTTCCGGACTTATTCGGGAATTGCGTGCGCTTGATTGCGCGCCCCAAAGATATGCAAATCCGTAAGTCGGTCCGGGCGAGCAACACGCATATCCCGAAACGGCTCTTCACATAGGCGTCCCGCGTCCCCCGTCCGGCTCAAGGAAAGGGGCGGCATCTCGCTTACGCAATGCGAGGAAGAGGCGGAGTGCGAAGGTCGCGGCGCCGGCGGCCGCCGCGAGGCACAGGGCGAGCGTCACATCGGGGAGCCAGAGCCACAGCGGCCCGAGGCCCGGCCGGGCGGCGGCCAGTATCAGCAGGGCGGGCGGCACGGCGCCCACGGCGCACCACGGCGCGGCCCCGACGGCCCGGCGCAGCAGGCCTGCGGGCACGCCCGGCCGGCGCAGCAGCACGACCGCACGTCCGGCGGCCAGGACCAGCAGCAGCGCGAGCCCGGTGAGACCCCAGACAGCGAGGTCGTAGGGCGACAGCCACGACGTGCCGGGCGAGGGTGGCGCGCCGCCCGCGAGGATCCGGGCCGCGTCGAAGCCGATCCGCATCACGTCCTCGTCGTCGAGCAGTCCGTACAGGTTCTGCTGGAGGACGAGGGCGAGGTTCCGCTCCGGCAGCAGGAACAGCATCGCGGAGTAGCCCGGGGTGCCGCCTGTGTGCCAGACGGCCTTGTCGAGGGGGGCGTCCAGGCCGCCGACGCGCCAGCCGAGCCCGGAGCCGGTGCCCTCTCCGGAGTGGGTCCTGTCCTCGGTGCGCATCGACCGTACGGAAGCCGGGGTCAGTACGCCGTCGCGCTCCCCCTTCGGCCCGCCCGCGCGCAGTTGCAGCGCCGCGAATGCCGCGAGGTCGTGCAGGTCGCCGCCCATGTACCCGTAGGCGGCGCCGGAGTCGTCCACGCCGTCGGCGATCGCGGCCGTCATGCCCCAGAGCCGCTGGTGTCCGGGGGCCAGGTTCCGTTCGCGGGCCGATGCCCGGTCGGCGATGGCGCCGTCCATGCCCGCCGGGCCGAGGACCGCCGTACGCAGGGACGCGGCGAAGGGCCGGTGCGTGACGGCCTCCAGGACAGCGGTCAGGACGAGGTAATTGGCGCTGCTGTACGCGTACTTGGCACCTGGCGGGCCGAGTGGTCGCACGTCGTCCAGGGCCTTGACCCGGGCGGCCGGTCCGGGGCAGTCGGCGTCGAAGCAGTCGGTCACCTTCGCGGTGGCCGCCTCCGGTATGCCGGAGGTCTGAACGAGCAGGTGGCGGACCGTGACCCGTGCCGTGTTCCGCGCGCCGCCGAAGCGGAAGGCTGGGACATGGTCGACGATCCGGTCGTCGAGGCCGAGCCTCCCGTCCTGGACGAGTGTCATGACAGCGGTCGCCGCGACCGGCTTGGCGACCGACCCCCAGAGGAACGGGGTCCGCGCCGTCACCTCCTTCCCCCGCCCGTCGGTACCCCAACTGCGCTGGTGCAGCGGCCCGTTCGGGCCGACGGCGGCGTACGCGAGCCCAGGAGTGCCGGTGGCGTTCATGCGCTCGCGCACATAGGTGTCGATCGCCGCGTAGCGGTGGGACGGATCCGCGCGCGCCGAAGCGGGAGAGAGCGCTCCGGGCAGAACGAGCGGAGCGAGCAGGGCGAACAGGGTGGAAAGGACGAGCGAGAACAGCTGGACGGGCCTGCGTGCGGCGCGCTGCCGCGGACGTCTTGACACGAGGGTTCCTCACCGTCGGAAGGAAGGCCGGAAGCGATAACCGTACGGGCATACGGTTATCGGCACCCGGAGTTTTACCGTACGCTGGTACGGTTATCAAGTGCCGAGAATCGCCGACCATGAAGAACGCCGACGTCAGATCGCCGTGGCTGTCTGTGAACTGATCGCGGATCAGGGCCTGGACGCGGTGACCGTGGCGCGGACCGCTGCCGCCGCCGGGATGTCGGTCGGTCTCGTCCAGCACTACTTCCGCACGAAGGACGACATGCTGCTGCATGCGTTCAAGGAGGTCACCGCCCGGATCCGCGGCCGGGCCGACGAGCGGATCCGGGGCGGGATCCGGCATCGGCGGCCCATCGCGGAGGTGCTCGCGGAGGCGCTGGCCGAGTTCCTGCCGCTGGACGAGGCGCGCCGCACCGAGTTCCGTGTCACCCGGGCCTTCGCCGGCCGGGCGCTCGACGCGCCCGCGCTCGCGGAGGTCGACGTGGAGACCGCGCACCGACTCCGGGAGGACGTGGCGCGGGCCGTGCACAACGGCAAGGAGTGCGGCGAAGTCGAGGAGGACCTCGATCCCTGGCCCGCGGCCGTCCGGCTCACGGCGGTGACGGAGGGCCTGGCCATGCAGGTCTACCGGGACGCCGCGGGCACGGAAGGGGTGCCCGCGAGCGAGCTTGCGGCGTCGGTCGTCGCCGCCGAACTCGCCGCCGTATTCACGGGCAAGTGCCGGCAGTACGCCGGGAACTGAGGACCCGTCAGTCGTGTGACGCGGTGCCGGTCACCCGGTGGTCCGCGTGGCTGAGGGCTTCCATGATCAGGCGTCGCAGGTGGCCGTCGGTGAGGCGGTAGTGCATGTGGCGGCCTTCCCTGCGCGCTTCCACCAGGCCCGCGAGGCGCAGCTTCGCCAGGTGCTGGCTGACGGCCGTGCGGGAGGCCGTGACGCGTTCGGCCAGTGAGCCCACGTCGGACTCCTCGAGCGCGAGCAGCCACAGCAGATGCAGCCGGGTGGCGTCCGACAGCAGAGCGAACACCCGTGTCGCCTCGGCGAGCCGGGCACCGTCCGGCTCGCGCAGATGCGCACCCGGCGCGGCGGGGAGGGAGTCGCGTGGAGGCATGGGGCAAGGGTAGGGCCGACGGGGCGGATGCCGGCGGCCCGGTCCTGGTGAACCCGCCGACCCCGGGCAGATATGTGCTTGAGTGCGCACATGACGGTACCGTGATGCGCATGCTCGCCGTTCTGCGTCATCGCACGTACCGTCGGCTGTTCGCCGCGCAGGTCGTCGCCCTGGTCGGGACGGGGCTGGCCACCGTGGCGCTGGGGCTGCTCGCCTACGACCTGGCGGGGGCCGACGCGGGTGCCGTTCTCGGTACCGCGCTCGCGATCAAGATGACGGCGTACGTCGCCGTGGCCCCGGTCGTCGGGGCGTTCGCGGACCGGCTGCCGCGCCGGGCCCTGCTGGTGGGGGCGGATCTGGTGCGCGCCGCGGTCGCGGCGGCGCTGCCGTTCGTGGATCAGGTGGGGCAGGTGTACGTGCTGGTGTTCGTGCTGCAGTCGGCGTCGGCCGTGTTCACGCCCGCGTTCCAGGCCGTGATCCCCGATGTCCTGCCGGACGAGCGCGCCTACACGCGGGCGCTGTCCCTGGCGCGGCTCGCCTATGACCTGGAGAGCCTGTTCAGCCCGGCACTCGCCGCCGCCCTGTTGTCCGTGATCACGTACAACCGGCTCTTCACCGGCACGATGTTCGGCTTTCTCGCCTCCGCCGCGCTGGTCGTCGGCGTCGCACTGCCCTCCGCCACGTGCCAGGCGTCGCGTGCGTCCGGCAGCCGCTGGGTCACCTCCGGAGCCCGGCTGTTCCTCACGGTCCCGGCGCTGCGGTCGCTGCTCGCGATGAACCTCGCGGTGGCTGCGGCGAGCGCGATGGTGACGGTCAACTCGGTCGTGTACGTACGGGAGTTCCTCGGCCGGCCCGTCGCCGCGCTGCCTCTGGCGCTCGGCGCGTACGGGGCCGGGTCGATGGTGGTCGCGCTCGCGCTGCCGCGCCTCCTGGACCGGGTCGGGGACCGGACGGTGATGCTGCGCGGGGCGCTGCTGCTGGCGGCGGTGTTCGCCGTACTGAGTGTCGTCACCGCGGCGGACAGCGGGAGTTGGCGGCTCCCCGCGCTGCTCGCGGTGTGGTGCGCGTTCGGGGCGGCGGGCTCGATGGTGCTCACGCCCACCGGACGCCTCGTGCGGCGCGCGGCCCCGGAGCGGGAGCGCACGGCGGCGTTCGCCGCGCAGTTCTCGATGTCGCACGCTTGTTGGCTGCTGACGTATCCGCTGGCGGGGCTGGTCGGCGCGGCAGCCGGGCTGCAGAGCGCGGTGCTCGTCCTCGGGGCCGTGACGCTGGGCGCGGCCGTGCTCGCGGTGCGCCTGTGGCCGGCGGCCGGGGAGGCGGTCGTGCACGAGCACGTCGGCCTGGCCGCGGACCATCCGCATGTCCGCGGGGCGCTGCGGGTGCCGCACGGCTGGCGGCACAGCCATGCCCGCGCCCGGGACGGGCTGCACCCGGTGCGCCCGTGACCAGGTCGCCGGGGCAGGATGCCCGGCATGGGACTTCACGAGCAGTACGGGCTGACGCACGTCATCAACGCGAGGGGGCCGTTCACGCCGCTGGGGGTCTCACGCAGTGACCCACGGGTCGCCGACGCCACCGCGCAGGCGCTGGGCGGGTTCTTCGTCATGGAGGAGGTGCAAAACCTCGCCTGCCGCGTTCTGGCGGAGGCCACCGGAGCGCCCGCCGCGACCGTCGTGCACTGCACTTCCTCCGCGATCACCCTGGCGGTCGCCGCGTCGATGACCGGCTCCTCCCCGGAACGGATCGCGGCGCTCCCCAACACCGCCGGCATGCCCACGCGCGTGGTGCTGCCCGCCGGGCACGCGGTCCACTACGGTCACCCGCTCGTGCAGGACATCCGCCTGGCGGGCGCCACGCCCGTGCTCGCCGGGACGGAGGAGGGCTGCACCCCCGAGGGTCTGGAGAAGGAGCTCGCCCACCCGGACACGGCGTGTCTGCTGCTCGTGTCGTCACGGCTGGTGCGCGGGGCGCCCGTGCCGCTCCCGGACGCCGTGGCGGCGGCCCACCGGCGCGGGGTCCCGGTGGTCGTCGACGGAGCCGCGCAGGATTTCCGTATCGCCGAACTCCTCGCCACCGGCGCCGACTTGGTGCTGGTGAGCGGGCAGAAGTACCTGGGCTCCCCCACCGCGGGCGTCGTGCTCGGAGGTGTCGGCCCCGTCACCGCGGTGCGGGCGCAGGAGAAGGGCATCGGGCGGGCGATGAAGGCGGGCAAGGAGGCCGTTCTCGGCGTGCTCGCCGCGCTTCAGGTGCGGCGGGACACCGACCTCGGCGCCTGGCAGCGTGCGCAGACCGACAAGGCCGCCCGTTTCGTCGAGCGGGCCGGCGCGCTGCCGGGGATCCGCGCGGCGCTCGCGTCCGACCCGACCGGGCTGCCCTTCCCTCGCGCGAGCCTGCGGGTGGACGCGGATGCCGCGCTGGACGCGGCCTCGTTGGCGCGGGCGCTGCGGGCGGGTGCCCCGGCGATCTGGGTCATGGACCACCGTCAGGACGAGGGGGAACTGCTCCTGGAGCTCGTCCCGCTCACGGAGGAGGAGATCGACGTCGTCCTGGACCGCCTGGGAAAGTTGCTGGGCTGAGACGCACCCGGTCGTCCGGGCGGCGTCGGAGTCGCCCGCGGGCCGGGCCGTTGCCTGCCGCGCGGCGTACCCGCCGCGGTCATGGAAGGCTCAGAGCGCTCCGACGCGGGGCGCCGGACGGCCGGTCCCCGGCACGGGGCCGGGGACCTGACCCGGCGTCACTGCCGCGGCCGGTCAGACCCGGCCACCCGTCAGCCGGGTCAGCGGACCCTGGCTGCCGCGTTCGGCGCGGCGTCCGGCCGCGTAGGAGGCCGCGGTCAGAGCGGTCGCCCCGACCGTGGCACCCGCCGCGATCATCTTGCGGTTCTTCAGGACGGTCCACGCGGTCGTGGCCACGGTGGCCACCTGCCCCGCCGCGGCCGTCACACCTTCACGCGCGGTGTTCAGCGCGGCGCCCGTCGTCTGCGCGGCACGACCGGCGGCCTGGCCGGCGTGGGTCGCAGCGCGGGCGGCCCCGGAGCCCGCCGACTCGGCGGCCTTGCCCGCCGACTCGCCGGCGCTCTTCGCCTTCTCGGCGGTGCCGGCGGCCGCGCCGGTCGCCGTTCTGGTCGCCGTCTTGCGCGCGGTCTTCGTCCTGTTCTGGTTGTCTCGTTGAGTAGCCATGGTCTGCGATTAGCCGCAATCGGCGCGCACAAACAGGCGAACGCTCAACGGCCGGAGAGGAGTTGCAGCGTGTCGATCACGCGGTTCGAGAAGCCCCACTCGTTGTCGTACCAGGCGACCACCTTGATGTGGCGGCCGTCGACGCGGGTCAGCTCGGAGTCGAAGATCGCCGACGCCGGGTTGCCGGTGATGTCGGACGACACGAGCGCGTCCTCGGAGTACTCCAGGATTCCGGCCATCGGCCCCTCGGCCGCGGTGCGGTAGGCGGCCAGCACGTCCTCGCGGGTCACGTCGCGCGCCACGGTCGTGTTGAGCTCGACGATCGAGCCCACCGGGACCGGCACCCGGATCGAGTCGCCGGACAGCTTCCCGTCGAGGTTCGGCAGCACGCGGCCGATCGCCTTGGCGGCACCCGTCGTGGTCGGCGCGATGTTGACGGCGGCGGCGCGGGCCCGGCGGGCGTCGCGGTGCGGGCCGTCCTGCAGGTTCTGCTCCTGCGTGTAGGCGTGCACCGTCGTCATGAACCCGTGCTCGATTCCGGCGAGTTGGTCCAGGACGGCGGCGAGCGGGGCGAGCGCGTTCGTCGTGCAGGAGGCGTTCGAGACGATCGTGTGCAGGTCCGGCTCGTACGCGTCCGTGTTCACGCCGTACGCGAGGGTCACATCCGCGCCGTCGGAGGGTGCGGAGACCAGCACCTTCTTCGCGCCCGCGTCGAGATGCGCACGGGCGGCCTCGGCCGAGGTGAAGCGGCCGGTCGACTCCAGGACGATGTCGACACCCAGCTCGGCCCAGGGCAGTTGCGCGGGTTCGCGCTCGGCGAGCACGGTGATGCGGCGGCCGTCGACCACCAGGACGTTGCCGTCGACACTGACCGGGCGGCCGAGCCGGCCCGCCGTCGAGTCGAAGGCGAGGAGACGCGCGAGAGCGGTCGGCTCCGTGAGGTCGTTGACGGCGACGACCTCGAGGTCGCTGTCGCGCTCGAGCAGGGCGCGCAGCACGTTGCGTCCGATGCGGCCGAAACCATTGATGGCGATACGAGTCATGAGAAATGTCCCTTCTCTCTTCGCCCCAAGGTTCGCGCGCGGCGATCACCGACGACAGCGGCAGGATCGCCATGGTCCGCAAGGATCCCGCCACGCCGCTCCGGGCTCTCAGTCGCCCCGGGCGAACGTGCGCCGGTACTCGCTGGGGGTGGTGCCGAGGATGCGCTGGAAGTGCAGGCGCAGATTGGCGCCGGTGCCGAGGCCGACGTCGGCGGCGATCTGTTCGACGCCGCGCTGCGAGCGCTCCAGGAGTTCGCGGGCCACGTCGATACGGGCCCGCATGACCCACTGCATCGGCGTGTAGCCGGTGTCGTCGACGAAGCGCCGCGAGAACGTGCGCGGGGAGACCGCCGCGTGCTCGGCGAGCGCCTCCAGGGTGAGCGGATCGCCGAGGCGGCGCAGCGCCCACTCGCGGGTCGCGGCGAACCGTTCGCCGAGCGGTTCGGGCACGCTGCGCGGCACGTACTGGGCCTGTCCGCCGCTGCGGTACGGGGCCGCGACCAGACGTCTCGCCGCGTGGTTCGCCGCCGCCACGCCGAGGTCGCCGCGCAGGACGTGCAGGCACAGGTCGATGCCGGAGGCGGCGCCCGCCGACGTCAGCACGCTGCCCTCGTCGACGAAGAGCACGTTCTCGTCGACGCGTACGCGCGGGTGCTTCGCGGCGAGCGCCTTCGTGTAGTGCCAGTGGGTCGTGGCCCGCTTGCCGTCGAGCAGTCCGGTGGCGGCGAGGGTGAAGGCCCCGGTCGAGATGGCGGCGAGCCGCGCGCCCCGCTCATGGGCCTCGGTCAGGGCGGAGACGACGGACGGCGGCGGGTCGTCGCGGTCCGGGTTCCGGTAGCCGGGGACGAAGACGATGTCGGCCCACGCGAGCGCTTCGAGGCCGTGGGCGACGGCGTACGACAGTCCGTCGCCGCCGGTCACCGGGCCCGGGGCCGCCCCGCACACGCGTACCTCGTACGGCATGCTCGCGCGGGTCGTGAACACCTGGGCCGGGATGCCGACGTCGAGGGGCTTGGCACCCTCGCTGACGAGGACGGCGACGCGATGCAGGCGGGAGGCGGGCACGGCACGAGCGTACGCGCAGCGGTGATCACCGGGCCCTCCGGTCGCTGCGCACCGCCGCGGCGGCGGTCCGCCAGGCCTCGGTCACCGCGCTGTGCGCCCGGCGCGTGGCGGCGGCCCGGCCGCCGGACAAGGTGAGCGGTGCTCCTACGTGGACGTGCAGGGCGGGGCGGCGCAGGGGCGCGGTCAGGACGCCGGCCACCTGCTTGGCCGCGCCGCCGGAGCTGATGCGCCGTGCCCCGGCCTGACCGACCGGCACGACGGGCGCTCCGGTGCGCTCGACGAGCCGGGCGACGCCGCTGCGGAACGCGCGCGGCGCGGCCTCCCCCGCATCGGCGCGGGCCGGTATCCCGCCCTCGGCGTAGACGAGCAGGAGCCGCCCCTCCCCCAGCGCGGCCGCGGCGAGGTCCAGGGCGTGGGCGGCCCGGCGGTCCCCGCGGTGGACGGGGATGTAGCCGTCGCGCTCCAGAGCGCGGCCGAGCACCGGCGCGCGCCACAGGCCCGCGGCGGCCATGACGACGGGCTGCGCGCCGAGCCGTCGCAGCGCGGCGAGCACGACGGCGGGGTCCGTGACCGACGTGTGGTTGGCGACGAGCAGGCTGCCCGGCGCGAGGGCGGCGCCGTCGTCGGCGCTCACGGTCAGGCGGCCGACGGCCGGCACCAGCAGGGCGGCAAGGCGACTGAGCAAGGGGTCCCCCGGTTTCGGCGATGGTCCCCTCATCGTCGGCGGGGGCGGTGGTGGGGTCCTGAGTGCGCGTACTCAATTCGTACGTGGGCCCGCGCCATTCGTATGCAGGCCCGTGTCATTTGCACGCAGGCCCGCGAAGTCCCGTAGCGGCAGTGCCGTTTGTTCGTGACAGGTGGATATGCGCGGCAGCGATTGCTGGGTAAAGTCATGAGGTCACCGTCCTGCTGTGGGGGCAGCCTGAGTCTGTCGACGGTGATGCGCATGCGGGGAGGTTGTGCCACATATGAGTCGTCGCTCCGGTGGTGTCGTCGGCGTCTGGGCCGAGATGCAACGGCAACAACAGCGTCAGTCCGAAGCCGAGGCCAGGCAGCGCAGGCTGGAGGCTCAGCAGGCACGCGCGTATCAGCGCCGGGTCGCCCAGAGCCATCGCGAGTACCGGCAGGCGGAGGCGCATCGGCGTACCGCCGAACTAGACGCCCAGGTGGCCGCGTTACAGGGCCTGCTCGCGGCCGGGTGCCGTGCTCCCGCGTTCCGCGCCGCCTCGCTCCTGCGCGCCGAGGACATCGAGCCGTTCGCGCCGGGACCGCTGGCGCATCCCGTGCCGCCGCCGGATCCGCGCCATTATCAGGCGCAGAGCGGCGGGTGGACGGCGAACCGCCGCGCCCAGGCGCAGGCCGACGCGAACGCGCGGTACGAGCATGATCTGCGGGCGGCGCAGGCCGCGGAGGCCCGGCGGCAGCAGGACCTGGCGGGGTACCTGAGTCAGTACGAGGCCTGGGCCCGGGCCCGGCGCGCCGAGGTGCGGCAGCACAACGACGGAGTCTCCCGCGTGGTCGAAGGGGTCCGCCGCAGGGAGCCGGACGCCGTCGTCGAGTACTTCTCGGCGGCGCTCTACGCCTCCACCGGCTGGCCGGACGGTTTCCCCCGCCGGGTCGCCGCGGCCTACGACGCGGCCGCCGGGCAGCTGGTCCTGGACTGGGAACTGCCCGGGTACGCCGTCGTCCCGGAGGCCAAGGCGGTGCGGTACGTCTCCACGCTGGACCAGGACAAGGAGAGCCCGCGGCCGGTCACCCAGCGGCGCGCGCTCTACCGGGAGGTCGTCGCGCAGTGCATGCTGCTCGCGCTGCACGACCTCTTCGCCGCCGACGAGCTGGGCGCCCTGGACTCCGTGGCGTTGAACGGCTTCGTCGACGATCACGACCCGGTGACCGGCCGGCCCGGTCAGATCGTGCTGGCGACGGTGCTGGCCCCGCGCGCGGCGTTCGCGGACCTGCATCTCGCACAGGTCGACGCCGTCAGCTGTCTGGGCGACGGGCTGCGCGGGCAGCTCTCGGCCCGGCCGGACCAGCTCACCGCGGTCCGGCCCGGGCGCCGTCCGGACGAGGTCGGCAACCGTGTGGTCAGCCACGGCGGCGACGAGGAGCCCGACCTCTACGCGATGGACCCGGTCGCCTTCGAATCGCTCGTCGCCGAGCTGTTCCGGGCCATGGGGATGCAGGCGGTCACCACCCAGCGGTCGAACGACGGAGGCGTGGACGTCGACGCCCTCGACCCCGCCCCGATCCGCGGCGGCAAGATCGTCGTGCAGGTGAAGCGGTACCGGAACACGGTGCCGCCCACCGCGGTACGCGACCTGTTCGGGACCGTGCAGGACGCCGGGGCCAACAAGGGCGTCCTGGTGACGACTTCGCGCTTCGGTCCGGGGTCCCACACCTTCGCCAACGGCAAGCCGCTGGAACTGATCGCCGGTGAGGAACTCGTCGATCTGCTGCACCGGCACGGCCTGCGCGGACGCCTCGGCCCGCGGGCCGGCACGCGTTCGGACGGACCCCCGGCCTCCGCGCCCGAACCCCGACTGCCAAGCGACTACAACATCTTGGGCATGTCATGGTCGGGGCGGGTGGCCCTCGACGTCTGCGCGCTCGTCTGCAGCGGCAACCGTGTCCTGAGCGACAGCCACTTCGTCTTCTACAACAACCCCCGCACGCCGGACGGTTCGGTGCAGGCGATACCCCCGGCCGGCCGCGACAGGGCCGCGATCCGGGTCTCCTTCGACGGGCTGCCGCCCGACGCCGACCGCTTCGTCCTCGTGGCCGCGATCGATCCGGAGGTCAACCCCGAGGCCGATCTGTCCGGTTTCTCCGACGCCAGGATCCGTCTCCTCGACCCGCAGCTGGCCGAGCTCGGCGAGCTGGAGGTCTCGGACGGCCGCCCGGGCGAGACGGCCCTCGTCCTCGGCTCGTTCCGCCACCGGGCCAACGGCGACTGGGATTTCGTCCTGGGCGGCAAGGGCTACGAGGGCGGCCTGGAGGAGTTGCTGCGGGATCACGGGGTCGAGGTGGACTAGGGCCTGTCGTCCGTCGCGGTGGGCCAGGACCCATCGTCCGTCGCGGTCGGCTGGGACCCGTCGTCGAAGTGGCGGCCGATCGGGATGACCAGCGGGGTGGAGCTGACCGGGTCCGTGGTCACCTGGCAGCGCAGACCGAAGACGTCCTCCACGGTCGACGCGGTGATGACCTCCGCCGGGGCGCCCTCGGCGACGATCCTGCCGGACTTCATGGCGATCACGTGATCGGCGTACCGGCAGGCCTGGTTGAGGTCGTGCAGGACCATGACGACGGTGCGTCCCTCACGGCGGTTCAGGTCGATGATCAGGTCGAGGACGTCGATCTGGTGGGCCAGGTCGAGGTACGTGGTCGGTTCGTCGAGCAGCAGGACCGGGGTGCTCTGGGCGACCGCCATGGCGATCCAGGCGCGCTGGCGCTGACCGCCGGAGAGTTCGTCGACGGCACGGTCGGCGAGTTCGGTGACGCCGGTGGCCTCGAGCGCGTCGTGGACCGCCTGTTCGTCGGACTTCGTCCACTGCCTCCACCAGGTCTGGTGCGGGGAGCGGCCCCGGTTGACCAGATCGAGGACGGTCAGTCCTTCGGGGGCCACGGGTGACTGCGGGAGGATGCCGAGCTGCTGGGCGAGTTCGCGCGTGGGGATGGAGTGCAGGGCGCGGCCGTCCAGGCTCACCGTGCCCTCGCGGGGTGACAGCAGGCGGGCCAGGGCGCGCAGCAGCGTCGACTTGCCGCAGGCGTTGGCCCCGACGATGGCGGTGACCCGGCCGGGCGGCACGGCCAGGTCGAGGTCGGTGACGACCGCGCGGTCGGCGTAGCCCAGGTGCAGGCCGGCGGCCCGCAGGTCGGGTTCGGCGGTGGACATCGGTCAGCCTCCTGAGCCCGCGCGGTTCACGCGGATGAGCAGCCAGAGCAGCACCGGGGCGCCGAGCACTCCGGTGACGATCCCGACGGGCAGTTCGGTGCCGGGGATCAGTTCGCGCGCGACGACGTCGGACGCGAGGACGACTAGGGCGCCGGTCAGCCCGGCGGCGAGCGGGGGCGGCCAGGCGGTGCGGCACAGGCGCTGCGCGATCTGCGGGGCGGCCAGCGCGACGAACGCGACGGGGCCCGCGGCGGCGGTAGCGAAGGCGACGAGGCCGACGCCCGTCAGCAGGACGGCCAGGCGCACCGCCTGGACGCGGGTACCGAGGCCCTGGGCCACGTCGTCGCCGAGCAGGAGCGTGCGCATGAGGCGGCCGATCAGCAGGGTGGCGGGCACCAGGACGGCGAGGGCCGCGGCGAGCGGCGCGGCCTGCTGCCAGTCGCGGCCGTTCAGATTGCCGACGAGCCAGCCCAGCGCGGCCTGCGCCTGGAAGCGGCCGCCGCGGGCGAGCAGGAAGTCGGTGGCGCTGAGGCACATCCAGGACACCCCGATGCCGACCAGGATGATCCGGTAGCCGGTGGTGCCGCGGCGCCACGCGAGCCCGTACACCACCACGGCGCCGGCGAACGCGCCGAGGAGTCCGAGCGCCTGGGTGCCGAGCCCGAAGTCCCAGCCGAGGACGATGCCGCCGACCACGGCGGTCCCGGCGCCCTGGGTGAGGCCGATCATGTCCGGGCTGGCCAGCGGGTTGCGGGTCATGGTCTGGAACAGGGCGCCGGACATGCCGAACGCGATCCCCGCCAGGAGGCCCACCACGGCGCGGGGCAGCCGTAGTTCCTGGACGACGAGCAGCGTCCCCGGGTCGCCGGAGCCCAGAAGCGCGCGAGCGACGTCGGGCAGCGGGATGCCGTACTCCCCGACCGACACATGCCAGCACAGCGCGACGAACACGGCGACGAACAGCCCGCCGCAGAAGGCGAGTTGGCGGGGCCGCAGGAAGCCGGAGACAGGCACGACGCGGAGGCGGAAGGGTCGGGCGCCGCCGAAGCGCAGCGGGGGCGGGTCCGTTGGAGACGGACCCGCCGAGGGGAGGCCGGTCGGGGGCGGGTCCGCCGAGGGCGGGGCCGTCGGGGATCGGTCCGACGAGGGCGGGTCCGTCGTAGACCGGTCCGACGGAGGCAGGTCCGACGAAGACCGGCCCGACGAAGACAGATCCGACGGGGACGGGCCCGACGAGGGCAGGCCCGACGGAGGCAGGTCCGTCGAAGACAGGTCCGTCGTAGACCGGCCCGACGAGGGCAGGCCCGACGGAGGCAGGTCCGTCGAAGACAGGTCCGTCGTAGACCGGCCCGACGAGGGCAGGCCCGACGGAAGCAGGTCCGTCGAAGACAGGTCCGTCGTAGACCGGCCCGACGAGGGCAGGCCCGACGTAGACCGGCCCGTCGAAGACCGGTCCGACGAAGACAGATCCGACGGGGACGGGTCCGGCGGAGGCGGGGTGGTGGTGGGCACGGGTCAGACCTCCGCTAGTCGGCGTCGGCGGACCAGGGTGATGAAGAAGGGGCCGCCGACGAACGCGACGATGACTCCGGCCTGGATCTCGACCGGGCGGTCCACGACCCGGCCGAGGATGTCGGCGCCTAGGAGCAGGCCGCCGGCCAGCACCGCCGAGAGCGGCAGCAGCCAGCGGTGGTCGGGGCCGAGGCCCGCGTACTGGGCCAGCGCCCGAGCGATGTGCGGGACGACGAGTCCGACGAAGACGACGGGTCCGATGGCGGCGACGGCCGCGCCGGTGAGCAGGGTGACGGCGACGACGCCCTGGAGGCGGACGAGGCCGAGCCGCCGGCCCAGCGAGGCGGCGACGTCGTCGCCGAGCGCGAGGCTGTTCAGGGCGGGGGCGCTCGCCAGCGCGAGCAGCGCTCCGACGGCCAGGAAGGGCAGGATGCGCAGGACCGTGGCGGAGTCCTGGTCGGCGAGCGAGCCGGCCGACCAGAAGCGGAAGCGGTCCAGCGCCTCCGGGTCGACGAGGACGACGGCGCTGGTGAGTGAGGACAGCACCGCGGTCACGGCGACCCCGGCGAGGGCCAGTTTCATCGGGGTGGAGCCGGAGCGGCCGAGCCTGCCGAGCAGATAGACCAGGACGCTCGCCGCCATCGCCCCGGCGAACGCGAACCAGATGTAGCCGAGGAGCGAGCCGATCCCGGCGACCCCCGCGGCCAGCACGATGGCGAACGCCGCGCCGGCGCTGACGCCGAGGATGCCGGGGTCGGCCAGCGGGTTACGGGTCAACGCCTGCATCACGCCGCCGGACAGGCCCAGCGCCGCGCCCGCCACCAGGCCGAGCACGGTGCGCGGCACGCGGACGGACCAGACGATGTCCTCGACCCGGACATCGACGTCCTGGCCGGTCAGCGCCCTGACGACCTGGCCCGGCGGGATCTGCAGGGCGCCGAGGCCGAGGGAGAGCAGGCACAGCACGATCAGCACGACGGCCAGGACGGCCACGAGCAGGGCGGGACGCCACCGGGCGGGGCGGGTCACGGGGCGGGTTCCACGGTCGGAATTCCTCATGGCGGTCAGCGGTCGGCGGTCGGTAGTTGGCGGCCAGCGGTCGGTAGTTGGCGGTCGGTAGTTGGCGGTCGGCTGCAGATGGTCAGGACGCCGGGGCGGAGACCTCGGTGACCGGCTTGCCGTCGACGGCGGCCGAGAGCAGCGGGACCAGGCGGTCGACCGTGTAAGGCAGGCTGAGGGGGCTCACGAAGGAGATCGCGCTGCCGAAGTGGCTGCTCTCCTCGACCATGACCTCCCGGCCCTGCGCGGCGACGTCGAGCTTCCCGTAGAGCGGGTCGGCGTGGAGTCTCTTCTCGTCCTTCGCCGGGTCGGTGACGATCCAGACGATGGCGTCGGTGTCGAGCAGGTCGGTGCGTTCCTTGCTGATGTTCGCGCCGAACGCGTCGCCCACGACCTTGTCCAGGTCTGCGGGGAGGGTGAAGCCGAGGGAGGTCAGCAGCCGGGACCGGTTGTCCTGCGGGCCGTAGACGTACATGCCTTCGTACGGGGTGGCCATGACGGCGCCGGCCCCCTTGAACTCGGGGTGCTTCGCGGCGGCGTCGGCGATGTGCCTCTCGGTCTTCGCGACGAGCTTCCCGGCCTCCCCGGGCCGGCCCAGCGCCTTGCCGATCTGCTCGGTCTGGTCCTGCCAGGAGATGCTCCAGTCCGGCCCGTCCTCGGGCTGGGCGACGACCGGGGCGATCTTGGAGAGCGTGCGGTACTGGTCCTTGGTGAGGCCCGAGTACAGGGCGAGGATCAGGTCGGGACGGAGCGAGGCGATCTTCTCGACCTGCGGGCCGGTGCCGTTGTCGTGGAGCACGGTGGGCAGGGGCTTGTCACCGAGTGCGTCCTTGGCCCAGGGGCCGATGGCGCCCTTGAACTCGCCGAGCCACTCGGTCGTGCCGACCGGGACCTTGCCGAGCGCGAGGACGGCGTCCTGGTCGGAGAGGCCGACGGTGACGATGCGCTGCGGTTCGGCCTTGACGGTCGTGGTCCCGTACTTGTGCGTGAGGGTCGCCGGGAAGGCACCCTTCTCCGCGGACTTGTCGGAGACGGGGGCGCTCTTGCCACCGCTCTCGCCGGACCCGCAGGCCGCGGCGCCGAACATCAGCAGGGCGGACGCGGCCACGGCGAGCAGCCGGGTGCGTGGAAGCAGACGGAACATGGCGAAGCCCTTCGGGGATACGAGTGATACGCAACTGTCGTACGAGCGGGTCGAGTTGAGGGGTCAGGGGTGGGGGCCGGGGCGGCTGCCGGACCAGGCTCCCCAGAGAGTCGCGTACGGGCCGCCGGCGTCGCGGAGTTCGTCGTGGCTGCCGCTCTCGACGATCCGGCCCGCCTCCAGCACGATGATCCGGTCAGCGGCGGCGGCCTGCGTGAGCCGGTGGGCGACGATCAGGGCGGTGCGTCCGGCGAGGGCCGCTTCGGCCGAGCGCTCCAGTTCCCTGGCGCCGGCGCTGCCCGCCTCGGCGGTCGCCTCGTCGAGCACGGCGACCTCGGGGTCGGCGAGGACCAGGCGGGCGAGGGCGAGTTGCTGGGCGCGGGCGGGGTCCAGCCGGTGGCCGCCCTGGCCGACGACGGTGGCGAGACCGTCGGGAAGCGCTTCGGCCCACTCCAGCGCGTGCACCGTGGCCAGTGCGGTGCGCAGCTCGGCGTCGGTGGCGTCGGGGCGGACGAGGCGCAGGTCGTCCGCCAGCGAACCGGTGAACACATGGACTTCCTGGGTGACCAGGGCGACGGACGCCGTGCCCTCTCCCCCGGCGACGACTGTGCCCCGCGTGGGCTGTTGCACGCCCGCGACGAGGCGGGCCAGGGTGGACTTGCCGGCGCCGCTGCTGCCGACCAGCGCGACGTGCTCGCCCTTGTCCAGCGTGAACGACACCTGGTGCAGGACGGGGGCGCCGGACCCGTAGGCGTGGCTCACGGCGTCGACGGTGACCGCGGTGCCGGCGCTCGCGGTGTCCTGCCGCGGTGCGGGGGCGCTCTCGAGCCCCGGGGCGCCGTCCTCGCGCAGGTCGGTGACCCCGATCAGGCGCGCGAGACCGGCCGCCGCGGACTGCGCGTCGTCCAGCAGCACCAGCGCCGCGTTGACCGGTCCGAAGAGGCTGTGGAAGTAGAGGGCCGCGGCCGTCGCCGTACCCACCGAGACGGCTTCGTCGTCGACCAGGAAGTATCCGGTGACCAGGACGGCGGCCAGGCCGATGTACTCGGCGATGTGCAGTCGCTGGTAGAAGCCGAGCACGAGGTTGACGCTGCGCATGGTGAGTCCGACGGCCGCGCGGGACCGTCCGGCGTTGCGTTCCGTGTGCTCCGGCTCGAGCCGGTGGCCCCGCACGGTGGCCGCGCCGCCGATGGTCTCCAGAAGCTGTTGCTGCTGGGCTCCGTTGGCGATGCGCTGATCGGCGTAGAGCGTGACGGCACGGCCCACGTACCAGCGTGCGGTGAGCAGTTGTACGGGCACGGCGAGGAGCGCCGCGAGCAGGAACCGGATGTCGAGGAGGGCCAGCGCGCCGAGGGTGAGGACGATGGTGAGGACGGAGCGGGTCATCTCGGGCAGGGCCGAGCGGACCGCTTCGGCGACGCGGGCGACGTCGCCGGTGATGCGGGCGGTGAGGTCGCCGGAGCCCGCGCGTTCCAGCCGGTCGGCGGGCAGTTGCAGGGCCCGCTCGACGAACCGCTCGCGCAGCCGGGCCAGTATGGTCTCGCCGAAGCGGGCGACCTGGGTCAGGCCGAGGGCCGTGGTGCCGCCCTGGGCCACCGCGACGAGGGCCAGGAGGACGACCGGCAGGGTGAGGGCGGAGGCGGGCCGGCCGTCGGCGACGATGTCGACGACGCGGCCCAGCAGCGGCTGGACGAGGAGTCCGATCGCGGTGGCGGCGGCCAGCACGCCGAGGCCGAGCAGGGCCCGGGCCCGATCCGGCCGGACGAGCTCGCGCAGGGCGGCGCGGGTCCGGGCGGCGGTGGCGACGGGCAGCAGTTCCCTGCCGTCGTCCGGTGCGCCCAGGGCGCTCTCGGTCTCCTCGGAAGCGGGGTGGTCCGGTATCGCGGAGATCGTGGTCATGACAGCACCGCCGCACGGTAGAGGGGATGGGCGCCGACGAGGTTCTCGTGGCGGTCCTGCGCGACGACGGTGCCGCCGTCGATGAGGACGACGCGGTCGGTGGCGGCGAGGAGCGCCGGGCTGCTCGTCACGAGGACCGTGGTGCGCCCGGCGCGGACGCGGCGGATGCCGGCGGCGATCCGGGCCTCGGTGGCGGCGTCCACCGCGGTCGTCGGATCGTGCACGACCAGGACGCGGCGGTCGGCGGCCAACGCACGGGCCAGGGCGACGCGTTGACGCTGGCCGCCGGAGAGCGAGCTGCCGCGCTCGCCGACCCCGGCGTGCACCCCGGCCGGGAACACGGCGGCGACCTGGTCGACGGCCGCCGCGTCCATGGCGGCCCGCGGATCGCAGTCGGCGGGCGCGGCCGCGGTCACGTTGTCGAGGAGGGTGCCGTCGAAGAGCTGGGCGTCGTGTTCGGCCACCAGGAGCGCGGAGCGCAGCGCGTCGGGGGCGAGTTCGGTGACCGGGGTGCCGTCCAGGGTGATGCTGCCGCGCTGCGGGTCGCACTGCCGGGCGAGGCAGCGCAGCAGGGTCGTCGCGTCCGCGGGGTCGGTGACGACGATGCCGAGGTGTTCTCCGGGCCGCACGGTCAGGTCGACGGCGGTGAGCCCCGCGTGGCCGAGCCCGGCCAGGCGCAGTTCACCCGGCGCGGGTCCGTCGAGCGGGGCGGTGCCGCCACCGGTCTCGCCGGGTGCGGCCAGCACGTCGGCGATGCGGGCGGCCGAGGCGCGGCCCTTGGCGAACTCGGCGCCCACCCATGCCAGTACGCCGATCGGCCCCGGCAGGAAAAGAGCGAGACCGACCGCGGAGACGAGGGCGCCCAGACCGATGGAGCCGTTCAGGACGAGGCGGCCGCCGACGAGCGCGACCAGCGCGATGAAGCCTCCGGTCAGCGCCAGCATCAGGCCGCTCTGCAGGGCCTCCGCGCGGGCGGCGCGCAGGTTGGCCGTCAGGGAGGCCTGGCTGGTCCTGCGGTAGCGGTCGACGGCGGCACGTTCGGAGCGCAGCCCCTTGAGTACACGGACCCCGGCCACCAGGTCGGCGGCGACGGCGGAGGCGTGGGCCGCGCGTTCCTGTTCCGCTTCGCTGCGGTGTTCGAGCGGGCGTGCCAGGACGTGGCCGAGCACCATCAGGACCGGCGCTCCGACCAGGACGAGCAGGCCGAGCGGGAGGGAGGCCCGGAGCAGGAGTACGGCTCCTGCCACCACGCCGACGACGGCCGCCACCCCGACGGTGACGGCCATGTTGAGCGCGCCCACTCTGCGGGCGTCCTCGGTGGCGACGTTCACCAGGGCGCCGGGCGGCCGGCCTGCCTCGGCGCCGCCGTGCGGGGCCAGTACGCGCTCGACGATGTCCAGGCGCAGGCGGTGCGCGGCGTGTTCGGCGGCGCGCTCGCCCGCATGGGAGCCCGCCCGGAAACCGACCGAGAGCATGACGTAGACGACGATGAGCACTCCGAGCCAGGCCGCGAGCGCCCCCGCGTCGGGCCGGGCCACGGCCCGGTCGACGACAAGGCCGATGAGCACCGGCACGAGCGCCTCGCCGGTCTGGTGCGCCGAGCTGAGCACCGAGCCCACGACGACGTCCCTGCGCTGTCCGGCAACGGCTCGGCGTATGACGCCGCGCCCGGATCTCTCGCCCCCCACGGACCTGCTCCTCAAATAGCCCAGGTCGGAAGGACGATTTCCGGCCTCCCCCAAATAGAAGGCAAGGCTAACCTTATTTTCATCGAATGGGCAGCGTCATCCC
This sequence comes from Streptomyces kunmingensis, assembly GCF_039533535.1. Classification (NCBI taxonomy): domain Bacteria; kingdom Bacillati; phylum Actinomycetota; class Actinomycetes; order Kitasatosporales; family Streptomycetaceae; genus Streptomyces; species Streptomyces kunmingensis. The sequence goes on from NZ_BAAATS010000006.1 coordinate 22,763, forward strand.
CAGTCGCCGAGGAGCCCGCGCCGACTCGTCGGCGCGGGCTGCCACTGCGCCGCTCGTCAGGTCTCGTCCATCCGGCGCTTGTCCTGCTCGTCCCAGGCGCGGGTGTCCCGGGGCTCGGCGTACGGCTCGGCGTCGGGCGGATGACCGCCGGCGATGGCCCGCTGGCGGACGGTCTCCGCGTCGAACTCCAGGCCGAGCAGGATGGCCAGATTGGTGACCCACAGCCACACCAGGAAGACGATCACCCCGGCCATCGTCCCGTAGGTCTTGTTGTACGAGGCGAAGTTGGCGACGTAGAAGGCGAACGCCGCGGAGGCGACCATCCAGACCACCAGTGCGAGCAGGCTGCCCGGGGTGATCCACCTGAAGCCCCTGACCTTGGCGTTCGGGGTCGCCCAGTAGAGGATCGCGATCATGATGGTGACCAGGATGACCAGGACCGGCCACTTGGCGATCGACCAGACGGTCAGCGCGCTGTCGCCGATGCCCAGCATGTCGCCCGCCTGACGGGCCAGGCCGCCGGTGAAGACCACGATCATGGCGCTGGCCACCGCCAGGATCATCAGGACCACGGTCACGCCGACGCGTACCGGGAGGACCTTCCAGATGGGACGGCCCTCGGGCATGTCGTAGACGGCGTTGGCGGTGCGGATGAAGGCGGCCACGTAGCCGGAGGCCGACCAGACCGCCAGCAGCAGGCCGATGATGGCGACCAGCGAGCCCGTGCCGCCGGTGTCCTGCAACTGCTCCACGGCCTGCGTGATGATCTCTCGGGCCGAGCCGGGCGCCAGCTGCTGGAGATTGTCCAGCACCTTGTCGGAGGTGGACTTTCCCGTGATGCCGAGGAGGGACACCAGCACCAGTATCGCCGGGAACAGCGACAGCACTCCGTAGTAGGTCAGTGCGGCCGCGCGGTCGGTGAGTTCGTCGTCCTGGAACTCCCGAAGACTGCCTTTGAGCACCGCCTTCCATGACTTCTTCGGCAGATGGGTGGGGCTTTCCGGGGCCCGCCGTTCGACCTGCTCGTCCGGGCCGAAGCGGTCGGCGTCGCTCTGCTCATGATGCTCGTCACCGAGCTCTGTTCGCTTGCCCATGGGCAGCGGGTAACCAGCCTGCCCGCGAACAAGCCCGCTGTTCGGGTGAATACGTCCCCTCTACGCACCGGCCCCCGCGAGCGTGGAGGCGCAGGGTTCCCACTGCGTGCCCGCGGGGGCCGATGAGCAGCCACTACCCACCGATCCGTCCGATACGCCCCTAAGGTACGCCGCACCCCGGGCCCCTCGGCCGGCCGCGGGGGCCGCGAGCGGTCTCAGCGCGGCAGCAGCGGGCCCAGCGGGCCGAGGTCGATGTTGAGATCCTCGGGCGCGAGGTCGTACCGCTCGCGCAGTTCCGCCATCCGGTCCTCGAGCAGCATCAGCGTGAGGCCGATGCGGTCCTCCTGCTCCTCCGACAGGTCACCCGTGTCGAAGCGGCGCAAGGCCTGACGCTCCATCAGCTGCCGCAGCAGTTCGACGATGGTCAGGACCAGTTTCATCAAGTCCCGTTCCACCGTGTCGGGTTCGATCTGGATACGGCCCCGCCCCTTCTCCACCTGGGGGGCGGGGGCGTGTCCGCCACAGGCAGAGCACGTGCCCTGCCCGGTGTGCTCGGGTTCCGCACCGGTGGGGTGCGCGTCGTCGTGCGGGGTCACAGCATGTCCTCGAACGGTGAGGGGACGTTCTCGTTCACGGAACTGATCAGGGCGTTCAGGTCGATACGGACCAGGTCGACGTCCGCGATCCGCAGCGTGACGTCGCCCGCGAGGACCACTCCCCCGGCGAGCAGCCGGTCCAGGAGGTCCACGAGGGCCACCTCACGCCGTTCGATGACGGTCATGACGCGTCACCTGCCGACGGCAGCGCCTCGTCGTCGCGTTCCTCGGGCGGCGCGGAGAAGGAGTAAGCGGCCCACGGCCCGGTCAGCTCCACGCGCAGTCCGGGCCCGCCGTCCTTGGTCGCGTCGACGAGCTCCACGAAGGCCTCGGACTCCGAACGGGGCACGAGGTAGGCGCCGTTGAGGACGTTGCGTCCCGAGCTCTTGGCCAGTTCCGGGTTCTGCGGCGGGTGGACGCGGGTCTCCACGCTGCGCTGCGCCAGCTGGTCGTGCAGGCGCTGCGCGAACGTCTCCGCCTGCCGCCAGACCTGGTCGCGCCCGTCGCGTTCGGCCCGGCGGCGGCGCAGGTAGTCACGGCCGGAACCGCTGCCGAGCGACTGCGCGGAGACGCGCTCCCGCTTCCCGGCGCCGGCTCCGGCGTCGTCCGCGGCCTGCGCCGGCTGCTCCTCCACGAAGACCTTCACGCCCCATTCGACGCGGTCCTCGATGCGGGCGAGGGAGGTGCGCAGCCGCTCCTGCTGCTCCTCCAGCATGGCGCGTACGCCGTCGTCGTCACGGAAGACGGTGGCGAGGCGCAGCGGCAGCGGGCTGGTGACCGAGGTGAGCGCGGCGATGACCGCTTGGTGGGCGCGCGCGGTGTCCGCGAGCCAGTCGAGGTTCTCCAGGTTCCGGCGCAGCGCGCTCTCGGAGAACTGGTCGGCCGGGACCTGGCTCACGACGGCCGTCAGACCCGCGTGCTCGATCCGGCGCGGGGCGCCGCCGCCGACGCCGGTCAGGTCCGCGGAGAGAGGGGCGTCGAGGGCGCCGCAGACCGCGTACACGTACCGCAGCTCAGTCACGGCGCGCTCCCTTCCCCCGGGCTTCCTTCCCCTGGGTTTCCTTCTCCGGGGCCTCGTCGAGCGCCCCGGCCGCGCCGCCGCCCTCCAGAGCGGCGAGGCGTTCTCTCAACTCGGCGTTCTCCCGGGCGAGTTCCTTGCGCCGGGCGCCGGAGGACAGGGCCGGGTCGTCCTCCCACCAGTCGATGCCCATCTCCTTGGCCTTGTCGATCGAGGCGACGATCAGGCGCAATTTGATGGTGAGCAGCTCTATGTCGAGCAGGTTGATGCGGATGTCACCCGCGATCACGATGCCCTTGTCGAGAACACGCTCCAGGATGTCGGCCAGGTTCGCCCCCGAACTCCCCCCGCCCAGGGGGGAGTCGGGGAACCTGCTTGCGGTACTCATCAGCGACTCCGGGCGTGTGCGTGCTCGCGCCGCTCGGGCTCGTCGGCGGGGGCGTCCTCGTCGGCGTACTCCTCGTCCGGCTCCTCGTCGGCGTACTCGACGTCGTCGTCCTCGTCGGCGTACTCGACGTCCTCGGGCTCGTCGGCGTCGTCCTCGACGGGCTCGTCCGCGGGCTCGTCCTCGTCGAGGTACTCCGCGTCCTCGTCCTCCTCCGCGTCCTCCGGCTCGGCGGCCTCCTCGTCCTCGTACGCGTCGTCCGCGTCGTCCGCGTCGTCGGAGGCTTCGTCGCTCTGGTCCTGCTGGTCCTGCGAGCGCTCGTCCTCCTCCTCGGCGACCGCGTCGTCGTGCGTGCGGACGACCTCGCCGTCGCGGATCTCCCCGCGCCAGCCGTCACTCGCCTCGCCCTTGAGGGAGATGAAGCGCGCGAAGTGCTTCAGGTCCAGGCGGGCGCGCCGGCCCTGGGCACGCCAGATGTTGCCGGTCTTCTCGAAGAGACCCTTCGGGTAGTACTCGATGACCAGCAGGACCCGGGTGAGGTTCGGTCCCAGCTCGTGGAAGGTGACGACGCCCTTCGTGGTGCCCTTGGCCCCTTCGGAGCTCCAGCTGATGCGCTGGTCCGGCACCTGTTCCGTGGTGTGCGCCTTCCAGCTGCGGCTGGACCAGAAGATCTTCATCTGCCAGTCGGAGGTGACGTCGTCCGCGCGGTTCGCGTTCTTCACGCCGCGCGCGAAGGTGGAGAACTCCTGGTACTGGGTCCACTGGTCGTAGGCGGTGCGGACGTCCACGCCGACATCGATGCTCTCCAGGATGACCGTCGGCTTCTGCCCGGCGCCGGACTTGGACTTGCCCTTGCCGCCCTTGTTGAACAGCCCCTTCACCCCGCCGACCAGGTTGTCCTTGAGGTGACCCGCGCCGGTCTCGACGGCCGAGCGTACTGGGCCCTTTCCGTCGGCGAGCTTGCGGCCGCCTTCCAGGGCGAGTTTCCCGAAGCCGGGGCTGTTGCCGTCGGCTATGTCGTTGAGCCGGGTCGTGGCCTGGCCCAGTTTGCGGCCGACGCCGGTCAGCAGGCTGGTCGCCTGTGCGGCGAGGTACTCCTGCGCCTCGGTCTTCAGCCGGTCGGCCGCCTGGCTCTGGGCCAGGTCCTTGAGCGGGTTCGCCTTCGACGACTCAGCCATTGTCCTGTCCCCCCTTCGTGCTGCTGCGCGGGGCCCGCCGGGCGGTGCCCGCGGTCTTCTTGGCCCCGGTGGCGGAGGCCTTCTTGGCTCCGGAGGTCGTCTTCTTGGCGGTCGTCCCCCGGGCCCGCGCGCCCTGCTCCGCCTTACGGTGCCCCGCCGAGGCGGACTTCTTGGCCGGGGCACGCTTGCGGGGCGCCGGGCGGTCGTCGTCCCGGCCTTCGTCACGGCTCTCGCCGCGGTGGCCGTCACGGCTCTCGCCGCGACCCTCGTCACGGTCCTCGTCCCGCGCCGAGCCGCCCGCGTCCTTGTCGTCCTCGTCGTCGGCGCCGGGGGCCACCCCTTCGAGGCGGCCCCGCACACCGGCCGTGCTGCTGTGCAGCCTGCTGGCCAGACCCTCCATCTGCCGTTCGAGGATCGCGCCGGTGGCAGCCTTGCCCACGCCACGGAAGTCGTCGCGCAACTGCCCCCCGAGCTCCTGGAACTGCGGGTTCTTGTCCAGCTGGGTGCGGACCATGTCCAGGACGGCCTTCGGGCTCAGCTGCAACTTCTTGCCGGCGACCATGGTGCCGACGGCGAAGGCCAGCTTCATCTTCTTGGTACGTCCCAGGACGTACCCCGCTCCTACCGCGAGGCCGACTGCTGTTCGGTTCATGGTGTCGTCCGTTCCTGCACGTATCGCTGCACGCGCCTAGAGATGTTCCGGCGTCACGCGCCTGTCTGTCTGTTCCGACTGGCCTCGAGCCGGTCGAGGAGCTCGTCCTCCAGGCGGTCGAAGGTCTCCTCGTCGATCTCGCCCGCCTCCAACTGCTTTTCCAGGGCCGCCAGTTGGGCCTGAATGGCCGAGGGGTCGTAGTACTGGTTCTCCGCTTCCGCGACCACCTGGTCGAGGACCCACATGGAGCCCCGCACGGGAGCCAGCGGCAGCAGCAGCACCTCGCTCAGCAACCCCATGGGGACCTCATCCCGTGATGGAGGCCGTCGGGGCCGCCTCCACGAAGCTGTAGGGCGGCAGCGGTCCGTTGACCCGGAACACGAGGTGGGGGGCCGCCTGCCGGAGCTCCTCGATCGCGCCGAGCAGCCCCTCGGAAGAGGTCCGGTCCACGAGGAAGGAGAGGTTGCTGATCCAGCCGGTGCTGCCGGGGCCCTCGCTGATGTCGTCGGCGTGCGGCTGCAGTGCCGTACGGACCGTCTCGGCGTCCTGCGCCTCGCGCGTCTGCACGGCCTTCGCGACGGCCTCGCCCAGTTGCAGCTTGTCCTCGTGGCTGCCGCCGCCGGCGTCGCGGTTGCGCACCGCCAGGGCGCGCACGTCGTCGTTGTCCGCCATGACGGTCCGCAGCACGGCCTCTTCGTCGTGCTGGACCTTGACGTTGTACTCCACGCGGTCGCGCAGCGCGGCCAGGCGTTCCTGATAGTGCGTCACGCGCTCTTCGAGGGCCGCCGCGACCGCCGCGTCGTCCTCCGCGACACTGCCGAAGCGCATGGGCAGGACGGTGCCACCGCCGCCGGCCTCGGAGAGCACGTTCTGGTGGGCGAGCAGATCGCGCCGCTTGGGGCGCAGGTTCTCGGGGGCGTCGCTGACGAGTGCGGCGAGGCCGCCGCCCTTGACGACGCGCACGGTCAGCGCCGGGCTGCCGATGCCTTCCATGCCGTCGGGCAGGCTCGGGTGATCGGCATCCGCGATGCCGTAGACGTAGGTGCTCACTCCTGCTCCTCCTTGCGGCGGCTCGACGAGGTGCGGCGCTGACGCGGCCGGGACTCGCTCTGGCTCTCTTCACGGGCCTGCGAGAACGCGTCGGAGATGGTCTCCGCCGCGCCGGAGAGCGCGCCCTTGGTCTTGCCGTGGGCGCCCGACTCCATGGTGTCGCCGATGATGTCCGTCAGGCCCGAGGGCTTCTTGCTGCCGGTCTCCAGGTCGAGCCGGTTGCACGCCTCCGCGAAGCGCAGGTACGTGTCGACACTGGCGACCACGACGCGGATGTCGATCTTCAGGATCTCGATGCCGACCAGCGAGACGCGGACGAACGCGTCGATCACCAGTCCGCGGTCGAGGACCAGCTCCAGGACGTCGTAGAGACCACTGGTCCCGCCGCCTCCGCCGCTCTGCTGGGTAGTTGCGACTGTCATGTGCAGTTCCTCCCTGTCGTTCGCCTTTCGGGGAGCCGTTCGCCGGGCGCCCGCCGTGGCGGCGCACCTCCGCCGGGCGCGGCCCGCTCGTTCGGGGGCCGGTCGGCGACGGCCGGTTCAGCGACGGTCGTCGGAGCGTCCGCGCTCGTACCGCCTGAGCCGCCGGTAGCCGGTGAGGATCCCCTCGTCGTCCAGGGCGACCTCGTAGCTGGCGAGCAGGCTCATCGTGTCGGGGACCCGGGACAGTTCCAGGACCTCCACCTCGAGCAGCCAGCCGTCCTCGGTGGCACGGAACGAGGAGACGGAATCGACCGATTTGCCGGTCAGTTCCATCAACTGCTCACGCGCCTCGCGGAGCGCCTCGGTCGGCCGGAGGCTCTTGGCGCGCCGCGGACTCTCGGCCGCCGCGCGCTTCCTCGTACCGCTCCCCTTCTTGGCGGGTTCCCTCGATGTGTCGTCGGACTCTTTGTCTGGTGGATTAGATGTGTTGGTCATAGCGATCTCCTCCCCGCGTGCCCGTGAATCCCTGGCCAAACCTTCACAGTTCTCTCGATTTTCTGGACTTGCGCCGGGCGGGGCCCGCTTCCCCCGGCCTCGGCCAACGAGTGCCCCGCTGATGCCGTGTTACGACACGCAGCCGGGACGCCGCCCCGCCCGCTACTGAGTGACGGCACGTCAACTGCCGTTGCGCCAGGGGATGATGCGACACCGGCCCAGATTTGTCGATCATGGAATGCGCTGTTCGGGGCACTCGTCCGTCAGCCAGATTCGTGACGACGCGCAGGAGACCCAGTGCCGATACGGAACACCAGGAGCACCGCGGGCCGACACCACTCCGTGGACCGGCTGTCGGGGCCGCTCGTCGCCCTCGGCCTGATCGGCGCCCTGCTCTGCGCCGTCGTCCTGCTCTTCATACGCTTCGCCGACTGGGCCGGAGCGCACCCGGTCGCCGCCGTGCTCCTCGCCCTGCTCGCCGTACCCGTGCTCTACGTCCTGTTCCGCGCCATGCCCCGCACCCGCGAGCTGCGCCGCGCCGCCCGTGCGGGGATGGCGCAGGCCGACCGTGAACTGGCCGACGCGGCACGGGCCACCGACCTCGCCGTACCGTCCGCGGCCGCCGTCCAGGACCGGGACACCGTGCGCCTCGTCCCGGCCTCCGCCGCGGTGCACGACGGCTTCACCACCGAACTGCCCGATCCCGAGCCCGACTTCACGGACCTCGACCCCGACGGCTTCGAGGCGGCGGTGGCCGCACTGTGCGAACGGGACGGCTGCACGGACGTCGAGGTCGTCGGCGGCGCGGGCGATCTCGGCGCCGATGTCCTCGCGACGGCGCCCGACGGCCGGCGCGTCGTCGTGCAGTGCAAGCAGTACGGGCCCACGAACAAGGTCGGCTCCCAGGATCTCCAGCGCTTCGGCGGCACCTGCTGGACGGTGCACGGAGCCCAGCTCGCGGTCGTGGTGACCACCGGTGAGTTCACCGCGCCGGCCGAGGAGTACGCCGCGGCGTGCGGCATCCGCTGTATCGACGGCAGCGCGCTCACGGCCTGGGCCGAGGGTTCGGGCCCGGCGCCCTGGAGCGCCCTGCTGACGGACCGCGGCTGAGCGCCTGTCCGGCTCCCTTCCCGCACCGCTCGTGACGTGCAGGTCTGAATCCTCGTACGGCGGACATGCGGAAGGCATGCCAGAACAGCGGAGCAACCTCGAACAGCGTGACGACGAAGCGCCGGACACGGACAAGACCGCGGCCTTCGGCCCGTCCCCCGAGGTGGAGGAGGCCGCGCCCGACAGTCCGGCCGGTCTGTCCGGGCACGCGTGGGGCCAGGTACTGAAGGGCAGCTTCCGCGAGTTCCAGAAGGAGGAACTGGTGGACAGGGCCGCCGCCCTGACGTACTACGCCGTCCTCTCGCTGTTCCCCGCCCTGCTGGTCCTGGTGGCCCTGCTCGGCGTGGTCGGCGAGTCCGCCACCCAGAAGGTGCTGGACAGCGTGGAGACGCTGGCGCCCGGCGCGGCGCGGGACATCCTCACCCAGGCCGTCGGGCAGTTGCAGGGCCGCTCGGGCACCGGCTCGGTCATGGCCGTGGTCGGCCTGGTGCTGGCCGTTTGGTCGGCCTCGGGCTATGTAGGAGCGTTCATCAGGACGGCGAACCAGATCTACCACGTGCCCGAAGGGCGGCCGCTGTGGAAGGTCGTGCCGCTGCGTCTCGGGATCACCCTGGCCCTGATGCTGCTGGCCGCCCTGAGCGCGCTCATCGTCGTCTTCACGGGCGGCGTCGCGCGGCGCGTCGGCTCCGTGTTCGGGGTGGGTGACACCGCGCTCACCGTGTGGTCCCTGGCCAAGTGGCCGCTGCTCGCGGTCCTGTTGGTCCTGATGATCGCCCTGCTGTACTGGGCCGCGCCCAATGTGAAGGGACGCGGCTGGCTCTGGGTCACACCCGGCGGCTGCCTCGCCCTGGTCGTCTGGCTCGTGGCCTCGGCCGGTTTCACGCTGTACGCGGCCGGGTTCGCGTCCTACAACAAGACGTACGGCGCCATGGCGGGCGTCATCGTCTTCCTCGTCTGGCTGTGGCTGAGCAGTCTGGCGATCCTGCTCGGGCTCGAGTTCGACGCCGAGATCGCGCGTCAGCGCGCGATCAGCGGCGGCCATCCGACACAGGAAGAACTGTTCGTCGAGCCGCGGGACACCAGCGCCTGGGACGAACAGGACATACAGCAGGTGCGGCAGAATTCCTGACCGTCTGGCCGGCGGCGGGCCGCGCGCCCGCCGCCGTCAGCCGTCAGCGTCGGCGCGACGTTCTGGACCGGGACCAGCCGCCGGCCCCCGCCAGCTGCAGGGCCAGGGCGGTGAGGCCGAGGAGCATGACGTTCACCGACGAGAAGACGTCGTTCGTCGCGATGTCGGCGGCGTTGATCAGGAAGGCGATGAAGAAAAGTACGGCGGCGGCGATGGCGAACATGGCAACTCCCGTTCGTGGTGGGTGTGTTGCCCGCCCGTATGCCCCGTCGACGCGCCACCACCCGCACGTGTTGCGTCCCGCCGCACGAGTGGGCTTCCTCACTGGCATCGGCAGCCGTATCCGGGGCAACCGTGAGAAGCCGTACCGGACGGCGCACGACCAGCCGATGAGCGAGGACCGCAGATGACAGCCCGCAGCCACCGTCACAGCATCGCCGGCCGACCCGCGCGAGCGCGTCGACTGCTCGACGCCGAGGCCTTCGAGACCTTCGCGGCCTCCGACGGTGAACTCGAGGCCGCCTGCTGTTCCGTGTGGTTCGTCTCGCGCAGCGCGGAACACGAGGCCAGGTGCGCGGCGGGGCCCTTCCGTGGCAGCGCGGCCTGAGCAAACACCTCTGCCCGAATGCGGGCAGGCATGTCCGGACGGAATCAGGGCAGTTGATGTTCCGTCGATCTCCCAGGACAACAGAACAGGAATCGTCTCGTGCGGAACGCCGATCCGATGTACATCCGGACCCTTCTGAGCCGCTACGCCGATGTGCAGCTGCGCTTCTCGGAGCGTCCGACCCAGGAACTGCAGTGGCAGCTCGACGATGTCACCTACACGTTGTGCGCCACCACCGGCACCCGGACCGTACGTGACGCCCTGATGGCAGCCGATCATGTCCTGGAGCGCGCCGCCGCACTCCGCTCCGGCGACGAGTCACCGGCTGCCTGACCCCCCGCCCGGGTTCACGCCGGGCTCGGGTGGACGGGCAGATCCAGTACGGCGGTGATCGTCTTGCCGTGGGGTCCGACCTCGACGGCCACGTGCGAGCTGAGCCGCTGGATCACCATCCAGCCGAACCCGCCCGGCACGCTCGGCCTGGAGGGGGCGCGGTGAGGCACTTCCACACTGCGGTCGCTCACCCGCATCCAGAGACAGTCGCCTTGAAGCCCGGCGTCGAACCCGGTCGTCCCGCCCGCGTGGCGGATCGCGTTCGCCGTCAGCTCGGTGGCCACCAGCAGCGCGTCGTCGTGCAGACGCCGCGCCTGTTCCAGGGGGAGACCGCAGCACACTTCCATGAGGGTCCAGCTGACTTCAGCCCGGGCCTGCGCGCAGGTCGTGCGCTCCGAAGCAGGTGTTTCGGGAACACTCATCAAGACGTGATCCTCTCTCTGTACACGTGCAAACACTGCACTTCGTCGTCGCTTTCATTTCGCTTTCCCAGCGCTGCTATCCGCACACCCGCGCCGGCGGGTGGTTCGCCAGAGTTGCGTTCACACCCGTGAAAACCAGCCCGGACCTGGTGTTTTCCCGGGGATTCGGGAGTCGAAGAACACAGCCGTCCCGTTCCGGAGGGGGCCGGGCATATGACAGGGTCGGGGCATGGCCAGTAACAGCGAGAACATCGAACTCACCCAGCAGGAGCGGGTGGCGGTCGTCATGTTGCGCCATGACATCGACCTCGAGGACGGGGATGAGGTCACCGCCGTCTTCCAGCGCGCGCTGACCGACATCGACACCGTCGCCACCCTGCTGGATCTGGGCGAACTCGACTTCGCCGACAGCACCCTGCTCAACCTGATCCTGCGGGCCAAGGCCGAGCACGACCAGGTGCGGCGGCCCTTCGTCCTGGCCGTGACCGAGGGCGGTGCCGTCCGGCGGCTGTTCGACATCACCGGCGTCACCGACGTCCTGGCCCTGGTCGGCACCCGTACGGAGGCGCTGCGGCGCATCGACACGATCCTCGACGGCGACCCGGATTCACCCGCTCAGCCGACCGGGCCCGGCTCCTGACACTGCTTGATCGTCCTACGGACGGGTAACAGAGCGGCATGTCCACCGAAATCGCCCCGCCCCCGAGCGGATACGTGCAGCCCGTCGTCGACGTCCCGGCTCTCACCGGGCTGCTCGACGGCGAGTACGCCGCCGTCCGCGACCTGGTCCGCACGAACCTGACGACGTACGCCTCCGTCCTCGACGACGCCGAGGAACTGGGCCTGGACGAGTACCGCGAACGCGTCCGGACGCTCGTCGTCGAGATGGCGGCGACGGGCCAGACCGGCATGGGCTTCCCCGAGGAGTACGGCGGCGGCGGGTCCGTCGGCGCCTCGATCGCCGCGTTCGAGACTCTTGCCTTCGGCGATCTGTCGGTACTGGTCAAGGTCGGCGTGCAGTTCGGGCTGTTCGGCGGCGCGATCCTGCAACTGGGGACCCGGCGCCACCACGACGCCTATCTCCCGGATCTGATCACCGGGAAGCTGATGGGCTGCTTCGCGATGACCGAGACCGGACACGGCTCCAACGTCCAGGCGCTCGGCACGGTGGCCACGTACGACGCGGACAGCCGGGAATTCGTCCTCACCACCGGCGACGACCAGGCACGCAAGGACTACATCGGCAATGCCGCGCGCCACGCGGAGCTGGCGGTCGTCTTCGCCCAGCTGGAGGTGGGCGGCACCTCGCACGGTGTGCACGCCTTCGTCGTGCCCGTCCGGATCGACGGTGAGGTCGCGCCGGGCGTCCGTATCGAGGACGACGGCCGCAAGATGGGCCTCAACGGCGTGGACAACGGCCGGATCTGGTTCGACGGCGTCCGGGTGCCGCGCGAGGCCCTGCTCGACAAGTTCGCCGACGTCACCCCCGAGGGCGTCTACGAGAGCGCCATCGAGAACCCCGACCGCCGCTTCTTCACCATGCTCGGCACGCTCGTCCAGGGCCGCGTCAGTGTGGGCGGCGGCGCGATCAACGCGGCCAAGGTCGCGCTCGCCATCGCCACGAAGTACGCCGAGCGGCGCCGCCAGTTCAAGGCGGACTCCGACGCGCAGGAGCAGGTGCTCCTCGACTACGGCCTGCACCAGCGCCGGCTGCTGCCGCTCCTCGCCCGCACCTACGCGCTGCACTTCGCCCAGGACGTCGTCCGCACGCAACTGCACGAGGTCTTCTCCGGCATCAAGGACGACGAACAGAGCAGGCGGGAGCTGGAGTCGCGGGCCGCGGGCACCAAGGCGCTCGGCACCTGGCACGCCACACGGGTGATCCAGGAGTGCCGCGAGGCGTGCGGCGGCGCCGGCTATCTCGCCGTCAACCGGTTCGCCGCGCTCAAGGCCGACAGCGACATCTTCACGACGTTCGAGGGCGACAACCACGTGCTGCTCCAGCTCGTGGCCAAGGGCCTGCTCACCGGCTACGCGAGCGAGTTCGGGGACATGGACCAGCTCGACATGGTCCGCTTCGTCACCGGCCTGGCCGTCGAGACGGTCATCGAGAAGACGTCCGCCCACAAACTCCTCGAACGGGTACGGGACCTGCTGCCCGGCGGTGACGAGTGGGACCAGGAGGCGGGGCTGCTCGACTCGGAGTACCACCTCGCCATGCTCCGCTTCCGGGAGGAGCACATGCTCGCCGGGGCGGCGCGTCGGCTCAAGCGCGGCATGGACGGCAAGGCCAGTCCCGGCGCGGTCTTCTCGCAGGTGCAGGACCATGTCATCGCGGTGGCCGACGCCCATGTGGAGCGGCTGGTCCTGGAGGCGTTCGTGGACAAGGTGCGCGCGCTGCCCGACGGGGACAACAAGGTGGCGCTCGGCCTGCTGTGCGACCTCTTCGCGCTGACCACGATCGAGTCGGACCGGGCCTGGTTCATGGAGCACGGCAGGTTGTCCGCCCAGCGTTCCAAGGCGATCAGCCGTGAGGTGAACGACCTCTGCCGCAAGGTCCGGCCGCTCGCCGCCGACCTCGTCGACGCCTGGGGCATCCCGCCCGAGATGCTGCGCGCGCCGGACCTCGTGGGCTGACGCCGGGCGTCACCGGCCGGTCCCGCCCTGGTGCTTCAGGGCCCCTCCGATCCGTCGGAAGGGCCGTCGCCGAGGTAGTGCGCCCGGCCCTCCTCGTCGAGCCCGACCGAGCCTTCGGGGATGACACAGAACTCGTTGCCCTCGGGGTCCGCCATCACCAGGAACCCGCCGTCGGCGTACTCCTCGAGCCTGCGCCCGCCCAGCTCCTCGATACGAGCCTGCTCGGCGGCGGGCTCGGGCGCGCTGATGTCGAGGTGCAGGCGGTTCTTGCCCGCCCTGGGCGCGTCGCTGCGCTGGAAACCCATCCCGAGGCCGTCCTCGCGCCGCAGCCACACATAGGGCCCGGTGCGGTCCACGACCGGCCGGCCGAGCACCTCGGCCCAGAAGGCGGCGAGCCGCTCGGGGTCGGCGGCATCGACAATGAGGCAGTTGACCCGCATACGTGTCCTCCGCTCAGCCCGCTCCGGGCAGACACACGGCAAGGATGCCGTCCGGTTCGATCCGCGTCTCGAAGCACGGCTGCGGCGCGGTCGCGGGCCCCCGCACCACCGAGCCGTCGGAGAGACGGAACACGCTGCCGTGCCAGGGGCACGTCACGCAGCCGTCGTCGACATCGCCTTCCGACAGCGGGCCCGCGAGATGGCTGCACCGGTCGGCCAGCACGTCGACCGTGCCGTCCTCGCCGCGCACCGCCACGACGGGTACCTCGCCGAGCATCCAGCGCACCGCCTTCCCGGGAGTCAGCTCGGCGACCGGGCCGAGCCGGTGCCAGCCGGGATCGATCAGATGCGGAACAGGCTCCGTCTTGTTGGCCCCCGCCGCCTGCCGGTAGGCGAGGTGGCCGCCGATGAAGCCGCCGACGCTCGCGCTGGCCAGACCGCCGAGCCCGAGCGCCCGGCCGAGCAGGGGGCGGCGCCCGCGCACGACGAACGACGCGCCGTACAGCGACACTGCGGCGACATTGGCGCCGGCGTGCACCAGGCCGGTGCGCATCTGCTGCTCGTGCTGCTCGGCCCAGTCCGCCCAGCCGGCCAGCGCGGCGGGCAGTGCCGCCAGCGTGCCGAGGCCGACGAGGAGGCGGGCCGGCCTGCGCGCGCCCGGCACGAGATCCAGGACGGCGGACGACAGCCAGGCGCCCATCGGCACCTGCACCATGACCGGATGCAGCGGGTGGCCGAGCTGACGGCCGTGGAGCACATCGCGCAGGGAACCGAGCGGCAGCGCCCGTACGGCCTTCTGTACGGGCGTCGCGACGCGGTCGAGGGCTTCGGCGTTCTCCACCCGCTCGAGCGCGTCGAGGCAGGAACGCAGCAGACGGGGTACGAGGACGCTCACGCGTGCGGTCGGCGGCCGAGCGCCGGGGGCAGTGGTCATGGCTGGCGATTCTCCTGGTCTTCGCGGAACAAACCCGGCATCGCGACAACAGGGGCGGACGGTTTCCCCGCAACAGCCCATGCGTCCCGCGGGACGCGAAAGGGGCGCGACCGGCAATCGGTCGCGCCCCTTTCGCATCGGCTCTGCTCTCCGCCCGCGCACCTGCGCGCAGGTGCGGGCGGTTCGGCCGCGCGCGGCATCACGCCTTCTTCGCGGCCTCCGCCTCCGTGGTGGCATCAGCGGTGGTGAGCGTGCCGCCCGCCGTCTCCAGGTGTGCGCGGACGAACCACTGGAACTGCTCCAGGTCCCGCAGCTGCCCGATCAAGAGGTCCTCGGTGGCCGGGTCGATCTCGCCGACCGTCTTGATCGAGGCGCGCAGGTCCTCGACGATGCCCGTGTACACGAGGTCGAGGGCGCCGAGGTGGGCGATGGCGTCGGCTCGGCCGACGCTGTAGTCCTCCCACTTGCGGGCCGCGACCAGAGCGCCGGGGGTGCCCTGCGCGACGCCGCCCAGGGCGGCGAGGCGTTCGGCGACGTCGTCGGCCATGTCACGGACGCTGTCGACCTGCGGGTCGATCATCTCGTGCACCGCGATGAAGTGCGGGCCGACCACGTTCCAGTGGACGTGCTTCAGCGTCAGGTGGAGGTCGTTGTAGGAGTGCAGACGCTCCTGCAGCTCCGCGATGACCGTGGCGGCGTCCTTCACCGTGATGCCGGGGACGGTGTAGCGGGGGGTGGTGGCCTTGGAAGTCAACGTACATCCTCCTGTCTCGTACCGCTTTGCGTTGTTATCGGTACTTCGCTCCGGTACCCCGTTTCGGCACCTGTACCCCACAACTTGAGAAAGTCCTCCGCCCCCGGTCCGTCAGGGACCGGGGGCGGCGGGCCGAGCCGGCGGGTGACCTCAGTCGGTCGTCAGCAGACCGGCGCGCAGCTTGCCCAGCACGCGCGTGATCAGCCGGGACACATGCATCTGCGAGTACCCCAGCTCGTCGGCGATCTGCTGCTGGGTGCGCTCCTCGACGAAGCGGAGGTGAATGATCTTGCGCTCACGGTCGTCGAGGTCCGCGATCAGCGGGGCGAGCGAGTGGAAGTTCTCGACGAGCTCGAAGCGGCCCTCGTCGAAACCGATGAAGTCGGCGAGGATGGTGTCGGCCTCGTCGTCCTTCCCGCTCACGGCGGCGTCCAGGGAGACGCTGTTGTACCCGTTGGACGCCATCTGCGCCTGGGCCACCTCGGACGGCTCCAGCTGCATCAGCTCGGCGAGCTCGGCCGTGGAAGGCGAACGGCCCAGGCGCGTACGCAGCTCCTCGGTGGCCCGGGAGAGTTCGAGGCGGGCTTCCTGGAGGCGGCGCGGGACGTGCACGGCCCAGGACGTGTCACGGAAGAACCGCTTGATCTCACCCGTGATGTAGGGGACGGCGAACGAGGTGAACTCGACCTCACGGGTCAGCTCGAACCGGTCGATCGCCTTGATCAGGCCGATCGTGCCGACCTGAATGATGTCCTCCATCTCCTGCTGGCCACGGTGCCGGAACCTCGATGCCGCGTACCGCACCAACGACAGGTTCATCTCGATCAGGCAGTTGCGCACGTAGCTGTACTCGTGCGTGCCCTCCTCCAGCTCGGTGAGCCGGTCGAAGAACCGCCTGCCGACCTCCCGCGCGTCCTTCGGCGCGAGCGATGCCGGGTCCGCATAGGCGCGCTCGATCAGATCCTGCTCGGCCCCTGCGGCCGGTGCCTGGGTCCGGTCCTGCGCCGTCACGGTGATCATGTGTCCGCCCCTTCTCGATTTTCATCTTGCCGGCCACTCTCGCGCGGCGTGGTGGTGGCGCCCTCTCCCCCTGAGGTGCCGGGGACTCTCAGTGGTTGCCGTGCGCACTGGCCGAGGCGCCGCCGAAGAGTCGTGCGACGGCCCGGAAGGGAAGCGTCACCACGGTGGCGATGGCGCCGCCGATCGCGCGCAGAACATCAGCAATGGCCTTGAACATGACGGGTCCTCTCTCTCAGTAAGAAGCCCGGTCCTCGAACGGGGGATCCGCTCGGGGCCGGACGGCCACAGCACTGGGTGTCCTCAGAGTGGTTTCTCAAACCCATGAGGCCCAGCTCATGACCGGGGACCCCGTCACCGCCGTCCTCGACGGGACGCCGGGCGCCGTCCGACGGCCCGACTTAAAGTGGCTGCAAGCCCTGGGCAGGGCCCGACCGACGCCGCTCGGCGACCACCGGATTGCGCGTGCGGCCGCAGGGTACTCAGCGGCTTCGGCGGTTCCCGGGACTCCCGAGATCGCACTTTCCCCTTCCCCTCGGAGACAGGGAGCGACCTTCATGCCGGCAACGCTGTCACCTCGCGCGCCCGGATCCCTGCACGGCCTCTCCGCCGTGGTCACCGGCGGCTCACGCGGCCTCGGCCTGCTCATCGCCGACCAGTTGGTGCGCCGCGGCTGCACCGTCACACTCGCGGCCCGGGACACGGCCGAACTGGAGCGCGCCGCCGAACTGCTGCAACAGCGGCATCCGGGAGCGCCCGTCCGCACCGCGGTGACCGACGTACGCGACAAGGAGGACGTCGCCGAGCTGCTGCGGCGGACTGCGGCCGCCTGCGGAGGCGTGGACGTGGTCGTCGCCAACGCCGGCATCATCCAGGTCGCACCGGCCGAGGCCGTCGGCGCGGCCGGCTTCGAGTCCGCGATGAGCACCATCTTCGACGGGGCGCTGCACACCGGTCTCGAAGCCCTCCCCTACCTGCGGGAGAGCCGGGCGGGCGGACGCCTTGCCCTCATCGGCTCGGTCGGAGGCCTGCTCGCCGTACCGCATCTGCTGCCGTACTCCTGCGCCAAGGCGGCGGTCGGTGCCCTCGCCGAGGGGCTGCACGTGGAGGCGGCGCGCGACGGCGTCTCGGTGACCGCCGTCCATCCCGGCCTCATGCGCACCGGCTCGCACCTGCACGCCGTGTTCGGCGGCGACCGGCGGCGCGAGTTCGCCTGGTTCTCCGCCCTCGCCGGCACCCCGCTGGTCTCGATGGACGCACAGCGCGCGGCCGACCGTATCGTCACCGCCGTCCAGCGCCGCCGGGTCCGGCTCGTGCTCACCCCGGCCGCCCGCGCCGCCGACAAGGCGCACGGACTCGCCCCGGTGCTCACCGCCCGGCTCAGCCATGTCGTGAACACGCTGCTGCCGTCGCCCGACGGAGAGCCCGAGCTGCGTCCGGGGATCGATGTGGAACCCGACCGCCCGCGCACGTTCGGGGAACGGCTGCGCTCCCTGGGCAGCGCCCTGAACGACCGGGCGGACCGCGCCTACAACGAACGTCACCACACCGCTCAGGAGCGGGCCCACCCCTGAGCCCGTACCAGATCCCGAGGCCCGTACGAGACTCCGGAGGAGCCACCATGACGCACGACCGCAACCGGCAGCACGACGACTCCCGCCCCGCACAGACCGCGGCGGACGAGGTCCTGGAGGAGTTCGAGGACGCCGAGACCGATCCGCTCCATGAGGAGAGGAAGGACCGGCATCGCGGGGAGAGCGGCGACGCCATCACGCCCAATGCCGTCGCCCAGCAGGACGCGGAGGGCGAATGAGCGGCCGCCGGCCGCTGTTCTCCCCTGTGGTTCACGCGCGCTCCGGGGTCCTTGGTGCGGACATGCATGAAATGTGCGCGACGGGACACTCGGGGAGCGAGTTGCTTGAGAAAAAGGAGCCTCTCGGAATGATCACTCCCCACCCGCAGATACTGCGCGCGCTGCTGTCCCGCTATGCGAAGGCGCGCGTCCAGCTGGTCGAGGACGACACAGCCGCCAACCGGCGCCTCTTGGAGGACGTCGCGTACACGCTGTGCGTCACCACCGGCACCCGCGAGATCAAGGACGCTCTCGCCACGGCGGAACGACTTCTGGCCGCCGAACCGTCGCCCACGGGGATCCGCCCCGCACCAGGACAGGAGCAGGCCGACCAGACGCTGGTCGCGTGAACCGGCCCGTTCCTCCGATGCACCACGGCGCGGCCCCACGGCCGCGCCGCCACCCCAGCCCCGGCGGACAGCACAGTGGCAAGGACATCTCCCCGTATGACGGACCGTATGTCGGCGCCCGGCGCACCACACGCGCCCGACGCCACGGACACACCTGGCACCTCTGACACACCTGGCACTTGCGCGACGCGGGCGACCGCGAGCGCCCCCGCCGCGCCGGTCCGCGACGGCATCGCGCCGGACGAGGCCCGCCGGGAGAGCGCCGCGCGGTTCGCCTCGGTCGTCGACCTCATCGACAGTGGACAGCTGGAGTTCCCGCTGCCCGGTTCCGGGCGTACGGCGGCCCGGCTGGCCGCCCTGCGGTCCGTCGCCGAGGAGGACCTGTGCGTCGCGCGCCTCGTCGAGGGGCACGTGGACGCGCTGGCCATCCTCGCCGAACTCGACGGGCCGGCCCCGATGCCCGGACAGCGCTGGGGAGTCTGGGCCGCCGAGCCCCCGAACGCCACGCTCGAAGCGACGCCGTCCGGCGACGGCTGGGTCCTGAGCGGCCTGAAGCCGTACTGCTCGGGCGCCCGCAGCTGTACCCACGCCCTGGTCACGGCACGGACGACGGAGGGCCGCCGGCTCTTCGCCGTCGCCGTCGACGCGGCGCGCTGCGTACCGGTCGAGGGCACCTGGCAGGCCCTGGGCATGGCGGGCAGCGACACACCCGACGTCCACTTCGACCGGGTGCCGGCCGTCGCCGTCGGGGACGTCGAGTCCTATGTGCAGCGGCCCGGTTTCCAGCACGGCGGCATCGGCGTCGCCGCCTGCTGGCTCGGCGGCGCGATCGCGGTCGCCCACGCCCTGCGGCGCGCCGCGGCCCAGCGCTCCGACCCGCACACGGACGCCCATCTCGGAGCGGTCGACGTACAACTGCACGCCGCGCGCGCGGTCCTCGACCAGGCAGCCGCGGAGATCGACGCCGATCCCGCCGACAGCAGCGGTCAGGCGGACGTACGCGGCCTGCGGGTACGGGCGTTCATCGAGTCCGTCTGCTCCGAGGTGCTGACCCGCGTCGGCCGCGCCACCGGAGCGGGCCCGCTCTGCCACGACCTGCGCCACGCCCGCGATGTGGCGGACCTGACCGTCTATGTGCGCCAGCACCACGGCGAGCGCGACCTCGCGCACCTCGGCGCCGTCCTCGCCCGCCCGCAGGAGTCCCGGTGACGCGCCCCGCGATACGCACCGACAGACCCGCGGAGACCGGTCCCGCGAACGCGATCCAGGCGCCCGGCACCGACGAGGCGCAGTGGCGGGACTGGAGCGGCTGGGACGCGATGCCGCCTGCGCTGCTGCCCGAGCGCGGCCGTGTCGTGGTGGTGGCCGCGCACCCCGACGACGAAGTGCTCGGCTTCGGCGGCGCGATGGCCGTGCTGGCAGCGCGCGGGGTGCGGCTGACGGTCGTCTCGATCACCGACGGCGAGGGGTCGCACCCCGACAGCCGGGTCGTGACACCCCCCGCCCTTGCACGTCTGCGCGCCCGCGAACTGCGGGCCGCCCTCACCGAACTCGGCGCCGGTCAGGCGGAGATCATCCGCCTGGGCGTACCGGACACCGGCGTGGCCGACCACGAGGAACAGCTCGTGGACGCGCTCACCCCCCTGGCCCGTGGCGCGGACCTGGTCGCCGCGCCGTGGACCGGCGACGTGCACAGCGACCACGAGGCGGCAGGCCGGGCGGCCCGCACGGCCGCGCTCCGTTCGGGCACGCCCCTTTCGCTGTATCCGGTCTGGATGTGGCACTGGGCTCGGCCGGACGATCCCCGGGTGCCGTGGCGGACGGCTCGGTGCGTCCAACTCCCGCCGCACGTCCAGGCGTTGAAGCAGGTGGCGATCGACCGGTTCACCACGCAGATCCATCCGCTGGGACCCGGCCCCGAGGACGCGGCGGTGCTGCCGCCCGAGGAGCTCGCCCACCATCTGCGCCCCACGGAGGTCCTGTTCCAGTGAGCACCCCGCCCTCGTACTTCGAGGACATGTACCGCGACGCGTCCGACCCCTGGCATCTGGCCGAGCGCTGGTACGAGCGGCGCAAGTACGACCTCACGCTCGCCGCCCTCCCCCGCCCCCGCTACCGCCGCGCCTTCGAACCGGCCTGCTCGGTGGGCGAACTCACCCTGCGCCTCGCCGGGCGCTGCGACACGGTCCTGGCCTGCGACCGGGTCCGCTCCGCGGTCGACACGGCGGCGCACAGGACCCGGGAGCTGGAGAACGTCGAGGTCCGCCGGCTCACCCTTCCGGAGCAATGGCCGGCGGGAACCTTCGACCTCATCGTGCTCTCCGAGCTGCTGTACTACTTCGACACCGCCGAGCTCACCGTCCTGCTGGAGCGTGCGGTCGACGCCCTGGAACCGGGCGGCACCCTCGTGAGCGTGCACTGGAACCATCCGGTCGCCGAGCACCTGCGCACCGGCGACGAACTCGCCGGCATCCTCGCCTCACTCCCCGGACTGGCTCCGGAATGCGAGCACCGCGAGGCGGACTTCGTCCTGCAGACGTTCGGCCGCCGCCTCGACGACGGCACGGCGCCGCCCTCCCCCGCGGCCGCGGAAGGCCTGGTGTGAGACCCCGCTCTCTCGCCGTCCTCGTCCCGGCCCACAATGAGGAGGACCTGCTCCCGGGCGCGCTGGACGCGATCCGGGCCGCCGCGCGGCATCCCGCTCTGCGGCGGGTCCGGGTGCTCACGGTGGTCGCCGCGGACGACTGCTCGGACGGTACGGTCGCGGCGGCCGCGCAGGCCGGTGCCGACGTCGTCCGGGTGACCTGTCGCAACGTGGGCCTTGCCCGGGCCGCGGCGGCCGACCGAGCCCTGGAGCTCCTGGACGGCCCCGAGGGCGTCTGGCTCGCCTCGACCGACGCCGACAGCACCGTGCCGCCGCACTGGCTCGCGTTCCAGCACGCGCGCGCCGTCGAGGGCTGGGACGCGGTCGTCGGCACCGTCTCCGTCGCCGAGTGGCCCCAGCACGTGCCCGGCCTGGCGGCCCGTCACCAGTCGCACTACGTCGCCTCCCGCCCGGCGCACGGCCCCTGGCACCACCCTCACGTCCACGGCGCGAACCTGGGCGTCTGCGCCGACGCCTATCTGGCCGTCGGCGGCTTTCCCGCCCTGCCCGTGAGCGAGGACCACGGTCTCGTCGCCGCGCTCGGTGCCCGGGGGCACCGCATCCTGCGCACGGCCGACTGCCCGGTCACCACCTCGGGCCGCCTGGCCCCCCGGGCCCACGGCGGATTCGGCGACCACCTCGCCGGTCTAGCCCTGGAGGAGAGCCCCGCGAGCTAGCCCATTTCGGAGCGGCTCCGCTCCGTCGGCGGCTCTCCCTACAGCACTCCCTTTAGCTCTCCCGACGTCCCTGCCGAGAGCTTTCCCAAGATGCGGTGCGCCCCGCAGTGACAAAACCTGTGGGCATGGCAGATCAACGTTCAGCACGGGCCGGTGGCTCCTCGACGGCGACCGCGACCCGGCGGAGAAACGCGCCCAAAAAGGGCCCCGTGTACGCCGCTCGCGCCGCCTGCCAGAGCCTCGAAGGCCTGATCGGCCACCGCACCGAGGGCGTTTCGGCCGTCCGGCGCGGTGACGACGACGGCTGGTGTGTCGTCGTGGACGTCCTCGAAGTGGCCCGCATCCCGGACACGACGAGCCTGCTCGCCTCCTACGAGGTGCTGCTCGACCGGGACGGCGAACTCCTGGAGTACCGCCGGCTCCGCCGCTACCGGCGGGGCGCCGCCGACGAGTGATCCGTCCGTACGACCACGCCGCACGAGATCGCCGTACGACCACGCCGTACGACCACGCCGTTCGCAACGGGAAGGACCCCGATGACGACCACGACCTACGCCGATGAGATCGCTCCCTGCCCGCCACGCGCCGGCACGCTCTACGACGTGCTCGAACTCATCCTCGACCGGGGCATGGTGATCGACGTGTTCGTGCGCGTCTCCCTGGTCGGCATCGAGATCCTCAAGATCGACGCACGCATAGTCGTGGCGAGTGTGGACACGTATCTCCGCTTCGCGGAGGCGTGCAACCGCCTCGACCTCGAACGGGACTCGGGCAGCACCACCGTCCCCGAGCTGATCGGCGGCGGCGCCGCCAAGAAGATCGGCAAGCGCAAGGTGCGTGACGCCGCGGAGTCCGTCGGCGACACCGTCCGCAAGGTGGTGGGAGGCGGCGACGACCGCTCCGCCGGACGCTCCGATGACGAGGACGACGGCTACGACGACGCGGACGACGGAGCCGACGAGCAGTACGAGCGTCCGAAAAAGCGTCGTCCCCCGGCCCGCGGCAGCAGTGGCGGTGCGGCTCGGCGCCGCAGAGCGGAGGCGTGATCGTGCCGACCGCTTCTCTGTACGTCTACGCGGTCGTCCGGGCCGGAACCGCACTGCCCAAGGACGCCGCCGGAGTGGGCAGTCCGCCCGCCGCGCCGCGCACGGTCGATGCCGGCCCGCTGGCCGCGGTCGTCAGTGCCGCCCCCGCCCGGTTGCGCGCCCGGCGCCGCGATCTGCTGGCCCACCAGAACCTGCTGACGGAGCTGGCCGAGACCGGGCCGGTGCTGCCGATGCGCTTCGGCGCGGTGGCCCCGGACGAGTCGGCGCTGCGCGACCGGCTGGCCGCGGCGGAGGCGGAGCACCTCGCCACGCTGGAGCGGCTCGCCGGGCACGTGGAGATCAACGTCAAGGCCATGCCCGCGCACGACGCGCTGGCCGCACTGGTCGCCGGTGACGCGACGGTGCGGCGGCTGCGCGACGAAGCGCGGCGACGCCCCGGCTACGAGGCCAACGTACGTCTGGGTGAGGCCGTCGCCGCCGCCCTGTCCCGCCGGGCGGCCGAGGCAGGCCGTCGGGCCCTGCACAGTCTCGCCTCGATGGCCCGCGCGGCGGCCACCGGCCCCGATGTGCAGGGGTGCGCGCTCAACGTGTCGTTCCTCGTGGCCCGTTCGGACACCGACCGGTTCCGTGCCGCGGCCGAGCGGCTCGCCGCCGCGCACCAGGAGCACATGGAGCTCCGGCTGGCCGGGCCGCTCCCCTGCTACAGCTTCGTCGACACCCGCCCGCCGGCCCCGTCGCCCGTGGCCGGCGGGGGCTGACGATGGGGCTGATCACCGGACTCCTGCTCCTCCCCCTCGCCCCGGCCCGTGGCGTCGTCTGGGTCGCCGGACGGCTCCAGGACGCCGCGGAGCGCGAGCTGTACGACCCCGGCGTGGTGCGCGCCCAGCTCGCCGCGCTCAACCGGGACCTGGACGAGGGGCACATCTCCCTGGCCGAGTTCGAACCGGAAGAAGAGCGGCTGCTCGACCGGCTGTACGCCGCGCAGACCGGCCCGACGCCGACAAACAGAAGGTGACAGGCATGGACGACCGGAGCAAAGTGGCGCTCGCGACCGCCGTCGTGGGCGGATATGTACTGGGGCGGACCAAGAAGGGCCGACTGGCTCTGAGCGTCGCGACCTTTCTGGCGGGCCGTCGGTTCGCCCTGGAACCACGCCAGTTGGCGGCCCAGGGGATGCGCAAGCTTGCTGAGATGCCCCAGTTCGCCGAGGTGCAGGAGCAGCTCAGGGGCGAGGTGCTCGGGGCCGGCCGCCAAGCCCTGACCGCTGCGGCCAACCGGAGCATGAACACGCTGGCGGACGCGATCGGCGACCGCACGGCCCGCCTCTCCGGCACGACGCAACCCGACGACGCCGACGAAGACGATGACGATTTCGCGGACGGTTACGAGGACGAATACGACGAGGACGAAGAGCCCGACGAGGAAGGGCCGGAAGAGGAGGAGGAGCCGCCCCCGCCGCGGCCCCGGCGCAAACGAACACCCGCCTCACCGCAGAAGAAGACGCCCCAGGCCAAGAAGGCTCCGCCAGCGAAAAAGGCCCCTTCGGCGAAGAAGGCCGCCCCGGCAAAGAAGACCGCTTCGGCGAAGGAATCCGCCGCCAAAAGGCCCGCCGCGAAAAAGTCCGCTCCGGCGAAGAAGTCGCCCCCGGCCAAGAAAACCGCCGCAAAGAAGACGGCACCCGCGAAGAAGTCGACGGCGAAGAAGTCCGCCCCGAAGAAGCCGGCCTCAGCGAAGCGCACGGCCACCAAGCGCGCCGATCGGCGGAGGTAGCAGGTCATGGCAGAGAACGACAGGGACGAGTCCGCGGCATCCGAGGAATCGGGGATCGGCCGCCTCAGGGACGAGTTGTCGAAGTTCGCCGGCGCTCAGGTCCAGCACCTTGCCGAGAAGGCGGGCGACAAGCTCACCGATCTGACGGACAAGTTGAGCGACGCGGCCGAGAACGGCGGTTCGCTGACCTCCATCGGCTCGCGCGTGCTCCAAGGAGAGTCCCCGGTCAAGGCGTTCGTCTCGGAAAAGGCCAAGGGAGCCAAGGACGCGGTGGTGGACAAGGCGAAGGACGCCTTCGGTGGTGGCGGCGGCAAGGGCAAGCGCAAGTCCGGCGACAGCAAGGTCATGAACATCATCGAGGTCCTCGACGTGGGCGTGCCGTTGCGCACCGCCTATGACGCGTGGACGCAGTACGAGCAGTTCAGCAGCTTCACCAAAGGCGTGCGCTCCGTGTCGACGAGCGACGAGACGCAGAGCGACTGGAAGGTCAAGGTCGGGCCCTCATCGCGCAGCTTCAAGGCCACGGTGCAGGAGCAGATCCCCGACGACCGGATCGTGTGGACCTCCGAGGGCGCCAAGGGCACCACCCGCGGCGCCGTCAGCTTCCACGAGCTGGCGCCGACGCTGACCCGGATCGTTCTGGTCGTGGAGTACTACCCGTCCGGGTTCTTCGAGAAGACGGGCAATCTCTGGCGGGCCCAGGGCCGCCGTCTGCGCCTGGACTTCAAGCACTTCCAGCGGTACGTCACGCTCACCGAGGAGGAGCCGGAGGGCTGGCGCGGCGAGATCCGGGACGGCGAGGTCGTCCTCTCCCACGAGGACGCCGTCGAACAGGAGGAGCAGGAAGAGGCGGAAGGGGAGGAAGGGGCGGAGGACGCCGAGGACCAAGACGCCGAGGACCAGGACGAGTACGACAGCGGCTACGACGACGAGTACGCCGAAGAGGAGCCCGACGAGGAAGAGGAAGACGAGGAAGCGGACGCGGACGACGACGAAGCAGCCGAGGACGATGACGAGGACGACGAGGAGGAGCCGCCCGCTCCGAGGCGTCCGAGCCGTAAGCGCCGGACGGGGGCGTCACGGTGACCGACCTCGACTTCAGGCCGGAGCCGCAGCCGGTGCCGGGCCCGACGACGACCAACCTGGCCGACATCCTGGAGCGGGTGCTGGACAAAGGGATCGTCATCGCGGGCGACATCAAGATCGACCTCCTCGACATCGAACTGCTCACCATCCGGCTCCGGCTCTTCGTCGCGTCCGTCGACACCGCGAAGAAGGCGGGCATCGACTGGTGGGAGACGGACCCGGCGCTGAGTTCGCGGGCTTCGCGCAGCGCGTTGCAGGACGAGAACCGCGAACTGCGCGAGCGGTTGGAGGCCTTGGAGGAAACGTCCGGCACAGCGGACAGGAAAAAAGCGGACAAGAAAGCGAACGGGAAAGAGGAGCACCGGCAGACATGACGCACTCCGACTCCCCCGCGCGGGTCCCGGACTCCGGCGCCACCTACGTGTTCGCCGTGTGCCGCGACACCCGCGCCGTCAACTCGGCCGATCTCACCGGCCTTTCGGGTATGCCCGGAGGCGGGCGGGTACGGCTGATCGCCTCCGGGGCGCTGACGGCCGTGGCCCAGACGGTGCCGGCCGCCGACTTCACCGACGAGGTCTGGCAACCGCGCCTTTCGGACCGTCGGGAGATCGAGCGGTACGCGCGCGCCCACCACGAGGTGGTGTCCGCGGCGGCGGCCGCCGGCCCGGTGGTTCCTCTCCCCCTCGCCACTCTGTACCTCGACGACGAGCGGGTCCGCCGTGTCCTGGCGGACGAGGCGGCGCGCTTCCACGGCGCGCTGCAACGCGTCGCGCACCACGCGGAGTGGGGCGTGAAGGTGTACCGGTCCGTGGCGCCGCCGGAGCGGCCGGCCCCCGTGCCGGAGCGTCCCGTCGCCGCGTCGGCGCCCCGCCGCGGTGCCCCGGCGCCGGGTGCCGGGCTCGCCTATCTGAACCGCAAGCGTGGGGTCCACGACCGGCGGGAGCGGCGCCGTGAGGAGGCGTTGGGCGTCGCGGAGTCGGTCGACGCCGAGTTGCGTGAGCTGGCGGCCGCCTCGCGCCGGCTCCGCACCCACGGCGCGGCCCTCACCGGCGAGCAACGTGTGCACGTACTGAATGCCACGTATCTGGTCGCCGCGGACCGGGCGGACGAGCTCAGGCGGGCGGTCGGGGCGCTGCGCGAACGCACGGACGCGCAGATCGAGTTGTCGGGTCCCTGGGTTCCGTACTCCTTCGTGGGCGAGGTGTGACCGTGGATCGGGATGTGGTGGCGTGGGACAGTCCGGAACCTCTGAGCGGTCCGCTGGGGGTGCCGCTCGTGGATCTGTTGGACCGCGTGCTGGCGACCGGGGTGGTGGTCAGCGGCGACCTCGTCATCGCGATCGCCGATGTGCCGCTCGTCCGGCTGTCGCTGCACGCGCTCCTGTCCTCGGTCAACGAGCGGGTGCCGGCTCCGTGGGCGGACGGGGGTCCCCTGTGACGGACTCCCGCGTCGACCTCGACTCCGAGAAGATGGGCCGCGACCTGGTGGCCCTGGTGCTGACCGTGGTCGAGCTGCTGCGGCAGCTGATGGAACGGCAGGCCATCCGCCGCGTCGAGCAGGGCGATCTGAGTGACGAGCAGGTCGAGGAGATCGGGACGACCCTCATGCTGCTCGACGAGCGCATGCGGGAACTCTGCGACCGGCACGGGGTGGGCCCGGAGGACCTGAACCTCGACCTCGGCCCCCTCGGCTCCCTCCTCCCCCGCGACTGAGAGCCTGTCCACCCGCCCCGGCCCGCGCAGGGCCTCGCAGGCGCTCACTCGGATGGCGGACCGCGACCGGTGGGCGCAGAGTGAGGGAGGGGACCCACGGGCGGGCGCTCCCGTCCGTGCCGGCGACTCACTGTGAGGCGGCCATGTCCGACATCGCAATCGGAAGCGGCAGCACGACGACAGGAAGTGCGCAGAAGGGCGGCACCCGCGGCACGACGAGCATCGCCGACGGTGTCATAGCCACCATCGCCGGGATCGCCGTCCGGGAGACGGACGGTGTCCGCGCGGTCGGCAAGGGCGCGGCGAAGGCGCTGGGTGCGGTCAGGAGCCGGATGCCCGGATCCCCGGACCCCGGGCAGTCGGTCAAGGTGGAGCGGGACGAGGAGAAGGTCTCGGTCGGCGTCGATGTCGAGGTCGAGTACGGGGTGCTGATCCACGAGCTCGCGGATCAGATACGTACCCATGTCATCGACGCGGTCGAGACGATGACCGGACTCGACGTGAACGAGATCAACATCAACGTCTTCGACGTGCACATCCCGGACGACGACGAGGACGCGGACGCGGACGCGGACGACCAGTAAGGCTGGATCAGGCGGCCCGCTGGTGGAAGACGTCCCGGTTGGCGTGGTCGCGGACCTTCGCGCAGCTACGGGTGATGAGACGCGAGACGTGCATCTGCGAGATGCCGACCCGCTCGGCGATACCGGCCTGGGTCATGTCCTCGAAGTAGCGCAGGTAGAGGATGGTGCGTTCGCGCTCGGGCAGGGCCCTGAGCCCTTCCTTGGCGGCTTCCCGGTCCGCTATGACGTCGTAGCCGGGCTCGGTGTGCCCCAGGGTGTCGGCGATGCTGAGACCGTCGGCGGCCGCGCCCGACTCGGCGTCCAGGGACAGGGAGCTGTAGCTCTCCAGCGCCTCCATCCCGTCGCGAACCTCGTCCGGGGTCAGCCCGGCCTGCGCGGCGATCTCGTCCGTGCCCGCCTCTCCGGCGTGGCCGGGCCGGTCCATGACGTCGCGGCGCGCGACACGGACCTTGTTGCGCAGGTCCTGCACCCGGCGCGGGACCCGCACGTCCCAGGTGTGGTCGCGGAAGTGGCGGCGCAGCTCCCCGGTGATGGTGGGGACCGCGTAGGACTCGAAGGCGCCGCGTGCGGGGTCGTACCGGTCGACGGCCTTGACCAGCCCCATGGCGGCGACCTGCTTGAGGTCCTCCAGGTTCTCGCCGCGGTTGCGGAACTTCGTGGCGAGGCGGTGGGCCATGGGCAGCCAGGCCTCCACCAACTCCTGGCTCAGGAGGTCGCGTTCGGGACCCTCGGGAGCGGCGGCCAGGCGGTGGAAGGCCTCGGCGGTCTCGGGCGCGTCATCGTGCAGTCGGCGTTCGGCCATCAGGATGTCCTCCTATCGCTGCTTCCGGCAGAGAGTGACCGTGAAGAAGCAGCGGGGGCCCGCATCCGGGCACAGTGCTCCCCCACGGATGCGCCTGTGGTCCCAAGCACTGACAACCGCCTGCCCTTGGCCCCGGGCGGCAAACAGGGGCACCTGCTGCGGCCTCCGGAGGAGCTGGGATCATGGCTTGCATGGACATCCTCCGCAGGAACAACGTCACCGTGACCGGGAACCCTCAGGGACCGGCGGTGGTGCTGGCCCACGGCTTCGGCTGCGACCAGAACATGTGGCGGCTGACCGTGCCCGCGCTGGAGCGGGACCACCGTGTGGTGCTCTTCGACTACGTCGGCGCCGGTGGCTCGGACCTGTCCGCGTTCTCGGCGGACCGCTACGGCTCGCTGGACGGCTACGCACAGGATGTGGTGGAGGTCTGCGAGCGGCTCGACCTGCGCGACGCGGTGTTCGTGGGCCACTCGGTCAGTTCGATGATCGGTGTGCTGGCCGCCCGGCAGGCACCCGACCGCATCGGGGCGCTCGTGATGGTGGCCCCGTCCCCGCGGTACATCGACGACGTGGGATATCGGGGCGGGTTCAGCGAGGCCGACATCGAGGAGCTCCTGGAGTCCTTGGACGCGAACTACCTGGGCTGGTCGGCGGCGATGGCTCCGCTGATCATGGGCAACCCCGAGCGGCCCGAGCTCGGTGAGGAGCTCAAGAACAGCTTCTGCGCCACCGACCCGGAGATGGCGCATGTGTTCGCGCGGACCACGTTCCTGTCGGACACCCGCGACGAGCTGAAGGGCGTACGGGTGCCGACGCTGATCCTGGAGTGCACCCAGGACGCCATCGCCCCCCGCGAGGTCGGTGCCTTCGTGCACGAGGCGGTGCCGGATTCGACGCTGGTCACGCTCGACGCGACCGGCCACTGCCCGCACCTGTCCGCACCCGAGGCCACCAATGCGGCGATCACCGCGTTCCTGGCAGGTCTGCGGTGATGAGCTGCACCGGGCCCGGGCCCGAGGAGGCCGGCGGCGGGACGGCTCCGGCCCCGACGTTCGCCGACCTTTTGGAGGACAGCCCCGAGGATCTGTACGACAACGCGCCGTGCGGGTATCTGTCCACACTGATGGACGGCACCATCGTGAAGCTCAACGACACCCTGCTGGGCTGGCTGGGGCTCGAACGCAAGGCGATCGTGGGGCAGTTGCGGTTCACGGACCTGCTGCCCGTCGGTGGCAGGCTGTACCACGAGACGCACTTCGCGCCGCTGCTGCGCATGCAGGGCGAGATCAGCGGAGTGGCCCTCGAACTGAAGCGGGCCGACGGCGCCCGGCTGCCGGTGCTGGTCTCAGGCGTGGTCAAGTACGGCAGCACCGGGACGCCCCTGCTGACCCGTATCACCGTTTTCGACGCCACCGACCGGCGTGCCTACGAGACGGAGCTGCTGCGCAGCCGCAAGGCCGCCGAGGAATCCGCGCGGCAGGCCCGCGCCGACCGGGCCCGGCTGCAACAGGCGCTGGCCGTGCTCCAGCAGTCGCTGCTGCCCTCGACGCTGCCGGAGATCCCCGGAATGGAGGCGGCCGGCTACTACCACACCGCCTCCCCCGACCGGCTCGGCGGCGACTTCTACGACGTCTTCCCGCTGGACGACAGGCGTTTCGCCTTCTTCCTCGGTGACGTCTGCGGCAAGGGCCCCGAGGCGGCCGCGGTCACCTCGCTGACCCGGTACACCCTGCGCGCCGCCGCCCTGCACGACCCTGACCCGGTGGCCGCCCTGACGACGCTCAACCAGGTCCTGCACGAGCGGTACTCCGGCGTCGACCCGCGCTTCTGCACCGCCATCTTCGGCGTCCTGGAACCCTCTCCCGACACCGGACACGTCACGGTCCTGCTCGCCTCCGGAGGCCATCCGCCGGCGCTCGTCCTGCGCGCCGCCGGCACCGCCGACTTCCTGCACACCCCCGGCGGACTCCTCGTCGGGGCGCTGCCCGATCCCCGCTTCTCCGCCGCCACCACCACCCTCGCCCCCGGCGACACGCTCCTGCTCTACACCGACGGTGTCATCGAGGCCCGCACCGGACCCGACCGCTCGTCCCTCTTCGGGGACGAGGCCCTGCGCGCGTTCACCGCCGAGCACGCCGGCTCCGCCAGGACCGTCATCGCCGCGCTGAGCGGCCTGTTGAGCGGCCTCGGTGACGGCCTCGACGACGACACCGCCCTGCTCGCGCTCGGCGTACCCACGCCCGCGTCCACGTCCGCATCCACGTCCGCTCCGACGCCGAAGAACACTCCATGAGCCCGTTGAAGATCACCGCCGAAGACGGCGCCACCGGTCCCGTCCTGAGAATCGCCGGGGACCTCGACCACGACACCGCCCCGGAACTGCGCGGGCTGCTGCCCACGATCGTCCTGCGGCCGGGCCAGAGCCTGGTCCTCGACCTCGCCGCGATGCCGTTCTGCGACTCCAGCGGGGTGAGCGCCCTGATCGCCGCGCACAATCACGCCCTCGCGGCCGGCGCCGGCATCGCTCTGGTCGCCGTCCCCGCCAACACCCTGCGGATCCTGCGCATCGTCGGCCTCGACCAGGTCTTCGCGATCCACCCGGACCTCGCGACGGCGACCCGCGCGGGCTGACGCCGGGCCGGACATGACCTCAGGGCCATCACGGGGGTGGGGCCCGGTCATGGCGGAGGGGTGGGCCGGCCGTCCCAGGCCGGGCCCACCCCTCCGGCACGCGCGCCACCGCCGGTGGCGCCGTGCCGCTCAGGCGCGTGTTCGCGCGTGTGCGGAGCTCATCCGAAGTACCTCACCATCGGTACCAGCGGCCCTTGCGGCTGCCGCTCGCGGCGGGCCGGATCACGAAACCGAGCAGCCACACCACCAGCACGATGATCGCGATCCACCACAGCGCCTTCAACGCGAAACCCGCGCCGAAGAGGATCAGAGCCAGAAGAAGAACCAGAAGCAGGGGAACCATCGTTATCGACCTCCTGGCCCTCGTGTGCTCCCACCCTGACCCGACAAACACACAACAGGCGCGTTACTTTCACGAGTTGCGGGGCATGTGCCCGCCCCGCGACCGCGTGGGCCGCCCACCGCAGAGCGGGCGAGGTCAGCGCCCCAGCCGCCGGTGCGCGTCGAACCTGAGCAGCACCCGCACGACGCGCCACACCCCGGCGACCCCGGCCAGGACGGCGCCGGGCACGAGGACCGTCTTGCGCGCCGGCCCGGAGACGTCGGCCACCAGTACGGGGATCAGGAACGCCGCGAACACGAGCGCGGCCAGCACGGCGGCCGTGACCAGAGCGAACATGATCTCCACCGTCATCGCGTCCTTCTCCGCACGCGATTCACGCCCCATATCCATGCCGCAAGTCGTATCAGACCCGCGCGAGGAGCCGCACCCGACCACCGCCGGGCCGGGGTGCGGATCAGAAGTGACGGGTGAACGGGGTCGGGTCGACGGCGAACAACCCGGAGAAGGGGCTGTCGAGTTGATAGATGAGGAGCACGGTGAAGGTGATCAGGGCGGACAGGCCCGCCACCATCACGACGTGCGTGAAGCTGCGCGTCACACCGAACAGGAACATGAAGGCGATGGTGAGGACACCGCCGACGATCAGGCCGAACCAGAGCACCGGTGACAGTTCCTCCGTGGAGTCGGCCTCGCGGCCGCGGCGGGCCTCGTCCAGAGTGCTCAGCTGCGCCAGGATCTCCTGCCCCGTGGCCTGTTGGGCGGGTGTGGCGTCCGCCGGGACCTGACCCGTCGCGCGCACCTCGTCCAGCATGCGCCAGCCCTCCCGGCCCAGCGGGGCCTTCTCGGCCATGGCGGGCCACTCCACGTCGGTGACGTGCCGGGTGTAGGTCTCGATCTCGTCGCGCATCCGGCCGGCCCGCTCGGCGGGCAGGCCCGCGGCGAGGAGATGGATCTGGTGCGCCGCGCTCGCTTCGGTGGCGGTGTGGTCCTCGGCGCCGGACTGCGCGTCCCAGACCGACACCAGGGAGAGGCCCAGGACGAGGGCGTACAGGACGCCGACCATCATGGAGATGTACTCGGCCACGTCCTCGCGGGGTTCGTCGTCCGGGCCCGGCGGCCAGAAGCGGTGTCTGACCAGGACGACGGCCGCGGCGAGCGCGGCGACGCCGAGGACGATGGCGAGACTTTCGATCATCGGGGGATCCCGTTCCGTGGTCGCACGGTCAGAGCCGGCGGGAGCCGAACACCGCGGCGGCGATGGCCGCGGGCAGCAGGATGAGGAACAGCGCGGCGAGCACGCCCAGGCCGGTGGGGGTGTGGTCCTGCCGGACGAAGCGGCTGAGCAGCGAGCGGCGCGGCCGGGTCTCCTCCGGCACGGCGGCCGGGGGCTCTGCGGCCGTCGGCTCGGCGGGCGGCGCCACCGCCGCCGGTTCACGGGGCTTCTCGGGCTTGGCCGGATCGGCCGGATCGGCGGGATCGGCGGGATCGGCCGGATCGGCGGGATCGGCGGGATCGGCGGGATCGGCCGGATTCGCGGGGCGGGCCAAATCGGGCGCGACGCCGGGCGCGGGCCCTGTCCGTACGGCCGCACCGGGCTGCGGGACTCCGGGCAGCATGACGCCGGGCAGCGCGAGGCCCGGGGCGGGGACGAGGCCGGGCGCCGCGATGCTCCATGGCAGCGGCTTCGGGGGCAGCAGCGCGGCGATGGGCGACACCGGACCCGGTGGCCCGGGGACCGGCTGCCCGCCGGGCGGCACAGGCGCCGGGGGCCGCGGCTTGGGGGGAGCGCCGGGCGCGGTGGCCCGGAGCGTGAAGCGTGCGGAGGCCCACGCGGTGAGCCGCGGGGCCGGTACCGGTCCGCCGCGGGGATCGAGGGTGCGCAGCAGGTCGCTGCCGTCGGCCCGGCCCCTGCTGACGTACGTGCCCGGGGGACGCCGTACCACGGCCGTGCACACGGCCTGCCCTCCGGCCGCGAGGTGTGCGACGACCGGCTGTCCGCCCGCGCAGGTGATCCGGTCCGGGGCGAGCGCCCGGGCGCTGCGCTCCGGGAGGAGCGTCCGGTCCGTGACCCGGACGCCGTGGACGGTCCGGTTGCCGCGGTTGACGACGACGTAGCGGACCTCGGCCTGTCCCGGGCCGGTGACGCGCGCCGTCTCCGTCAGGGACAGGGCCGCGCCGACGCCCGCGTAGCCGGACCGGGCGCTCGCCTGCACGGTGGCGCGCAGCAGGCGCACGTTGCCGACCGCCCGGACGTCACCGATCCAGGCTCCCGGGCGTGCGGGCCCGGTCGCCGTGCAGCGCACCGAGTGCATCCCGGTCAGTAGCGGCACCCGGTCCAGGCCGCCGGGGCAGCGGATCGCGGCGCCCGGCATCGCGGGGTCCCGCACCCGCAGGTCGCGCAGGTCGGCGCCGCCGCGGTTGACGAGACGGTACGACTTGACGACCTCGGCGCCGGTCCGGATACCGGGGTTGAGGGCGCCCAGGCCGGGCCGGGTGTTGACCGTGACGACGAGGCCGAGGCCGCGCGTTCCGGTGCCGTCGGCGGCGGAGGGCCCGGCGGCCGACCAGCAGCCCGTGGCCAGGAGAAGGCAGACCAGCAGCCACCGCGCCGACCGCTCCGGCCCCGTGGCTCGCGCACCCTTTCGTCCGATGATCACATCGGCATGGTGGCCATGGACCACCGCCCCGGCCGGCCCCGGCGCGCGTACACGCCCGGTCATTCACCCGAGCAGCGGCAACGGCCCTGCCGAGCGGCCCGGCGGCGGTTCTACTGCTTGAGGGCTGACCGACCGGGATCCGGCGCTCGACATCGACGTCGACGCGGGCGGTGCGCGGTCCGTGTCCTCGGCCGTCGCCGTCAGCAACTCCTTCGGCTTCGGCGGCCACAACGCGGCGGTGGTCCTGGCCCGCGACTGAGCCGGCGGCGCGGGCCCCGGCCTGGTGACCGGCAGTCGCGTCGGTCGTGAGGGGCGCCCGACGCGAGGCCTTTGCCGATACTGGCGTTGGATGGACAACAGCAGATCACCATGGCAGGACTGGGCAGGCACTGCCCACGCCACCCACGCCACTCGGAGGAACCAGTGAAAATGTTGATCAATGTGGCCGAGTCCGTCGTCAGCGACGCCCTGCGCGGGATGGCGGCCGCCCATCCCGAGCTGACCGTGGACGTCGACAACCGGGTGATCCTGCGCCGGGACGCGCCGGTCGCCGGAAA
The DNA here is from genome assembly GCF_039533535.1 of Streptomyces kunmingensis. Taxonomy (NCBI): domain Bacteria; kingdom Bacillati; phylum Actinomycetota; class Actinomycetes; order Kitasatosporales; family Streptomycetaceae; genus Streptomyces; species Streptomyces kunmingensis. The sequence continues at coordinate 57,750 of NZ_BAAATS010000006.1, forward strand.
GGTGGCGCTGGTGTCGGGCGGCGGGTCGGGGCACGAGCCGCTGCACGGTGGGTTCGTGGGCCCGGGGATGCTGTCCGCGGCCTGTCCGGGTGAGGTGTTCACCTCTCCGGTGCCCGATCAGATGGTGCGGGCCGCCGCCGCGGTGGACAGCGGGGCGGGCGTGCTGTTCATCGTGAAGAACTACACCGGTGACGTGCTCAACTTCGACATGGCGGCCGAACTCGCCGAGGACGAGGGCATCCAGGTAGCCAAGGTGCTGGTCAACGACGACGTCGCGGTGGTCGACAGCCTCTACACGGCCGGACGGCGCGGCACCGGCGCGACCCTGTTCGTGGAGAAGATCGCGGGCGCCGCCGCCGAGGAGGGGCAGCCGCTGGAGCGGGTCGAGGCGCTGGCCCGGCAGGTCAATGAGAGTGCGCGGAGTTTCGGGGTGGCGCTGGGCGCGTGCACCACGCCCGCGAAGGGGTCGCCCACGTTCGATCTGCCGTCCGGGGAGCTGGAGTTGGGCATCGGCATCCACGGCGAGCCCGGCCGCGAGCGGCGTCCCATGATGACGTCCGGGGAGATCGCCGACTTCGCCGTCGACGCCGTCCTGGCGGACCTGAACCCGACCAGCCCCGTCCTCGTCCTCGTCAACGGCATGGGGGCGACGCCGCTGCTGGAGCTGTACGGGTTCAACGCCGAGGTGCAGCGGGTGCTCGGCGAGCGCGGCGTACCCGTAGCCCGCACCCTCGTCGGCAACTACGTCACGTCCCTCGACATGGCCGGCGCCTCTGTCACCCTGTGCCAGGTGGACGAGGAACTGCTGCGCCTGTGGGACGCGCCGGTCAGCACGGCGGGCCTGCGCTGGGGCATGTGACGGCCGCCCCTCTCGTCAACGTACCTACCACGCAAGGAGACCATGTGCTCGACGCCGACTTCTTCCGGCGCTGGATGGCGGCGACCGCGGCTGCGGTGGACCGCGAGTCCGCCCGGCTCACCGAACTCGACTCGCCGATCGGCGACGCGGACCACGGCAGCAATCTGCAGCGCGGTTTCACCGCCGTGCGGGCCACCCTCGACAAGGACGCGCCCGACACGCCGGGGGCCGTACTCACGCTGGCCGGACGGCAGTTGATCTCGACGGTGGGCGGAGCGTCGGGGCCGCTGTACGGGACGCTGCTGCGGCGCACCGGCAAGACGCTGGGCGACGCCGCGCAGGTGAGTGAGGCCGAGCTGGCACAGGCGCTGCGCGTCGGGGTGGACGCCGTGGCCGCGCTCGGCGGGGCCGCGCCCGGCGACAAGACCATGCTGGACGCGCTGGTGCCTGCGGTGGAAGCGCTCGATGGCGGCGACTTCGCCGCGGCGCGCTCCGCGGCCGAGCACGGCGCGGAGGCGACCACTCCGCTCCAGGCCCGCAAGGGCCGCGCCAGCTATCTCGGCGAGCGCAGCATCGGGCACCAGGATCCCGGCGCCACGTCGTCGGCGCTGCTGATCGCCGCGCTGGCCGAGACCGCCGGGGAGGCCTCGTGACCGCCCCCGACAAGCCCGTCGGCGTCGTGCTCGTGTCGCACAGCCGGGACGTCGCCGAGTCCGTGGCGCGCCTCACCATGGGGCTCGCCGGAGGCGGGACCACCGCCCCCGTGGCCGCGGCCGGCGGCACGGAGGACGGCGGCTTCGGTACGAGTGCGGAGCGGATCTCGGCGGCGGCCGCGGAGGTCGACCGCGGCTCGGGCGTCGCGGTCCTGGTGGACCTCGGCAGCGCGGTCCTCACCGTGAAGGCACTGCTCGCCGAGGGCGACGAACTCCCCGAGGGCACACGCCTGGTGGACGCCCCGTTCCTGGAGGGCGCGGTGGCCGCGGTGGTCTCCGCCTCGGCGGGGGCGGACCTGGACGCGGTCGTGGCGGCGGCGTCGGAGGCGTACACGTACCGCAAGGAGTGAGAGCTCCCTTTCAGGAGAATTCGCGGCAAGTGGGCCGTGTCCCGGCAGGACTGGGGCACGGCCCACTTGCCGCCGCCCTCTTGATGGGGACCCGTCACTCGTGCCATACAGGAGACCTACAGGTCTGAACCAATCCCGTCCGTCTCGAGCGGAAGGCACACCCGTGCGACGCGTCCCCCCACGCACTCTGCTCCCCCGCGCGGCCTGCGCCGTCGCGCTGCTGACGGTCCTGACCGGCTGCGGCCTGTTCCCGGACGACGACAAGGCCGGCGGGCCCGCCCTGACCGAACCGGTCGGCGTCACGGCGCAGGCCGGCAGCGCCACATCCGTGCACGTCATGTGGAACCGGCCCGTGAGCACCACGGACGTCACCGGGTACGAGGTGTACCGGGGCTCGGTGCGCGTCAAGGAACTGAGCGCCGAGCAGCACATGGTGGACGTCACCGGTCTGCGCGCGAAGTCCCGCTACGAGTTCACGGTCCGTGCCCGCGGCAAGGACGGCTCCCTGGGTCCGGCGAGCCGCCGCGTCACCGTCACCACCCCGGCCGCGGTCGCCGCGGACGGCTCCGCGCCGAGCCGGCCGGAGGGGCTGCGCGGGCACGTCGACGGCGGGCGGGCGGTGACCCTGTCGTGGCGGAAGGCGGCGGACGACAGGAGCGTCGTCTCGTACGACATCTACCAGGGCACGACGAAGATCCACAGCGTCGGAGGTACGCAGACACGCGCGCTGCTGACCGGGCTGCGGCCGGGCACCGCCTACAAGTTCAGCGTGCGGGCGCGGGACGCCGCCGACAACGTCTCCGCCGCGAGCGACCCGGTGCGGCTGACCACGGCGCGCGGCAAGAACGAGGGGCCTGGGACCGCCCCGGACGACTTCCGCGCCACGACACGGCGCGCGGACGGCGCGTACTACATCGACCTCGCCTGGACACCGCCGGAGACCGGGGGCGAGGTCCCGGCGTACCAGGTCTTCCTGGACGGTGAGCAGGCGACGACGGTGATGTGGGGGGAGAGTGCGCCCCCGGACGCGGCGAAGTACAGCTTCTACATCGGCAAGGACGCGGGCGCCCGGCACCGGGTGAAGATCCGTGGACAGCTGCCGGACGGGACGTGGGGCGCGTTCTCACCGGAGCGCACGGTGACGACGGGCGGGTAGGGACGCCAGCACGCGTACGGAAGGCAAGGGCCGGACGATGGAATCCGTCACCGGCCCGGCCGCCGTCCGCATGCGCGCGCGGCCGTACGTGCGTTGGGTGAACGGCAGGCAGCACGGGCTTTGCCGATTCGGGCGGGGCACGGGACGAACCGCCTCCTGTGCCGCCGGAGAGCAGACATCATGCGTACCCCTTCGCTCCTCGCCCGGCGCACACTCACCGTCGCCGCCTCGGCCGCGCTGCCGCTGACCCTCGCGGTGCCGGCGGCGCTCGCCGCGGGGGTCGACGTGACGGCCAGCGGCTCCACGGTGACGGCCACCACGACCTCGTGCCCGAACGGCGGCAATGCCGCGCTCCTCGACTCCGGCCAGGCCGACTTCGCCGCGGGCCGCCAGACGGAGCTGCGCTCGGGCACGGCCACCTGGCAGGGCCTGCGTACGGGGACGTACCAGACGGTGGTCGTCTGCTCCGACGGGTCGACCCTCGGGCCGGTGCCGGTGAGTGTCTCGGCGAGCCGGAGCCCGAACCCGAGCCCGACCGCCTCCGCACCGTCCCGCCCGGTCGGCGGTGTGCGGGGCGGACTGGGCGGGACGGTGCGGGACTCGGGCACGCTCACGCTCACGGCGGGCGGGACGCTGGTCGCCGTGGCGCTGGTGGGCGGTGCCTGGTACCTGCGGCGCCGGGCCGGCGGACGGCGCACCTGACCGCTCCCCCGCCCCCGAGGGCCGCCGCCCGCATCCTGGGCGGCGGCCCTCGCATGTCCAGGCCCTCTTGTCGGCGCGGCGCGCCGCGGCTTACCGTCCCCGGAGCCGTGTGATCGTCCGCCAGCATCCGTGGGGGCAGCGTGAGTTCAGGTCCGGTGGGGGTCGCCGTCGTCGGGGCGGGCGTGATCAGCAAGGAGTACCTGGGCACGCTGTCCGGTTTCCCGGATGTACGCGTCCTCGCCGTCGCCGATCTCGACGTGCGCCGCGCGGAGGCCGCGGCGCACGCCCATGACGTACCGCTCGCCGGGGACGTGGACACGGTGCTGGCCGTGCCCGAGGTCGAGCTCGTGGTGAATCTGACCGTGCCGTCGGCGCACGTCGAGGTGGCCCGGGCAGCGCTCCACGCGGGCAAGCACGTGTACGGCGAGAAGCCGATCGCGCTGCTGCCCGGCGAGGCCGAGAAGCTGCTGGAGGAGGCGGCCGAGCGGGGGCTGCTGGTGGGCAGCGCGCCCGACACGTTCCTCGGGGCGGGGCTGCAGTCCGCGCTGCGGGCCGTCGCGGCCGGGCGGATCGGGGCGCCGGTCTCCGCGTCGACGGCGGTACGCAGCCTGGGGCCCGAGGGCTGGCATCCGGACCCGGCGTTCTTCTACCAGCCCGGCGCGGGGCCGCTGCTCGACCTCGGTCCGTACCACCTCACGGCGTTGGTGGCGCTGTTCGGCGGCGTGGAGCGGGTCGCGGCGTCGGTGCGGCGGGCCCGCGAGGAGCGGGTGGCCGGGGCGGGTCCGGCGGCCGGGCGGTCGTTCCCCGTCGCCGTGCCCACGCATGTCTCGGCGCTGCTCGATTTCGCTGCGGGGCCGACGGCGACGTCCGTGTTCAGCTGGGACTCGGCGCGCCCGCACATCCATTTCGAGGTCATCGGCACGGAGGGCACGCTGGCGGTCCCCGATCCCAATACGTTCGGCGGTCCGCTGCGGCTGCGGCCCAACGGGGCGTCCGACTGGGTCGAGCTGCCTGTGCGGGGCCGTACGGACGGGCGTGGGCTTGGCGTCGTCGACATGGCGCGGGCGATCCGGGCGGGTTCCGTGCCGCGGGCGTCGGGGGCGGTGGCGCTGCATGTGCTGCGGGCGATGACCGCGGTGCCGGAGTCGGCGTCCCGGGGGGAGTTCGTGCGTGTGGCGGGGGCTTTGGTGCGGCCGACGCCCCTTCCCGCTGACTGGGATCCGAGGGGCTCGACCCTATGAGGGCGCGGGACTCGGGGCTCCGCCCCGGACCCCGCTCCTCAATCGCCGGAGGGGCTTGAACAGTCTGCGGACAAGTGCGGGACTCGGGGCTCTGCCCAAGACCCCGCTCCTCAATCGCCGGAGGGGCTCGAAAGGCCTGAAGGGGCTGCGGACAAGTCGGTGAGCGTGCGCTCCAGCCACTCCACCCAGAACGTCTCCAGGTCGATCCCTGCCCGCAGGACCGCGTGCTGCAAGCGGTCCGGCATCGAGTCCTTCTCCGGCGGGAAGTCCCGCAGCTCGATGGCCCGGTAGGTCTCCAACTGCCGCCGGTGCAGGTCGAGATGACGGCGCAGCTCGGCGTCGATGCCGTCCGTGCCGACCACCGCGGCGGAGCGCAGCCGCAGCAGCAGCGGGTCGCGCATCGTCTTCGGGTCCTGCGCCGACGCGGTCCAGCGGGCCAGCTCCGTACGGCCCTCGGGCAGGACCTCGTACTCCTTCTTCTGACCGCGCGCGGGGACCGGCGGGGCCAGCGCGCGGATCAGTCTGTCACGCTCGAGGCGGCCCAGCTCGCGGTAGATCTGCTGGTGCGTGGCCGACCAGAAGTAGCCGAACGACCTGTCGAAGCGGCGGGTGAGCTCGAGCCCCGACGACGGCTTCTCCAGGAGGGCCGTGAGGATCGCGTGCGGCAGTGACATGGGGCCAGAGTAAGTGGATGAGGGTGGTCACGCGGCCGGCGGGCCCGGCCACGTGACCACCCGGTCTCAGGGACAGGACCTCACAGGGCCGCCGCGACTTCGGTGCCCTGCTTGATGGCGCGCTTGGCGTCCAGTTCGGCCGCGACGTCCGCGCCGCCGATCAGGTGCGGGGTGCGGCCGGCGGCGACGAGGTCGTCGTAGAGGGAGCGCTTGGGTTCCTGGCCCGCGCACAGGACGACCGTGTCGACGGGGATCAGCGACGGTTCGCCGTCGACGGTGATGTGCAGGCCCGCGTCGTCGATCCGGTCGTACGTCGCGCCCGCGACCATCGTGACGCCGCGGTGGCGCAGCTCGGTGCGGTGGATCCAGCCGGTGGTCTTGCCGAGGCCCGCACCGACCTTGGACGTCTTGCGCTGGACGAGGTGCACCTGGCGCGGCGGCGCGGGGCGCTCGGGGCGTGTGAGGCCGCCGCGGTCGGCGTAGTCCATGTCGACGCCCCACAGCCGGAAGTACGTCGCCGGGTCCTGGCTCGCCTTCTCGCCGCCGTCGGTGAGGTACTCGGCGACGTCGAAGCCGATGCCGCCGGCGCCGATGACGGCGACGCGGTCGCCGACGGGCGCGCCCTCGCGCAGGACGTCGAGGTAGCCGACGACGCTGGGGTGGTCGACGCCATCGATGGCCGGGGTGCGCGGGCTGACACCGGTGGCGACGACGACCTCGTCGTACGCGTCGAGGTCGGCGGCGGCCACGAAGGTGTTCAACTCGACGCGCACGCCGTGCTGTTGAAGCTGCGTGCGGAAGTAGCGGAGGGTCTCGTCGAACTCCTCCTTGCCGGGCACCCGGCGGGCGACATTCAGCTGGCCGCCGATCTCGGCGGCGCCGTCGAAGAGGGTGACGTCGTGGCCGCGCTCGGCGGCGGAGACGGCGCAGGCGAGACCGGCGGGGCCGGCGCCGACGACGGCGACGCGCTTGCGTGTCCGCGTCGGGGACAGGACGAGTTCGGTCTCGTGGCAGGCGCGCGGGTTGACCAGGCAGGAGGTGATCTTGCCGCTGAAGGTGTGGTCGAGGCAGGCCTGGTTGCAGCCGATGCAGGTGTTGATCGCGTCGGAGCGGCCGGCGGCGGCCTTGTTCACGAAGTCCGGGTCGGCGAGCATCGGCCGCGCGAGGGAGACCATGTCGGCGGCCCCGTCGGCGAGCAACTCCTCGGCGATTTCCGGGGTGTTGATGCGGTTGGTGGTGACGAGCGGGACGGAGACCGCGCCCATGACCTTCTTGGTGACCCAGGTGTACGCGCCGCGCGGCACGGACGTCGCGATGGTCGGGATGCGGGCCTCGTGCCAGCCGATGCCGGTGTTGATGATCGTGGCGCCGGCCGCCTCGATCTCCTTGGCGAGCTGTACGACCTCTTCAAGGGTCGAGCCGCCGGGCACGAGGTCCAGCATGGACAGCCGGTAGATGACGATGAAGTCGGGGCCCACGCGCTCGCGTACGCGGCGCACGATCTCCACGGGGAAGCGGATGCGGTTCTCGTACGAGCCGCCCCATCGGTCGGTGCGCCGGTTGGTGTGGGCGACGATGAACTCGTTGATGAGGTAGCCCTCGGAGCCCATGACCTCGACGCCGTCGTAGCCGGCGGCCTTGGCGAGTTCGGCGGCGCGCGCGAAGTCCTCGATGGTCTGCTCGACGTCGGCGTCGCTCAGCTCGCCCGGGACGAACGGGCTGATGGGCGCCTGGATGGGGCTCGGCGCGACGAGGTCCTCGTGGTAGGCGTAGCGGCCGAAGTGCAGGATCTGCATGGCGATCTTGCCGCCCGCCGCGTGCACGGCGTCGGTGACCTCGCGGTGCTGCTCGGCCTCCGCCTCGGTGGTGAGCTTCGCACCGCCGCCGTAGGGGCGTCCGGCCTCGTTCGGGGCGATGCCGCCGGTGACCATGAGGCCGACGCCGCCGCGGGCGCGGGTCGCGTAGAACTCGGCCATGCGGGCGAAGCCGTTCTCCGCCTCCTCCAGACCCACGTGCATCGAGCCCATCAGGACGCGGTTGGGCAGGGTGGTGAAGCCCAGGTCGAGCGGGGCGAGCAAGTGCGGAAAACGGGTCATGGGGGCCTCCGGGCGCGGCGGACGTCGTCACTGTTGTAGACGACACCGAGGTCTTTGTGCAACAAGTTGCAAAAGAGAGCTGCGCCACGCAGGCAAGCCTTACTCGACCCTTTCGACCGGTCGGCACCCGCCCTTTTCGACCGGCCGACACCCGCCCTTACGACGGACCGGCACCCGCCCCTTCCCGACGGGCCGACCGCTACTCCTCCTCGACCTCGGCCACCCACCCGTACGGCAGCTCCTCGCCGTCGACGGTCACCGCCTCCACGGCGCGGGTCCGCGGGTCGATGTCGGCCTGCACCCCCTCGCCCGCGTAGCGCGGATAGCCGGACGCCCCCGCGGCGCCGGTCGCGGTCACCGGCACGGACCGCAGCGGGTTGCCGTGATCGGGGTGGCCGTCGGCGTCGGTCAGCCGGGGCTTGAGGACAACGGTGTAACGAGCGGGCACTTCGGGCGAATGACTCATGCTCCGGAGGCTAGTGCGCGGCGCACGGCCCCGCCCGCCGTCCGGCCCTTGGTTGTAGAGTGCAACCAGCGCATCGGAAAGGAACCCGCACGTGGCAGAGCCCGACCGTCCCTCCGGCCGCGACGCGGCTGTGGAGAGCATCCAGCGCGAGCTGACGTCCTTCGCCCGGCGCGCCAGGGCGACGGCGGCCCGGATGCACCCGGAGCTGTCACTCGTCTCCTTCACCCTGCTCAGCCATCTCGACGAGCAGGGCGGCTGCCGCGCCACCGACCTCGCCGCACAGTTCGCCCTGGACAAGTCCACGGTCAGCCGGCAGGTCGGCGCCCTGGAGCGGGCCGGGCTCGTGATGCGCCGCGTCGACCCGGACGACCACCGCGTCCAGGTCCTGCTCCCCACCCCGGCGGGGGCGGAGATCCTCGCGCAGGTGACCGTCAGCCGCCGGCGAATGTTCGGCGAGCGGCTCGCGGACTGGTCGGCGCAGGATCTGACGCGGTTCGCCGCCTACTTGGAGCGTTACAACGAGGCGTCGCGGGAGGACTGAGCCCCGGGAGCCGGGAGTCCGGGCACGCGCGCCGCGCGGAAGCGGGTTCTGCGGCGCAGTTGGAAACCGAGGGACTCGTAGAGCCGGATCGCCGCCGTATTGCCCTCGCCCGTGTGCAGGAACGGGGTCTCGCCGCGCTCCCTGATACCGGCGGCGACGGCCCGTACGAGCCGCCCGGCGAGGCCCTGGCCGCGCTGGTCGGCGTCGGTGCACACCGCGCTGATCTCGGTCCAGCCCGGCGGGTGCAGCCGCTCCCCCGCCATCGCGACGAGGACGCCCCCGCGCCGGATCCCGAGGTACGTGCCCAGCTCGATGGTGCGCGGCAGGAACGGGCCCGGCCGGGTGCGGGCCACGAGGTCGAGCATCTCCGGCACGTCGGCCGGGGTGAGCCGGACCGCCTCGGGGTCGTGCGCCGCCGCCACACTGACGTCGACGAGCTGCACACCCGCGATGTCCTGCGTCAGCTCCCAGCCCTCCGGCAGGGCGCGCGTCGTGCCCGGCAGCGGCACCTCGGCGCCGGGGCCGGCGAACGCGGCGAGGTCCGCCCAGTCCTCGGGTCCGGGGTCGTCGGGCAGCGCCAGCCAGGGCGAGACGTCGAGGGGGTAGCGCAGTACTCGTCCGCGCCGTTCGGCGAGATGGGCGTGCGGACCGGTCAGCGCGGCGTACGCCGGGTTGTCGAGCGGGTGCGCGAAGCCGCCGGCAGGGCGCCCGTCGGTGGCGGCGGCCGGCGCGGCGCCCTCGTATGTCTGCGTCTCGGTCATCCGGACCCTTCTCCCGTGACTCGGCTCTCGGCTTCCACGATGCGGCGCGGCCACCTGACCGTGATCGCGCCGCACCATGAAACCCCCAGGTCAGAGCCTGCATTCCCGCCCACACGCAGTGTTCATGAGGTCGCAACGTGTTCACACGCGCGCAACGCTCCCGTGCGCGGCCCCGGGGCGGCGTTGCCCGGCGGTGATCGTTGTTGGCATGCTGGCGCGATGCCGTCCATGCCACTCACCGACCATGTCGAGGCCCTGCTCGCCGGGCCGTCGCCGCTGCCGATCGTCGCCGCGGGCGACCCCGTGCTGCGGCGTCCCGCCGATCCCTTCGACGGACAGCTCGCCGACGAGCTGCTGGCCCGTCTGATCGAGGCGATGCGGGTCACGATGCACGCGGCGCCCGGCGTCGGTCTGGCCGCGCCGCAGATCGGCCTGCCGCTGCGCCTTGCGGTGATCGAGGACGCGGCGAACGTGCCGGAGGAGGTGCGCGACGCGCGCGGCCGCGTCCCGCAGCCGTTCCGGGTGCTGATCAATCCGTCGTACGAGGACGCGGGCGGGCGCCAAGTCGCTTTCTACGAGGGCTGCTTGAGCGTGCCGGGCTACCAGGCCGTGGTCGCCCGGCACGAGCGGGTGCGGCTGCGCGCCCTCGACGAGCGGGGGCGCGCGGTGGACGAGGAGGTCGGCGGCTGGCCGGCGCGGATCGTGCAGCACGAGACGGACCATCTGGCCGGCACGCTCTACCTGGACCGGGCCGAACTGCGCTCGCTGTCCTCCACGCAGACCCAGGCGGCCGTGGAGCGCTGGGCGCAGCTCACTCCGCAACTCGCCGCACAGGAGCTGGGGTTCGGGCTGCCGGGGTCCGGCTGACCGTCAGTCCAGCTTGGGCATCTCCCCCTTGGTCGAGGTGACGTCGATGACGGTGAACGCCGCGCCCTGCGGATCGCCGACCGACGCGAACCGGCCGAAGGGGCTGTCCATCGGCCCGAAGTGCAGTGCGCCGCCGAGGCGTTGAACGGTGTCGAGCGCTGCGTCGCAGTCCTCGACGACGAAGTACACGTTCACGTACGACGGCACGTGCTCGGGGAAGTCGTCGGTCATCTGCATGCGGCCGAGGGCCGGCCGGCCGCCGAGGTGCCAGACGTCGAAGTCGATGTGCTCGTCCGGCATCTTCTTCGCCTCGTACGGAAAGACGGCGGTGAAGAACGCGTCGGTCTTCGCGGCGTCACGGGAGTTGACCTCGGCCCAGCAGAACGCGCCGGGTTCGTTGACCGCCTCGAAGCCCTCGTGCGTACCGGGCTGCCAGACGCTGAACCAGCAGCCGGCCGGATCCTGGGCGGTGACCATCGTGCCGAAGTCGCCGACCTGCATCGGCTCCATCGCGAGCGTGCCGCCCGCGTTCTTGATCCGCTCGGCGGTGGCCGCGATGTCCGAGGTGGCGAAGTACAGGTTCCAGGCGGCCGGAACACTTTCCATGCCGGGCATCTGCGGTGACAGCGCGGCGACGTGCTTGCCGCCGGCCGTCCGCGCCTGCGTGTAGTTGCCGAACTCCTCGGCGCCGGAATCGTAGGTCCAGCCGAACAGCTCGGAGTAGAAGCCCTTCGCGGCCTCGAGGTCCGGGAACATGGCGTCGGCCCAGACGGGCGCGCCCTCAGGTACTGCGGGCATGACGCGAAACCCTTCCGTCGGGTCCGCCGGGCACACCGGGGCCCGGCGGCCATGGCTTCACGCTAGGCCGGTAGCAGGCGCTCCGCCATCCGTGCGGAAAGTCCTGTCACGACCCTTGACCCGGCGGTGGAGCTGCCTCCACAGTGCTCGTTAATGCGCATTAGTAATGCGCATAAACGTACGGTGCGAGCGAGGGAGCGGCAGGCGTGGAACAACCGAGGAAGCGGGCGAAACCCGGGCGGAACCCGGCGCCCGCGGGCCGTACGTCGCGGCCCCGGCAGGCCGAGGTGGCCCGGCTCGCCGGGGTGTCGCAGGCGACCGTGTCGCTGGTCCTGTCGGCGCGCGGCGACGGCAAGGGGCCGGCCATCTCCGACGAGACCCGGCAGCGGGTTCTCGACGCGGCCCGCGACCTCGGTTACGTCCCCGACCCGGCGGCCCGGCGCCTCGCGGCAGCCCGTAACAACCTGCTCGGGGTCTTCAGCTTCACCGCGACGTTCCCGACCGATGTGCAGCACTCCTACTACCCGTTCCTGGTGGGCGTGGAGCAGGAGGCGGCGGCGCGCGGCTACGACCTGGTGCTGTTCACCGGGTCGAGCAGCGGCGGCGCGGGGGCCGCGGGGCCGGACGCGCTCAGCCGGGTGCGGCTCGCCGACGGCTGCCTCTTCCTCGGCCGGCACGTGCCGCGCGCAGAGCTGAAGCGGCTCGTCGCCGACGGGTACCCGGTCGTGCACCTGGGCCGTCGCGAGGAGTTGGAGGGGCTCGCCTGGGTCGGCGCCGACTATGTCAGCGCGAGCCGTGAAGTCGTCGCGCATCTGGCCGAGTTGGGCCACCGCCGCATCGTTCTCGTACGGGAGGACGACGACGCGCCCGCCTCGACGGACCGGCAGCGGGGCTTCCTGGAGGGCCTTGCGGCGGCGGGTGTCCCGCAGGGCCCGGAGGCGGTGCTGCGCTGCGCCGATCCGGGGCGCGAGATCACGCCGGAGCGGGTGCGCGCCCTGGTCGCCGGCGGGGTCACGGCCTTCGTCGCCGAGGAGACGGACACCGGCGCGGCCTGGCGGGCCCTGAACACGGCCGTCCGCGAGGCGGGGCTCGCGTGCCCGCGGGATGTCTCCCTCGGGCTGCTCGGCAGTCCGCCCGCGGATCTGGCCGGGGAGCCGGTCCCGATGGGCTTCGACATCCCCCGGCACCGGCTGGGCGCCGCCGCCGTACGCCTGCTGGCCGCGCTGGTGGCCGGCGAGGAGGCGGACGAGCCGCTGGTGGCGTGCGAGTTCCGGAGGGGGCGGACCGCGGCGGCCCGCCTTTAGCCCTCAACCCCTGCGACACGACGGACAGTTCAGGAACGACCACAAGGAGCACAGTGATACCCGAACCGGACATCCTCATCGTCGGCGGCGGACTCGGCGGGGTCGCCGCGGCGCTCGCCGCCTGCCGTGCGGGGCGGCGGGTCGCGATGACCGAGGAGAGCGACTGGATCGGCGGCCAGCTCACGGCGCAGGCCGTGCCGCCGGACGAGCACCCGTGGGTGGAGCGGTTCGGCACGACGGCGACGTACCGGGCGCTGCGCGAGGGCATCCGCGGCTACTACCGGCAGTGGTACCCGATGCGGAGCGAGGCGCTCGGCCTCACGGACCTCAACCCCGGCGCCGGGCGCGTCAGCAAGCTGTGCCACGAGCCGCGCGTCGCGCTCGCCGTCCTGGAGGCGATGCTGGCCCCGCACCGGGCGTCCGGGCTGCTGACCGTGCTGACCGAGCACCGGGCGGTGTCCGCCGAGTCCGACAACGATATCGTCACCGCCGTCACGGTCCGCGACCTGCGGGACGGAACGCTGCGCACCTTCACCGCCCGCTACGTCGTCGACGCCACGGAGACCGGTGAACTCCTCGCCCTCGCCGACGTGGAGCACGCAGGCGGCGCTGAGGCGCAAGGGGAGTTCGGGGAGGCGCACGCGCCCGCCGAGGCGCAGCCGGACAACCAGCAGGGCATCACCGTGTGCTTCGCGCTCTCGCACCACGAGGGCGAGAACCACACGATCGACCGGCCCGGGGACTACGACTTCTGGCGCGCCTACCGGCCCGATTTCTGGCCCGGCCCCCTGCTCGGCTTCGAGGCGCCGGACCCGCGGTCCCTGGAGCCGGTACCGCGCACGTTCGTACCGAACCCGGAGTTGGATCCCCTCGCCGTGAGCGCGGACCAGAGCGCGGACGCCGGTGACAAGGAACTGTGGGGCTTCCGCCGGATCCTGGCCCGGAAGATGCACCGGCCGGGCGCGTTCGACTCGGACATCACCCTCGTCAACTGGCCGCTGAACGACTACTGGCTGAAGCCGTACATCGGCCAGGAGGCCGAAGCGCTGCGCGAGGCACGGCAGTTGTCCCTCTCCGTCCTGTACTGGCTGCAGACCGAGGCGCCGCGCGCCGACGGCGGCACCGGCTTCCCCGGGCTGCGCATCCGCCCGGACGTCACCGGCACCGCGGACGGCCTCGCCAAGTCGGCGTACGTACGCGAGTCGCGGCGCATCAAGGCGGTGACGACCGTGGTGGAGCAGGACGTCGCCATCGACGCCGTCGGCCCCTACGGCAGGACCCGCTACCGCGACTCGGTCGGCGTCGGCGGCTACCGCATCGACCTGCACCCCTCCACCGGGGGCGACTCGTACATCGACATCGGCTCGGTGCCGTTCGAGATCCCGCTGGGCGCGCTCGTGCCCCGGCGAGTGCGCAATCTGCTGCCGGCCGGCAAGAACATCGGCACCACGCACATCACCAACGGCTGCTACCGGCTCCACCCCGTCGAATGGAACATCGGCGAGGCCGCGGGCGCGCTCGCCGCACACTGCCTCGACGAGGGCCTTGAGCCGCACCAGGTGCAGGCCGAGGAGAAGCGGTTCGAGGAGTTCGGCCGGGTCCTGGACCGGGCGGGCGTGCAGCGGCACTGGCCCGACGTCCGCGGCTACTGACACACCCGGCCCACTTTCAGCACACGCACGTCAACGCACAAGGAGGTGCCCTGACATGACCCCTGACCGTCGCATCCGCGTCGGCATCGACGTGGGCGGCACGTTCACGGACGCCGTGGCGGTCGACGCCGCGACGCTCGTCCTCGTGGGCCAGGTGAAAGTGCCCACGAGCCATCACCACGAGGACGGTGTCGCGCACGGCATCGTCGAGGCGCTCGAACGCCTTCTGGAACAGGTCGGCCGGACCCCGGCCGATGTCACGTTCCTGGCGCACGGCACGACGCAGGCGACGAACGCCCTGCTGGAGGGCGACGTCGCGAAGGTCGGGCTGATCGGCCTCGGCGGCGGCGCGGGAGCGGTGTTCACCCGCCGGCTCGCCGCGCTCGGCAAGCTCGGACTCACACCGGGCAAGAGCCTTCCGCTGGCGTACGCGCACGTGGCCGACCCGTTCGACGCCGACGCCGTGCGAGCGGCCGTCGACCGGGTGCGGGCGGAGGGGGCCGAGGTCGTCGTCGCCACCGAGCCGTTCGGGGTGGACCGGCCCGAGGGCGAACAGGCCGTGCTCGACGCGGCCCGGCCCACCGGGCTGCCCGCGGCGGCGGCGCACGAGATCACGTCGCTGTACGGGCTGCACAAGCGGACGCGTACGGCCGTGGTGAACGCGGCGATCCTGCCGCGGATGCTGGCGACCGCCGACCTCGTGGACTCGTCGATCACGAAGGCCGGGGTGACGGCGCCCCTGATGGTGATGCGCTGCGACGGCGGTGTCATGTCGCTGGACGAGATGCGCCGCCGCCCGCTGCTCACGGTTCTGTCGGGTCCGGCGGCGGGGGTCGCGGGCGCGTTGATGCAGGAGCGGATCAGCGAGGGGGTGTTCCTGGAGACGGGCGGCACGTCGACGGACGTCAGCGTCGTGCGCCGCGGCAAGGTAGCGGTGCGGCACGCGACGATCCTCGGCAGGACGTCGTACCTGAACGCCCTCGACGTACGTACCGTGGGCGTCGGCGGCGGGTCCATGGTGCGGGTGAGGGACGGCCGGGTGGTGGGGGTCGGCCCGCGCAGCGCGCACATAGCGGGGCTGCCGTACGCCTGTTTCGCCTCGCCGGAGGATCTGCGGGACGCGCGGGTGACGCTGGTGCGCCCGATGGACGGCGACCCCGACGACCATGTGGTGCTCGACGCGGCGGGCGGCCGGTTCGCCGTGACGATGACGTGTGCGGCCAACGCGCTGGGCCGGGTGCCCGAGGGGGACTTCGCGCGCTGCGACCAGGAGGTGGCGCGGACCGCGCTCGCCCCGTTGGCGGCCGTCCTCGGCACGGATGTGGCCGGTGCGGCGCGGGCCGTCCTGGACGCGGGCACCGCGCAGGTGAAGACGGTCGTGGACGCGATGGTGCGGGAGTACCGGCTCGACCGGGAGACGGCCGTACTGGTGGGCGGCGGCGGCGGTGCGGCCGCGGTCACCCCGCATCTCGCCGCGGACGCCGGTCTCGAAGGCCGGATCGCCCGCCACAGCGAGGTGATCAGCCCGATCGGCGTGGCCCTCGCGCTCGTCCGGGAGCAGGTCGAACGGATCATCCCCGGGGCCACCCAGGAGCAGATCCTTGCGGTGCGCGCCGAGGCCGAACGGGCGGTGGTCGCGCAGGGCGCGGCGGCCGACGGCGTCGAGGTGGAGGTGACGGTCGACCCGCAGACCAGCACGGTGCGGGCCGTCGCCACGGGTGCGACCGAACTGCGCACCCAGGACCGGGCGCACCGCGCGGACGACGCGGAGCGGTTGCGGGCCGCCGCGACGAGCCTGAAGGCGCGGGAGGAGCGGGTCCGGGTGCTGGCCGGCACGGACGCGTACACCGTCTACGGCACCGAGGTGCGGCGCAGGCTGCGCGCGGACCGGCGGCCGGTGCGGGTCGTGGACGCCGACGGCGTGGTGCGGCTCGGGGTGTCCGACGCGCGGGTGACGGCGACGACCGTGGGCGCGGCCGGCGAGGCGCTCGCGTCGCTGGTGCGGGACACCACGTCGTACGGCGACGGCGGCGTGCGCGCGCCCGCGGTGCGGCTTCTGGTCGGCGGGCGGATCGCGGATCTGTCCGGTGTGCTCGAACCGGAGGCGCTCCTTGCCCTGGCCCGCAGCGAGCTGCGGGCGCGCGGCGCCGACGAGCCGGTGGTCGCGGTCGTGGAGTCCCGCACATGAGCGCCGGCAGACTTCCCGGCGCCGACCACGACCTGGACCTCGCGGTGCGGCTGCTCGCGGGCACGCCCACGCATGAAGGCCGTGACCCGGTGACGCTCCGTCATTGGGCTTGTGCAGCGCAGGAGTTCGGGGCCCGGATGGTTCCGGAACCGGTGAACGTCCGGGTCGTCGAGCGGGACGGCGGACTCGCCGCCGGACTGCTCGCGCGCTACCGCTCACGGCCGCCGGTCGTCGAGGTGTACGTCGACGCGGTCGCCCGCGCGGAGCGGCTCGTGGTCGAGCGCGGCTGGCGCCACTGGTTTCCCGAGGGGTCGGTGCGGGCCGCGGCGCTCGCGCACGAACAGGCCCATGCATGGCTCCATCACGCCGAAGTACGGGCCGAGTTCAAGCGGGCGCTCGGCCACACGGCACTGCGGCTCGGCCGGCACCGCGTGTACGCCCATGTCGCGGGCGCCGACGAGCTCGCGGCGCACGCCTACGCCCGCGCCGCCTGCGGACTGGGCCGCAGCCCCCTGCTGCTCACGGAGGCGCTGGCCGCCGTCGCGTATCCCGCAACACATCCCGCCGAGCGTCCCGCCGCGTTTCCCGAAAGCGAGAAGTGACCCATGGGTGTCGTCATTCTGCTCGTCATGGCGGCCGGAGTCGCCGCCATGCTCAGCCGCAAGCTGCCCACCGCGTTCGCGCTCGTGGTGCTCGCCGTGGTCATCGCGTTCGTCTCGGGAGCGCCACTGACCGGCGAGAACAGCGTCCTGGACACGGTGCTCCAGGAGGGCGCGCCCGCGCTCGCCGCGACGATGATCGCGATCCTGCTCGGCTCGTGGCTCGGCAAACTCCTGGAGGAGACCGGCATCGCGGGCACCCTGGTCCGCAAGATCGTCGAGTTCGGCGGTGACCGGCCGGTGTTCGTGGCGCTCGGCGTGCTCGCGGTGTCCGCGCTGGTCGGTACGGTGACGGGCTCGGCGCCCGCGGCGATGCTCGCCGGGCTCATCGGCATCCCGGCGATGATCGCGGTGGGCATCCCGAAGGTGACGGCCGCGGGCACGATCCTGATGGGTATCGCGGTGGGCATCCCGTTCGAGCTGCCGGTGTGGCAGTTCTTCTCCACGGCGCTCGAACTGCCGGTGGACACGGTGCGCGGCTTCATGGTCAAGCTGTTCCCGTTCGCGCTGGTCGCGGCGGTCGCGTACGTCCTGGTGGAGTCGCGGCGCCGGGGCGTGGAGCACACGTGGTCGCTCAAGTCCGTGCGGGAGAAGCCGGTTTCGCGCAGCCGTCGGCAGCTGCTCGGCGACGCCCCGTGGTACGCGCTGCTCACTCCGGTGGTCCCGCTGGTCCTGGCGCTCGGCTTCGAACTGGCCATCATTCCCAGCCTGTTGGCGGGTGTGCTGTACGCGCTGGTGACGACGACGCGGCCGCGTGACATGAACCGGCGGCTGCTGCGCACGCTGTACGGCGGCTTCGAGGTCGCGGCGCCGCCCATCACCCTGTTCGTGGCGATCGGCATCCTGCTCGCCGCGGTGAAGCTGCCCGGCGCGGTCGACGCCCTGGAGCCGCTCGTCAAGGCGGTCAGTCCGCAGAACGCGGTCCTGTTCGTCCTGGTCTTCACGCTGCTGGTCCCGCTGTGCCTGTACCGGGGCCCACTGAACGTCTTCGGTCTCGGCGCCGGCATCGCGGGCGTCCTCATCGCCACCGGCATCTATCCGGCCGTCGCCGTCCTCGGCATGGCCACCTCGTACAACCAGGTCTTCGGCGTCGCCGACCCGACCAGCACCCAGACGGTGTGGAGCGCCCAGTACGCGGGTGTCTCGCCCCAGCAGGTGATGGTCAGGACGCTGCCCTACGTGTGGGCGGTGGCGCTCGGCGGCCTGTGCGTCACGGCAGCCACCTACCTCTGAACCCCGTCAGCCCACCACGACCTCAGGAGCCTGTCATGCATGAGCCGCAGTCCGGCCTGGACCGTCGTATGTTCCTGCGCACCACCGCCGTCACCGGCGCCGCCCTCGCCGTCGGCGGGCTTTCGGCACCGTCCGCGTCGGCCGCCCCGGGTGGTTTTCCCGACTACACCTACGTCCGTACGCTGCTGAGGCCGGAGCAGCTGAAGTACAACCCGACCGGCGAGATCATCTTCCCGACCGTACGCGGCGTGTACGACAAGCTGGCGTCCCCGCTGGGCCGTTACTACCTCTACTACGCGCCGCACGACGCGCCGGGCGGCATCTGCCTCGCGTACGGGGACTCGCTGGAAGGCCCGTTCACGGAGTACCCGGCGAACCCGATCGTGTCGAACAAGTGGGATCCGCACTACTCGGTGAGCCATGTGTCCTCGCCGCACGTGCTGTGGCGGGAGGACCTGAAGGAGTTCTGGCTGTACTTCCACGGCGAGAACACCACGACGCGCCTGGCCCGTTCCAAGGACGGTGTGCACTTCACGTACGACAAGGTCGTCCTGTCCACGTCGATGATGCCGTCGGGCACCACGGAGACGTCGTACGCCCGGGTCTTCCGGCACGATCTGCCGGCGCGCGGGGCGCGGTACGTGATGCTGTTCATGCTGAACAACAGGACCAACCACCGTGACATCTGCTGGGGCTGGTCGGCCGACGGCCGGAACTGGACCTTCGACCAGGCACCGCTCGTACGCCACTCCGACGCCGGCGCGGTGAACGTCGGCGGCCCGCACCTGCTGACCCGGGGCGGATCCGCATACGTCGTCTACAACAAGGACAAGGAGAGCGGCGGCGACCTCATGATCACTGAGGTGGGCGCGGACTTCTCGCTCCGCAGGCACCTGGGCGTCTTCTACAACTCCCGTTCCGGGGCGCCGGAGAACGGCCGCTCGGCCGCGCCGTCGTTCGGCACGATGGGCGGGGTGCCGTACATGGTGTACGAGGCGGGCGAGCGGCTCGCCGGGGCGATCGCGGTGGCGCGGGGGTAGTCGCGAGGTCCGCCCGGCGGGCCCGACACGAAACCCCCGCCGGCCGGTGTGCACGGGCCGACGGGGGTTCGGGCGGTTCTCACGCCTGCGCGAGCTGCGGTTCCGGGAGCGGGGCCGGGACCGCCTTGGGCTGCCACAGTTTGATAGTCCGCATATAGCCGTAGACCACCGAGGCCATGGCCAGCAGGAGCAGCGGTCCGAACGCCCACGGGTGCCGGGCCATCTCCATCGGCAGATAGCGGTAGGTCACCAGGAGAACGGCGAACACGGTCGCGCCGTAGGCGACCAGCCGGATCGCGGCGCCGTCCCAGCCCCGCTCGAACGCCCGCATGGCCGCTTCGATGGTGATCGCGAAGACGACGCCCGCGATGAGGTCCACGCCGTAGTGGTAGCCGAAGCCCAGCGTGGCGGTGAGCGTGGCGACCAGCCAGAAGGCGCCCGCGTAGCGCATGAAGCGCGAGCCCTTGCGGGAGTGGATGAAGATCGTGGTGGCCCATGCCGTGTGCAGGCTCGGCATGCAGTTGCGCGGCGTGATCTCGTCGAACGGTACGGGGTGCGGAGGGCTGATCGCCGCCGCCGTGTGCGGCCAGAGGTCGGCCACCGCCCAGCTGCCGCCGTCGGCCCCGTAGGCGAAGACCGGTCCGACCACCGGGAAGATCATGTAGATGGCGGGCCCGAGCAGGCCTATGACCAGGAAGGTGCGGACCAGGTGGTGGCCCGGGAAGCGGCGCTCGACCGACACGTTGCGCAGCTGGTACAGCGCGATGACGGCCGCCGCCAGCGGAAGTTGACCATAGACGGCGTGCAGGATGTGGGTGCCGACCGGGCCGGTGGCGTCGACCAGCCGACCGGTCAGCCATGACGGGTTGCCCAGCGCGTGGTCGGCGACCGCGAGGTACGGGTCGAGCACTTCCGGACGCGTCTCGGACGTGATCAGCAGCCAGGTGTCACCGGTCTTGTGTCCGGCGACCAGCAGGAGGCCGAGGCCTACGCCCTTCAGCAGCAGGGTGCGTTCGGCACCGGTGCGGCGCGCGAGCGCGAAGCCCGCAATGCCCAGGATGACCCACAACGCGCCGTTGCCGAAGTTCATGTCCGCGCCGACCGCGAGCCGCACCAGCCAGAAGACGACGTCGATGCCGACCGCGGCGCCGAGCGCGAGGAACCGCTGCCGCCAGGTGAGCACCACCAACGTCAACGCCAGTCCGGCATAGAGCAACGGGCCCGATTCGGGAGCGAAGATCACCTCCCGTGCCTGGTTGGTGATCGGCCCCGGCAGACCGTAGCGACGCGCGACGATCTCCAGGACGACGAGGAACGCCAGGGTCGCCACACCCGCCGCGGCCCACAGCATCGTGCGGGGCCGCCGCCACACGGGGGGCGTGGTTCCGGGTCTTGTTCGCGAAGCCGTTTGCGCTTTTGCGTTTATCACTTGTCAGCCGATTTGTGAGTTTTAGTGGTGGGTTCACCCTTCGTGCTAGATCACGTCGTTCTCTAGCGAGGCAGGGGTGCTCGGCGCGATCGCTGTGAGATCACTGTGAGATCGGATCATGTTATCGGAGCGGCGCGCCGCGGTCCGGCGGATGCCCGCACGGCGAAGCCCCGCCACGACGGGGGATGCGTGGCGGGGCCTCAACTACCGGGCGCTGCCCGGCGTATGACCCCAATATGGCAGGCCCGTGCGGCGGCGTACGCGGAAACGCATTTATTCGTGGGAGCGGCCGCTCGTCAGTGCCCGGCGGTGAGTTGACCGCTGAGCGTCTTGTGCAGGTCGGCGCTGGGCTCGTTCAGGCCGACCATCTCGACGGTCTTGCCGCGCTGGGCGTACTTGGCCTCGATCGCGTCCAGGGCGGCGACCGAGGACGCGTCCCAGATGTGTGTGCCGGACAGGTCGATGACGACCTTGCCGGGGTCGGTGGCGTAGTCGAAGCGGGTCACCAGGTCGTTGGCGGAGGCGAAGAAGAGTTCGCCGGTCACGGAGTAGACGACCTGGCTGCCGTCCGGGTCGAGGACGGCGGTGACCTCGGCGACGTGGGCGACCCGCCGGGCGAAGATGACCATGGCGGTGACCGACCCGACGACGACGCCGATGGCGAGGTTGGAGGTGGCGACCACGATGGCGACGGTGATGACCATGACGGCGATCTCGCCCGCGGGCATCCGCTTCAGGGTCTTCGGAGCGATGGAGTGCCAGTCGAACGTGGCGAAGCAGACCATCACCATCACGGCGACGAGAGCGGCCATCGGGATGTCGGAGACGACCGGGCCGAAGACGACGCAGAGCAGCATGAGGAAGGCGCCCGCGAGGAAGGTGGACAGCCGGGTCCGGGCACCGGACACCCGCACATTGATCATGGTCTGGCCGATCATGGCGCAGCCGCCCATACCACCGAAGAACCCGGTGACGATGTTGGCGATGCCCTGACCGATGGACTCGCGGGTCTTGTTGGAGCGGGTGTCGGTGATGTCGTCGACCAGCTGCGCGGTCATCAGCGACTCCATGAGCCCGACGAGGGCCATGGCGAGCGCGTACGGGGCGACCGTGGTGAGGGTGTCGAACGTGAACGGCACGTCGGGCAGGCCCGGCACCGGCAGCGAGGAGGGCAGGTCGCCCTTGTCGCCGACGGTCGGCACCGCGATCCCGGCCGCGACGGTGATCACCGTGAGGACGATGATCGAGACCAGCGGCGCCGGGACCACCTTGGTGACCCTGGGGAAGAACACCATCAGCAGCAGGCCGCCGATGATCAGCGGATAGACGGCCCAGGGCACGTCGTGCATCTCGGGGACCTGCGCCATGAAGATCAGGATCGCGAGGGCGTTGACGAAGCCGACCATCACGGAGCGCGGGACGAACCGCATCAGCTTCGCGACCCCCAGCGCGCCCAGGACGATCTGGAAGACACCGGCCAGGATCACGGCCGCGACGAGATAGCCGAAGCCGTGCTCGCGGTTGAGCGGAGCGATCACCAGGGCGACGGCGCCGGTGGCGGCGGATATCATCGCGCGCCGTCCGCCCACGATGGAGATCGTCACGGCCATGGTGAAGGCGGCGAACAGACCGATCGCCGGGTCCACCCCGGCGATGATCGAGAACGAGATCGCCTCCGGGATGAGGGCGAGCCCGACGACGAGTCCGGCGAGGATCTCGGTACGCCATACTTTGGGGTCGGAGAACCAGTCGGGCTTGAGGCCACGCAGGCGGGCGGCGGAGACGAGCGCGGGAGCAGACAAGAGGAGACGTACCTGTCGGGTCGGGCACGCCCGGCGGCGAGGGGCGTGCGGAGAACGCGGAGGGCCGGGCCGGCCCGTCGCGAAGCCCGCGCGTCGGCGGACCGAGGTCTCAAGAAGAGGGCCACGCCGGAGGAACGGCGGCGGCTCAGCGGCGAGGAGTCACGGCGGGCAGACGGCGAAGCGGCACATCATGGTCATCCGCTCGCTCTCTTCCGCCTCTTCCGCAGTCTCTTCCGCGGGCACGGGATCCTCACCGGCACCACAACTCTACCCTAACGTTACGGTAGAGATGGAAGCGTCGCTGTGGAGCACGAGAAGCTGCTGATGAGCAGGCAAGGGCGAGGGACGAGAGAGGCGGGTCGCGTGAGCGGCGAGCACATGCAGATCGGCGAGGTCGCCGCACGGACCGAGCTGTCGTTGCGCACGATCCGGCATTACGAGGAGACCGGCCTGGTCATCCCCTCGGCCCGCTCCCAGGGCGGCTTCCGCCTCTACACCGAGGCCGACGTGGCCCGCCTCATGGTGATCCGCCGCATGAAACCGCTC
Organism: Streptomyces kunmingensis; assembly: GCF_039533535.1. Lineage (NCBI taxonomy): Bacteria > Bacillati > Actinomycetota > Actinomycetes > Kitasatosporales > Streptomycetaceae > Streptomyces > Streptomyces kunmingensis. The sequence continues at coordinate 80,827 of NZ_BAAATS010000006.1, forward strand.
GGTTTCACCCTCGACGAGATGCGCGACCTCCTGGCCGCCACCGATCGCCTCGACGCCGGCGGGGACCTCCCCGACGGGGTGCGCGAGCAACTCCTGTCCCGGGTGAGGGACTTCGAGGAGGCCACCCAGCGGCGGGTCGCGGACCTGCGCACGCAGCTGGCCCGCGCGGAGGAGTTCTCCGCCACTCTGGCGCAGCGCCTGTCCGACGGCTCCGCGCGAAGCGAAGAGGTAGCCTACGCACGTGCAGACAAGTCCTAGGGACGACGGCGACCATCCATACGCGGCCGTGCTGGTGGCTGCTTCCGCGGGAGGCCTCCAGGGCCTCGAGGTGATCCTGGGCGGGCTGGCGGCCACGTTCCCGGTGCCCGTGCTGGTGGCCCAGCATCTCAACCGGGCCGGTGGGACGCGCATCGTGCCCATCCTGTCGCGTGCCACCGCTCTCCCCGTCAAACTCGCGGAGGACGGAGAGCGTGCGCAGCCCGGGACCGTCTACATCGCTCCGCCGGACCATCACCTGTGCGTACAGACGGACTGGACGCTGTCACTGAGCCGGGAGCACCGGGTCAACTACGCGCGCCCGGCCGCCGATCCGCTCTTCGAGTCGGCCGCGCAGGTCGACGGCCCGGTCATCGGGTGCGTCCTGACCGGCGCGGACAGCGACGGCGCCGAGGGCGTCAAAGCGGTGAAGAAGCACGGCGGTGCCGTCCTCGTGCAGGATCCCGAGACAGCCGAGTTCCGCGGTATGCCCAGATCGGCGATCGACACCGGGCAGGTCGACTACGTGCTCCCCGTGTCCGCCATCGGGCCGGCGATCACGAAGATCCTCCAGGGAGACGCCGAGGGCGTGGCCGAACTCGGGACCCGCCCCTCCGCGTAGGCAAGCTTCCGCGCCGGGCCGGGCCCCGCACCGTACGGTCGGCGCGATGCCGTCACGCCGCCTCGTAGTGGTGCGCGCGGCCGCCCCGCCACTCCATGAACGACCGGTCGTCGAGCAGCATCTCGGCATCGGGCAACTCCGCACGCCGCAGCAGCTCGGTCACGTCCGCGTCGCAGTGCGCGAGTCCGAGGATCCGCCCGCGCGCCGTCACCCGCCGTCCACCGGTGCCGAGCGAGCGGTGGACGACTATCGGCGCGGCCGTGCACCCGGGGTTCTCAGGCTGGTCCAATGTCACGTCTCCGGCCTGTCAGGGGTGGGGATGACCCTGGTCGGGGTCGTCGTCGGGGGTCTGCCAGGTCGTGCCGCGCTGGGCTTCGTCGCTGCCGGGGTGGGTGCCGGGGGCCGGCTGCGTGGGCTCGGTGCGGCGGGCCGCGCGGCGGCGTCCGCTCACGAACATCGCGAGCAGACCGAGGACCACGACGACGCCGACGACGATGAAGACCAGCGAGCCTCCGCTTCCGGCGGCCAGAACGATATGGCTGTGAGTGTGCATGCGCCTCATGTACCCCGATCCGCGCCGAAACCGCACAGACCAGCAAGGAAAAGAATCTTCAGGGGTCCGCGGGCAGACGCGTCCCGGCCGTGATCGTTTCGGCTGGCCGTCAGGGGCTATCTGGCCGAGGGTGGGGACGGGCCCACGGAGCGAGGAGTCCCCTTGCAGTCATCGAGGAGCGATCGAGTGTCCGGACGAGCGACCACGACCCCGGCCCCGGATCAGGGCGCCGGACTCAAGAAGACGCTGACGACCCCGCTGCTCTACTTCTTCATCCTCGGCGACGTCCTGGGTGCGGGCGTCTACGTCCTCGTGGGCCAGGTGGCCGCCAAGTCGGGCGGCGCCGTATGGGTGCCGCTGGTCCTGGCCCTCCTGCTCTCCCTGCTGACGGCGGCCTCGTACGCCGAGCTCGCCACGAAGTACCCGAGGGCGGGCGGTGCCTCCCATTACGCGACGCTCGCCTACGGGCCGTTCGCCGGGTTCCTCGCCGGGTTCTGCATGCTGGCGGCGGGCATCGTCTCCGTGGCCGCGCTGGCCCGCGGATTCGCCGGCGAGTATCTGGGCGCTTTCGTCAGCCTGCCGGTCGTCCTGGTGGCGGCCGTCTTCCTGTGCGCCCTGGCGCTGCTGAACGCTCGGGGCATCAGCGAGTCCACCCGCGCCAACGTCGCCGCGACCCTCGTCGAGGTGGGCGGGCTCCTGCTCGTGATCGGCCTGGGCGCCTGGCTGTTCCTGCGCGGTGACGGCGACGCGGGCCGGCTCGTCCACCTCGGCACCGCCGACTCCGGGGCCGTCGCCGGAGTTCTGGCCGGGACGGTCCTCGCGTACTACTCCTTCGTCGGCTTCGAGACCTCGGTGAACGTCGCCGAGGAGACCCGCGATCCGCGCCGCTCCTACCCGCGCGCCCTCTTCGGCGCCCTGGTGACGGCGGGGGCCGTCTACGCCCTCGTCGGGATCGTCGCCTCGGTCGCCGTCCCCACCGACACCCTGGCGGGCTCCAGCGGCCCGCTGCTCGAAGTGGTGCGGGAGGCCGGCGGGGTGCCGCCGAAACTGTTCAGCGCCATCGCGCTCGTCGCCGTCGCCAACGGCGCGCTGCTCACCGGCATCATGAGCTCCCGACTGGCCTATGGCATGGCGCGGGACGGGCTCCTGCCGCACGTCCTCACGCGCGTGCTGCCCGGGCGCGGCACACCGTGGGCGTCCATCGCGGCCACCACCGTCCTGTCGTTCCTGCTGGCTCTCACCGGCGACGTGGAGACGCTCGCGTCCACGCTCGTCCTGCTGCTGCTCGTGGTGTTCTTCCTGGTCAACACCGCTGTGCTGGTCCTGCGCCGGGACCGTGACGCGCCGCCGCACTTCCGGGCGTACACCGTGCTCCCGGTCCTGGGCGCGCTCTCGTGCGTCGTGCTCGCCACGCAGGTCGAGGCCGCGGTGTGGGTCCGGGGACTGATCGTCCTGGCCGTCGGCGTGGTCCTGGGCGCGGTGGCCGCCGTACACCGCCGCAAGGCCGCGCGCTGAGCGGCGGCACGCATGCTGCGGCCGCGGCGGCTTCCCGCGAGGCCGGGCCCGGTTCGGCGTTCAGGGCCCGGCCGGACGCGCGCGGTGGTCAGCGGCCGACGGCCTTGGCCAGCTCCTGCTTGTTCATCGACGAGCGGCCCTCGACGTTCTTCTTCTTCGCCTCCGCGTACAGCTGGTCCTTCGTCGGTCCCTGGGAGCCGCTGTGCGAGCGCTCGCCGCCGCGCTGCGGGGCGGACTTCTTGTCGCGGGTGGACGTCTTGCTCGCCGTCTTCGACTCGCCGGAACGGGCCCGTTCCTTGTTCACGGTGCGCGCCGCGATCTCCTTCGCGCGCCCCTCGGAGGTGCCGCGCTTCTCCGCGCCCTCCTTGATGTGCTCGTACTGACGCTCACGCTTCGCGCTGGAACCCTGGGGCATGCCGTTCTCCTTCCGGACCGGGGCGGCTCGCTCGTCCGCACCCGCTGGGCGATGGCTTTCCGCGTACCCTCCGGCGGGCTCGTTCCACCCTGAATCCGGAGTGCTCCCATCTGACGCGGGGCCCCACGGCTGTGCGAGCAGACAACGACCGAACGGATGAGCCGCCGCTTTCCCTGCCGGCACGTTTCGCCCCTGTCCTACCAGGTCACCCGGAAGCACCCGCCCCTCAGCGGAGGCGGGAGAGGGAGCGGCCAGTGTCTAATGGACGTGGTTCGAGCAGCCACGAGAGTGAAGGCGACGCATCCAGCGAGCCATTCGTTCGTTGGAGGTCACGCGCTCTTCCAGGGATCACTGGCCGCCGGTCGCCATCCGGTCTCAGGCCGGGTGCCAGTAGCTCAGCACGGGTGGGGGGCCTCCATCGACCTCAGAACGGTACGAAAATGAGCAGCTATCAGACACCTGCAAGCGAGAGCCCGGCCAGCAGATCGGTGTTCGGCGCGCCCTGTTGGGTCAGCTTGTCCACGTACGATCTGCGGGCCGCCGAGGACTTCTATCACGCCGTGCTCGGGTGGGAGTGGCACACCGGCGAGATGGGCGACCAGTACCGGTTCGCCAGCGTGCACGGTGTACCGGTGGCGGGGGTCTCGGCCGCGAAGAGCATCGGGCAGACGTCCGTCGCCTGGACCCCGTTCTTCGCCGCGTCCAGTGCGAACGAGACGGTGGCGCGCAGCCAGGAGCGGGGCGGGACGACCGCCGTGGGCCCCATCTCCTTCCCGCCGGGCCGCGCCGCTCTGCTGGCCGACCGTGACGGAGCGGTCTTCGGGATCTGGGAGGGCGCGCTGGTGGCCGGCTGGGAGGAGTGGCGCCGCGCCGCCCCGGCCTTCGTCGCCCTGCACACCCGCAACGCCTTCGACGCGGCCATCTTCTACGCGGAGGTCCTCGGCTGGGCGTCCGGCGCCCCCGAGGCCTGCGATGTGCAGTACGAGGACGAGGAGGTCGTGCTGCGCAGCAAGGGCGAGATCGTGGCCCGTATCCACTCGGGCGCGGTGGAGTCCGCCCCCGATCCCGCGATCCGGCCGCGCTGGCAGGTCCACTTCTCGGTCACCGACGTGGAGGCGTGCGCCCAGGCCGCGATCGCGCACGGCGGCAAGATCCTGTCGGGCGCCGACGGTTCGTCGGAGGCCGTGCTGAGCGATCCCGACGGGGCGCGCTTCGCGGTGAACTCGGACTGGCAGGCGCCGTGAGGACCGCACGGGTGGCCGCGCCGCTCGCCCCCGGGGTCAGGGCCTGAGCAGCGTCTTGATCATCCCGTCCTCCTTGTCCTGGAACATCTGGTAGGCCCTGGGGCCCTCTTCCAGCGTCATGTGATGCGTGGCGAAACCGTCGACCCCGAGCGGGTCCTCGTCGGTGAGCAGCGGCAGGATGTCGTCCACCCAGTGCTTGACGTTGGCCTGCCCCATGCGGAGCTGGATCTGCTTGTCGAACATGGTCAGGAGCGGCATGGGGTCGACCGCGCCGCCGTAGACCCCGGAGACCGAGACGGTGCCGCCGCGCCGGACGATGTCGATCGCCGCGTAGAGGGCGCTGAGCCGGTCGATACCGGCCCGGTCCATGAGCTTCTCGGCCATCGGGCCGGGCAGGACGCCCACCCCCCACTGGGCCGCCTTGGCCACGGGTGCGCCATGGGCTTCCATCCCGACGGCGTCGATGACGGCGTCCGTGCCGCGCCCGTCCGTCAGGTCGCGGATCGCGTCGCCGATGTCCTTGCCGTAGCGGCGCAGGTCGAGGGCTTTGACGCCGTCCGCGTGGGCGCGGCGCAGCCGGTCGGGGACCAGGTCGACGCCGACGACGAGGCTCGCGCCGCGGTGCAGGGCGATCCGTGCGGCCATGGCGCCGATCGGGCCGAGTCCGAGGACGGTGACCGTGCCGCCGGGCGGGATGTCCGCGTACTCGACTCCCTGCCAGGCGGTCGGGAGCACGTCGGAGAGGAAGACGAACCGGTCGTCCGGCGGGCCCGACGGCACCTTGATGGGCAGGGTGTTCCCGAACGGCACCCGCAGCAGCTCCGCCTGCCCTCCCGGCACCTGGCCGTAGAGCTTGCTGAAGCCGAAGAGCGAGGCGCCGGTGCCGCGCTCCCTGACCTGGGTGGTCTCGCACTGGGACTGCAGACCCCGGTCGCACATGTGGCAGTTCCCGCAGGAGACGTTGAAGGGCACGACGACCCGGTCGCCCGCCTTCAGTTCCGTGACCTCCGGGCCGACCTCCTCGACGATGCCCATCGGTTCGTGGCCGAGGATGTCGCCGGGATCGAGGTAGGGCCCCAGCACCTCGTACAGGTGCAGATCGGATCCGCAGACGCCGGTGGACGTCACCCGGACGATGATGTCGGTCGGGTCCCGGAGTTCGGGGTCGGGGACCGTCTCGACGCGGACGTCCCGCTTGCCCTGCCAGGTCAGTGCACGCATCAGGCTCTCCTACGGTCACGGTGTTGACGCATTGTCACCCACCGTAAGCAGCCCGCTGCCGATCCGCACACGCGCGGCCTCGGGCGGACCGCTCCCGCGGCCGAGTGTCGAGGAGCCGCCGGCGTCGCCCCTTCCCGGATGCGGCAACCCGTCGGACGGGGTGCCATGGGGGGGAACGGAAAGGGGTGCGGCGGACATGGCGCGACCAGTGTGGAGCGGGACGCTGACCTTCGGTCTCGTCTCCCTGCCCGTCCAGATGTACACGGCCACGGACAACCACACCGTCCGCTTCCACCAGTTGCAGCGCGGCACGTCCGACCGCGTACGCAACAAGCGGGTGAATGAACGGACCGGTGAGGAAGTGCCCCTCGACGAGGTCGTCAAGGCCTTCGACGACGGCGACGAGTACGTACTGGTCGAGCCGGAGGAGCTGGACGACATCGCCCCCGGCCGCTCAAAGACGCTGGAGATCACCGGGTTCGTCGAGCTGGAGGACGTCGAGCCGATCTTCTTCGACAAGACGTACTACCTCGGCCCTAAGGGCAAGGAGTACACGAAGGTCTACGCGCTCCTCGAGAAGGCCCTCGGCGAGGCGGGCCGGGCCGGGATCGCGACGTTCGTGATGCGCAACCACCAGTACCTGGTCGCGGTGAAGGCCGAGGACGGGCTGCTGACACTGCACACGCTGCACTGGGCCGACGAGATCCGTGACCCTCGTCGCGAGATCGACAACCTGCCGGGGAAGATTGAGGTCACCGACCGTGAGCTGAAGATGGCGCGGCAGCTCGTGGACACCCTCGGCATGGAGTGGAAGCCCGAGGACTTCCACGACACGTATCAGGAGCAGGTGACCGCTCTGATCGAGGCCAAGCGCACGGGCGAGTCGGTCGAGAAGGCCGAGCCGCCGGCCGAGTCCACCAACGTGGTCGACCTGATGGACGCGCTCCGGGCGAGCGTCGACCGCGCGAAGAAGCCCTCGGGACGCGGCGGTAAGCAGTCTTCCAAGGCTCCTACGAAGATCAGCGACGCCGCCGCCAAGCGTCGCGCCAAAGGCACGGGCCGGCGGAAGGGGGGCGCCAGAGCCTCGTCGCTCGACTCCCTCACCAAGGCCGAGCTCTATCAGCGGGCCGCCGACGCCGAGGTCCCCGGCCGGTCCTCGATGAACAGGGACGAACTCATCGAGGCCCTGCGCGGGGCCCGGCAGCACCGGGCCACTTCCTGATCTTCGACGATCCTCACCGCGGTTCCAGGTCCCGCAGCCGTTTCTCCGCCGCGCTGACGCCACGGCCGTGCCGCGCGAGTCCCGCCCACGGGTCGGTGTCGAGACGGTCGCCGAGGTCGTTCACCGTCCAGCGGCGGGCGCTCAGCTCGGGCACGTCCAGCTCGTCCCAGCCCAGGGGGACGGCCACGGGCGCGCCCGGCCTGGACCTGACCGCGAACGGCGCGACCACGGTCTGGGCGTATCCGTTGCGCGCGACATCCAGATACAGCCGCCCCTTGCGGGCGTCCTTGCGCACCTCGGTCGTCAGCTCGTCCGGGTGGCGCGCGGCCAGCTTTGCCGCGGCGGCCCGGGCGAAGGCCAGTACGTCGTCGGCGTCGTCGCGCCGGTTCAGCGGTACGACGACGTGCAGGCCCCGGGAGCCCGTGGTCATCAGGCCCGACGCCAGGTCCAGTTCGCCGAGCAGCTCGTGCAGGTGGTGGGCCGCGCGGCGTACGGGCTCGAAGTCGTCGGCGGGCGGGTCGAGGTCGAAGACCAGACGGTCGGGGTGGCGCGGCCGGTCCGCGCGGCTCAGCCAGCGATGCGGGGTGATGCACGCCTGGCCCGCCAGATAGACCAGGGTGGCCTCGTCGTCGCAGACCACGTGGGTGACCTCGCCGCCCTCCTTGGGCACCGCCGCGCGATGGATCCAGTCGGGGAAGTAGTCGGAGACCTCCTTCTGGTAGAAGCGCTGCTTGTCGATGCCGTCGGGCATCCGCTCCAGCATCAGGGGCCTGCCGCGCAGCTCGGGCAGCATGCGCGGGGCCACCCGGCGGTAGTGCTCGACGAGGTCGGCCTTGGTGAGGCCGTCCCGCGGGAACAGTTCCTTGTCGGCCCGCTTCACCTCGACCGTGCGGCGCCCGATCCGTACCTCGACGTCGGAGCTCATGTCTCCGCCTCCTTCGCACCGATGACTGCGCTGCCTGTCCGCGCCCACGGCCGGCTCACGGGAGCGGTGTGCCTCCGGTGGCGTTCATGATCTCCGCGGTGATGAAACTCGCGTGCTCCGAGGCGAGGAACACGTAGGCGGGTGCCATCTCGGCGGGCTGGGCGGGGCGGCCCATCGGGGCCTGCATGCCGAACTCCTGGGTGTCCGGGAGCGTCGCCGGGATCAGCGGGGTCCACACCGGTCCGGGGGCGACGGCGTTGACCCGGATGCCCTGCTCGACCAGCATCTGGGCGAGTCCCTGGGTGAACGTGACGATGGCGCCCTTGGTCATGGCGTAGTCGAGCAGATGGGGGCTCGGCTTGTAGGCCTGTACGGAGGTGGTGTTGATGATGGAGCCCCCGGACGGAATGTGCGGCACGGCCATCTTGCACAGCCAGAACATGCCGTACAGGTTCGTGTGCACGACGCGGTCGAACTGCTCCGTGGAGATGGACTCGATGCCCTTGGGCTGGGACATCTGGTACGCCGCGTTGTTGACGAGCACGTCGATCCGGCCGAACTCGGTGACGGCCCGCTCGATCAGCCGGCGGCACTGTTCCTCCTCCCGGATGTCGCAGGGCACGGCCACGGCGCGGCGGCCCGCTTCCTCGACCAGGCGGGTCGTCTCCGCGGCGTCCTGCGCCTCCTCGGGCAGGTGGGTGAAGAGCACGTCCGCGCCCTCGCGGGCGTAGGCCAGCGCGACGGCCCGGCCGATGCCGGAGTCGCCGCCGGTCACGACGGCCGCCCGGTCCCGCAGCAGGCCGCTCCCCCGGTAGGAGTCCTCGCCGTGGTCGGGCGGCGGGTCCATGGGGCCGCTCCAGCCCGGCGGTTGTTGGTCCTGCTGGGCGAAGTCCGGCTGCGGATGCTTCGTCGTGGGGTCCTGCGGGGTGTCGCCCATCGGTGCTCTTCCTTTCTCCGGTCCACTCTCCGGCCTGCTCCGCGCTGCCCGGAGCCGCATACGACCAAGCCTGCTGGTCGCGGCCGACCTGCGCGAACGCAAGTGACCGGGTGTCCCGCGAACCGCGGCTCCACACCTGCCCGGCGGCAGCGGTCCCGGCGGCGGGCCGTCTCCGGAGGCGGCCCGCGTGGCGCGGTGCGAGACTGCCCGGGCAGCCGTCCGTGCGGCCCGAAGGAGTGATGAAGTGACGGCACCCGACAACGCGGACGGTGTCCTCGGCGAGTTCCTGGCCGACCCTCGTAACTCACCGCTGGACCTGACCACCTCGGTGGCGTGCTGCGCGAAGGCGCTGGGGCTGCAGGGCGCTGTCGTCTACCTCGCCGATCTGCAGCAACGCCAGCTGGCCCCGCTGAACGAGGTCGCGCCGACGCTGCCCATCGACGACTCGCTCGCCGGCTGGACGTACCGCACGGAGTCCCTGCGCGTGGAGGAGTCCGACATGGGCGGGCTGACCGCGTGGCTGCCGATGGTGGACGGTGCGGAGCGGCTCGGGGTCCTCGCCGTGCGGTCGCCCGCTCTCGACCCGCTCTCCTTGCGGCGCGGCCGGACGCTCGCCCACCTGTGCGCCATGATGGTGACCTCGAAGCGGGCGTACAAGGACACCTATGTCCGCCGGGCCCGCACCCGGCCCATGCAACTGCCCGCCGAGATGCTGCGCGCCTACTTGCCGCCCCGCACGATCGGTACGACCGACGCCGTCTCGACAGCCGTCATGGAACCGGCCTACGAGGTCGGCGGCGACGCCTTCGATCACGCCCTGACCGAGACGACGCTGCATGCGGCGGTCCTGGACGCCATGGGACACAACCTGGCGTCGGGGCTGACGTCGGTGGTGTCGCTGGCCGCCTGCCGCAACGCGCGGCGCACCGGGTCCGACCTGCCCGACCTGGTGGAATCCGTGGACGCCGCCCTGGCGCAGTGGCTGCCCGACCAGTTCTGCACCGCGATCCTCACCCAGCTGGATCTCGCCACGGGCGGCCTGCGCTGGGTCAACTGCGGTCATCCCGCGCCGCTCCTCATCCGCGACGAGCGCCTGGTCGCCGGTGCGATGGACCGGGCCGCCGACCCGCCTCTGGGGCTGCCGGCCGCTTTCTCCTCCACTCCGCGCCGGGTGCACGAGATGAACCTGGAGCCGGGCGACCGGGTCCTGATGTACACCGACGGCGTCACGGAGGCCCGGACCCAGAACGGCGGCGAGCTCGGCCTCGACCGGTTCGCCGACTACGTCATCCGCGCCACCGCCGCCGGTGAACTGGCCCCGGAGACGTTGCGCCGCCTCATCCACGCCCTCGTCGACGCCCAGGACAACCGGCTGCGCGACGACGCGACGATCGTCATGTTCGAGTGGCGCCCGGCCGTCCGCTGATGTCCCGTCCGTCCATGGGCGGACTTTTCTGGCATATGCAAAAAAGGTCCAAAGTCCTGGTACAGGCCACCGTGAGCGGGCAAACCGTAGGCAGAAGGGCTCCGGGACCTTAGAAACCGGACGGATCGGTGAAGGAGAACCAGAACATGACCGCGCTGCTTCCCACGGCTTCCGACCTGCGTCAGGCGCTGGTACGTCACGCCGACGCCGTGAGCCGCGACGAGCGCCGCTCGACGGACGGCACAGTCCGCGCACGCGAGGACAGCGCCTACACGCTGTGCGTGCTGACCGGCACGAGGGACGTCGAGGACGCCCAGCGCGTGGCGGAGGCGCTCCTGAGCGGGAGCACCGCGCTTATCACGCGCCTGCGCCCGGTCGCCGAGCCGGTGCCTCCGGTTACCGACCCGGTGGCGGCGCCCTCCGGGGAGGAGAAGGCGGCCGGCCAGGACCGCGCCGCCCTCGCGGACGCCGCGTAGCCGCCCCGGCCGCCGCCCGTTCTCAGCCCGTCGCGGCGGGTTGCAGCCCCGCGTAGACGCCACCTCGGGCGAGGAGTTCCGTGTGCGTGCCGGTCTCCGCGATCCGGCCGTCCGCCATCACCACGATGCGGTCGGCGCCCTGGATCGTGGAGAGCCGGTGCGCGACCACGAACACGGTCCGGCCGTGCACCAGCCGGGCCAGCGCCTCCTGCACCAGAGCCTCGGAGCGGTTGTCGAGCGCCGACGTCGCCTCGTCCAGGACCAGCACGCGCGGGTCGCGGATCAGGGCACGGGCGATGGCGAGCCGCTGCTTCTGGCCGCCGGAGAGCCGGGCGCCGCGCTCGCCTACCACCGTGTCCAGACCGTCCGGCAGGCGTCGTACGAACTCCAGGGCGTTGGCGTCGCGCAGCGCCCGTAGCAGCGTCTCCTCGTCGGTGGAGCCCAGACCGTACGTCACGTTGGAGCGGATGCTGCCCTCGAAAAGGATCGACTCCTGCGGCACCACCGACAGGAAGCGGCGGTAGCTGCGCAGGTCGAGGGTGGCCATGTCGACGCCGTCGAGCAGGATCCGGCCCGCGGTCGGCCGGATGAAGCCGATCAGCAGGTTCAGCACCGTCGACTTCCCGGCGCCGGACGCCCCGACCAGGGCGACGGTCTCGCCGGGTCGCGCGGAGAGCGTGAAGCCGTCGACCGCCACTCCCCCGCCCTCGCCGGTCTCGTCACTCTCGTAGGAGAATCCGACCCGTTCGAAGTCGATCCGGCCCGTGACGCGCTCCACCGACGCCTTGCCCGCGTTGCTCTCCAGGTCGGGCGCTTGCAGCACCTCGCCCGCGGAGCGCACCGATTCGAGCCCCTTGCTGATGACGGGGGCTAGCCCGAGCAGTGTCGTCACCGAGCCGGTCAGGACGGTGAAGAAGGCGCTGAGCATGACGACGTCGCCGGCCGAGACGCCCAGCCAGCCGTGGTAGGCGACCAGCGCCGAGCCGGTCAGGCAGCAGACGCCGAGGATGTTGAGGAGGACCCAGGCGGCCGAGTTGAAGCGGCCGTTCATGGTGTCGAGGCGCAGCCCTGCCGCGAAGACCTGGCGCAGGGAGCCGTCGACGCGGCCGAGCGCGGTGCGTTCCAGGCCGTGGGCGCGGGTGATGGGGATGAGGGTGGTCATCTCGCCCACCCGCGAGGAGAGTTGCTCGACCTCGCGGCGGAAGTCCTCGTTGTGCGTGCGAAGTTGACCGCGCAGCCGCATCACCAGGAAGCCCGCGGCGGGCACGACGACCAGGAACACCGGCAGGAACTCCGGCGTCCGGAAGCCGATCATGACGAGGCCGCCGATGAGCGTGGTCACGGCGCCCAGGCCCATGTCGGAGCTCTGCTGCACCATCTGTTCCACCGCCTCCACGTCCCGGACGACCTTCGCCTGGAGGACGCTGGAACTGACGCGGGCGTGGTAGCCGATGGACAGCTGTTGCATGCGGCGGCAGAGCGCCGAGCGCAGGGTCGTGCCCATGCGGCGGATGCTGCCGCCGAGGAGGCGCACGTACCACTGGTGCAGCGGGTAGTTGATCACGAGGATGAACAGGAGAAGGCCCGTGGCGCGCCACAGGTCGGCCTGCGAGCCGTGCTGGACGACCACGTCGAGGACGGTGGCGGTGATGACCGGCAGCAGCCAGATCGGGCTGTGTTTGACGACGAAGAGCAGCGTGGCGAGGAAGAGCCGGCGGCGGTCGGGGCGGAGGAGATGGCCGAGGGTACGGATCGGATGCTCACCGCGGTAGCGGTGGTCCAGGTGGTCGGGAACCGATTGGTGCATGAAGGAATCCCATCGCATCCACAGCGCATGGGAAAGCGCTTTCCACAAGCTCGGCGTGAATCGGACGTGAAACCTCGGAACAGCCGGGGTGTGCCCTATGAAGCGGCCCGGTCGGAGGCCGGCCAGAAATAAGGGAGATCGTCGGGGACATCCGGGAAGAACGTGGCGTAGAACTCCGGTGCCTTGCGCACCAGTGCCGACTGATGGCTGCGGTGGAAGGCCGGGTCCCCGAGCCAGGGCGGCAGCTCACCGTCGTCGGCGAGCTGCTCCTGGGCGCGCACCGGGGCGCCGGGCCGGTGCCGGGTGAAGTCGGTGACGAGCGTGGTGGCGCAAGTGTCTGCGCGCCCCTCCGCCACCCATACGGCGCACATGTCGAGGCCGTAGCGGACCAGGGCCTCCTCGTAGCCGATCCACATACGGACCGCGGGATGATGGCGCCAGCCGTAGTCGGGCACGGTCAGACCGCGCAGCACCTGGAGCGCCTCGACCCGCTGTTTGCCCAGGCGTGGCTGGTCGAGGACCGCGGCGGACTGCGTGAAATCGGGGTACGGGAGAAAAGTCTGCACGCAGCATGCCTACCGCGCGCGATCCGTTCCCAGACGGGGGGTGTGCCTGGGTCGGTGTCGCGCGCGGCAGACGGTCGGGGGGTCCGGTGGGTCACTTGATGTGGCGGCCGAGGCCCGTGATGCGGTGGAGCAGGTGTTCCAGGGGGCCGCGGCGGAAGCGGCGGGTCCACAGCGTGGCCAGTAGTGCCGCGGCCGCGGTGAAGACGAGCAGCGCGAGCAGGGCGGAGCCGGTCCCGTCCGACAGGGGCACGGCGCCGATGGCGAGGATCTGCAGCACATAGGCGGTCAGCGCGACCGTCCCGATCGCCGCGACGGGTGCGGCCAGGCGGGTGAGGCGCGGCATGCGGTCGGCGACCATGAGGCACACGGCCATCACCACGAGCGCCACGCCCGTGTTGCCGAGGATGGAGAACGTCGTCTCGCTGTGCGGCGCGGCGACCAGCAGCCAGGCTGCCGGGGCCCGGTCCGGGAGGTCGACGACCCGGTCGGACCACCAGGCCGAGCCGACCACGGGGTGATGGGTGGCGGCCGCGATGCTGCCGAGGGCGGAGGGGACGAGACGCAGGGCGAGCCACGAGCCGCCGTAACCGAGGAGGCACAGGGCGCCGCCGGCCAGGGCGAGCCGGGTACGGATCCTGGCGTCGCGGAGGTCGAGCCGGGCCACCGCCATACCCGCGATCATGAAGGGCATCCAGGTCAGCACCGGGTAGTTACCGGTGAACAGCAGCTCGACGAAGCCGTCGGTACCGCTGATCCGGGCCAGCGGGTCCCCGCCGATGACGGTCTCCGCCCAGCTCCCGTTGTCGATCGACCGGCGTATGACGTACAGCAGTTGGGGCAGGAGCAGCGCGGACGCCGCGGCGACGACCGCGAGCCGTGTCGCACTCAACCGGTACAGCGGCAGGACGATGAGGAAGGCGAGCCCGTAGAAGGCGAGGATGACGTTGACGTCCGTGTCCAGGGCGGTCAGGGCGAGGCCCAGGACGACCAGCACGACGGAGCGGATGACGACCCTGGCCACGGCCCGGCGTCCCGCACGGCCGGTCCGCGGACGCGGACGTCCTGTGATGATCACGAGCGTGAAACCGGCGAGCACGGCGAAGAGGGCGGAGGAACGGCCTGCCGCCAGCTCCATGAGGAACCCCAGCGGCCCGCCCGCCTCCGGGTCCGGGCCGACGTGCACGGCGTACATGCCGAGGACCGCGCATCCGCGGGCCAGGTCGATGCCGATGAGGCGGGCCGGCGACGGCCTCGGATCGAGGGGGTCGGGTAGGTCGCGGCCCGGCTCGCGGGACGAGCTGGGCCGCGCCATCGGTGCGTGTTGCGTCATGGGGTTCATCGTCGGAGCGGTGCGGCACGCGGGCCCATCCGGCAGTCGGCCGTAGTCACCCCCGCCGACCGGCGGGGTCCGCCCGGCCGGTCGGAGACCACCGTCGCGCCCCGGAACCGGACGGCGGCGCCTATCGTCGGAGAGGTAACCGTGGTTCGACTGCGAGCGGGGCACTTGTGATCCGGGTTCTGGTGGTCGACGACGAGGCGTTGATCCGTTCGGGTTTCCAGCACATCCTCGGCGCCGCCCACGACATCGAGGTGGTGGACGCCGTTCCGGGCGGCCGGGCGGTCGGCGCGGTCCGGGAGCTGCGACCCGATGTCGTGCTCCTCGACATCCGCATGCCGGACGTGGACGGGCTGACCGTACTGGCCGACCTACGACGTCTGCCGCACCCTCCCGTGGTCGCCATGCTGACGACCTTCGACATGGATGAGTACGTCACGGCCGCGTTGCGGTGCGGAGCCGCCGGTTTCCTCCTGAAGGACACCGATCCTGAGCAACTCCCGCATCTTGTACGCGATTTGGCCGACGGCGGCATCGCGCTGGCGTCGAAGGTCATCCGCCCCATCGTGGACGGCTTCCTGGACAAGGGGCCCTCGAGCGCGGCCGGCCGCATCGTCGCCCGGCTCACCGCCCGCGAGCGGACCGTGCTGCTTCTCGTCGCCGAAGGGCTGCCCAACACCGGGATCGCCGCGCGCATGCATCTCAGCCCCGCGACGGTCAAGGACCATGTCAGCGCCCTCCTCGCGAAGCTGGAGGTCGGCACGCGACTCCAGGCGGCCCTGCTCGCCGAGCGCGCCGGGCTGCTCAAGGCGGACCGAGCCCCGGAGCGCCGATGAAGCGCCGCCGCGTACCGGCCCTTCTGCTCGACGCGGCGGCCATCGTCGCCGCCCTGCTGGACGCCTGGGTCCATGTCGACCCCGACGACCGGGCGGCCGCGGCTTGTGCCCTGCTGGCTGCCATCAGTCTGACGTTGCGCCGCCGACTGCCGCTCCTCACCTACGTGTTGGCCCTGCCCGCCGCCTTCGTCACGGACGCGGTCTTCGCGACGCTCGCCGCCCTGTACACGCTCTCCTCCCTGACCCGGCGCCGCTCGCTGCTGGTCGTCTGCGCCGCCGCGTTCGTGACCGGTGACACCGCCTCCTGGTCGTGGCCCGGACCGGAGTTCGCCGATCTGACCGACTCCGGGAACCTGATCACGGTCACCTACAGCCTGGCGACGGCTGCCGCGCCGGTCTTCCTCGGACAACTCGTGCAGGCGCGGCGGGAGTTGACGGTGCGCATCGCCGAGATCTCGAAGGCGCGGGAGAGCGAGCGGCAGTTGCTGTCCGACAGCGCGCAGGCACAGGAACGCGCGCGGCTCGCCCGTGAGATGCACGATGTGATTTCCCATCAGGTCAGCCTGATCGCGGTGCGCGCCGGAGCGCTCCAGATCGGCAACCGTGACCCGGAGACGAAGGAGGCCGCGGCCACGATCCGGCGGCTCGGCGTGCAGACGCTGGACGAGCTGCGGCACATGGTGGGCGTCCTGCGCGCCTCGGGGTCCGACCCCGTGGAGCTGACCCCGCAGCCCTCGCTCACCGACCTCCCGCGGCTGGTCGACAGCAGCGGCATCGAGGTCGAACTGCACACGGACCTGCCCGCCGACCTGCCCGCGGCCGTCCAGCGCGCCGTCTACCGGACCGTCCAGGAAGCCCTCACCAACGTACGCAAACACGCCCCGGGCGCCACCGCCACCATCGGCGTCCACCACACGGGCGGCACGCTGCGCACGACGGTCACCAACACGGCCCGCACCCGGCCCGCCCTCGTCCTGCCCGGCGCCCACTACGGCCTCATCGGTCTGCGCCAGCGTGCCGAGCTCCTCGGCGGGACCCTGAGCGCCGCCGCGACACCCGACGGGGGCTTTAGCCTGCGCCTCGAACTGCCTGTCCAGGACCCCGGCTGAACCCACATGAGTGGGGCACCGTGACGGCCCGCTCACCCGCGGGCCCGCACTCGCGCCGGTCCCGTAGCGGCGCCCGTAGGACCTGTCCGGGTCACCAGTCGTGGACGCTGCCGTCCTGGAGGCGGTTGACCGGGAGGTACGCGGCCTCGTACGGGTGTGCCGCGGCCAGTTCCTCGTCCAGCTCCACACCGATGCCCGGGGCTTCACCGGGGTGCAGGTGGCCGTCGGTGAAGGTGTAGGCGTGCCGGAACACCTCGTCGGTGAGCGGGGTGTGGCCCGAGTACTCCTGGATGCCGAAGTTGTGGACGGCCAGGTCGAGATGGACCGCTGCCGCCATGCCGACGGGCGAGATGTCCTCCGGCCCGTGCACGGCGCTCTTGATCTGGTACTGGTCGGCGAAGTCGAGGAGCTTGCGCAGGGGTGTGACGCCGCCGAAGTGGGTGACCGCGGAGCGCACGTAGTCGATCAGCTGCTCGGTGATCAGTGTCTGGTAGTCGTACACCGTGTTGAAGACCTCGCCGATGGCGAGCGGCGTGGTGCTGTGGCGGCGCACGAGGCGCAGCGCTTCCTGGTTCTCGGCCGGGGTGCAGTCCTCCAGCCAGAAGGGGCGGTACGGCTCCAGGTCCTTGGCGAGGCGGGCCGCCTGGATCGGGGAGAGGCGGTGGTGGGCGTCGTGGAGCAGGGGCAGTTCGGGGCCGAACTCGGCGCGGACGGCGTCGAAGACGGCCGGGGTGTGGCGCAGGTAGGCGTCGGTGTCCCAGTCCTCGACGAGGGGGCGGGCCTGCTGGTGCAGGACGGGTGCGCCGGCGTCGTCCGTGCTGTGCACTCCGTAGACGGCCTTCAGGCCGGGGATGCCGGACTGGATGCGGACGGCGTGGTAGCCCTCGGCGAGGCGGGCGCGGACCGAGTCGAGGAGTTCGGGCAGGTCACGGCCGTTGGCGTGGCCGTAGGTGCGCACGCGTTCGCGGCTCGCGCCGCCGAGGAGCTGGTAGAGCGGCAGCCCGGCGGCCTTGGCCTTGATGTCCCACAGGGCCACGTCCACGGCGGCGATCGCGGCCATCGTCACCGGTCCGCGCCGCCAGTAGGCGCCGCGGTAGAGGTACTGCCAGGTGTCCTCGATGCGATGCGGGTCGAGGCCGACGAGGAGGGGGGCGACGTGGTCGGTGAGGTAGCTGACGACGGCCAGTTCCCGCCCGTTGAGCGTGGCGTCGCCGAGGCCGGTCAGCCCGTCGTCGGTCGTCAGCTTCAGGGTGACGAAGTTGCGGCCGGGGCTGGTGACGACGACCTTCGCGTCGACGATCTTCATGCTGGTTCTCTTTCGGTTCCGGATACGGGTACGGGTACGGCTACGGGTCGGACGGGGTCGGTTCAGTCGGTTCAGCCCTTGGAGGCGCCCGCGGTCAACCCGGCCACCAGGTACTTCTGTCCGAGGACGGCGGCCAGGACGACGGGCACGGTGATGAGGGTGGCGGCGGCCATCAGACCGCCCCAGTCGGTGCTCGCGTAGGAGATGAAGTTGAAGAGGGTGACTGGCACGGTCTGGGTGCGGTCGTCGGCGAAGACCAGCGCGAACATGAAGTTGTTCCAGCTGAAGACGAAGGCGAGGAGCGAGGCCGTCGCGGTGCCGGGCGCGGCGAGCGGGAGCGTGATGCGCCAGAAGGCGCCGAAGGCGCTGAGGCCGTCGGTGCGTGCCGCTTCTTCCAGTTCGACGGGCAGCCCCGCGAAGAAGCTGATCATGATCCACATGATGAGCGGCACGGAGACGAACATGTGGCTGAGGATCAGCACGGTGTAGGAGCCGACCAGGCCCATCCGCGCGAACAGGTAGTACCAGGGCACGAGCAGCGAGATCGCCGGGACGATCCGCGCGATGAGGATGACGGAGCCGGTGCGGCGCATCCCGAAGCGGCCGACGGCCCAGGCGGCCGGCACGGCGATGACGGCCGAGAGCACGGTGGACACGACGCCGACGAGCAGGGAGTTGCCCATCGAGCGCAGGATCTGGCCCGCTTCGAGGACGCTGCGGAAGTTGTCGAGGGTGGGGCGGAACCACAGGCCCACGGTCGGATCGGTCACCTGCACGTTCGTCTTGAACGCGGCGGCGAACATCCAGAGGACGGGCAGGGCGAAGACCAGGGTCACGACGGCGATGGCGATACCTCGCAGCCACCCCAGGTACTGGCGTCCGCGCGCCCGTCGGGCACCTGTCGGCCGGGCTTCGGTGACGGTGGCGCTCATGCGTGCTTCCTTCCGCCGCGGCGGCGCAGCAGCACCACGACACCGATGATGAACAGCGTGAACAGGACCAGGACGGCGGCGGCGAGCCCGTACTCCTGGTAGTCGAAGGTGAGCCCGTAGGCGTAGACGTTGAGCGTCTCGACCTCGAAGTCCGAGCCGCCGCCCGGGCCCTTGGTGGCGTACAGGATGTCGAAGGTCTTGAGGCCGTCGACGGCGCGCAGGACGAGCGCGGTGGCCAGGGTCGGGCCGAGCATGGGCAGGATCACGTACCGGAACCGCTGCCAGCTGCTCGCGCCGTCGACGAGCGCGGCCTCCTCCGGCTCCTCGGGCAGCGTGGTGAGGCCGGCGAGCAGCAGCAGCGTCATCATCGGCGTCCACTGCCAGACGTCGATGAGCATCAGGGTCGGCAGGGACTGGCTGACCGAGCCGAGGAACTCCTGCGGAGGCAGGCCCACCGAGCTGAGCAGGTGGTTGGCGATGCCGTTCGTCGGGTCGAGGATCAGCAGCCACAGGATGCCGATGGCGACCGGTGTGGTGAGCAGCGGAATGATCAGGATGGTGCGGACCCAGCGCATGGCGCGGAACGGCTTGCGCATGAGCATCGCCAGGGCGAGACCGAGCAGCGTCTCCAGGACCACCGCGCCCACGGTGAAGACCAGCGTGCGGCGGGCCGCGGGCCAGAACCTGCGGGAGTCGCCCAGCGCGTCGGTGAAATTGCGCAGCCCGATGTGTGCGGAGTCGGCGTTCACCGCGCCGAACGCGTCGGTCAGGCTGAGGTCCAGGGTGAAGACGAGCGGGAAGACGATCATCAGGCCGACGAAGAGCAGGGCGGGCGCCAGCATGGCCCACTTCAGCCGCCGGTTGGCCTGCTCGAAGGTGCGCGGCGGGCGGTCGGGGCGGGGCGCCCCAACCGGCGTGCCGACGGCGGGAGTTGTACGTGCCGTGGAGACCTCGGTGGCCGGCATCAGGACTCCTTGTGGCGGTTGTCGCGGACGAGGAAATCGGCGAACTCCGCGTCCGCGTCCCGGGCCACGGGCGGTACGGACTGGCCGAGGATGCCGGCGACCAGCGGTCGGCCGACGATGTCCCGGGCCCGGCCCACCTGGAGCACGCGGGGCCGGTCGTAGCCGCGCCCCCGGGCCGCGTTGACGCGCATGGCCTCGGCGAGGTCCGCGGGGAAGGCGGCGAGCGTCTTCGGGTCGGCCCACACCGAGGCGCGGGCGCCGGGGATGCCCTCGGACTGCAGGGTGGTGGACATCTCGGGCCCCGCCGCCCACTTGATGAACTCCCAGGCGTCGTCGCGCAGTCGGGAGAACGTGCTGATGCCGAGGCTCCAGGACGCGATGTTGTGCGGCACGGCGCCCGCCGGTCCGGCCGGGAAGGGCGCGAAGCCCACGCTCTCGCGCACCGTCGATATCTTCGGGTCGAGGAAGCTGCTGTAGATGGCGTCGGCGTCGATGTAGAAGGCCGCCTTGCCCTGGGCGAAGATCGGCATGGCCTGTTCGAGGCTCATGTTCGTCGCCCCGGGCGGGCCGGTCCGCGCCAGCAGCTTGCCGTAGTACTCGTAGGCGGCCAGCGCCTCGGCGCTGCCGATGCCGGACTTTCCCCGGACCACGAAGTCCCCGCCGTGCGAGTACAGGAAGCTCGACCACTGGGAGACGGCGCCGTTGCGCTGGCCCCGGCCGACGTATCCGTAGAACCCCTTCTTGCGCGCGGCGAGTTCGTCGGCGCCGGCCATCAGCGCCTCCAGCGTGCGCGGCGGGCCGCCGATGGACTCGACCAGGTCCCTGCGGTAGTACAGGACGGGGCGTTCGGTCACCACGGGCACGCTCAAAACCTGACCGGCCGTCACCGACGCGTCGCGCGGGGCTTTCTGGAAGTCCTGCCAGTCGAAGTGCGCGTCGCCCTCGACCCGGTCGGTGAGATCGGCGAGCCAGCTGTTGTGCGAGAAGACGAGCTGGTCCTGCAAGGCGCGGACCATCATGACGTCCACGTCGGTACCGCTCGCGTTCAGCTTGACGTTGTAGCTGCTGGTGAGCTGGTCGGCGGTGAGCAGCGTCATCGAGACGCGCCGCCCGATCCGCTCCTCGAACTCCTTCTTCCGCCGCCGTACCGCCTGCGACCAGACGTGGTTGATCGCCATGATCCGCAGGGGTGTGTCGGCCGACGGCGTCCCGCCGCGGGCCGAACAGGCCGCGAGTGCTCCCGTGCCGGCTGCTCCCGCGATTCCCGCGGCGATTCTGCCGAAGGAGCGGCGGCTCAGGAGCGGGCTGCTCGTGGACATCGTTGTCCTCGCCTCTCAGTTCTGTGGGGGTTCGGCTCGTCTGGTCCAACTGGTAGTACCAGTTGGACCAGTGTGACGGTAACAAGAGATCACCACGCTGAACAGCCCTTCCGGGGTCTCGGTCGGGCTACGGGTCGCCGCTGAGCCCGCGGGGCTACTCCCCGGAGGGCGCGAGCAGGGTCTCGATGTGGTTGCGCGCCATGACGTCGACCTGGAGGTCGAGATCGGCGCCGTAGGTGCGCAGGCCGAGCCGCAGGTGCTCCCGCATCCGCGCGCAGGCGAGCTCCACGTCGCGGGCCTCGATGGCCTCGAAGATCTCCGGGTGGTGCGGCACTCCCGGCTCGCCGATGGACGGATCCGAGTTCGAGCGCAGCATCATCTCGAACATCATTCCGCTGATCGACGACAGCATGATGCGCAGCACCGGGTTCTTGCTCGCCACCGCGATCGCGTCGTGGAACTCCATGTCCGCCCGCGCCTTGACCACCACGTCGGACGCCGACTCCATGGCGTCCCTGGCGGACCGCAGCACCGCGAGGTCCTCCTGCGTGGCCCGCTCGGTCGCGAGCCTGACCGTCTCTATCTCCAACGGGATCCGCGCCTCGATGAGCTGACGCACCGTCGGCCGTCCCGCCCGGTACAGGGCGTCGTACCCGCGTGCCTGCCCCGACGACGGCTCCCGCACGAAGGAGCCGCGTCCCGGCTCGACCTCGATCAGATGCTGGGCCTCGAGTCGGCGCAGCACCTCCCGTACGACGTTGCGGCTCGCCCCGAACTGCTCGGCGAGTTCACGTTCCGAGGGAAGCTTCGATCCGACCGCGATCTCTCCGGACCGGATGCCGTGTTCGAGCTGACGCGCGATACGTTCCGTCAGGAGCCCGCGCCGTCCGGACTCCGCGACATGGCCTGGGCGGGACGAATCCGAAGGGGCTGCCGACTGCATGACCGCAGCGTACAGGCGGCATGCCGGACGCGAGGCAGCAGCGTCCCTGGTCGGGGGCCCGGCCGGCTGGGTCCGTCGTCGGCCGTCCGCCGGTCGCCGCCCGCCGGTTGTCGCCCGCCACGCGTCACCCGTCGCCCGTCAGCGGAGGTGGTGGCTCGTGTCGCCGACGAGGTGGATGCGGACCGTTCGCCCGGTGAAGCGCCACGCGCCGTCCCGTCGGGCGAACCGGTCGTGGTAGCGGCCCGCGGCGACGGCTTGCAACGGCAGACCCTCCACCGCCTGGAACACCGTGACGTACGAGCGTGAGGTGGCCGTGCCGGCCTGCTCGTCGGCGTCGACGATCAGGTTGCTGACGACGTGGTGGGTGCGGGGCGTGCCGTCGGGATACAGGACGAGGGTGGCACGGAACATCTGCTCGATGGCCGCGGCTCCCGTGACGGTGCCGCCGCTGCCGGTGAAACGGGCGTCCGCGAGGAGGCGGCCGAGCCCGGCGAAGTCGCCGGTGTCCACCAGCTCGGCGTAGGTGGCGACCAGGTACGCGACGGCCTGGTGGGGACTCGGCGCATACGCACCGGATGTGTGGCTGGACAGGAGGGGGCCTCTCTCTTGTCTCGCGAAGCTGATGCTCTGGCGCTCTGATGCTATGGCGCTCTGGCGGTTTGGCGCTTTGGCGGTTTGGCGCTTTGGCGCTTTGGCGCTTTGGCGCTTTGGCGCTCTAGGTCGTCGGTGCGCCGGTCTCGTCCCAGTTCCAGTCGTGGCCGTCGACCGGGGTCAGCGGATCCACCGGATCCACCGAGTCCACCGGGCCCTCCGAGCGGCTCCGGTCGGCGAGCCGGGCGATCACGGCGGACAGCTGGCTCTGCACCGTCTTGGGGAGCGGAGCGGCCCCCGTGGTGGAGTCCACCAGGTGCTGCGCCACCCGGTGCAGCTTGATGTTGGTGCGCTGGGACGTGTCGACCAGCGCCTCCCAGGCGTCCTTGGGGTCGATACCGAAGGCCGCCACGAGCACGCCCCGGGCCATGTCGATGGTGCCGCGGCTCTGCATCGCCCGCCGCAGCTGCGCGACCTCACGGCCCAGGTCCGCGCCCGGCTCGTCCGCCGGATCGGCGCCCGCCGCCGCGGCCAGCGGGTCGACCCCCAGCAGGATGTTCACCGCGGCGCAGCCGCAGAGCTCGACCTCGCTCATGTCCAGGTCGATGCTGCCGTCCGAGGCGAGGAGGAGCGGGCGCAGGGCGTCGTTGAGCCGCTGGTCCTCGTCCAGGTGGAGATCGCCGCGCACACTGACAATCATCCGCTCCCCGTCCCAGTGGGTGAAGAGCGTCAGCCCGGTCAGCCGGTGGGTGCCAGCAGGGGCGGCCGGTTCGGCGCAGGTGGCCGCAGACCCGGTCCCGGACTGTGCAGACTGTGGCATGGCCGTCTCCCTCGTGCAGCCTGGCGGTCCTGTTTCAGATTCCCGCCACGCGGCAACCTACGTCAAGCGATACCGGAAATGAAGTTCAGGGGTTTCAAGACGTGAACCCTCGGGCCTACGATGCGGTCATGGATGGAGTGCCGGAACCGCATGCTGGATGGACGTTCATCACCAATCACGCACGGGTGCTCGCCGCCATCGCCGACAATCAGAACGCGCGGATCCGTGACATCGCCGCGCACTGCAGGCTCACCGAGCGGGCCGTCCAGAAGATCATCTCGGATCTGGAGGAGAGCAGTTTCCTTTCTCACACCCGTGAGGGACGCGGGAACACCTACCGAATCGCCCCAGGAAAAACCTTGCGCCACCCGGCCGAGGCCGACGCCGGACTGACCGTCGCCTCGCTCCTCGGCCTCCTCGCCCATGACGAGGCACACCGCGCCGTCCAGAGCCGCGGTGACGAGCGGCAGAGCGCCGACCGCACCTGAGCGCGGAGCCGTCGGCAGGCCGCCTCGCCGGTCCGCGGCGCGTCAACACCACCCATCCCCTGACCCCGGACGGGTCACGCCCCCTCAGGCACCCGGCAGAAACAGGCAGAACGGGTGACCGTGCGGGTCCCGCATGACGCGTACGTCCTTCTGCGGCTGGTGTGCCTCCAGCGTCGCGCCCAGGGCGCGGGCACGCTCCGTCTCCGCCTCCAGGTCGAGGACCTGGAGGTCCAGGTGCCCCTGCATCTGCTGGCTGCCCGGACGCTGCGGCCACACCGGGGGCGTGTGGTCGGTCTCCAGCTGGAAGCCGAGACTGGGCCGCTCCTGCCCCGGGGCGTTCAGACGCACCCACTCCGGGTCGCGTTCGGCTTCCTCCCAGCCCAGCAGAGCCCGGTAGAAGTCGGCCAGCGCGGGCGGGTCGGGGGTACCGAGAACAAAGCCACCGAGCGTTGCTGTCATGTCCCCACGGTTGCCCACGACACCCGCCCTTACGCGCCCGCCGCTCGTTCCCGACCGCCGGGTCGAGACCCGCCGGATCGAGTCCGGCCGGATCGAGTCCGGCCGGGTCGAGTCCGCGCCTGCGTGCGGCGCGCCGTGTCCGCCCACTGACGCGTGCGGGCCGACAGGATTTCAGCGGGCGGGGCGTCGCTCGTAGAGCCGTAGGACGCCGCTGCGGCTCGTGTGCTCCTCGCGCGGGACGAAGTGCCGGCGCAGGACTTCGAGTTTGGCCCGCTCGGTCCGGCCCGCCGGGGTCCAGCCCGGCCGCAGGGCCCGGGAGTCGACCACCACCCACACCCGGCGCACCGTCCGCAACCGGTGCGTCAGCGTCGCCGGCGGGGTCTCCGCGTCGTACAGTTCGCCCGCTTCCCGGCCGCTGCGCGCGAGGGCGACGTCGTCGGCCCGCGCGAAGTCGGCGGGGTAGGCGGCGGCCGCGCGCCGGGCGCCCGGTGACGGGAGGAACAGCACCGTGTCCCCCGGCCTCAGCTCGCGTGCGGCCAGCACCGCGATGCCTCGCAGGTCGTCCGGTCTCGCCCGGGGCCCGCGCTCGTGCCGGTGCTCCGGCAACTGCGCGGCGAACGCCACCGCCACCAGGGCCGCGCCGCCCGCCCCGAGAAGCACGCGGGCCGCCGCACCCCGTGGGCCCCTCGCGCCGGGCACGAGCCGCACGACCCGTTCCGCGCCCGCCGCCGCGAGCAGCGGCACACCTGCCAGGCAGTACAGCAGGTAGCGGTCGTAGTAGAGCGGCTGGAACTGCGAGACGCCCAGCAGCACGGTGGGCGGCACCACCGCCAGCGGCAGCGCCACCGCCCGCAACGACACCGGCCCGCGGCGCGGAAGACGCGTGCACGCCCCCACCGCCACGAGCGTCAGCACCACGGCGCACACCCCGTCGGCGGGGCCGGCGAAGGAGTGCACGAGGCCGCGCACCTGATCCGGGCCGGGCTCCCCCAGCCAGGCGACCTGGGCGCTCTGCCCGCGCGAGAGCTGGACGAGCGGCAGCAGAGCCAGGACGACGCAGCCCGCCACGGCCAGCCAGGCCCGCCACACGCCCCAGGAGGCCCGGGCGCACAGCAGTGTGCAGGCGTGCGCCGCCAGGACGAGCACCGACAGCTCGTGCAGCCACGCCGTGGCGCTGACCAACAGGGCGTACAGCAGCCAGCGTTGACGGGTGCCCGCCCGGACGGCGCTCAGCAGAACGGCGGTCGCCGCCAGGACTCCGGCGGCCACCAGCGCGTACGAGCGGCCCTCCTGCGCGTAGCGGCCGACGAACGGCGTCACGGCGTACAGCAGTCCCGCCCACAGTCCGACCCGGGGCCGCGCCAGCCGCGCGCCGAGCAGTCCCACCAGTCCGGCCGACAGCGCCGCGCCGAACACGGAGGGCAGCCGCAGCAGCACTTCGCCCGGGTGGGGAGCGAGGACGAAGTGCATCAGCGCGTAGTAGACGCCGTGCACCGCGTCGATGTGCGCCACCAGGTGGGCGATCTCCGGCAGCGTGCGGTGCGCCATCTGCAGCGTGACGCCCTCGTCACCCCACACCCCGTCCCGGTCGAGCCGCCACGCCCCCAGCGCGGTCATCACCGCGGAGGGGACCGCCACGGCGGTCGCGGTACCGGATGTCCTGAGCCTCCGGCGCCGTCTTGGGAGTGCGGGCGCGGGATCGTTCTGGACGAGGGCAACGGTCACCGGGCGCTCTCCCGTTCGAGGCTTGTGCGGCCGACCGCCGGCACCTGATGCGCCTCATCCTCAAAGGGCACGGACAGGACGCGTGACGCCACGCGCAGGGGGTCACCTGAAGCGCCCAGCACCGCCCGGACCTACGAAGTGCCGGCCCGGGGGCCTCTCGCGACGTCTCCCGGGCGCCCTCGGGATGCACGGAGGGCGGGCACGCCGGACGGTTGAGGCATGAGCAAACCGATCATCGTCTACCAGCCCTCCCCCTCCGGCGGGCGCCGCGTCCGGGTGGCCGGCGAGATCCTCGGTCTCGCCCACGACCTGCGTGATGTCGCCGAGTTCCTGCGGCACGCGGGACTCGAGATGGACGAGACGGATGTGGAGTCGTCACCGCTGATCGAGTGGCGCGGCGGCGGTCCGGGGACCTGGCCCGCCCCCTGGTGAGAGCCGGTCAGCCATAGGACAGGTTGGAGCAGAGGTCCTCGTCGGCCGAGCGCGCGCTGTCGGCCACGCCGGAGGGCACGGACGTAGGAGCCGGTGACGTCTGTGCGGCACCGGTGTAGTCCTCCCCCAGGACGACGGCGACGCCCGCGGTGCCGGTGGCCCGCGGGGTGGCGTCGGGGAAGAGGCGGGCGACCTTCTCGGCGTCGGCCTTCCGCCCCGGCCCGTACTCGACGGTGGTCGTGGCGTGGTCCTGCGTGGCCGCGTTGGCGGTGCCGGTGACGGTGAAGTCGTGGCCGGTCAGCGCCTTTGCGGCGGTGGAGGCCAGGCCCTTGGTCGTGGTGCCGTTGTAGACGGCTACGGAGATGCCCGCGCCGGACACCTCGGACTCCTCCTCGGCGGAAGGCGAGGCGGGCGGGGAGGAGGTGGTCTTCGCGCCGTTCTTGGCTCCGGCGTCCTTGCCGTCGAGGGTGCGGTCGTCCTTGAGCGCGGCCCACAGCGCGTCGGCGTCCGGCTGCACGACGGCGACGCGGTCCCCCTCGTACTTCCAGGGGATGGTGACGAACTTCGTGTTGTGCAGGTCCACGTCCTTCAGCGTCATCGCGAACTTCAGCAGCTTGTCCGCCGAGCCGAGGCCGGGGTCGACCGTCATCGACTTGGTGGCGGCGTCGGCCAGCGGCAGCAGCTTGGTGGGGGTGAACCCGTCGTCCTTGATCTTCCTGATGAGGCTGGAGACGAACGCCTGCTGGCGCTTGATGCGGCCGATGTCGGAGCCGTCGCCGATGCCGTGCCGGATACGGACGTAGTCGAGGGCCCGCTGTCCGGAGACCGTCTGCTCGCCCTTCTTGAAGAGGACCTTGCCCCGGGTCGCGCGGTTCGGGTTCAGATCGTTCTGGTAGACGTCCTGCGGCAGGCAGACCCGTACGCCGCCGACCACGTCGGTGAGTTGCGAGAAGCCCTTGAAGTCGATGACGACCGTGTGGTCGACGCGCAGGCCGGTCAGTTTCTCCACGGTGTTCTGGGTGCACGCCGGGTTGCCCTCGGCCGTCTCCCCCGTCGAATAGGCCGAGTTGAACATCGCATTGGTCCGGGTGCGGCTCCACGAACCGTCGGGCAGCTTGCACGGCGGGATGGTGACCAGGGTGTCGCGGGGGACGGAGACCCCGACCGCGTGCTCGTGGTCGGCGTAGATGTGCAGCAGGAAGGCGGTGTCGGAACGGCCGATGTCGTCCTTGTCG
Organism: Streptomyces kunmingensis; assembly: GCF_039533535.1. Taxonomy (NCBI): domain Bacteria; kingdom Bacillati; phylum Actinomycetota; class Actinomycetes; order Kitasatosporales; family Streptomycetaceae; genus Streptomyces; species Streptomyces kunmingensis. The sequence goes on from NZ_BAAATS010000006.1 coordinate 108,507, forward strand.
CCGCCGCCGAGATCGCTGTTGCCGCCGGTGCGCGCGTCCGTGCCGATGACCAGGACGTTCTCCCCCTTGGACGCTTCGGCGTCGGGCCGGTTCCTGGCCACGCCGTCGGACGAGAACGTGTCGATGTTGCCGCTGAGGCGCAGATACAGCCAGCCCGCGCCGGCCGTGGTCAGGACCAGGAACGACAGGGCTATGGCGAGGCCGAGCCGCAGCCTGCCCCGTCGCCGGCGTCTTCCCCGCGTGGCACGGCGTCCCGTGTCGCCACGCGCCGCCCGGTCCCCGCGACGGGTGCGCCCGGCCGGCGCCTCGGGAGTCTGCGTCATCGACGTGCCCTCATCCTGTGCGTCCTGCGTCCTACGGAGGTGTCCTGCGGGAGGTGCATGCGTCACCGCCCCCCAGGGTTGTACGGTTGCGCAATGTAGCAAGTAATTATGAGGACGCGGTACGTACGCCGCGCTGGACGGCGCGCCCGACGGCGCGATCACGACAAGGAGTGCTCACCATGTTCCGCAACGCACTGGAGCCCTGGCACCTGCTCATCCTGGGGCTCGTCATCATTCTGGTGTTCGGCTCCAAGAAGCTGCCGGACACCGCCCGTTCCCTGGGCAAGTCCCTGCGCATCCTCAAGAGCGAGACGAAAGCCCTGAAGGAAGAGAACGGCGAGAAGAGCTGACGCCGCCGCCGAAGCGGCGCAGCGCCGCGGCGTACAGGCCGAGGACCACGGCGAGCAGCAGGTAGTAGGTGACGGGCAGGCCCGTCATGCCGAGCCAGGGGCCGACCGGGGTCAGCGGGAGCAGGATGCCGATGACCGCGAGGCCGGTGGCCGCCCAGCGCACGGGGCCCGGGGCGCGTCCCTCGGCCGCCCGGCGGCCGGTGCGCAGCAGGAGCATGACGAGGGCCTGGGTGAGGAGGTTCTCCGTGAACCAGCCGCCGTGGAAGGCGGCCTCGTCGCTCAGGTCGAGCGCGCCGGGCAGGCACAGGGCGAGTACGGCGAAGGTGGCGAGGTCCGCGAGGGCGCCGAGCGCGCCGATCCCGGTGATGGAGCGGAGGAAGGAGCGGGGCCGCAGGACGGTCGGTCGGCGCAGGGCGGCCGGGTCGGGGCGGTCGTGGGCGAGGGCGAGCTGGGCGCCGTCGAAGCAGAGGTTCTGCACGAGCACCTGCGCCGGGAGCATCGGCAGGAACGGCAGCAGGAGCGCGGCCACGAGCATCGCGATCACGTTGCCGAGGTTCGAGGAGAGCGTGATGCGCAGGTACGAGGCGATGTTGGCGCTGCTGTGCCGGCCCGCCACGACGGCGTGCTCGACGGCCCGCAGGTCCTTCCCCGCGAGGACCACGTCGGCGCTCTCACGGGCCACGTCGACGCCGTCGTGCGGGCAGACCCCGACGTCGGCGGCGCGCAGTGCGGGCAGGTCGTTGACGCCGTCGCCGAGATAGCCGGTGGTGCGGCCTTGGGCGCGCAGGGCGGTGACGACGCGGGCCTTGTCCTCGGGGGTGCAGCGGGCGAAGACCGTCGTGCGGGCCGCCAGTTCCCCGAGCTTCTCGTCCGTGAGGTCCTTGATCCGCTCGCCCGTGGTCACGTCTGCGGGCGCGATGTCCAGGTCGCGGCAGACGCGGGCCGCGGTCGCCGGGTCGTCGCCGGTCAGGACCTTGACCTCGACGCCCCGCGCGGCGAGGGCGCGTACGGCGTCGTGCGCGGTGTCGGCCGGGGCGTCGTGGAAGGCGACGAAGCCGCGGAAGGTCAGGCCGCGCTCGTCGGCCGGGGTGTAGGCCCGGGTGCGGGCGGGGCGCCGGGCGGTGGCGACGGCCAGCAGGCGGACCCCCTCGGCCGCTTGGTCGGCGGCCCGGCGCAGCAGTGCGGCGCGCTCGTCCGCGTCCAGGGCGCAGCGGCTCAGGACGTCCGGCGCCGCGCCCTTCACGGCGAGGATGTGCGTGCCCAGGGCGCCCGGCTCCCGGACGACGGCGGTGGCGAGGCGGCGTACCGGATCGAAGGGCAGGGCGTCGATACCGTCGTACGCGTCCCAGTCGTCCGGGCCCGTGGCCGCGAGGAGCGCTTCGTCGAGCGGGTCGGGGTCGGCGGGCCCGGCGGTCTGCAAGATCCACCACGCCGATGTGCCCGCCCAGTGCAGTGCCTCGGCGTCGGTGCGGTCGGGGTCGACGACGGGGCGGTCCTGGGTGAGGGTGCCGGTCTTGTCGACGCACAGGACGTCGACGGCGCCGAGGTCGTGCAGGGCGGGCAGCCGCCGGACGATGACGCCGTGGGTACGGGCGAGCAGGGACGCGCCGCGGGCCAGGCAGGTGGTGACGATGACCGGCAGCATCTCCGGGGTGAGGCCGACCGCCACGGCGACCGCGAACGGCAGGGTCTCCAGGCCGCGGCCGCGCAGCGCCGCGTCGGCCATCAGGACCAGCGGCGGGGTGAGCAGCATGAAGCGGATGAGCACCCAGGAGATGCCGTGCACCGAGCGGTCGAAGGCGCTCTTTTCGGTGCGGCGGCCGGCGGTGCGCACGGCGGCGAAGCGGGTGTCGGCGCCGGTCGCCACGACGACGCCGGTGCCTGCGCCGGAGGCGATGCTGCTGCCCTGGAAGAGCAGGTGCGCGCTGTCGCCCGCGCCGGGCAGGTCCGCCGGCTGTTTGGGCACCGGGGCGGATTCGCCCGTCAGGGCCGCCTGGTGCACGGTCAGGCCGCGGGCCCTGAGCAGCCGTACGTCGGCGGGGACCAGGTCGCCGGGGGCGAGGCGGACCACGTCGCCGGGGACCAGGTCGTCGACGGGGATCTCGCGCACGCGCGGAGCGGCGTCGGGGGTGCTGCGCCGCTGCACGCTGGCGGTGGTGGCGACGAGTCCGCGCAGCCGGTCCATGGAGCGGTCGGCGCGGTGCTCGCCCTGCGCGCGCAGGGCGCAGCTCACGGCGACGAGAGCGAGGATCACGCAGGCGGTGCCCCACGCGGCGACCAGGGCCGAGACGAGGCCGAGGCAGAACAGGACGGCGGTGAACGGGTCGCGCAGGCTCTGCGCGAGTCGCCGCGCCCTCGACGGGGGCCGACGGCCGGGCGGCGTGTTCGCTCCGCGGTGGGCGAGCCGCTCCCCCGCCTCCGCCTCCGTCAGTCCGCGCGGCGAACCGTCCAGGGCGCGCAGCACCTGCAGGGCGGACAGATCGCCCGGGGCCGGGCCGAGGGCCGGGGCCCCGGCCGGGCGGGAGAGAGCGGGGTCGGGGGCGGACACCTCGCCGCTCAGGCTCCGGCGCCGCGCAGCCGGCGCAGCCTCGTGCCGGACTGCTCGGCACGCTCGGTGAGCTGGCCGACCATCAGCCGGACCACCGTCACGATGTCGGGGTCGTCGACGTAGTAGACCTGTCGGCGGCCTTCGCGGCGGGAGCGGACGAGCCCGGCGAGCTTGAGCTTGGACAGGTGCTGGCTGACGGCGGGCAGCGCGCCGCCGACCCGCTCGGCGAGCCCGGTCACATCGCACTCGCCCTCGGCAAGGGCCCACATCATGTGCAGCCGCGTGGGGGCCGCGAGCAGCCCGAACGCCTCGGCCGCCTGGTCGAGCACCTCGGCGGACGGATCGCCGGCCCCGGCCTCGGCCGCGCCTCGTACACCTGCCGCCACTGTTTCTCCGTTCTTCGCGCAGACCGACGCTCCAGTTTAGAGCCTGTCGGCCGGCGGTTTCCCGGGGCCGGTGGCGTGCTCGGTGAAGGAGCCGAAGGCGCGGAAGCCGAGGCGGCGGTAGACGGGTTCGCCGGCGCCGGAGGCCTGGAGGACGGCGAGGGGGTGGCCGGAGCGGCGGGCCGTGTGCAGGGCGGCGAGGGTGATGGCGCCGCCGTAGCCGCGGCGGCGGTGGGCGGCCAGGGTACTGATGTTGTAGATCCCGGCGACGTCGGCGTGCAGGAAGACCTCGGCCGAGCAGACCGGGCGGCCCGCGGCGTATCCGACCAGGTAGCGGGCCCGGCAGTCGGCCGCCAGGGCCTGGGGCGCGGCCCGCTCGTAGAAGCGGCGGACCGTCGCGGCGGGCGGTTCCCAGTTCGCGGCGAGGACGGCGGCGTAGTCGCCGAGCCGCTCGGGCGTGGTCACCGGATGGATGTCGAGGCCGTCGACGTAGGGCTGGGGCAGGGTGTCGGTCAGCTCGGCCCACATGGCGGTCTCGGTTTCGGTCGCGGGCAGACCGGTGGCCTCGAGGCGGTCCGAGAGGTCCTTCGGGGTGGACGCCGGCCCCACCCACCAGGAGAAGGGGCGGCCGGTCGCGGCCAGGGCCTCGGTCGTCTGCGCGATCCGGGCCGCGGCGGTGCTTTCGGTGAAGCGGGCCGCGGCGACGATGTTGAAGGTGTCGTCGTCGAGACCGCTGTCCGCGATCAGCAGGTCGCCGGTCGCGGTGACCGTCGCGCCCGGAAGAAGGCGGTGCAGATGACAGGCGTGTTCCGCGAGGTTGCGCTCTGTCCTGTCCGCGAGGTCGGTCGTGTCACGTGGGTCCTGCTGCGCGCTCATAGTGCTCGATCAGATCACACCTGGACGAATCACCCGGTGATACCGAAGGTGTTGTTCATGCCGTGTGCCGGGCGCGCGTCATGTCACGGCGCCCGGCCTTCGTGCTGAGCGTCCGTCAGCAGCTGAGGTCGGCACCGGGGTCGACACCGAGGATCTGCGAGAACTTCTTGTAGTTGTCGATACGGCTCTGCACCTGGCCGGGGTTGCCGCCGTTGCATTCGATGCTGCCGTTGATGCTGCGGATGGTCTCACCGAAACCGGAGCCGTTGACCATGGCGTTGTGCGGGGTCATGGTGCCGGGCCCGGTCTGGGTGTTCCAGTACCACAGGCCGGTCTTCCAGGAGACCGCCGCGTCGGTCTGGACGAGGTCGGGGTTGTTCAGCAGATCGATGCCGAGGGCGTCGCCCGCGGACTTGTAGTTGAAGTTCCAGCTGAGCTGGATCGGCCCGCGGCCGTAGTACTTGTCGGTGCCGGCGGGGCAGCCGTAGGACTGCGAAGTGTCGCAGTAGTGGGGGTAGTTCGCGGTGTTCTGCTCGACGATGTACACGAGCCCGCCGGTCTCGTGGCTCACGTTGGCGAGGAAGGCCGCGGCCTCCTGCTTGCGCACCGTGTCACTGCCCGTGCCGGTGAACTCCGGGTAGGCGCTGAGGGCGGCGTTCAGCCCTTCGTACGTGTAGAAGGAGTTCCGGCCCGGGAACATCTGCTCGAACTGGGCCTGGCTGACGACGAAGTCCGCCTGGGCGTCGGCCTTCTCGGCGGACGCGGGCGAGGCCAGGGTGAGCAGGCCGAGGGTGGCGGCTGACGCGGTGGCGGTCAGCAGCGCGAGGATACGACGGCGCATGGGGGGCGCTCCTATCGGATGCGGAGGTGGGGGGTACGGCGCCGCGAGCCATGACACACCTGGGCACATGTGCGCCCTCATGTGTGCCGTGGGGGGAAGACTCGCGGCGCCGCCGTTCTGCGGGCCGAGCCGGCCGGGGACCGGCTCAGGGGTGGAGCGTCAGCCGCCGACGTTCACGTCGATGCAGGCGTAGAACGCGTTCGTCGTGTCCGCGACGTTCCAGACGGCCAGCACCTTCTGCTTGCCGGTCAACGAACCGAAGTCGACCTGGTGGGTGACCGTCGCTCCGGGCTTGGCGCCGTTGTCGTCGAACTCGGCGATCGACTGACCGCCGACGAAGTACTGCCAGGTGCTGGTGGCGTGCTGGGCCGTCAGCTTCCATTCGAAACTGGCGTTGCGCGGGACCGGCGTGGCGGTCCAGCCCTTGGAGTCGTCGTCGAGCTCCGCGAACCGGCTGTTGCCGCCGCTGCAGCTGTTGAGCCCCTTCGGACCCTCGACGCTCTGCGGTTCGTAGGTGATGTCACCGCAGGACACGGTGCCCGCCGCGCACTGGGCCTGGCGGCTGGGCGGGGTGGAGATGTATCCGTGCGCGCTCGCCGAACCGGCGGGCAGACTGACGGCGATGACCGGGGCCAGTGCCGCGCCGATGAGCGCGGCCGTCTTCCTTCTGGCGTTCATGCGTACTCCTTCACTCGCGGTCTTCCTGCCTGCGCGAAGGTGGGGGGCGCGGACAGGTCGGCCTCTCGTGGGTGGGGCCAAGAGGCGCGAAGGGACAGGGGAATGCACACCCGTGAAAACAGGGCGAACTCCCCTAAGCGGAACGGCCGTTACTGCTTGGACTAGACCATACAAGCGGTCGTGACCCTGTCAAGGGAACCGCGGCGAACCCGGGCCCGAGCCATCCATGGCGCATCCGCGCACGAGCCGGCCATGGCGCATCCGTGCACGAGCCGGCCATGGCGCATCCGTGCGCGAGCCAGCCATGGCACACCCGGCACGAGTCACCGCCTGGCGCACCCGCGCACGAGCCACCGCCCGGCGCACCCGCGCACGAGTCACCGCCCGGCGCGCCCGGACATGACGAAGACCTCCAGTGAGGCGGGGTCACAGAGAACCGCCCCTTACGGAGGTCTTCGTGTCTGAAGTCGCGCGGCCTCGGCCGCGCGTGGTCAGCCGGCGGCGCGGCTCCGGGCGGCGTCGATGCTCAGGGCCCGCACAAAGGCGTCCTCGGTCTCCGAGCTGAAGAACCCGGTGATGCCACGCAGCAGCTGGAGCGCGGTGCGCACCCCGGCGGGCAGCGGCCGTGGCATGCCGGCGGCGACCGAAGCGAGCTGATCGGGAGCGGTCCGGGCTGCCTCCAAGTGCTCGCGTGCCAGGTCGAGTTCGCCGGTGACCGCGTGCCGCACCGCGCACGTCACGTCGTACGACGCGCTGCGGGAGAGCGCGAGGAGCGACTGGATCGCGGACGTCTCCGCGTCGTCCCGGGCCGCGGCGGAGAGATGGCCGCCCGCCCGGTCGAGGATCTTCGCTATGGCGGACAGCCGCCCCGCCTCCAGAACTGCCTGAGGTGCCATGCCGATTCCTTTCGTCACCCCGTCCGCCGACCCCGTCTCTCCAGCGTTATCACCGGGGCCCGCCCGGAGCGAACCTCCGTACGGGGGGCGCACAGCACGCGCAGAGAGAGGGCGCGGCGCGCAGCGGCGGCGGTTGAGGCACAGGGCGGCGCACACGGCTTCCAGGGGGGTCGCCACCGGTGCTTCACCGGGGTTTCGGCACGTCACGGCCGACATGGACCCCATGGACAGGCCCCCACCTGCTGTGATCTCATCCGTCCCGCACGCCGCGATTCCGCTCATTCCGCTCAGGCACGAAAGACCCCCACATGCAGAAGACCAAGGCCGCACTCTGGGAGTTCCTCCAGGGGCTCGGCAAGACATTCATGCTCCCGGTGGCGCTGCTCGCGTTCTGCGGCATCATGCTGGGCATCGGTTCGTCGCTCTCCAGCGACGCCGTCACCGACAACCTGACCTTCCTGCGGGGCGAGGGCTTCCACCTCGTCTTCACCTGGATGGCCAACACGGGTCTCGTCGCCTTCCAGTTCCTGCCCGTGATGTTCGCGATAGCCATCCCGCTGGGCCTGGCCCGCGAGGACAAGGGCGTGGCCGCTTTCTCCGGTTTCGTCGGTTTCGCCGCGATGAACCTGGCCGTGAACTTCTACCTCACGGCCAAGGGCGTCGACTTCGACGACGAGAGGGCCATCGCCCACTACGGCATCGCCGATGTGATCGGCATCCAGTCCATCGACACGGGACTGCTCGGCGCGGTAGCCGTTGGCATCGTTGTCAGCGTCCTCCACCGGCGCTTTCGCGGCCAGCGGATGCCCGACGCGCTGGCCTTCTTCGGCGGTCTGCGGTTCGTGCCGATCGTCTCGGCGCTCACGCTCAGCGTGCTCGGCCTGCTGATCCCGCTGGTGTGGCCGACGTTCAACGGCTGGATCACCGATCTGGGCCGGGGCATCGGGCACACGGGCGTCTTCGGGCCGTTCTTCTTCGGCATGGGCGAGGTGCTGCTGCGCCCGATCGGGCTGCACCACATTCTCGTCGCGATGTTCCGCTTCACCGATGTCGGCGGCGCCGGCACCGTCTGCGGCGACCACGTCTCCGGCGCGCTGAACCTGTTCTACGCGCAGCTCAACTGCTCGGACGCGCCCACCGGTGACGTCACGAGCGCCACCCACTTCCTGTCCCAGGGCAAGATGGCGGTCTACCTCGGCGGGCTGCCGGGCGCGGCGCTCGCCATGTACCACTGCGCGAAGAAGAGCATGCGCCCGGAGATCAAGGCGCTCCTCGTCTCCGGTGTCGTCGCGTGCGTCGTCGGCGGCATCACCGAGCCGCTCGAGTTCCTCTTCCTCTTCATCGCCCCGTGGCTGTACCTGCTGCACGCCGTGCTGGTCGGCCTCGGCTTCCTGACGGCCGCGGTCCTCGGCGTGTTCATCGGCAACACGGACGGCAACGTCATCGACTGGCTCGTCTTCGGCGTGCTCCAGGGCACGACCACGAAGTGGTACCTGATCCCGGTGATCGCCGCCGTGTGGTTCGCCGCCTACTACTTCCTCTTCCGCTGGGCCATCGTCCGCTTCGACCTCAGGACGCCGGGCCGCGACGAGCCGGCGGAGGAGACCGAGGGGGACGAGGCCGCCCCGCAGGCCGCCGACGAGGGCCCGCGCGAGCTGGTCGCCGGCAAGTACGACGCGGTGGCGATCCTCGACGCGATCGGCGGCGCCGACAACATCCGGTCCCTCGACAACTGCATCACGCGCCTGCGGATGACCGTGGAGGACGCCGAGCGCGTCGACGAACCACGCCTGAAGAAGCTCGGCGCCGTCGGTGTCATCAAGCTCGACGCCCACAACGTCCAGGTCATCATCGGCCCGCAGGTGCAGTCGGTGAAGGACGCCATCGCCACGATGGTCCCGGTGGGCTGAACCGTGCCGCTCCCCTCCCCCGCCGGCCCTTCCGGGGCCTACGACTTCGACACCCCCGTCGACCGGCACGGCACCTGGTGCACGCAGTGGGACTACGTCGAGGACCGCTTCGGCGTCCCGGGCCTGCTGCCCTTCACCATCTCGGACATGGACTTCGAGACGGCGCCCGAGGTGTTGTCGGCGCTGCGCGGCCGCCTCGACCACGGCGTGCTCGGCTACTCCCGGTGGCGCCAGTCCGACTTCCTCTCCGCGGTCGTCGACTGGTACGGCACCCGGCACCGCACCACGGTCGACCCCGACGCGATCGTCTACGGCCCGTCCGTCGTCTACCAGATCGGCCGGCTGCTGCACCTGTGGTCGCGGCCGGGCGACGGTGTGGTGGTCCACACACCGATGTACGACGCGTTTCCCAAGTCGGTCGCCGCGCACGAACGGCGTTTGCTCGCATGCCCGTTGGGTGACTGGGAGACTCTGGAGCAGCTGCTCGCGCGGCCCGACACCGCGATTCTCCTGCTGTGCTCGCCGCACAATCCCACGGGCCATGTCTGGACCCGGGCGGAGCTCGACCGGATGGCCGAGCTGTGCGCGCGCTACGACGTGGCGGTGATCAGCGACGAGATCCACTCCGACCTCGCGCACCCGCCGCACGTCCACCGCCCGTGGGCCCTGCACGGCGCCCCCGGAGCGCGCTGGGCGGTCGTCACCTCGGCGTCGAAGTCGTTCAACATCCCTGCCCTGACCGGGAGTTACGGCATCTTCGGCGACCCGGCGAGCCGCGACGCCTATCTGCGCCACCTCAAGGAGGCGGACGGCCTCTCGTCACCGGCCGTCCTGTCCCTCGTCGGGCACATCGCCGCGTACCGGGAGGGCGGCGGCTGGCTGGACGCGCTGGGCAGCTATCTTCGCGGCAATCTGTCCTACGTGGCCGAACGGCTCGGCGCGGCGTTCCCGGAGCTCGACCGGGAGCCGCCGCAGGCCGGTTACCTCGCCTGGATCGACGTCCGCCCCCTGGGCGTCGACGACGACGCGCTGCAACGCGAGCTCGTCGGGACGCAGAAGGTGGCCGTGATGCCCGGCGCCGCCTATGGAGCGCCGGGCTTCCTGCGCCTGAACGTGGGGTGCCCGCGCGTCAAGGTCGAGCGGGGCACCGACGCCGTCATCGCGGCGCTGCGGGCACTGGCCTGACGACGCGCCGCCCCTGCCCTCGTCGCGTCACCGGTACGGCGGCGCGACGGGCGGCGGCGGCGCCGTCGGCTGCGGCGGCACCACCGGCATGTCCGGCCGGGTGTCGTGCACGACGCGGGCCAGCCGGAACTCGTACTCGAAGGTCTGCGTGAGGCCCTCCGCGAGGACGAGGTAGCCCTCGCCCTGCTCGTAAACGGTGCGGCGCTGCAGGCTCGCCGGGTGCTTCGGCTCGAAGGCGAGCACGTGGCGGTGCAGGGCGTCCCGCGCCTCCTGCCGGGTCCCGGTCACGTGCCCGACCGGGCGGGTCACCATCCGTACACCGCCGAGCCCGCCGCCCAGGCACGTCAGCATCAAACCCCAGGTCACCCTGGCCGATTCGTCCGTCATCGCTCCCCCGTACCTCGATCGTCCACCGCACTCTGCCACAACGGCCCGGCCGCCCGAACGGACTGTTGTGCGAGACTCGGAGGGTGAAGAGGCAGGAGCTCGACGACCTCGTCCGGCTGCGGCGGGCCCGGGACCGCATGGACCGGGACTACGCCGAGCCGCTCGACGTGACGGCGCTGGCGCAGGTGGCCCTCATGTCGCCGGGGCACTTCTCGCGCAGCTTCCGCGCCGCGTACGGGGAGACGCCGTACAGCTATCTGATGACCCGCCGCATCGAGCGGGCCAAGGCGCTGCTGCGTCGCGGGGATCTCACGGTGACCGAGGTCTGCTTCGCCGTCGGCTGTACGTCCCTCGGCTCGTTCAGCTCGCGCTTCACCGAGCTGGTCGGCCAGACCCCGAGCGCGTACCGGGCCCGGTCCCATGACGACGCGGGCGGGATCCCGGCCTGCATCGTGAAGATCCATACGCGGCCTGTCAGGAACGGGGACGCGGGGTCCGCCTCCCGGTCGTAGGCTGAGTGCCATGGACGACATCAAGCTCTCCACCTGCTTCATCGCCGTGGACGACCCCGACAGGGCGATCGCCTTCTACCGCGATGTGCTGGGGTTCGAGGTGCGCAACGACGTCGGCTACGAGGGGATGCGCTGGGTGACGGTGGGAGCGCCGTCGCAGCCGGACGTCAGCGTCGTCCTGGAGCCGCCGCTCGCCGATCCGAACGCCTCGGAGGCCGACCGGCAGGTCATGGCGGAACTGCTGGCCAAGGGGCTGCTGCGCGGCGTGCTCTTCACGACGGAGGACTGCGACGCCACGTTCGAGCGGGTCAGTGCCGCGGGCGCCGACGTGGTGCAGGAGCCGATGGACCAGTACTACGGGGTCCGGGACTGCGCCTTCCGCGACCCCGCCGGAAATCTGCTGCGCTTCACGCAGCCCCTCAAAAAATAGGCAACCCCCTGCTGCGGCACAGCATGTGAGGCGGGCCGACACGCTCAGCCCCCGGTACTCTCCCGCACCTTGAGTTCGTGGCCCACCACATGGTCGAGGAGCGGGCCGGTCGCCGGCTCCTCGATCCGGTCGAGCAGGAGCGCGACGGCGGCCCGGGCGATCTCCTTCTTGTCCGGGGCGACCGTCGTGAGGCTCGGCACGCTGAACCCGGCGGCCTCGATGTCGTCGAAGCCGACCACGTCCAGGTCCTTGGGCACGCTCTCGCCCCGCTCGTACAGGGCGCGCAGGGCGCCCAGGGCGAGGTGGTCGTTGAGGCAGAGCAGCGCGTCCGGGCGCGGGTCCGTGTCCATGAGAGCGGCGGCGGCCCGTGCCCCGTCCTTCCAGTGGTACGCGTCGACCGGCACCACGAGGCCGCTGTCGAAGGGGACCCCGGCCTCCTCCAGCGCCTCGCGGTAGCCGTCGGTGCGCAGCCGGTCGGTGCCCTGACGTCCGCGCACTGTGCCGCCGACGACGGCGATACGGCGCCGCCCGCGGCCCAGCAGGTGCTCGGTGGCCTCGCGCGCGGCCCGTACGTTGTCGATGGCGACATGGTCGGTGCTGCCCTCGGCGGGGCGCTCGCCGAGCAGGACGACCGGGAGTCCGCGGTCGCGGGTGGCGAGGTCGCTGGGGTGCAGCGCGAGCGGGCTGAGGATGACGCCGTCGGTGAACTGGGCGTCGAAGCCGTGCAGCGCGGCGAGTTCGCGCTCGCGGACGCCGCCGGTCTGGTGCAGCAGCACGGTCTGGCCCCGCCGGTCGGCCTCGGCCATCACATGTTTGGCCAGTTCGGAGAAGTACGCGACGTCGAGTTCGGGCACGGCCAGGGTGATCATGCCGGTGCGGCCCTGGCGGAGCTGGCGGCCCGCGATGTTGACGCGGTAGCCGAGCGCGTCTATCGCCTCGCGCACGACCTCACGGGTGCGGTCCGACACGTGCTCGTAGTCGTTGATCACGTTGGAGACGGTCTTGGGCGAGACGCCCGCGTACTCCGCCACATCCTTGATCCTGGGTCTGGCCGCCACTCTGCTCATTCCTTCCGTCTGCCACCCGCGATCGTATCGAGCATCACGAATCGGTTTCGGGCCGGATTCCGCACCGCCCCGGATATTTACATCGATGTAATCGTCATGGTGCCATGTGGCTCGCACCGACCGGAGCAGCACCCGCAAGGCAAGGAGCACCATGCCCGTCCCGCACCACCAGGACCTGCCGCGCCCTGAGTACCCGAGGCCGCAGTTCACCCGTGAGGCCTGGCTCAATCTCAACGGTGAGTGGCAGTTCGAGATCGACCGCGCCGACACCGGACTCGAACGGGGTCTGCGCGAGCGCGAGCTGTCCGGGCGGATCACCGTGCCGTTCTGCCCGGAGTCGGAGCTGTCCGGGGTCGGCGAGACCGACTTCCTGGAGGCCGTCTGGTACCGGCGGACCGTGACGGTGCCCGCCGAGTGGAGCTCTGCCGACGGGCCCAGGGTGCTGCTGCACTTCGGAGCCGTGGACCACGACACCACCGTGTGGGCGGACGGCGTCGAGGTGGCCCGGCACCGCGGCGGCTTCACCCCCTTCACCGCCGACCTCGGCGACGTGGCCGTACCCGGGCAGGAACTGACGCTCGTGGTCCGGGCCCGCGACAGCCGGCACGGCCCGCAGGCCCGCGGCAAGCAGGCCACCTGGTACGCCAACACGCACTGCCACTACACCCGCACGACCGGCATCTGGCAGACCGTGTGGCTGGAGCCGGTGCCGCGGAGCGTGGCCCTGAAGCGGCCCCGCATCACACCTGACCTGGCCTCCGGCTCGTTCTACCTGGAGCTGCCGCTGACCGGGAACGCGCCCGGGCACCGGGTCCGCGCGACCCTGTCCGACGAGCTCGGCACGGTCGTCACCGCCGAGGCCCGCGCCGACCTCGACCTGCGGCCCCGCCTGGCCCTCACGCTGCCCGCGAACCGGCTGCGTGTGTGGTCCCCCGGCGACCCGCACCTGTACGACCTGACCTTCGAAGTCCTGGACGCCGAGGGCGAGTTGGTGGACCGGGTCGGCTCGTACGCCGGTCTGCGCTCGGTCTCCGCCGACGGCAAGCGCCTCCTCCTGAACGGCGAGCCCGTCTTCCAGCGGCTCGTGCTCGACCAGGGGTACTACCCGGACGGTCTGATGACCGCGCCGAGCGACGCCGCTCTCGTACGGGACATCGAACTCGGCCTCGCCGCCGGGTTCAACGGGGCCCGGCTGCACCAGAAGGTCTTCGAGGAGCGGTTCCTGTACCACGCGGACCGGCTCGGCTACCTGGTGTGGGGCGAGTTCGGCGACTGGGGCTGCGAGGTCGGCGTCCGCGACGACAACCAGCGGCCCGACGCGAGTTTCGTCACCCAGTGGCTGGAGGCCGTGGAGCGGGACTACTCGCACCCCTCGATCATCGGCTGGTGCCCGCTCAACGAGACGTACCAGCATCTGCACGACCGCATCACCCAGCTCGACGACGTGACGCAGGCGATGTTCCTGGCCACCAAGCAGGCCGACGGCACCCGCCCCGTCATCGACGCCTCCGGCTACGCCCACCGGGTGCCGGAGACCGACGTCTACGACTCGCACTGCTACGAGCAGGACCCGGCCGCGTTCGCCAAGACGATGCGCGGTCTCGCCGAGGACAAGCCGTACGTCAACGCCGGCCCCGACGGGCGCCCCTGGTCCGTGCCGTACCGCGGGCAGCCGTACTTCTGCAGCGAGTTCGGCGGCATCTGGTGGGACGCGCAGGCCGCCGCCGAGGTCTCGGGCGAGGCCCGTGACGAGTCCTGGGGTTACGGCGAACGGCCGCGCAGCGTCCAGGAGTTCGTGGACCGGTTCGTCGGTCTGACGGGCGTGCTCCTCGACGACCCGGACATGTTCGGCTACTGCTACACCCAGCTCACGGACGTCTTCCAGGAGCGCAACGGCGTCTACGGCTTCGACCGGAGCGAGAAGGTCGACACCGCGCTGCTGCGGGCCGCCCAGCTCCGCCCCGCGGCCTTCGAGGGCCCGCGCTAGTTCCGCGCCACTTCCTGTCCACGATTTACATCGATGTATGTCCGGGGTGACGGCGGTGGGTCCGCCCGCCGCCGTCACCCGGGGAAGGAGCCAGATGACCGGCACACCCGCACCCGTCGGTCGCCCCGCACTCACCAGACGACGCGCTCTGACGGCCGCGCTCGCCGCCGGGACCTCGGTCCTCGGCGCCGGAGCACTCAGCGGCTGTGGCAGCGCGCTGGCGGCCGACGATTCGACCGTTCGCCTGTGGGACCTGTTCAGCGGGGCCGACGGCGGCCTGCTCAACGACATGGTGCGCAAGGCGCGACCCGACATGCCGGGCACGCGCATCGAGCGCACCGTCCTGGAGTGGGGCACCCCCTATTACACGAAACTCGCCATGTCCTCGGCCGGAGGGCGCGGCCCGGACGTCGCCGTCCTGCACATGTCGCGCCTCGCGGGCTACGCTCCCACCGGCCTGGTCGACCCGTGGGACCTGGACCTGCTGGCCGAGTACGGCGTGCGCCGCGAGGACTTCACCGACGCGGTGTGGTCCCCCACCCAGTACGAGGGACAGACCTACGCGCTCCCCCTCGACACCCACCCCTTCATCGTGTTCTTCCACCCGGAACCGGTGAAGAAGGCGGGGCTGCTGACGAAGGACGGCACGCTGGACGCGGACGCGTTCTCCTCGCCCGACAAGTTCCTCGCCGCCGGCAAGGAGCTGGCGAAGGCCTCCGGCAAGCAGGGCATCTCGTTCGGGTACGTGACCGACACCGCGCAGGGCTGGCGGCTGTTCTACGGCCTGTACAAGCAGACCGGCGGCGTCTTCAAGGTGCCGCCGGGCGGTCCGGCCGAGGTGGACGTGGACCGGATGGCCGAGGTCATCGCGTTCATGGCCAAGCTGGTCGACGGCAAGGTCAACCCCAAGCGGCTCGACTACGCCGCGGGCATGGCCTCCTTCAACAACCGGCAGACCGCGATGATCCTGTCCGGCGAGTGGGAGCTGGGCACGTTCCGGGGCGCGGACAAGAACGTGGGCGCCGCCCCGTTCCCCACCGTCTTCGGCACCCCGGCCGTCTACGCCGACTCGCACTCGTTCGTGCTCCCCCACCACCCGGACCCCGATGCCGCGCACCGCCGTCGTACGCACCGCGCGGTGGCCGCGCTGCTGAAGGCCGGCCAGATCTGGGGGACCGCGGGCCACATCCCCGCGTACGGGCCGGTCACCCGCACCAAGGAGTACGCGGCGCTGCTGCCGCAGGCGCACTACAAAGTGGCCGCGGACCACGTCGTCCTCGACCCGGCGGCCTGGTTCGCCGGCGCGGGATCCGACTTCCAGAACGCCATGTCCCAGGTGCTCCAACAGGCCCTGCTCGACGGTCTCGCCCCCGACCGTGCGGCGCGCGCGATGGTGCGGCGCCTCAACACCTTCCTCGCCAAGCCCAGCCCGGCCTGACCGGCCGCACCCCTCTAGGAGGCACAACGATGTCCTCTCCCCACGCCTCGCCCCGGCCAGGGGCCCTGTCGGTGCGGCGGCTGTTCTCACCCGGCCTGCTCTTCGCACTTCCCTTCCTCGTCCTGTTCGCGGTGTTCCTGCTCTGGCCGCTGGGCCAGGGGCTGTGGATGAGCCTCACGGACCGGGCGCTTTCGGCGCACGCGCCATCGTTCATCGGTGTCGGCAACTTCACCGAGGCGTTCCAGGACGCCGAGATGTGGAAGGCGCTCTGGCACACCGTCCTGTTCACGCTCATCTCGACCGTCCCGCTGGTCGTGGTGGCCCTCGGCATGGCCCTGCTCGTGCACACCGGGCTGCCCGGCCAGTGGGTGTGGCGGCTCGCGTTCTTCGCGCCGTACCTGCTGCCCGTCGGCGTGGTCAGCCTCCTGTGGATCTGGCTGTACCAGCCCGACCTCGGGCTCTACAACCATCTCCTCGACAAGCTCGGCCTCGATGGAGTCGCCTGGCTGAGCGACGAGTCGGTGGCCCTGTGGGCGATCGCGCTGACGACCCTGTGGTGGACGGTCGGCTTCAACTTCCTGCTGTACCTGGCCGCGCTCCAGTCAATCCCGGACCACCTCTACGAGGCCGCGGCGATCGACGGCGCCGGGGCCTGGCGGCGCCTGTTCTCGATCACGCTGCCGAGCCTCAGCCGGATCACGGTGGTGATCACGGTGTTGCAGCTCCTGGCGTCCCTCAAGGTCTTCGACCAGGTGTACCTGCTGACCAAGGGCGGCCCGAACAACTCGACGCGGCCCGTGGTCGAGTACATCTACGACGTCGGCTTCACCGGATACCGGCTCGGTTACGCCTCGGCGATCAGCTACATCTTCTTCGCCCTGGTCGTCCTCGCCTCCGCCGCCCAGTTCGCCGTCCTCCGCCGCCGGGAGAAGTGACCATGACCTCCACCGATGCACCCGCCCGCAGCAAGCCCGCGCCACAAGTGCGGAGGCCCGTGACGCCGCCGAGACGGCCGCGGCGTCCCGAGCGGTCCCAGACGAACCTGACCCTCGGCGCGAGCCGTACGGCCCGCGTGCTCGCCCTCGTCGTGCTCGGCGTCGCCGCTCTGGTGTGGCTGCTGCCGATGGCGTGGGCGCTGCTCACCGCGTTCAAGTCCGAGCAGGACGCGAGCGATCCGCTGCACTGGCTGTGGCCGAAGCACGGCTTCACGCTCGACGGGTTCAGCTCCGTGTGGGAGCGCGGCGACCTGCCGCTGTGGATGCTCAACAGCCTGCTCATCTCGGCCGCCGTCACCGTGATCACGGTGCTGGTCTCCGCGATGGCCGGCTACGCGTTCTCCCGCACCCTGTTCGCCGGCCGGCGCTGGCTGTTCACCCTCACCGTCGCGGCCGTCCTCGTGCCGCCGCAGATCCTGATCGTGCCGTGGTTCCAGCAGATGCTGACGTTGAACCTGCTGGACACGTACGCGGCGGTGATCCTGCCGCAGACGGTGGCCCCGGTGATGGTGTTCATCCTGAAGAAGCACTTCGACTCCCTGCCGAAGGAGCTGGAGGAGGCCGCCCGGATCGACGGCGCCGGGCACTGGCGGATCTTCTGGTCGGTGCTGCTGCCGCTGTCGCGGCCGATGCTCGCCGCCGTGGCGATCTTCGTCTTCATCGGCGCGTGGAACAACTTCCTCTGGCCGTTCATCTCCAC
Organism: Streptomyces kunmingensis; assembly: GCF_039533535.1. Classification (NCBI taxonomy): domain Bacteria; kingdom Bacillati; phylum Actinomycetota; class Actinomycetes; order Kitasatosporales; family Streptomycetaceae; genus Streptomyces; species Streptomyces kunmingensis. The sequence goes on from NZ_BAAATS010000006.1 coordinate 126,013, forward strand.
CTCCGACCCGTCCCTGATGACCCTGCCCGTCGGCATCACCACGGTGAAGGACGCGTACGGCATCCAGTACGCGCAGTCGATGGCGTCGGCGGTGCTCGCCGCGCTGCCGCTCATCGTGGTGTTCGTCTTCTTCCAGCGGCACATCGTGAAGTCCGTGGCCACCACCGGCCTCGGCGGCCAGTGACGCGCTCCTCAACTCCCCGCCCTACCCGCCCCGTTGACACTCCTCCGCCTCTTCCCTACCGTCCTGAAGCCGTGAGACTTACATCGATGTAAGGAGCCGCTCATGCGCACCCGGCCCCGTACCGCTCTGGTCACCGCCCTCCTGGCCCTGCTCGTCGGACTGGTCTGCGCACCGCAGGCCGGAGCGGCGGGCCGGGCGCCCGCCGCGGCTGCCTCGGGCACCTTCCGCAATCCGCTGAACACCGGACCCGACCCGTATCTGGCCTATGCGAACGGGGCCTACCACCTCACCACCACCCAGGGCGACAGCATCAAGATGTGGCGCTCGCCGTCCCTGGCCACGCTCCTCGACGCCGACCCGGTCACGGTGTGGACGGACACCACCGCCTCCCGCAACCAGCACATCTGGGCGCCGGAGTTCTACCGCTTCGGCAACCGCTGGTACCTCTACTACACCGCCGACGACGGCACGGACGACCACCACCGCCTCTACGTCCTGGAGTCGGAGCGCGACGACCCGGCCGGCCCGTACCACTTCAAGGCGAAGCTCGCCCCGCCCAACCACGCCGACGACTTCGCCATCGACCCGGGCATCCTCCAGCACAACGGCCGCCTCTACCTCGCGTACAGCGGTATCAACGCCTACCAGCACAACGGGCTGAACATCGCGCCGATGTCGAACCCGTACTCGGTCTCGGGCAACGCGGTCGCGATCAACGCCGCCGGGGGCTGCCCGGAGGTTCGCGAGGGCCCCGAGTTCCTCAACCGCAACGGCCGTACCTGGATGACGTACTCGGCCTGTGACACCGGCAAGCCCGACTACCAGGTCTGGCAGATGTCCCTCGCCAACGGGGCCGACCCGCTCGTCCCCGGCAACTGGACCCAGCGCTCGGGCCCGGTCTTCTCCCGCGCCGACGCCCGCGGCGTGTTCGGCCCCGGTCACCACGCCTTCTTCAAGTCGCCCGACGGCACCCAGGACTGGCTGATCTACCACGCCAAGACCACCTCGGTGAACACCTACACCAACCGAACGACCCGGGCCCAGAAGATCAGCTGGAACGCGGACGGCAGCCCGAACCTCGGCACGCCGCTCGCCATGGGCGCGACCCAGGACCTGCCCTCGGGTGACCCCGGCTCGGGCAACTACTGGATCAACGACGACGGCCGCTCCAGCGGGGCCGGCTCGGTCGCGTACACCGGCACCTGGAACTCGGGGTCGGGCTGCGGCGCCCAGTGCTTCTGGAGCGACGACCACTGGAGCGACAAGGCGGGCAACACCGCGACGTACACCTTCACCGGCACCCGGATCGCGCTGCTCTCCGTCCGTGACACCGGCAACGGCGTCGCGGCGATCAGCGTCGACGGCGGCCCCGAGCAGCGCGTGGACTACTACAACGCGATCCGGACCGGTGAGACGCTCCAATACCTCAGCCCGCGCCTGGCGAACGGCAAGCACACGCTGCGGGTCCGGGTGACGGGCGAGCGGAACGGGTCGTCCGGGGCCGCGTTCGTCAGCGTCGACCGGGCCGAGGTCTACACGGACTGACCCCCACCGGATCGGACTGTTGACCGACCACACAACCGTTTGAGTGGCCGCGCCGGTTGCCCGTCACCCCGGGCCCGGCGCGGCAGTTGGAGTCCGTGGATGCGCCCCGGCGAGCGTCGGGCGTGTGCGTCCTGGGCGGCGGCCACGGCACTGTGCGGGTGTGTTCGACGTGGCCGCCGCCTTCTGAAGGACAGGCTCTGACTACGGGCTTCAGCCGCGTACGGTCTCCAGCTCCCGGTCGTCCTCGGCGGGCGCGGCCGTGGCCAGGGACTTCTGCAGCTTCTCGCCCTCGACGTCGACGTTCGGCAGCGCCTTGTCCAGCCAGCGGGGCAGCCACCAGGCCGACTTGCCGAGCAGCGCCATGACCGCGGGCACGATCGCCATGCGGACCACGAACGCGTCGAAGAGAACGGCGACGGCGAGACCGAAGCCCATCATCTTGATCATGTCGTTGTTCTCCATGATGAAGCCGGAGAAGACGCTGATCATGATGATCGCCGCGGCGCCGACGACCCGGCCGCCGTGCCGGAACCCGGTCACGATGGCCTCGCCGGGCCGCGCCCCGTGGACGTAGGCCTCCCGCATCCGCGTCACGAGGAAGACCTCGTAGTCCATGGCCAGGCCGAAGACCACGCCGATCATGAAGATCGGCATCATCGACATGATCGGGCCCGGCTGGTCGACGCCGACGAGGTCCGCGAGCCAGCCCCACTGGAAGACCGCGACCACGGCGCCGAGCGCCGCCGCCACCGACAGGAGGAAGCCGAGCGCCGCCTTCAGCGGGACCAGGATCGAGCGGAACACCAGCATCAGGAGCAGGAAGGCCAGACCGACGACCAGCAGCAGATACGGCACGAGCGCGTCGTTCAGGGTCTGCGAGAAGTCGATCGTCATGGCCGTCTGACCGGTGACGAGGACGTCGGAGTCGGTGTCCGCCTCCCAGGCCCCGGCCTCGGAGCGGATCGTCCTGACCAGTTCCTCGGTCTTGTGGTCGCTCGGGCCCGTGGTCGGGACGACCGACATGATGGCGGTGTCGCCCGCCTCGTTGACCTGCGCCGGGGCGACCGCGGCGACGCCGTCGACCTTGGCGAGCGAGTCACCGACCGACTTCGCGGCGGCCTGTGCGCCCTTGCCGTCGACGGTCACCATCAGCGGGCCGTTGAAGCCGGCGCCGAACGACTCGGACAGCATGTCGTACGCCTTGCGCTGCGTGCTGTCGGGCGCCGAGGTGCCCTCGTCGGGCAGACCGAGTTCAAGGCTGGCGGCCGGGACGGCGATCACGCCGAGGCCGAGGACGGCGACCAGCAGGACGCCGAGCGGGCGGCGCATCACGAAGCGGGACCAGCGGGTGCCCAGGTTCGGTTTGCCCGCCGCGGCGCCGGGCGTGGGGACGGGCGCCTTGCGGTCCTTGCGGCGCAGCACCTTCTTGCCCGCGAAGCCGAGCAGGGCCGGGATCATGGTGAGGGCGATGACGACGGAGATGGCCACGGTCGCCGCGGCGGCCAGGCCCATCTTCGTCAGGATCGGGATGTTCACGACGGAGAGGCCCGCGAGGGCGACGATCACGGTGAGGCCGGCGAAGACGACCGCCGAACCCGCCGTGCCGGTCGCGCGGCCCGCCGCCTCCTCGGGCTCGCGGCCGTCGGCTATCTCGGCGCGGTAGCGGCTCACGATGAACAGGGCGTAGTCGATGCCGACCGCGAGGCCGATCATCGTCGCCAGCGTGGACGTGGTGCTGGAGAGGTCGAGGACGCTGCCGAGCGCCGCGATGCCGGAGACACCGATGCCGACGCCGATGATCGCGGTGAGCAGCGGCATGCCCGCGGCGACCAGCGAACCGAAGGTGATGAGCAGGACGACCGCGGAGATCGCGATGCCGATCAGCTCGGCGCTGCCGCCCATCTCCTGTTCGGCCTCGACGGCGTCGCCGCCGGACTCGACGGTGAAGCCCTCGGCGCGGGCGTCGTCGGTGGCCTTGGTGAGCGCTTCGTGCGCCGTGTCGGTGAGCTCGGTCGAGGCGACCTTGTACGACACGGAGGCGTAGGCGGTCGTGCCGTCCTTGCTGACGGCGTTCGCCTTGTACGGGTCGGCGACGGAGGAGACCTGGGGGCCCTTGCCGAGCGCGGTCACCAGCTTCTGGACGTCGGCCTTGGGCGCCGGGTCGGTGAGCTTCTCGCCCTGCGGGGCGCGGATGACGACGCGGGCGGTGGCGCCCTCGGCGCCGGCCGCGGGGAACTTCTCCTCGAGCAGGTCGAAGGCCTTCTGCGCCTCGGTGCCCGGCATCGAGAACGAGTCGGCGGGCGGGGCCGGCGCGGCCGACGACGCGAAGCCGATCCCGCCGAGCAGCAGCACCCACAACAGGGCCACATAGCGGCGGCGCCGGAAGGACAGCCGTCCGAGTTTGTACAGGAACGTAGCCACGGCGAAAGGGGCTCCCGTCGGGTCGTGGGGCAGGAGCGACCACCCGGCGGTGCGTCGTCGCACGTCAGGACGGTCGGCAGGATCGGATTCCATCGTCTCCGCTCCCACGGGCCCCGGGCTAAGCCTCTGAGCCCGACTACGGACCCACGTTCGCGGTAGTCGCGGACGGGGCGTGTCATACCCGGGGAGGAGTCGTGTGTGATGCGTGTAGAACCCCGGGAGCAGCCGCGCATACCGCCACGGGTGTGAGCACGGGTCAGGAACCGCAGGTGAGAGGCGTTTCGATAGCTGCTTTGACATACCTATTGCCTCATACATATGGTGGTTGTCATGCCCGCATCCCGTGCCGCCCGCAAGGACGTCGACCGCGTAGCCTCCGCGCTCGCGGCGTCCCTGCCGACGCTGCACCGGACCCTCGACCGCCGGATCCTCGGGGACTTCCCGCACGACCGGCTGCCCGAGGCGCAGATCGCTCTGCTCCGTCTGGTGGCGGACCGGGACGGCATCACCGTGCGCGAGGCGGCGCGAGAGCTGCTGATGCAGCCGAACAACGTCAGCGCGCTCGTCTCGCACCTCACTCGCTCCGGGCTGCTGACGCGCCGCTGCGACACCGCCGACCGGCGCGTGGCCCATCTGCACGCCACCGCCGTGGCCCGGGAGCGCATCGCCGAGGCCGAGGGGATCGCCCGGCGTCACCTCGCCGAGGCGCTGCGGCACCTGACGGGCGGCGAGCTGGACGCGCTCGGCTCCGCCCTGGGCGCACTGAACTCGCTCGACGCCCGGCTGCGGCCGACCGCGGGCTGACGCCCGGCCGGTCCGCCGCGCTCCTCGCCCTGCTTCCGTCCACCGGAGCGGGGCTCTTTCGTGCTCCCTTCTCCTGTTCGCATTCGTCCCAGACAAGGCACACGTATGTCCTCCCCCTCTGTCGCCCCCTCCCCTGCCCGGGTGTCCGCTCCACCGGACGCCGCGCCCTCGGGGCGACGCGCCAATCCCTGGCTGACGCTGATCGCCGTCGCCTTCGGCCTGTTCATGGTCGGGCTCGACGGTTCGGTCGTCTCCATCGCGAACCCCGCGATCGGCCGCGCCTTCGACGCCTCCACCGCGGGCCTGCAGTGGGTGACCAACTCCTATCTGCTGGCGCTCGCCGCCGCCCTGATCCTGGGCGGCAAGCTCGGCGACCGGTTCGGGCGGCGCACCGTCTACCTGGTCGGCGTCACGGGCTTCACCCTCGCCTCGGTGGCCATCGGACTGTCCGGTTCCATCGAGCTCGTCATCGCGTTCCGCGCCGTGCAGGGTTTCTTCGGCGCGCTGCTGATGCCGAACACGCTCGGCCTGCTGCGCGCCGTCTTCCCGCCGCGCAAGTTCGGTATGGCGGTCGGCATCTGGGCAATGGTGTCCTCGGTGTCCACCGCGCTCGGCCCCATCGTCGGTGGACTGCTCGTCGAGCACGTCAACTGGGAGTCCGTCTTCTACATCAACGCCCCCGTCGGCATCATCGCCCTCGTCGTCAGCGCGCTGGTGCTGCCGCAGAGCAAGAACGCGGCGGCGGCCGACGAGAAGTTCGACGTTCCCGGTGTCGTACTGCTCGCGCTCGGCATGCTCGTCGTGGTGTTCGGCGTGGTCAAGGGCGAGACGTGGGGCTGGAGTTCGGCCGGCACGCTGGGCGCGATCATCGCGGGTCTCGTGCTGCTCGTCCTGTTCTGCTGGTACGAGTCCCGCGTCGCCGCCCACCCGCTGCTGCCGATGCGGCTGTTCCGCAGCCCCGCGGTGACGGTCGGCACCGTCGTCACCGCGCTGAACTTCTTCGTCCTGCTCGGCGGCATCTTCTTCGTGATGCTGTACCTGCAGAACGTGCGCGGGTTCTCCCCCGTCGAGGCCGGTGTCCGCACGCTGCCGCTGAGCCTCGCGTCCGTCGTCGCGTCGCCGCTGGGGGCGGCGCTGACCGACCGGTTCGGGCCGCGCCTGACGATGCCGCTCGGCATGGTGCTCCAGGGCGCGGCGTCGTTCCTGATGCTCACCTGGTCGGCGGAGTCCGGGTACGGGGCGCTGTGGCCGCCGTTCGTCGCGCTCGGCCTGGGTGTCGGCATGGTGATGTCCGCGTCGTCCGCCGCGATCGTGGGCAACGCGCCGGTCGAGGACGCCGGAGTGGCCGGCGGGTTGCAGGCCACCGCGCTCCAGGTGGGCGGCGCCCTCGGCACGTCCGTACTGGTGTCGCTGATCGGCAGCCGGGTCGGCTCGACCCTCGGCTCCGAGCTGACCTCGGCCGGCGTCCCGGAGCAGACCGTCGGCCGTCTCGCCGAAGCGAAGGACGCCGTGGCGATGGGCGCGGCGCCCGTCTCCGACGCGATGCCGGCCCAGCTGCGGGCGGCGGTGACCGAGGGCAGCCACGCGGCGTTCATGTCAGGCGTGCACACCGCTGTCCTGGTCACGGGTGTGCTGTGCGCACTCGGCGCGCTCGTCTCGGCGACGGTACTGCGGGGGCAGGCGGCCGCGCGGCACTGAGCGAGCCCAACTCACGTGAACGAAAGGCACGTTGTGGCCCGGTCCCCTCTGTGGGGCCGGGCCACACCGGCTTGTGGGGTCAGTGCGCGGCGGGCACCGACAGGCCCGTGGACCGGGGCGACGCCTGCTGGGCCTTGCGCACGGACGCGATACCGATGAAGACCATCGAGAAGAGGCCGGTCAGGGCGAAGGCGGTGAAGCCCCAGTCGCCGTTGCCGGAGGCGAGGAGCTGGCCGCCGAGCCAGGGGCCGAACACGGCGCCGAAGCGGCCCATGCCGGAGGTCCAGCCGACCGCGGTGGCCCGGCTCTCGGGGTCGGAGCGGATCGAGACCGTCGCGTAGATCATGACCTGAGCGCTGTTGAGGAAGACACCCGCGAGGAAGACCACCACGAAGGTGAGCGCGAGCGCCATGTGGATGCTCAGCAGGTAGACGCTGACCGCCGTGAGCAGGAACCAGACCGCGGAGATGCGCGGGGCGCCGAAGCGGTCGGCGGCGCGGCCCGCGACCAGCATGCCGAGGATGCCGCCGAGGTTGAAGACGACGACGAACTGCAGGGAGGAGCCCAGGTCGTAGCCCTCCGCGCGCATCAGGGTGGGCAGCCAGGTCGCGACTCCGTAGACGAGGAGCAGGCCGCCGAAGGAGGCGAGCCAGTACAGCAGGGTCTGGATCCACTGGTTCGCGCGGAACAGGTCGGTCAGCGCGTCCCAGCGGCCGGTGCCGTCCGGGCGCCGCGCCTTCACGGCGGGCAGTTCCACGTCGTACGTGGTGGAGAGCCGCCGGGCTTCTTCGGTGCGGCCCCTGGCGATGAGGAAGCTCAGGGACTCCGGCATGACCTTGGCGATGACCGGCACGAACAGCAGCGGGATGACGCAGAACCAGAACGCGGCCCGCCAGCCGAGGGGTTCGACCACCCATGTGGCCACGTACGCGGAGAGGATGCCGCCCGCGTGGTGCGCGGTCATCAGGCCGCCGACGACGAGCGCGCCGCGTCCGCGCGGGGCGTAGTCGGAGACCATCGTGATCGCGGTGGGCAGCAGACCGCCGAGGCCGAGGCCGGCGAGGGTGCGGCCGAGGCCGAAGGTGGCGACGTTCGGTGCGAGCGCGCACAGCCCGGAGGCCAGCGAGAAGACGGTGACGCAGCCGATCATCATCTTCTTGCGGCCGATGCGGTCGCAGACCGTACCCGCGGTGAGGGCGCCTATCAGCATGCCGAAGGTGGCGTAGCTGCCGAGGTCTCCGGCCTGGTCCGGGTCGAGGCCGAGCGCCTTCGTCTCGAGCATGTGCGGCAGCACGGAGCCGTAGATGAACATGTCGAGGCCGTCGAAGAGCACGGCGAGCCAGCACAGGGCGAAGACCAGTCTGGCCATTGCGGTGCCGCGGCGCGCGGTCGGCGGGGTGGCGGAGGAGGACATCGTTGTTTCCTCTCGTGGGGACGGCGGGGACGTGCGCGTGCGGGGGGCGTGGACGGCACGTTAAGAAGTGACCGGAGCAGTCGTCAACACTTTTGTTGACAATCTGAGGAAACAATTCGGCCCCGGCGGCACATGATGGTCCCCGGGGCCGGAAAAGCGCAGCTCAGGCCTGGACGGGCGGTGTCCCGTGCGTGTGGAACGACTGGATCGTCTTCAGCCCCCAGGCCTGCCCCTTCGCGCGTTCCGCCTCGGTCCAGGTGATGAGCGGCCAGTCGGGCGCGAGGACGAGCCGGGTGACCGGGTTGCACAGCTCGATGCGGTTGCCGCCGGGCTCGTAGACGTAGAGGAAGAACGTCTGCTGGATGGCGTGCTTGTGCGGGCCCGTCTCGATGAAGACGCCGGTGTCGATGGCGAGGTCGGCGGCGCGCAGGATGTCCTCGCGGGTGTCGGTCGCGAAGGCGATGTGGTGCAGGCGGCCCTCGCTGCCGGTCCAGTCCTCGGTGTAGACGACGTCGTACGACTTGTTCGTGAAGGTCAGCCAGCGGGCCGCGACCCGGCCGGTGTCGAGCCGGATCTGCTCGGTGGGCCGGGCTCCGAGCACGTCCTGCTGGAACTCGGCGTTGGCGAGGACGTCGGCGGCCAGGAAGTTGACGTGGTCCAGGCGGCGGACGCCGACACCCCGGTTGGGCTTGGCCTGCGGCTGGTTCTTGAGGGCGGGCTTCAGCGCGTCGGGGGCCCGGTGGTGCTCGCTCTCCCAGTACAGGGCGTGCTCGTGGCCGTCCGGGTCGGTGGTGACGTACAGCTTGCCGATGCCGGGTTCGTCCTCGACCCAGGTGCCGCTGCCGCCCGCCTCCTCGACGGCCTTCACCCGGCGCTGGAGCGCCTCTTCACTGGAGGTGCGCAGGGCGAGGCGGCCGAGTCCGGGCTGCTCGCGGGCGGTGAGGACGAGGCTGTGGTGTTCGTAGTCGTCGAAGGTCCGCAGGTAGACCGTGTCCCCGTCCTCACCGTTGACGGTGAGGCCCAGGAAGTCGGTGAAGAAGGCGACGCTGGCGTCCAGGTCGGGGGTGAACAGCTGGGCGTGGCCGACGTGCGCGATGTCGCCGAGGGGCGGAGTCATCGGGGGCCTCCTGAAGGGGGTGCGGGCAGGGGGGAAGCGGCGGCCGGCCGGGGGAAGACGGTGCCGTCGAAGATCTTGCGGGCGGTGCGGACCACGGCGGTGCGACGGGCGCGGGGCAGCCCGTCCGGACCGGTGGTGAGACTGCTCTCGATGTCGGTGAAGCCGGTGGGGTGCTCGATGCGGAGCCGGTCGCCGTCGCCGGGCGGCGCCGCGAGGGGCGCGCCCACGCTGCCCTCGATCCGCAGCCCCGCGGCGACGCTCGCGGCGCCCAGGACGCCGATCGAGGTGTGGCAGCGTACGGGGATGAAGGTGCGGGTGGCGACCGCGCCGCCGTGCCGGGGCGGGGCGAGCAGGGTCAGTTTGGGCACGGTGGTCGCCGAGACGTCGCCCAGGCCCATCAACTCCCCTGCTGCCAGCCTCAGTTCGTGGAGTCGGGCCGCCAGCTCGGGGTTCTCCTCCAACTCCTTCGGATCCTCGTAGCCGGTCACCTCCAGGGACTCGGCGGGGATCAGGACGGTCGGCATCCCGTTGTCCACGCAGGTCACCTCGATCCCGGCGACGGTGTCGCGGACGTGGCCGGTGGGCAGCAACGGGGCGCTGCCGGGCGGGAATTCGATGACGACGGGGGCCGCAGTGCCGGGAACGCCGGAGATCTCCGCGTTCCCGGCGTACTCGACGCGCCCGCCCGGGGTCGGGAACGTGGCCGTGGCGAGGTCCCCGGAGTTGACCATGCGGATACGGACGGCGGTCTCTCGCGGGCCGGGGGCGACCAGTCCGCGTTCGACGGCGAACGGTCCGACTCCGGCGAGGAGGTTGCCGCAATTCTGACGGTCCGACACCTCGGGCTTGTCGACGCCTACTTGGAGGAAGAGGTAGTCGACATCGGCTTCGGGGTCCGCGGAGGACGAGACGACCGCGACCTTGCTGGTGAGGGGGTGCGCCCCGCCCAGGCCGTCGATCTGGCGCGGGTCGGGGCTGCCCATGACCCGCAGCAACAGGTCGTCGCGGGCAGCTGGTTCGGCGGGCAGGTCCCCGGCGAGGAAGTAGGCGCCCTTGGAGGTGCCACCGCGCATCAGCAGGCAGCGCACCTCCTGCGCGGACACCGTCATGAGCCGGCTCCGGTGTGCTCCTCGTACGTGCGGTACACGACGCCGAGCCGCTCGAGAGTGGGACGCAGTCCGTAGCGGTCGAGGCCGAGCTGGCCCTCCAGGAACGCGGCGCGGGTGGCGGCTTCCTTGTCCTCGCGGGCCTGGGACTTCCGGGCGGTCTCGGCCGCTTCCTCGCGGGGTACGACCACGACACCGTCGTCGTCGGCGATGATCACGTCACCGGGGCGGACGATCTCGCCGCCGATCACGACGGGGACGTTGACGCTGCCGCCGGTCGCCTTGACGGTGCCCTGCGCGGAGACGGCGGCCGACCAGGCGGGGAAGCCCATCTCCCGCAGTTCGGAGGTGTCGCGGATACCGGCGTTCGTGACGATGCCGCGTACACCGCGCTGCTTGAGAGCCGTCGCGAACAGTTCGCCGAACATGCCGTCCGTCGACGGCGAGGTGGTCGTGACGACGAGGAGGTCGCCCTCGCCGCACTGCTCGACCGCCGCATGGATCATGAGGTTGTCACCGGGCCAGGACAGCACGGTGACGGCGGTGCCCGCGACGCGCGCGTCCTGCTGGTTGGCGCGCAGGTGGTGGCCGAGCAGCCCGGTGCGGCCCCTCGCCTCGTGCACGGTGGCGACGCCGAACCCGGCGAGCGCCTCGACGTCCTTCGGGGCGGCCTTGGGCGGATTGGTGACGATGACGCCGGGCATCAGGCGAGCTCCTTCGCGATCTGCGGGTACGGGCGCATGTACGCCTCGGCCATGGTCTTGTGGGCGAGGCCGAGGTTCGGGCCTGCGTTCCGCTTGAGCTGGACGCCGCGGCGCACGGCCAGATCGGTGTAGTAGTCCCACAGGTGCCGCTGCGCGGCCAGGCGCTCCATCGCGCGGCGCTTGGTGTCCCACACCTCGGTGATGTCGAGCAGGACCTCGGGCTTGAAGCCGCTCATCTCCGGCTGGTGCGGCTCGAAGTAGAAGACGGGCGGGGCGCCGATGATCTCGCCCTCGCCGGGATAGCCGATGGCCTGCGCGAGGACGCGGGCCTCCAGGGCCATCCGGTTGGCGGCCGGATGGTCGCCGTTGTACGGGTCCTCGACGGGGTGCGTGAGGACGACGTCGGGCTGGGTCTCGCGGTAGACCGTGACGAGCTGGTCGGTCAGCTCGGCCGTGGCCACGAGCGGGTAGTCGCCGGCGTCGAAGAAGCGGACCGCGGCGCCGAGTTCGGCAGCCGCTCGCTCGGCCTCGTCACGGCGTAGCGCCTTGATCTCGTCGAGCTTCCTGCCCTCGCGCCAGGCCTTCGCGGACTCGCCGCGCTCGCCGAACGTGAGGCAGGCGATGGTGACCTGCTCGCCCCGGGAAGCGGCCAGGGCGATGGCACCACCGGCCCGCCACACGAAGTCCCCGGCGTGGGCGGTGATCACCAGTGTCGATCGTGGTGGGGCGGCGGGCGCGCTGCCTTCTGTCATGCTGCGTCTCCTTGACTGCGGGGGTGCGCCCGCCCCGGGCGGCGTCAGCCGGCGCGCAAGGCGTCGATCACGCTGCCGAGGTGGGCGCGGACGGCCCGTTCGGCCGCCTGCGGGTCCCTGGCGCGGATCGCCTCGATCACGGCCAGGTGCTCGCTCAGGGACTGCTGCGGACGCCCCGGGCGCAGCGCCAACTGGAAGCGGTGGCGCACCAGTTGGGCGTTGAGCCGCTCCAGGAGACCGACGGCCGTCTGCTGGCCGGAGATGTCCCGGATACGGGCGTGCAGTTCGTGGTTGAGCTCGGAGTAGGAGAGCGGATCACCGGCGGCGACCGCCTCGGACATGGCCTTGCCCAATGCGGTCAGCTCGTCGAGCTGCGCGTCCGTGGCGTCCACTGCCGCCCTGGCCGCGCACAGCCCTTCGAGCGCCATCCGGCACTCCGTGATCTCCACGGCCTCCTCGACCGTGACCACGCGCACTCGCGATCCGCGGTTGCGGATCCGCTCGACCAGCCCCTCGGCGGCGAGGTCGAGCAGTGCTGCCCGGATGCTCGCGCGAGTGACGTCGTACTGCTCGGCGAGTTCGTTCTCCACCAGCCGCTGGGCCGGTGACATCTCGCCGCGCAGAATCGCCTGCCTGAGCCGCTCCAGCGCGTACTGCTTGGCCTGCTCTCCGGAGCCTGGACGGGCTTCCTTCGGCATCTGCCCTCCCTGAGTGAGTGCCTGTCGACGCTAAATCTAGGCCAACAAGATTGTCAACGATTTTGTTCGCAGGATTTACGGGCCCGGAGCCCCGAACGCGGGCCGCTCGGATCCGGGGCCGGCGCCCGGAGGCTGCCGGGGCCGCCGGTTCGGCCGCCCGCGGCCGCGTCGGCAGGCTGCGCGGGCTCGGCGGACAACTACCGTCCGCCCACCGCGAGTTCACGCCACGGACGGGCCCGGTTCACGCATCGACCCCTTCCGCCTCACGCCAAGATCACACGATGCTGCCGTCATGTTCCCGACATGAAGGAGCCCTTTCGTGGTCATCGCCCGGACGCCCCTGGCGGTCCTCGCCGCCACCGTCGCCGCGCTCGCCGTCGCGGCCCCGGCCCCCGTGCAGGCCGCCGCCCCGCTGCCCGCCGTGACCCCGCGCGCGGAGACCGCCGCGCTGCACGACGACGCGGCGGGAGGCGACGCCGACGCGGACGACCCCGCGATCTGGCGCAACGGCGCCGACCCGGACCGCAGCCTCGTGATCGCCACCGCCAAGCAGGGCGGGCTGCGCGTGTACGACCTGGACGCACGCGAGGTGCAGTCGGTGCCCGCGCCCGCCGCCCCGGGCCCGGACGACGCGCCCGGCCGCTTCAACAACGTCGACCTGGTGCGCAGCGCCCGCCTGTCCGCCTCCGACCTCGCCGTCACCACGGACCGCGGCAGCGACCGGCTGCGCGTCTACCGCATCGACCGCGACCGCCCCGGCGGCCCGCTGAAGGACGTCACCGACCCGAAGGCGCCGAGGATCTTCTCCGCATCACAGGAAGAGGTCAACGAACAGCGCACCGCCTACGGCCTGGCCACCTGGACCGACCGGACGACCGGCCGCTCCTACGCGCTCGTCAGCCGGCGGGAGCGCACCCGCCTCGCCCTGCTGGAACTGACCGCCCAGCGCGACGGCACCATCGGCTACCGCCCCGTGCGCACCCTCGACCTGCCCGCCACCTTCCGTCTGCCGAACGGGACTTCATGGTCGCCGTGCGCGGAGCCGGGTGAACTCCCGCAGGTGGAAGGGATGGTGGTGGACCCGGCCGACGGCACGCTGTACGCGGGCCAGGAGGACGTCGGCATCTGGCGGCTGCGCGCCGACCTCACGGGCACGCCGGAACTGGTCGACACCGTGCGGGAGTACGGGGTGCCCGGCACCTATGACGAGGCGACCGAGGAGTGCGTCGCGGGCGCCGACCCCGGCTTCGGCGGCGAGCACCTCACCGCGGACGTCGAGGGCCTGACCCTGGTCACGGAGAAGGACGGCGACGGGCTGCTGCTCGCCTCCAGCCAGGGCGACAACACCTTCGCCGCGTACGACCGCGAGGTGTCCGACGACAACGAGTACGAGGGCGGCTTCCGCATCGCCCCGGCCTCGGCGGCGCTCGACGGGTCCGAGGAGTGCGACGGCGCGGCCGCGCTGAACGCGCCGCTGGGCCGCCGCTACCCGCACGGCCTCCTGGTCGTCCAGGACGGGCACGACGCACCCGGCGACTCCGAGCGCCCCTCCACGAACTTCAAGTTCGTGGACCTGGGCAAGGTCACGGACGCGGTCGAGGACTGACAGCCGGTCTTTGAACCCCCGCTGTCGGCGCGGTGGGCGGTTCGCCCCACGGCGCCTCCAGCGCGGACCGCAGCGCCGCGACCGCCCGCTCACCGATGCGCTCGGCGAGCCGGCCCTCCAGGCGCTCCAGGGCGCGGCGCGCCCGCTCATGGGCGTGCCGCCCCTCGGCGGTGCGGCGGATCAGCCGCTGCCGCGCCGACGAGGGGTCCGGGATCTGTTCCAGCAGCCCGGCCCCCACCAGTGCGTGCACGGCCTGATGCACGGTCTGCCGCGTCACGCCCATCCGCCGGGCCAGCTCCGCCACGGTGGTGCCGTCCTCGTCGAGCGCGGCGAACAGCTGCACCTGCGGCGGCGTCACCGGCGCCACGCCCTCGCTCTCCAGGGCCGCGAGCATCCCTTCCTCGAACCAGCGCCTGGCCTCGCCCAGCAGCTGCGGCAGATCTCGTCGGGTCCCGGTCATCGCTTTCCTCGCGCTCTCGCCCACGGCCTCGGTCAGGACACTTGCCCGCCCCCCCGCCTCGCATGTCAGGCTACCTGACATTATCCGTCAGGCGGCCTGACAGATATCTCCGACCGAAGACCGAGGAAGGCGAGCACGTCATGACCATGGAGTTCGCGACACGCTACCGGGGTACGTCCCGCATCCCGCCCGAACCGGGCAAGCCGTACTTCATCGAGAAGGGCGAGGGCGACCGGGCCCATCTGTTCGGCGACCTGATCACCGTCTACGCGGGCGGCGAGCAGACCGAGAACACCTTCAACTTCTTCACCTGCGAGGGCCCCAAGGGCGACATCATCCCGGCGCACCTGCACGCCGACACCTACGAGGTCTTCTACGTGACGCAGGGCGCGGTCCGGCTGTTCGTCGAGGACACCGCGGGCGAGCAGACGGAGCGCCTGCTGACGCCGGGCGACTTCGGCTTCGTACCGAAGAACTGTCCGCACGCCTACCGCATGGAGCGCCACCACACGCAGATCGTCGGCGTCGCGGCCGGGCCCGGCTCCACCTTCGAGCGGTTCTTCGAGAACCTGGGCACCCCGGCCGAGGAGCACGGCCTGCCGCACCGGCCGTTCGTCCCCGAGCCGCACAAATTCGGCACGGTGCCCCAGAAGTACGATGTCCGCTTCCTGCCCGACCAGGAGTGGAGGACCGCATGACACCGGCCGAGCTGCTGGGGCTGATCGCCGCCCCGCACCCGGACGTCGCACCGCTGCCGCCCGCCGCCGGGCGCGCGGGCGGGGTCCGGATGCTGCGGGGCGTCCCGTACGGCGTCGTGGAGGGCGGCCGGCCCCTGGAGCTCGACCTCTGGCTGCCCGCGCCGGGGGCCGGACTCCCCGCTCCCCTGGTCCTGTTCGCGCACGGCGGGGCGTGGCGGCGCGGGCGCCGCGACGACATGGGCGCACGCACCCGGGCCTGGCAGCCGGGACCGTTCGAGCGGATCGCCGCGGCCGGCTTCGCCGTCGCCTGTGTCGACTACCGGCTCAGCGCCGAGGCCACGTTCCCGGCGCCGCTGGAGGATCTGCGGGCCGCGCTGCGCTGGCTCGGGGTCCGCGCGGACGAGCTCGGCATCGACACCGGGCGCACCGTGGTGTGGGGCGAGTCCGCCGGCGGCCACCTGGCCTCGCTGCTCGCGCTCAAGCACACGGAGCCGCCGCTCGCGGGGGCCGTCGTCTGGTACGGGCCCGCGGATCTGGAGACGCCGCGGCCGCCGTTCGACCCCGCGAGTCCGGCGACCATGGAGGCGCTGCTGCTCGGCGCGGCACCCGTGACGGTTCCCGAACTCGCCGCCGCCGCGTCTCCTGTGCGACAGGCGCACGCGGACGCTCCGCCGTTCCTGATCGTGCACGGAGAGGACGACGTGATGGTGCCCTGCGGGCACGGTCAGGACCTGGCGGCGGCGCTGCGGGCGGCCGGAGCGCCGGCCGGGCTGCGGACGGTGCCCGGCGCGAACCACGGCTGGATCGGCCTCGACGAGGACGGGGTGGAGGAGATCTTCACCGCTTCCCTGGAGTTCGCCCGCAAGGTCTGCTGATCTCTTTGCCGGGCGCCGAAGTACTGGCAGATTTGGGCTCTCTTGTTCAAAACTTCTCAGGACTTCGATGACGAGGTGTGCGATGAGCCCGCAGTTCGGCGACTACCAGTACGAGATCTACCTCGACGGACTGCGCGGTGTCGTCCCCACGCTCCCGATGGAGTTCGGCGCGCTCGAGGAGCGGGCCCGGGCGGCGCTGCCCGCCTCCGTGTGGTCGTACGTGGCGGGCGGCGCGGGCGACGAGCACACGCAGCGCGCCAATGTGCGGGCCTTCGAGCGGTACGGCCTCGTGCCGCGCATGATGGTCGGCGCGACACAACGGGACCTGGCCGTGGACCTGTTCGGACTGCGCCTGTCCGCACCGCTGTTCATGGCGCCGGTCGGCGTCATCGGGCTGTGCGCGCAGGACGGGCACGGGGACCTCGCGACGGCCCGGGCGGCCGCGCGCACCGGCGTGCCGATGGTCGCCTCGACGCTGTCGGTGGACCCGATGGAGGACGTGGCCGCCGAGTTCGGCGAGACCCCCGGCTTCTTCCAGCTCTACACGCCGACCGACCGGGAGCTCGCCGAGAGCCTCGTCAAGCGGGCCGAGGCGGCGGGCTACAAGGGCATCGTGGTCACGCTCGACACCTGGGTCACCGGTTGGCGCCCGCGCGACCTGTCGACCTCCAACTTCCCGCAGCTGCGCGGCCACTGCCTCGCCAACTACACCTCGGATGCGCGGTTCCGCTCGCTGGTCCCGAGCGCCGACCCGATGGACACCGTCTCCACCTGGGTCGGCCTGTTCGGCAACCCGCTCACGTGGGACGACCTGCCGTGGCTGCGCTCGCTGACCGATCTGCCGCTGATCCTCAAGGGCATCTGCCACCCCGAGGACGTACGCCGCGCCCGGGACGGCGGCGTCGACGGCATCTACTGCTCCAACCACGGCGGACGGCAGGCCAACGGCGGACTGCCCGCGCTCGACGCGCTGCCCGGCGTCGTCGAGGCCGCGGACGGCATGCCGGTCCTCTTCGACTCCGGGATCCGCTCGGGCGCCGACATCATCAAGGCCCTCGCCCTCGGCGCGACGGCGGTGGGCGTCGGACGCCCGTACGCCTACGGGCTCGCCGTCGGCGGTGAGGACGGCCTGGTCCACGTCCTGCGCACGCTGCTCGCCGAGGCCGATCTGCTCATGGCGGTGGACGGCTACCCGACGCTCGCGGACCTGACGCCGGAGTCGCTCGTGACGGTCAAGGGGTCCTGACACCCGGGTCGCGGCCGGCCAGTGCGCTCAGTCACGGGTCACCGCCTCGATCAGCTCCGCGAGGCAGGCCGCCGCCTCGGCCAGGCCGTCGTGCGGGGTGACGGGTTCGTCGAGGTAGACGTCGCGGCGCAGCTCCAGCATGAGGGCGCCGACGCGGGCGTCCTTGCCGTAGTGGCGCAGGGGTACGTACGCGCCGGCGAAAGGCGTGTTCAGGCCGATCTCTCCGAGCGGCGCGAACGCCTCGCGGGCCCGCTCCAGCAACGCGTCCGGGGTGTGGAAGGGGTCGGTGCCGAGGCAGACGGCCGGGCGCGGGTCCGTGCCGTGCAGCTCGTAGGGCAGGGCGCGGCTCGGGTACGAGTGGACGTCGATGATCACGGCCCGGCCGGTCGCCGCGAGGCGCTCGTCGACGGCCTGGGTCATCGCCCGCGCGTACGGGTGGAAGTACGTGGCGAGGAGAGCGGCCTCGTCGGCGGGCGGCTCGGGGCGCAGGGGCGCGCGCCCGGTGGTGCGGGTGTAGACGGCCCCCATGCCGGCCGCCCGCATCTCCTCCCGCTCGTCGGGGAACCGCTCGGGGTCCACGACCAGCCGGGACCGCTCGTTGACGAAGCGCCAAGGTGTCACCGCCGCGGCACCGGCGGCCTGCTCCGCGAGGTCCTGGGTGCGGGCGTCGGTGATGAGGTCCAGCTCCCGCTCCAGAGCGGCGTCGTCGAGCAGGAGCCCGGCGCGGACGTCGGCGGGGACGGTGCGGGAGCCGTGCGGCACGTGGAGGAGGACCGGCGAGTCCGGATCGCCGGGCACGAGGCGGTGAGCGGGCCCGTCACCGCGTACGGAGGTGTCCATGGCCCCCACTGTCCCCTCGTGCCGGGCGTCGCTAGAAGCCGGGGTCGCAGCAGCCGTCCTTCCTCATGTGGTGGCCGACCTCCAGCCAGTTCTCGTGTGCCCCGGCCGTGCGCGCCTTGGTGGTCACCGGTTCGAACGCGCCGACCAGGTCGGTCTGCCGGAAGGGGATGCCGCCGCGCAGCACGGAGGTCGTACGGACCAGGTCGTCGAAGTCGGTGAACGGGTCGCCGTCGACGAACGTGAGGTCGGCGAGCTTGCCCCGCTCCACGGTGCCGAGGTCGGCGTCGGCGCCGAAGACCCGCGCGGGCAGCACGGTCGCGGTGCGCAGGGCCTGGGCCGGGGAGAGCCCGCCACGGTGCAGGGCGCGCAGGGCGAGGTGGAGGTGGAGGCCGACGGGGACCAGCGGCTGGTCGGTGCCCAAGGCCACCTGGCCGCCCGCGGCGAGGATGCGCCGGTAGACGTCGGTCTCCCTTTTCAGAGTGGCGAGTTGGGCGTCGGTGGGCGGTGTCTTGGCCAGCTGGTCGACGACGGCGGTGTCCCAGGGCGGCATCATCGCGGTGACGCGCGGGTCGTCCGCGAGCGCTGGGTCCGCGCCGAGCAACGGCGAGGCGGTGAACGGCGTCGCGATGAGGTGGAACCCGGCCCGCGTGTAGATCTCCTCGACATCCTGGTACGCGTGGCCGCCCGCGGTGGTGGCGTGCCCGAACTCCAGCCGCTGGGTCGCCTGGAGATGGGTCGTCAGGTCCTGGCCGAGCTGGACTCCGGGTGTGCACAGGTGGCTGCCGCTGCGCACGCCGAGCCGTTCGTGGGCGAAGCGTGCCGCTTCCTTCATCACCCAACCGGGCGCTCGTACATAGGTCTTGACGAAGTCCCAGTCGAGCGCCGCCGCCCGGTCCAGGGAGCGGCGCAGTCCCGCGCGGGTGCGGTGGGCGCGGCCCATGCTGTACGCGACGCGGGCTCCGTCCAGGAGTTCGCCGGTGGCCAGCAGGCGTGGTCCGGCGAGCGCACCGGCGTTCACGGCTTCCCGGATGCGGGCCTGTTCGTAGGCGAAGCCGCCGAGGGAGACGGCGGTCGTGATGCCGTACGCGAGTTGCAGCGCGGTCTGCCGGCCGCCGTAGGTGGACTGCCAGGGGTGGGTGTGGGAGTCCCACAGGCCCGGCAGGACCGTCCGGTCGGAGGCGTCGATCCGGCGGGCGGCGGGCCGGTGGCTCGCGCGGTGCGCCTGTACGGCGGTGATGCGCCCGCGTTCGACGGTGATGTCGACGTCGTCGCGGACCGTGGCGCCGGTGCCGTCCCAGAGCCGCCCGGCGTGCACCACGGTGTCGGCGGGGCGGGGGCGGCGCTGGTCGAGGGGGAGGCGGACGGTGCGGGCGGTGCCGTCGGCGGTGTCCAGCAGGCGGAGTTTTCCGGCGGAGAGGTAGAGCAGGGTGCGGCTGTCGGCGGCCCAGCTCGGGTGGTCGGCGGGCTCCTCGGTGACCTGGCGGGGCGGGCCGTCGGGGGTGCCGTCGGGGCGGACCGGCAGGAGCCACAGCGCGGACTCGACGACGACGGCCATGGTGCGGCCGTCGGGGGACCAGGCGGGCCCCGAGTCGTAGCGGTCGGCCAGCGAGACGTGCGGGGCGACCGCGTGCAGCGCCACCTCGCCGGTGGTGGTGTCGATGACGCGGATCAGGTTGTAGCCCTCGCGGAAGCGCTGGTTGAGGCGGCCGCGGTCGCACAGGGCTACGTAGCGGCCGTCGGGCGACCAGCAGGGCCGGCCGGGCAGGCCGCCGCTGCCCATCGGCTTGGCCAGTACCCGCTCCGTCTTCGCGGCGAGGTCGCGGACGACGAGGTTGCCGGACATGTCCAGGCACGCGAGGCGGGCGCCGTCCGGCGAGAGCGCGGGGAAGACCCGGCCGCCCTCGGCGAGGGCGGTCTCTCTGCCGGTGGCCAGGTCGTGGCGGCGCACGGAGAACAGGCCCGCGCGGTCGTCGGCGTAGACGAGCCCCTTGCCGTCGGGGGTCCAGGTGGGGGCGAGGACGTAGCGCGTCGCTGTGGCGCGGACGATCCTGCGCGGGGCGAGGCCGCCCGAAGTGGCGCCCACCCACAGGGAGTTGAGCGCGGCGAATGCGACCGAGCGGCCGTCGGGGGAAAGGGTGGGCAGGTGCGGGGCGCGCACCGGGTGCACTCCCCCGGGCTCGAAGTCGTAGCGCTTGACGCGGTAGCGGGGCCGCTCGGCGGAGTACCGCGCGGTGAAGGGGATGCGCTCGGCGTCCCCGGGCGCGTCGGGGCGCACGATGCGGAACGTGCCGTCGACGGTGAGGAGCAGGGTGTCCTCGCCGGTCCAGCGCGGCGGCACCGGAGCGAGGTCGCCCGGCACCTCGACGGGCCGGCCGTCGACGACGAGGGTGCAGCTCGCGGCGGGCGCCGGGGTGGTCCGCAGCTGGGCGAGGCGGCCACGCGGCGAGACGGCCGGGGTCATGAGCTGGGCGCCGGAGTCGTCACTGCGCTCGGTGGTGACGGGCCCGGCTCCGTCTGCGCCGACCGACGCGATGGTCGAGGCCTGCAGGGTGCCGGCCGGGGTGACGGCACCGCGGACGAACAGCACGCGGGTGCCGTCCGGCGACCAGGTGGGGTCGAAGTCCTCCCAGGCGCCGGTCTGCCCGGGCCCGGGCTGTCCCGGAAGGCCGGTCAGCTGCGTCAGTTTCCCGTCGCGTACGTCGATGGCCCAGACGCGGTACGGGCTGCCGGTGACGGGGTCGCCGCCGCGCTCGGAGGCGAACGCGATGCGGGTGCCGTCCGGGGACCAGGCGGGGCCGCGGTCGTCCCAGGGGCCGTCCGTCAGCCGGCGCGGTGTGCCGCCGTCGGCGTCCAGGAGCCACAGGTGGAAGCCCCCGCCCTGGTAGGCACTGACGACGAGGCGGCTGCCGTCCGGGCTGAACTGCGGCCGGGTGGGCTCGAGTTCGGGTGTCGTGAGCGCTGTCGCGGCGCCGCCCTCGCGTGGGATCGACCACAGGACGTTCTGGATCTCGGCGACGAGGCGGTCGCCGGTCGGGGCGAGGGTGGCGGCTCCGTTCGTGGCCCGGGTGAACGACAGCGCGGCGGGTCGGGCATCGGCCGCGGCGGCGCCCGGGTCGAGGGAGGCGCCCGCGGCGACGGCGCCCGCCGTGACGGTGGTGGTCTGCAGGAAGCGACGGCGGGAGAGGGCGGGACCGGAGAGGCGGGTGGTGTCCATGGGGCTCCCAAGGCACAGAGGGTGTGCAGGACCGGAGGGTGCGCGAGCGGGACAGGAGACCCACAGCAACATACGGGGCCCGGCCACGGGATGGCCCCGGCCCGCGCGAGTACGGCCGGATCTCTGCGCCGGGCCCCCGGGCCGGGCACGGAAGCTGCCAGGGGGTGACCTGCGCGGCGACGCCCCGGGAATATGCCGGAAGCCTCCTGGGTTGACGGCCCCGAAGGAGGCAATCGTGGAGCAGAAGTACTACGAGCATGGGACGGCCGCGGAGCGCTGGGAGCGGGCGCGGATGTTCTTCGACGCCAAGGAGTACACGACCGCCGCGGGGATCCTGGACGGCCTCGTCGAGGAGGTCCCGGAGCAGGTGGGCCCGCGTCTGCTGCTCGCCCGTTCCTACTACCACTCGGCTCAACTGCGGCGCGCCGAGAGCCAGTTGCGCATCATCGTCGAGCGCGACCCGGTCGAGCACTACGCCCGGCTGATGCTCGGGCGGACGCTGGAGCGCCAGGGCCGGGACGCCGAGGCGGCGCCGCACCTGCGGATGGCGGCGGCCCTCGCCGGAGATTTCCCGGAGGACTGAGCCGCCGGGCGGCTCCCGGGGGCCGAGGCGGGCCCCAGAGGCGAAGGATGGTGCGGCCGGGTGTGACACGCCCGGCCGCGCCGCTGCGTGCGGGCACTCGGTCAGCCCGGTCGCGCCGCTGCGTGCGGGCACTCGGTTAGCCTGGTCGGACGATGAACCGCACCGATCAGCCCGCCCCGGCCGCCCACCGTCTGACGACCCCCTGGGGGGACGTCGACCTCACCCGCTTCCCGGCGGACCCTCGCGACCAGCTGCGCGCCTGGGACGCCGCGGACACGTACCTGCTCAAGCACCTCGCCGAGAACCGGACCGACCTCTCCGGTGCCGTCGTGGTGGTCGGTGACCGCTGGGGCGCCCTCGGCACGGCCCTGACCGGAGCCGACGGCTGCTCGCCGACGCTGATCTCGGACTCGTACCTCGGTCAGCAGGCGACCGGCGAGAACCTGGCCCGCAAGGACACCGCCGGGGCCGGGGCCACGCTGCTCACCACGCAGGACACCCCGCCGGACCGGGTCGACGTCCTGCTGGTCCGGGTGCCCAAGAGCCTCGCTCTGCTGGAGGAGCAGCTGCACCGGCTGCGGCCCGCCCTGCACGAGGGCACCGTGGTCATCGGCACCGGCATGGTCAAGGAGATCCACACCTCGACGCTGAACCTGTTCGAGCGGATCATCGGCCGCACCCGCACCTCGCTCGCCGAGAAGAAGGCGCGGCTCATCTTCAGCACGCCGGACCTGTCCCTGTCCCCCGGCCGCAATCCATGGCCGCTGCGCTATCAACTGCCCGACGGCATCGGCCCGTTGGCGGGCCGGACGGTCGTCAACCACGCCGGCGTGTTCTGTGCCGAGCGCCTGGACATCGGCACCCGCTTCCTCCTGCGGCATCTGCCGCGGGGCGCCGAGGCCACCCGGATCGTCGACCTGGGCTGCGGGAACGGCGTCGTGGGGACGAGCGCCGCGCTCACAAGCCCCGACGCGGAGATCCTGTTCACCGACGAGTCGCACCAGGCGGTGGCGTCGGCCGAGGCGACGTACGCGGAGAACTGCGGCGACCGGCCGGGCAAGGCCGTCTTCCGGGCCGGCGACGGACTGGCGGACGTACCGGACGCGAGCGTCGACCTGGTCCTCAACAACCCGCCCTTCCACACGCACCAGGCGACGACGGACGCGACGGCGTGGCGGATGTTCGCGCAGGCGCATGCCGCGCTGCGGCCGGGCGGCGAGCTGTGGGTCGTCGGCAACCGGCACCTCGGCTACCACCTGAAGCTGCGCCGCCTCTTCGGCACCAGCGAACTCGTCGCGAGCGACCCGAAGTTCGTGATTCTGAAGGCGGTACGCCAGGACGGGTCGTCGAAACGGGAGCGGGGCCGGGACCAGCGGGCACAGCGCCCTTGATGTGGCCTTCCCGTGCTTGTCGGAACGGATCTCCTTGGGCGACGATGCACCCATGAAGGGTGATCTTTTCGCAAGTGAGTACATGGTGCAGCCCGCCGTCGCGCCGGGCATGACCGTCCAGAACGCCAAGTCGATCCGCTACGTCGTCAACGGCGAGATGCTCGCGCGGCAGGGCGCGATGATCGCCTACCGGGGGAATCTGCACTTCGAGCGCAAGGGCCAGGGCGTCGGCGGCATGCTCAAGCGGGCCGTCACCGGCGAGGGCCTGGCCCTGATGAAGGTGCACGGCCAGGGCGAGGCCTGGTTCGCGCAGGAGGCGCAGAACGTCTTCGTGGTCGACATCGAGCCCGGCGACACCTTCACGGTCAACGGGCGCAACGTGCTGTGTTTCGACGCCACGCTGTCGTACGAGATCAAGACGGTGAAGGGCGCGGGGATCTCCGGCGGCGGCCTGTTCAACAGCGTCTTCACCGGGCAGGGCAAGCTCGGCCTGGTCTGCGAGGGCAACCCGCTCGTCCTGCCGGTCTCCCCGCAGCAGCCGGTGTACGTGGACACGGACGCGGTGGTCGGCTGGAGCACCAGCCTCCGTACGTCGCTGCACCGTTCGCAGTCCATCGGCTCGATGATCCGCGGCGGCTCCGGCGAGGCGGTGCAGCTGATGCTGGAGGGCGAGGGCTTCGTGGTCGTCCGGCCCAGCGAGGCGACACCGCAGAAGCCGCAGCAGCACTAGCGATCATTAAAGGACTGACAGATCGCCGTCGGGGTGGTTACGATTCCGGGGATGAAGAACTTCTCCTTTTCTGGAATGGGGGATTCGTTCGCTCAAGGTGAGTGCTGATGGCACATCACTTCGCGAACGAGATTCCGGCCCATCTGTTGATCTGGCAGCGCGTACGTGAGTACGCCGTGCCCTCGTCCATGATCGAGACTGCGACCGTACGACGTGCGGCCGGCGACTGGGCGGGGGCCTGCGCCGCCGCCCGCGTGGACGTCGCTCTCGATCTGCGCGCCGTGCGCGACCGCCACGGCACCGATTTCGCCCACCTCCTGCGCACGGATCTGCGTCGGCTGGCGCCCGATCTGCTGCGCTGGCACATGCCCCGCACCGCCCCCGACGGGCGGCTCCGTCCCGGCCTCACCCTGTCGCTGGCCCGGTACCCGAACTCCGGCGCCACACCGGTGCAGTTGGTGGTGCGGACGCCACCGGCCCGGGCGGATGCCGGGCAGCGGATGTCGCTGAGCCTTTGGGAGGGGCCCGGGACCGGTGATGTACCCGCGCACCACCCGCATCCGCACCCCGACCGGCGGTTCCGGCTCGACCTGCACCGCCATCTCTGGGACGCCACGCGCAGCGGGGAACTGGCGCACAGGTCCTTGCCGGGCGCGGCGCCACCCGGCCCACCCCCCGACATGGTCAAGTCTGCCTGGGCGCAAGGGCGTTGGGCCGCCGAAGCGGAGTTGCTGCTGCGCGCCGACGGACGTCCGCGCGGCGCCTTCACCGTACGGCTGGCCGCACGGAACCGGGTGGTACTCGAACTCGTCGCCCCGGACGACAGCCACGCCCCGACGTTCCGGCCGCTACGGGAGGCGCTGCCCGCGCAGGAGGTCGCGGCGCTTCCTCTGCTGCCGGAGGCGGCGGCCCGGGCCCTGCCTGACCGGGAACTGTTGCGGGCCGGGCTGATCACGGCGGAGCGGCTGCATCCACTGGTCGCGGCGGCACTGGCGCCGTCCGGCACGGGGACGGGGCCGGGGCCGGGGGTCGCCGCGTCGCGTCCCCGGCCTCCGGAACCGGACGATCCGCATCGGGTGGAGTGCCGGGGCGAGGTGCACCGGATCGCGCTACGGGACCAGGTGCTGACGGCGGTCGACCACGACCCGGCCCAACTGCGCCGCGAGGAGCTCCTGGTGGCGCTCGGCGGGCCCGCCCTGCCCTGCCTGCGGGCGATCGACGCGGTGCACCGGGACCCGGAGGCGCTGCCCGCGGTCCGGGAACGGCTCGGGCACGGTGACGTCGCCGGGGCGCTGGACGTGGTCGAGGGGCTGCTCGGCCGTGCCGCGGTCCTGCGCGACGGCCCGCTCCGGGACGCCCTGGAATCGGCAGCGGCCCGCCGCGTCGATCACGGCCTCTTCAGCTCGGGCCTCGTCGCCGTGCATCCCGCCGCGGGTACGGGGAGGGGCCTGAACGCGTCGGGTACCGGAGGTGTCCTGGGGGCGTCGGGTACCGGAGGTGTCCTGGGGGCGTCGGGTACCGGAGGTGTCCTGGGGGCGTCGGGTACCGGGCGCGCGGAGCGGCCGTTCCGTCCCCGGCTCGACCGCCATACGCCGTTGGCCCTCCGCCACAAACGCGACAGCCGCGCGCGACCCCGAACGGGACTGACCGTGAGCCGTTGACCGGTTGCCTGCCCGGATCCCGTACGAACGCGGGCCGGCTGCCTCGCCATGCCCCTGACCCCGTTCCAGCGACTCCGCAACACTGCCGCCCGAACCGGCGAGCCCGCACCCCCATCGACCGACGTCCGGCTGCCCGGCAGCCCCACGGCCCAGCCGGACGTCGTGGGGGCCGGTCGCCCAGGTGGCCGGGCGACCTGCCCACCGACCAGCGATTCACCGGCGCACCGACCGGGCGGGCGTCATGGCGACCGGGCGTCCTGCCTGCTGAGCCGCGTACCGACCAACGAACCCGCCGCACACCGCCCGGCCGGGCGGCAGCCCGAACCGCGTCCTCGCCCGCCCACCCGCGACCTGCTTCCTTCAGACCCGCCGGGCCGTTGCCCGGCCGCGCTGCCGAGTGATGCCCGTACCGGACACACGTACCGCCCTCTCCGCCCTCTCCGCCCCGGACGGGCTTCCCGTCCCTCACTCCTCACAGGTGATGCCCATGACCCCCAGCACCGTCCTGCCCGCCCCCGCCTCGACCCCGGCCCCCGCCCTCCGTACACCCGCACCCGCACCGGCACCCGCTGTCGTATCCGCACAACTCGCCCTCGCCGACGACCTGTTGTCGATCCTCCGGACCAGTACCACCGAGCCGCGGCCCGATGAGCAGCTCGAAGCGCTCACGCTGGCCGTCGCGGCCGATCTGCCCGTGCTGCTCTGGGGTGAGCCGGGTATCGGCAAGACCGCGGCCCTGACGCAGCTCGCGGCCTCCCTCGGGCTGCCCCTGACCACCGTGATCGCCAGCGTGCACGAGCCGTCCGACTTCTCCGGGCTGCCCATCGTCGGCGACGACCCGGCGCGGCAGGGTGTTCCGATGGCGCCGCCGCAGTGGGCGGTCGAACTCGTGCGGGCCGGGCGGGGGTTGCTCTTCCTGGATGAACTCTCGACCGCCACCCCGGCCGTCCAGGCCGCCCTGCTCAGGGTCGTTCTGGAGCGGCGGGTCGGCGCCCTGCAACTGCCGAAGGGGGTACGGATCGTGGCCGCCGCCAACCCGCGCGCCTCGGCCGCGGACGGGTGGGAGCTGAGCCCGCCGCTGGCCAACCGGTTCGTGCACGTGCAGTGGGTGCACGACCGGGAGGTGGTCGTGCGCGGGCTCGGCGGGGTCTGGCCCCGCGCCGAACTGCCCCGCCTCGACCCGGAGCGGCTGACCGAGGCCGTCGCCTTCGCCCGGCGCTCGGTCTGCGGCTTCCTGGAAGCCCGGCCGACGCTGATCCACCGGCTTCCGAGTACCGAGACGCGGCGCGGTGGCGCCTGGCCCTCGCCCCGGAGCTGGGAGGCCGCCATGACCCTGCTGGCCTTCGGTACGGCGGCCGACGTCTCCCGCGACGTGCTGGCCCTCCTGGTACGGGGCGCCGTGGGTGACGGTCCCGGACTCGAACTCCTCGCGCACCTGGACCGGATGGACCTGCCGAACCCGGAGACGTTGCTGGCCGACCCGGCCTCCGCCGAACTCCCTGAACGGGGCGATCTGCGGCAGGCGACGCTGGAAGCGGTCGTGTCCGCCGTCGGGGCGCGGCCGGAGCGGGAACGCTGGGAGGCGGGCTGGGCGGTACTCGTCCGGGCGCTGGAGACCGGCGCTCCCGATCTCCTGGTCGCCCCGGCGACGGCGCTGGCCGCCCTGCGGCGCGACGACTGGGAGGTGCCGGAGGCGGTGGAACGGCTGGCCGGAGTGATCGGCCTCGCACGGCGCGCCGACCGGTCCGTGCACCGGGTCACGCCCATCGGCGCCGCACATTCGGCCGGTACCCGCCGATGACGAGCGCCGGGCAGCCCCCGCTGCCGTCCCCGGCTCCGCGCCCGTCGCCACCCGTGACACCCCGCGCGGCCCCGCGCCCGATGCCGCGGCCCGCACCACCCCGTCCGGCGCGAGTCGCCGTTCCCGTGACCGCGACCGGCTCCCGCGCGTCGAGCGGATACCCCGAACTCGCCCTGGACATGGAGAAGTTGCTGGCCGCCCGCCTGCACGCCGTAAAGGTGCGACCCTATCTGGCGGACGCGCTCTTCGCCCTGCACATCGTGGTGGACAGGACCGTACCGACGATGGCGGTGGACGCGCACTGGCGCTGCTACGTCTCCCCCGGTTTCGTGGCACGCACCCCGGTGGAGGAGCTGGCAGGGGTGTGGGTGCACGAGGTCTCCCACCTTCTCCGCGATCATCACTCGCGGGGCGCGCGCCATGCGCGGGAGCACGAGGAGCAGGGGCCCGGCGCGCGGCTGCGGCGCAACATCGCCGCCGACTTCGAGATCAACGACGACATCTACGGCGACGGGCTGCCCCGGCCCGCCGGGGCCGTGCTGCCGTCACTGCTGCGGCTGCCCGGCGGCCTCCTGATGGAGGAGTACCTGCGGACGACGTCGATGTCGGGGCTCGGCGCGGAACTCGCCTGGCTGGACTGCGGCAGCGCCGCCGACGGGCAGGACCGGCCGTGGGAGCTGGGACCCGACGGGGCGCACGGGCTGAGCAGACAGCAGCGGGACGCGGTCCGCTTCCGGGTGGCGGAGGGGATCAGGGGCCGGCCGGGTGACGCGCCGGACGGGTGGCGCCGGTGGGCGGAGACGGCGTTCCAACCGCCGCAGCCGTGGCGGCAGTTGCTGGGGGCGGCGGTCCGCTCGGCGGCGGGCGCGCCGGGGGTGGGCGAGAACCACAGCTACCGGCGTCCTTCCCGGCGCTCGGCGAGCGTGCCCGGTGTGGTGCTGCCGAGCCTGCGCCGTACGCCGCCCCGGGTCTGCGTCGTGATCGACACCTCCGGTTCCGTCAGCGACGCGGAGCTGGGCAGCGCGCTCCTGGAGGTGGCGGCGATCTCGCGGGCGGTGGGCGGGCGGCGCGACCTGGTGTCGGTGATCTCCTGCGACGCGGCCGCCGGGATCGCTGTCCCGATCTGCCGGGCGGAGAACATCGAGCTGATCGGCGGCGGCGGAACCGATCTGCGCGCCGGTTTCGCCCGGGCCCTGCGCTCCCGGCCCCGGCCGGACGTGATCGTCGCGCTGACCGACGGCCAGACCCCGTGGCCTTCCGCGCAGCCGCCCTGCCGCACCGTCGTCGGCCTCTTCCCGCGCCCGGCCCGCCGCGTGAACGAGAACGACCCCGACTACGTCCCGGACACCCCGCCGCCCTGGGCCCGTGTCGTCACCATCAACTGAGCGGTGACGACAGCCGGGCCCGTCGGCTCAGCCGCGATACGTCTCCAGCAACCGCAGCCACACCTCGCTGACCGTCGGATACGAAGGCACCGCGTGCCACAGCCGGTCGATCGGGACCTCGCCGGCGATCGCGATCGTCGCCGAGTGGATGAGTTCGCCGACGCCGGGGCCGACGAAGGTGACGCCGAGGAGCACCTCCCGGTCGAGGTCGACGATCATGCGGGCGCGGCCGGTGTAGCCGTCGGCGTAGAGGCTCGCTCCGGCCACGTTCGCCATGTCGTAGTCGACGGCGCGTACGCGGTGGCCCGCCTCCTCGGCCTCGGCCAGGGTCAGGCCCGCGCTCGCCGCCTCCGGGTCGGTGAAGACGACCTGGGGGACGGCGGAGGTGTCGGCGGTGGCCGCGTGGGCGCCCCAGCGGTCGGTCTCCAGGAGCGGCACACCGGCGGCCCGCGCGGCGATCACGTCGCCCGCGATCCGGGCCTGGTACTTGCCCTGGTGGGTGAGGAGGGCGCGGTGGTTGGCGTCGCCGACCGCGTAGAGCCAGTCGTGGCCCTCGACGCGCAGGGTGTCGTCGACGGTCAGCCAGGACCCGGGCTTCAGGCCCACCGTCTCCAGGCCGATGTCGTCGGTGCGCGGGGCGCGGCCGGTCGCGAAGAGGATCTCGTCGGCCTCCAGCGTCGATCCGTCGCCGAGGGTGACGGTGACGGTGGAGCCCTGGCGCTCGACGGCCTTCACCGACGTTCCCGTACGCACGTCGGCGCCCGCTTCGCGCAGCGCGTCCGCGACGAGTTCACCGGCGAACGGTTCCATCCGGTTCAGCAGGCTGTCGCCGCGTACGAGCAGGGTGACCTGTGAGCCGAGCGCCTGCCAGGCCGTGGCCATCTCGGTCGCCACGACTCCCCCGCCGACCACGACCAGGCGGCCGGGCGCGTGGTCGGAGCTGGTCGCCTCGCGGCTGGTCCAGGGCTTGACGTCGGCGATGCCGGGCAGGTCGGGCAGGGCGGCGCGGGTGCCGGTGCACACGGCCACGGCGTGCCGGGCGGTCAGCGTGGTGACCGTGCCGTCGTCCGCGGTGACCGTGACCCGGCGCGGTCCGGAGAGGCGGCCGTGGCCGCGGTGGAGGGCGACGCCGATGGACTCGATCCAGCCGACCTGGCCGTCGTCCTTCCAGTGGGAGGTGAAACCGTCGCGGTTGGCGAGTACGGCGGCGGTGTCGAGCGGCCCCTCCACGGCCTGGCGCAGGCCCGGCACACGGCGGGCGTCCGCGCGGGCGATCACCGGGCGCAGCAGCGCCTTGCTGGGCATGCACGCCCAGTACGAGCACTCGCCGCCGACGAGCTCGCTCTCCACGATGGCGGCGCTCAGTCCGCCGGCCCGTGCGCGGTCCGCGACGTTCTCGCCGACCGGTCCTGCTCCCACCACTACTACGTCGTACTCGATAGCTTCCGTCATAGGCACCAGTGTGTACGTAGGTGTGCCGCTGAGCCACATGGGTACGTGCGCGGAATACGGCCGCTCTGCGGACCGTTGTGCCCAGCGGCTTTGCCCTTTACGGCTTCGCCCCGAACCCAGGAAGCAGGAAGAGGGAAATCACCATGAGCAGCACCACCGTGGAGCTGACCAAGGAGAACTTCGATCAGATGGTCACGGAGAACGAATTCGTGCTGATCGATTTCTGGGCGTCCTGGTGCGGGCCCTGCAAGCAGTTCGCCCCCGTGTACGAGAAGTCCGCCGAGGCCAACCCCGATCTGGTCTTCGGCAAGGTCGACACCGAGGCGCAGCCGGAGCTGGCCGCCGCGTTCGGTATCCAGTCGATCCCCACGCTGATGATCGTCCGTGACCAGGTGGCCGTGTTCGCCCAGCCGGGTGCGCTGCCGCAGGAGGCGCTCGACGACGTGATCGGGCAGGCCCGCAAGCTCGACATGGACGAGGTCCGCAAGTCCGTCGCCGAGCAGCAGGCGCAGGCGGCCCAGCAGCCCGAAGAGGGCTGAGAGCCGACAGCTGCGGGAAGAGGCGGTCGCCACGCACGGCGACCGCCTCTTTCTGTTCGAAGACGGGAACTCAGGTCGATTCGCGGGGTACCGTGCTCGCGACCAGCACGTCCCGTACCTCGGGTGCCGCCGCCGGATCGCGCACCAGCCGGTCGACGAGTCCGGCGAGCTCCTCGCCCGAGGGCAGGTCGATCCGGACCGTGCTGAGGCGGGGGCGCAGCAGCCGGCCGAGCATCAGGTCGTCGGCGCCGATGACGGCGACCTCGCCGGGGATGTCGGCGCCCGCGTCCTGGAGTGCGCGCATCAGCAGCATCGCGTATTCGTCGTTGTAGGCGAAGACGGCGTCGAGGCCCAGTTCGCGCAGGTGTGCGGCGGCGCGGGCCGCGTCGTCCTCCTCGTAGGCGAGAGGCAGTCGCACCACCTGCGCCCCGCTCTCCTGTACGCCCGCCAGGCGGGGCAGCGCGAACATGTCGAGGCCCTCCTCGCGGGGCATGACCACGCCGACCCGGCGGTGGCCGCGGGCCAGGAGGTGGGCTCCCGCGGCGCGGCCGACCTCGCGGTGGTCCATGATCAGCGCGTGGGTGCCCGCCACTGGGTCGGGGCCCAGGGTGATGACGACCTTGGCGCCGGAGCGTTTGAGGATGCCGATGCCGTCGGGGCCCATGGCGACCGGGGCCAGGACGGCGACCGGGCGCAGTTCGGCCCAGGCGCGGGCCGCGTCCTCGCCGCCGAGGCCGACGCTGCCGTACTGCACGACGGTGTAGTCGAGGCGGCTCAGCGCCCACTGCAGTTCGTTGAGGAAGCCGCTGTAGAGCGGGCCGACGGGCACCTCGGGGGTCGGCATCAGGACGATGCGGGTGTGTCCGGCGCGCAGGCTGCGGGCGGCGGCGTGCGGGACGTAGCCGAGTTCCTTCGCGGCTTCGCGGACGCGGCGCCGGGTGGGTTCGCTGATCCGGACGGCGCTGGTGTTGTTCAGGACGTAGCTGACCGTGGCCCGTGAGACGCCGGCCAGGCGCGCGACGTCGGCGCTCGTCGGCACGGCGCCGCGGGCGGGCCCGGCGGGTGCGACGGGCCCTGCGGATACGGCCTCGAGGGCTGCGGACGGCTGGGCGGGCTGCTGCTTCGGTATCTGCACCATGACCCACGGCATCTTTCCAGACGGGCCACCGCGGGCGGGCTCCGGGCAGGCCGTGGCCCGCCCCCTGCCCGGGCACCTGCGGCTATCCGGCGGCCAGCGTCCGCCACAGCTCGGGCTGCTCGAAACCGAGCGCCCACAGCACGGTGTTCACCACTTTGTACTTGCGCAGGGCCGGCAGGTGGGCGGCGGTGCCTCGGGCGTCCTGGTACCAGACGGTGCGACGGGTCCCGCCGTCCTGGTACGTGAAGTGCGGTGTGCTCGAGCCGGGGTCGAGGGCGTAGGGCGCCCTGACCTTGCGGCGCAGCGCGTCGGCCTCCTTCGAGGTCAGGTGTATCGCCCGGTCGCTGCTGCCGACCGCCCAGTCCCAGCCGTAGGCGGGCAGGCCCATCTCCAGTTTGTCGCGCGGTACTTCGGCCGTCGCGCGGGCCAGGATCTCGTCGTACCAGCGTGGTGTCGTCAGCGGTCCCGGTGGTCCTTCGGCGTGGTGGAGGTTGTACGCCATGATGCGCATCCGGTCGGCGGCGGCGCCCAGCTTGCGGTAGTCCCAGACGCGGCCGGTGGTACGGGTCTTGGGGGTGACGGTGACGAAACACTGCTTGCGCAGGGCGTGCAGTCGCGCGCACAGGTCGCTCACGAAGGCGGCGTAACCGGCGCGCACGGCGGGGTACTTGGCATCCGGGGTCGGCGCGATGGTCTCGTAGTCGAGGTCGAGTCCGTCGTAGGCGCGGCTGCGGACGACGGTGAGCAGGGCCTTCACATGTGCCGTGCGCTGGGCGGGGCTGGTCAGGACGGCGCCCAGGACGCCGGGCTTCAGCTGCTCCATGACGGTGGGGACGACCTGGATCCCCTGGGCGTGGAGGCCGTCGACGACGCGGCGGTCACCGGCGCCGGGGTGGCCGTCGACGCGGGTCGCGGACTTCGTCTCGTACCAGAAGGGGCTGATGGTCCGCAGCTGCGCGGCGTGCGCGAGGGCCTCGCGGTAGGCGGCCTCCTGGTTCCAGTAGGGCAGCCAGGCGGAGACGGTGCGCGCGGGCGGCGCCGGGGGAAGGGGGGCCGCGGCGCCCAGGCTGAGCAGGACGGCGAGGGCGGACAGGGCGCTTCGGTGTATTCGTCGTGCCATGCGCCGAGCCTGCGGTGCGTCCGCCGTACCCGCCGCGCGGATTGCGCCGTCCAGCCTCTAACGTGACCCGCGTGACTGCCTTTACAGATGACCAGGCGTACGAACACCCGGGCCGCAGCGGTGCGACGGCCACGGTGGAGGCCGATCCGCGGCGGGTGGGGCCGGTGCGCACCGAGTACGCGCCCGAGCACGACGGCGACCCGGACCCGGGCGAGATCGTCTGGACGTGGGTGCCCTACGAGGAGAACGACGGGCGCGGCAAGGACCGGCCGGTGCTCGTCGTCGCGCGCGAGGCGGCGGGCACGCTGCTCGCCGTGCAGCTGTCCAGCAAGCGGCACGACCACGACCGGGAGTGGGTGCCGATCGGTTCGGGGCCTTGGGACAGCAGTGGGCGCGACTCGTGGGTGGACGTGGACCGGGTGCTGCGCGTGCACGAGCGCGGGATGCGGCGCGAGGCGTGCGCCCTGGACCGGGGCCGCTTCAATCTGGTGGTGCTGCGGCTGAGGGAGCGCTACGGCTGGAAGTGACTGAACGGTGACGGCCGGGGCAACAGTTCTCCGTCCCTCCCAGGAGAGCCCCGGGGAAGCCGACAGCAAGCCCAGGGGCACTCTTGTGCGAAGCGCCGCGAGCGTCTTGGGTGGGACGGGCATGGCCCGGATCGGCCCACGCCGGTCCGAATCGCCGACCTGGCCCCCACCGGGGACCATGGACGCACGAGGACCAGGAGGATCCCGGCATGAGCGAGGGAGACTGTACGGCCTACGGTGACCCGGTCACCGAGGCGGAGGCGGAGGCCCTGGTGCAGGGCATCTGCTTCAAGACGGGCCCGCCCCGCACGGTGGGCGTGGAGCTGGAGTGGATCGTCCACGAGCCGCGGCGCCCACGTCACCAGGTGGCACCCGAACGACTCGACGCGGCCTATGTCGCACTGCGCGCCCTGCCCCTGGGCTCGGCGCTCACCGTGGAACCCGGCGGTCAGCTGGAGCTGAGTTCGCTCCCCGCCGCCACGCTGATGGAATGTGTCTCGGCCATGCGGGCCGATCTGACCGCCGTCCGCGCCGCGCTCCGCGGTCACGGACTCGTCCTGTCCGGCCACGGCACCGACCCGTGGCGGCCCCCGCGACGTGTCCTCCACCAACCCCGTTACGACGCCCTCGAGGCGTCCCTCGACCGTGCGGGTCCCGCCGGGCGGTCCATGATGTGCTCCTCCGCCTCCGTGCAGGTGTGCCTGGACGCCGGGTACGAGGAGCCGGGCCCGCTGGGCCACGGCCGGCGCTGGCGGCTCGCTCATCTGCTGGGCCCCGTCCTGGTCGCCGCGTTCGCCAACTCCCCCATGCTGTCGGGGCGTTCGACGGGCTGGCGGTCCACACGGCAACTGCTGTGGGAGCGCATCGCCGTGGGCCGTTCGGGAGCGCCGCCGCTCGACGGCGAGCCGCGCGCGGCCTGGACACGGCACGTCCTGGACGCGCCCGTGATGTGCGTGCGCACGGACAGCGGCCCGTGGCACGTCCCCGAGGGGCTGTCGTTCCGGCAGTGGGCCCGCGGCGGCGGCACGGTACGGCCGCCGGCCCGCTCCGACCTCGACTACCACCTGACCACGCTGTTCCCGCCGGTGCGGCCGCGCGGCCATCTCGAACTGCGCATGATCGACGCGCAGCCGGGTGACGACGGGTGGCTCGTGCCGCTCGCCGTGACCACCGCCCTCTTCGACGATCCGCAGGCGGCCGAGACCGCGTACCGGATCGTCAAGCCGCTGGTGGAGCGCGCCGGTCCGCTGCCCGCGCCGCACAACCCGCTGTGGCGGGAGGCGGCCAGGGCCGGTCTGGCCGACCCCGAGCTGCGTGAGGCGGCGACGGCCTGCTTCGCGGCGGCCCTGGACGCGCTGCCCAGGATCGGTGCGGCCCCCGACGTGCAGCGGGCGGTCGCGGACTTCACCCACCGCCATGTCGTGCGCGGCCGGTGTCCCGCCGACGACGTGCTCGATCTGCTGCCCGAACCCGCACAGGGGAGGACCGTCCGCTCATGACCATCGAGGAGAACGTCACCACGGACCCGGAGGCGCTGCGCCGTCGCGCGGCCGATGCCCTGCTGGCCGCGCGGCGCCGCACCACCCTCCTGACGAGCTGTGTGGAGGGGCCCGAACTGACCGCGCAGCACTCGCCGTTGATGTCGCCGCTGGTGTGGGACCTGGCGCACATCGGCAACCAGGAGGAGCAGTGGCTGCTGCGGGCGGTGGCGGGCCGTGCGGCGATGCGGCCCGAGATCGACCCGCTGTACGACGCGTTCGAGCACCCGCGCGCCGAACGCCCCAGCCTGCCGCTGCTCGCTCCGCAGGAGGCCCGCGGCTACGCGGCCGAGGTGCGCGGCAGAGCGCTCGACATCCTGGACTCGGCGTCGTTCGAGGCGGACGGTGCCGAGCGGCTGACCCGCTCCGGTTTCGCCTTCGGCATGATCGCGCAGCATGAGCAGCAGCACGACGAGACGATGCTGATCACGCATCAGCTCCGGGCGGGCGCGGCGGCGCTCACCGCCCCCGACCCCGAGCGGCCGGCGCGGCCCTTCGACGGTCCGGCCGAAGTCCTCGTCCCGGGCGGCCCGTTCACGATGGGTACGACGGCCGAGCCGTGGGCGCTGGACAACGAGCGGCCCGCGCACGCCCGGTTCGTGCCGGCCTTCCGCATCGACACGACGCCCGTGACGAACTCCGCGTACATGGAGTTCATCGCCGACGGCGGCTACCGCAACACCCGCTGGTGGTCGCCCGCGGGCTGGGCGATGGTGCGCGACCACGGTTTCGAGGCGCCGCAGTTCTGGCGGCGGGAGGCGGGCCAGTGGCTGCGCAGGCGCTTCGGGGTCACGGAGGTGGTCCCGCCCGACGAGCCGGTGCTGCACGTGAGCTGGTACGAGGCCGACGCCTACGCCCGCTGGGCCGGGCGCCGGCTGCCGACCGAGGCGGAGTGGGAGAAGGCAGCCCGCTTCGACCCCGCGTCGGGCCGCTCGACGCGCTACCCGTGGGGCGACGCCGACCCGACGCCGGACCACGCGAACCTGGGCCAGCGCCATCTGCGTCCGGCCGTCGCCGGCAGCTACCCGCTGGGTGCGTCGCCGCTCGGCGTACGGCAGTTGATCGGCGATGTCTGGGAGTGGACTTCGAGCGACTTCCTGCCCTATCCCGGCTTCGTCGCCTACCCCTACCGCGAGTACTCGGAAGTGTTCTTCGGCCCCGACCACAAGGTGCTGCGGGGCGGCTCGTTCGCGGTGGACGCGGTGGCGTGCCGGGGCACGTTCCGCAACTGGGACCTGCCGATCCGGCGGCAGATCTTCTCGGGCTTCCGCACCGCGCGCGACGCCGACGCGCAGGAGGCCTCCTGATGTGCCGTCACTTGGCCTACGTGGGACCGCCGGTTCCGCTGGGCGAGGTACTGGACGCGCCCCCGCACAGTTTGTTCCGCCAGTCGTGGGCGCCGCGCCGGCAGCGGTACGGCACGGTCAACGCCGACGGTTTCGGTGTGGGCTGGTACGCGGACGGGGACCCGGCGCCCGCCCGGTACCGGCGCGCGGGGCCGATCTGGGGTGACCGGTCGTACGCGGATCTGGCCCGTGTGGTCCGCTCCGGGGCGCTGCTCGCGGCCGTCCGGGACGCCACCCTCGCCGGCGCCGACGGGGAGGCCGCGGCGGCGCCGTACGCGTCCGGGCCCTGGCTGTTCAGCCACAACGGCGCGGTGCCCGGCTGGCCGGACTCGCTGGCGCCGCTCGTGTCCACGCTGCCCGCGGCCGATCTGCTGTCCATGGAGGCCCGTTGCGACGCGGCGTTCCTGTGGGCGCTGGTGCTGAGGCGGCTGCGCTCGGGGGACGACGAGGCGCAGGCGCTGGCCGACACCGTCCTCGAGGTGGCCGAGGCCGCGCCCGCCGCCCGCCTGAACCTCCTCCTCACCAACGGCGAGACGATCGCCGCGACCGCCTGGGGCGACACCCTCTGGTATCTCGCCCGGCCCGGCCGCAGCGTCGTCGTCGCCTCCGAGCCGTATGACGGCGATCCGCACTGGACCGAGGTGCCCGACCGCACACTGCTCGCGGCCGACCGTACCGACGTCCTGCTGACCCCGCTCAAGGAGCCGTCCGCGTGAGCCCGTACGCAACCACCCGCACCCTGCCCGAGGACGCCACGGGGGCCGCGCTGCGGTCCGACGTCCTGGCCGGTCTGACCGGTTCCCCCAAGACGCTGCCGCCCAAGTGGTTCTACGACGCGCACGGCAGCGACCTCTTCGACGAGATCACCACACTGCCCGAGTACTACCCGACGCGCGCCGAGCGGGAGATCCTCATGGCGCGGGCCGCGGAGATCGCGGGGGCGACGGGCGCACGGACCCTGATCGAGCTGGGCTCGGGCTCCTCCGACAAGACCCGGCACCTGCTGGAGGCGTTCTCGGAGCTGACGCACTACGTGCCCGTGGACGTCAGCGAGAGTGCGCTGCGGGGTGCCGCGAAGCTGCTCCTCGCCGAGCATCCCGCGCTGGACATCCACGCCCTGGTCGCCGACTTCACCCGGCCGCTCGTGCTGCCGCCGACGCCCGGGCCCCGTCTGGTGGCGTTCCTCGGCGGCACGATCGGCAATCTGCTGCCCGAGGAGCGCACGGCGTTCCTGACGTCGGTACGGCAGCTGCTGTCGCCCGGTGACTTCTTCCTGCTGGGCACCGATCTGGTCAAGGACGAGGCGACGCTGGTCGCCGCGTACGACGACGCGGCGGGCGTCACCGCGGCGTTCGACAAGAACGTCCTGAGCGTGGTCAACCGCGAACTCGGCGCCGACTTCGACCTCGACGCGTTCGACCACGTGGCCGTCTGGGACGCCGGGCGGGAGTGGATCGAGATGCGGCTGCGCTCCGCCGTGGCGCAGACCGTGAAGGTTCCGGCGCTGGATCTCGCGGTGAACTTCGCGGCGGGTGAGGAGCTGCGGACGGAGGTGTCGGCCAAGTTCCGGCGCGAGGGGGTACAGAGTGAACTCGCAGCGGCAGGCCTTGAGTTGACGCAGTGGTGGACGGACTCGGAGGGACGGTTCGCGGTGTCGCTGAGTACGGTGCCGGCTTCCTGAGACGCATCCCCGGCGCGTCCCGGCGGGATACAACCCCCGCCGGGACGCGACGTCACTCGCCGCTCTCGTCCAGGCGTCGGGTGATCTCGCGGGACGCCTTCTTCGCCTCGGTGGCCGGGTCCGCGCCGGACAGGACCCGGGTCATATAGGCCTTGATGGGGTTGTCGGCGGCCTCCACCTTCGCCCAGAGCGGGGAGGCGGGGGTCGCCTTGCCGTGGGCGGCGCCGACGGCCATCGCGGCGACGCCCGGCTCGTCGGCCACGGCGTCGGCCAGGGTCGTCTTGTTCGGGACGTAGTTCATGGTCCTGGCCAGTTCCGTGTTCCACTTCTTTCCGGCCAGGGCCTTCACCACGGCGACCGCGCCCGCCCGGTCCTCGGTACTGCCCGCGACGACGAGGTCGGAGCCGCCGGTGAAGACGGCGCCCGCGCGTGCGGCCGTCTTGCCGGGGATCGGGAAGTAGCCCAGCTTCCCTTCGAGGGCCGGGTTCTTGCGGACGATCTGCTGGGCCGCGCCGGGCACCGAGATGATCTGGGCGATGTCGCCCTTCGCGAACAGGTCGGCCTGCGGGGGGTGTTCCTCGTCGGCGTCCTTCGGGCCGCTGCCCAGCGCCTGCAGCTCCTGGTAGAAGTCCATGGCCCGCAGCGCGGCCGGGGTGTCCAGGGTGCCGGTCCAGGTGCCGGACGACTCGTGGGCCAGCTCGCCGCCCTCGTCCCAGATGAATCCGGACAGCGAGTACCAGTCCTGCCCGGCGAGATAGATGCCCTGGGCGGCGCCGGCGTCGAGCCGGCGCGTCATGTCGAGCCACTCGGCGCGCGTCCTGGGCGGATTCTTGATGCCGGCCTGCGCGAAGAGGTCCTTGTTGTAGATGACGACGCGGTTGGCGGCGTACCAAGGGATGCCGTACTGCCGGGACTTGTCGACGCCCGGCTCGGCGAGGCCGGGCAGCCAGTCCGCCATGTCGAGGTCGCGCGCGGACTCCAGGGACAGGTCGAGCAGCCCGCCCTCGTCGACGTACTGCGGGACCTGGGTGTTGCCGACCTCGATCACGTCGGGGGTGCTGCCGCCGCCGGGGGCCTTCAGTGCGGCGCTGACCTTCTCGCCGATGCCGGTCCACTCCTGGATGCGGATGTCCAGGCGCACGTCGGCGTGTTCGGCCTCGAACTCCTTGGTGAAGCGCTTGATGAACGCGTCCGACGCGCTGTTGCGCATCAGCCAGACGGTGACCGTACGTCGCTCCGGTTCGCCGCCGGGCAGTGCTCCGCACGCGCTCAGCGCGCCGGTCACGACAACGAGGGAACCGAGGGACAGCACGGCACGGCGGGATCTCACGTGGGTCACTTTCTCCTGCGGACAGGGAGGATCGCCCGACGTGGGGGGAAGAGCATGCGGCTCTCACGGGTGTGGCTGGATTTTGGTATGTACCAATCGGGGGGTCAAGAGTTACTGGAAAGTAAGTCGAACGTACGTGTCCGTTCGTCCTCTCGCGGACCGCGGCACCCTGGGGCACGGTGGAACCATGTCGAATCACACCTACCGTGTCACCGAGATCGTCGGCACCTCCCACGAGGGCGTCGACCAGGCGATCCGCAACGGGATCGCGCGCGCCTCGCAGACTCTGCGCAACCTCGACTGGTTCGAGGTCACGCAGGTCCGCGGGCAGATCGTCGACGGGGACGTCGAGCACTACCAGGTGGGCCTCAAGGTGGGCTTTCGCCTGGACGCCGACGGCTGACAGCCGGGGCGGCGGGAGCGGCTCAGGTCCGTCCCTCGCGCTCCTGGGCGTCCTTCAGCGCCGCCGACGTGCTCGCCCAGCGGGCCCGTACGACGGTGAATCCGGCTCGCTCCGCCTCGTCGCACACCAGCTCGTCGTCGTCCACGAGCATCCGTACGGCGCGTCCGCGGGCCAGCCGGCGCAGCGCGTCGAGCTTGGTGCGCCGGGCGGGCCTGCGGTCGTCGTTGCGCCGCATCGTCAGCGCTCCGGGCGGCAGCCCCTGGGCGGCGAGCCATGCCTCGGTGTCGGCGCGGCAGCGCTCGGGCCGCCCGGTCAGGTACACGATCTCGCACTCGCGCGCGCTCTCCAGCGCCAGCGCCACCCCTTCGGCGAGCGGCGGATCGTACGGGGCTGCCGCGAAGAAGGCGTCCCAGTCCCGCGGCCTGCGCTCCAGGAACCGCTGCCGGTGCGCCGTGTCGGCGAGCGTGCCGTCCAGATCGAATACGGCCACCGGCCGCGCGTCCCGCGTCATGACGGCAGCCTAAGCGGCGCGTCCGGGAATCCCCGCGGCTGCGAAGCGTTGAGACGAACGTGACCACCGTGATCGAAACGACCCGCTTCTCCGTCCTGGACCGCTCCCGCACCCGCGAGGGCGGCACGGCACCGCAGGCGCTGCGCGACACCGTCTCGCTCGCCCAGGACCTGGAGCGCCTCGGCTACCACCGCCTGTGGGTCGCCGAGCACCACGGGGTGCCCGGGGTCGCGGGGTCCGCGCCCACCGTGCTCGCGGCAGCCGTCGCGGCGGCGACCCGGACGATCCGCGTCGGCACCGGCGGTGTCATGCTGCCCAACCACCGGCCGCTGGTCGTGGCCGAGCAGTTCGGGGTGCTCGAGTCGCTGTTCCCGGGCCGGATCGACATGGGGATCGGCCGCTCCGTCGGGTTCACGGACGGCGTCCGCAAGGCCCTCGGCCGCGACAAGGACGCCGCCGACGCGGACGACTTCGCGGGGCAGCTCGAGGAACTCCTCGCGTTCTTCACCGGCACGTCGGCGACCCACGCGCATGCCCGCCCGAGCGAGGGCCTGACGGTGCCGCCGTACGTACTGGCGATGGGCGAGGGCGCTTCGATCGCCGCCCGCGCGGGTCTGCCGATGGTGATCGGCGACTTCCGGAACCGGGAGAAGATGCTGGCCGGCATCGACCGCTACCGCGCCGAGTTCCGCCCCTCCGCCCGGGCCGAGGAGCCGTACGTCGTGATCTCCGGGACGGTCGCGGTGGCCGGCAGCGAGCCGGAGGCCCGCCGGCTGCTCGTCCCCGAGGCCTGGTCGATGGCGTACTCGCGCACGCACGGCACCTTCCCGCCGCTGCCGCCCGCCGAGCGGGTCGCGGGCCTGGAGATGACCGCGAAGGAGCGCGAGCTGTACGAGTCCGGGCTGCGCGGCCACATCGTGGGCACGGAGCAGCAGGTCGCGGACGAGCTGGAGACGGTCATCAAGGAGAGCGGCGCGCAGGAGGTGCTGGTGACGACCAGCACGTACGACCGCGAGGGCCTGCTGGAGTCGTACCGGAGGCTGGCCCGGATCGCGCGCCTGAGCCCGCTCCAGGGCACCGCGAACGGCTGAGAGCCCGCGGCGCGCTCAAGGGGGCGCTGTACGGGGACATCCCGCGGCGCGCTCAAGAGAGGCGTACGGGGACACGCTGCGGCGCGGCCTAGGATCGTGTGGTTTGCCCCTGGCCCGCCGTGGCCGGACCGCGACCGCCACACCGCACAGCACCGCGCCACCTGGAGCCCCGCCCATGTCCCACCCGTCCTCGCCCGACCCCCGCCACGACGGCTTCGTCCGGGTCCGCGGTGCCCGTGAGCACAATCTCAGGAGCGTCGACGTGGACGTGCCGCGGGACGTCCTCGCGGTGTTCACGGGGGTCTCGGGGTCGGGCAAGTCCTCGCTCGCGTTCGGCACGATCTACGCGGAGGCGCAGCGCCGCTACTTCGAGTCGGTCGCCCCGTACGCGCGGCGCCTCATCCACCAGATCGGCGCGCCGAAGGTCGGTTCGATCAGCGGGCTGCCGCCGGCGGTGTCGCTCCAGCAGAGCCGCTCGGCGCCGACGTCCCGCTCCTCGGTCGGCACGGTCACCACGCTGTCGAACTCGCTGCGGATGCTGTTCTCGCGGGCCGGCAGCTATCCGCCGGGCGCGGAGCGGCTCGACTCGGACGCCTTCTCGCCGAACACCGCCGCCGGGGCGTGCCCGGCCTGCCACGGCCTGGGCCGCGTGCACCGCACCACCGAGGCGCTGCTCGTCCCCGACCCGTCGCTGTCGATCCGGGAGGGCGCGATCGCCGCGTGGCCGGGCGCCTGGCAGGGCAAGAACCTGCGGGACATCCTCGACACGCTCGGCCACGACGTGGACCGTCCCTGGCGGGACCTTCCGCAGGCGGACCGCGACTGGATCCTGTTCACGGACGAGCAGCCGGTCGTCACGGTCCACCCCGTGCGGGACGCGGACCGCATCCAACGCCCGTACCAGGGCACGTACATGAGCGCGAACCGGTACGTGCTGAAGACGTTCGCCGATTCCAAGAGCCGGACGCTGCGTGCGAAGGCGGAGAAGTTCCTGGAGAGTTCGCCGTGCCCGACGTGCGGGGGCGCCCGGCTGCGGGCCGAGGCGCTGGCGGTGACGTTCGCGGGCCGGACCATCGCCGAGCTGGCGCGGCTTCCGCTGACGGAGCTGGCAGGCATCCTCGCCGCACACGAGCAGGACTCCGAGACGGCACGTGTGCTCACGGACGACCTTCTGGCCCGGATCGCGACCATCACCGAGCTGGGTCTCGGCTATCTGAGTCCTGACCGGTCGACGCCCACCCTCTCCGCCGGCGAGCTGCAACGCCTGCGCCTCGCCACGCAGTTGAGGTCCGGTCTCTTCGGTGTGGTGTATGTGCTCGACGAGCCGTCCGCCGGCCTGCACCCGGCGGACACCGAGTCGCTCCTGACGGTCCTGGACCGCCTCAAGTCGGCGGGCAACTCGGTGTTCGTCGTCGAACACCATCTGGACGTGATGCGCCGCGCGGACTGGCTGGTCGACGTCGGACCGCTGGCCGGGGAGCACGGCGGGCAGGTGCTGCACAGCGGACCGGTGGCGGAGCTGCGCCAGGTCGAGGGCTCGGCGACCGCACGGTTCCTGTTCGACGACGCACCGCGGGAAGCACGCCAAGTCCGTTCCCCGAAGGGCTGGTTGAAGGTCGGTCCGGTGACGCGGCACAACCTGCGGGACGTGACGGCGGAGCTCCCGCTGGGCGCGTTCACCGCCGTCACCGGCGTCTCCGGGTCCGGCAAGTCGACGCTCATCGGCGAGATCACCGAGGAGCTGGAGGGCGTCGGACGGCTCGTGGCCGTCGACCAGAAGCCGATCGGCAGGACGCCGCGCTCGAACCTGGCCACGTACACGGGCCTGTTCGACGTCGTACGGAAGGTGTTCGCGGGCACGGCCGAGGCGAAGGCCCGCGGCTACGGCGTCGGCCGCTTCTCCTTCAACGTGGCGGGAGGCCGCTGCGAGACCTGCCAGGGCGAGGGGTTCGTCAGCGTCGAACTCCTCTTCCTGCCGAGCACCTACGCGCCGTGCCCGGACTGCGCGGGCGCCCGCTACAACCCGCAGACGCTCCAAGTGGCGTACCGGGGGCGGAACATCGCCGAGGTGCTCGATCTGACCGTGGAGTCCGCCGCCGCGTTCTTCGCCGACGACGACGCGGCCGGCGCAGTGCTCCGCAGTCTGCACACGCTGCTCGACGTGGGGCTCGGCTACCTCCGCCTCGGCCAGCCCGCCACCGAGCTCTCCGGCGGCGAGGCCCAACGCATCAAGCTGGCGGGCGAGTTGCAGCGGACACGCCGCGGTCACACCCTGTACCTCCTCGACGAGCCGACCACCGGACTGCACCCGGCGGACGTGGAGGTGCTGCTGCGGCAACTGCACGGACTGGTCGACGCGGGGCACTCCGTGGTGGTCGTGGAGCATGACATGGCGGTGGTCGCCGGGGCGGACTGGGTGGTCGACATGGGCCCTGGCGGGGGCGATGCGGGTGGGCGTGTGGTGGCTGCCGGGCCGCCCGGAGCAGTGGCCGCCGATCCCGCGAGCCGCACCGCCCCCTACCTTCAGCGCCTGCTGGGTGGCTGAGCGCCCCGCGCCCCTGAACGGAGTTTTCCCTTGGCCAGTTTTCCTGTGGGGGTACGTGGGAGGTCGGACACGAACTCCACCTGCCTCGGCACCTTGTAGCGCGCGATGCTGTCGCGTACGTACGCGGTCAGTTCAGCGGCCAACTCCGGTCCGGGAGTGGCCCCTTCGGACGGTTGCACGTACGCCCGCACCGACTCCCCCATCTCCTCGTCCGGTACCCCGATGACCGCGACATCGGCGACCGCCGGGTGCAGGACGAGGCAGTCCTCGATCTCCTGCGGATAGATGTTGACCCCGCCGGAGATGATCGTGAAAGCCCTGCGGTCGGTGAGGAAGAGATAGCCGTCCTCGTCGACATGGCCGATGTCGCCCGTGGTGGTCCAATGGGGGTGCTCGGGGTGCTGCGCCTCGCGGGTGCGGTCCTCGTCGTGGTGGTAGCGGAACGGCAGCTCGTCCCGCTCGAAGTAGACGATGCCCGTCTCCCCCGGCGGCAGCACCTTCCCTTCCTCGTCGCAGATCCGCAGCTCGCCGAGGAGCCCGGCACGGCCGACGGAACCCTGCTTGCGCAGCCACTCGTCCGGGCCGATGAAGGTGATCCCGTTCCCCTCGGTCGCCGAGTAGTACTCGTACAGGACCGGCCCCCACCAGTCCATCATCCGCCGCTTCACCTCGACGGGGCAGGGCGCGGCC
Source organism: Streptomyces kunmingensis (assembly GCF_039533535.1). Lineage (NCBI taxonomy): Bacteria > Bacillati > Actinomycetota > Actinomycetes > Kitasatosporales > Streptomycetaceae > Streptomyces > Streptomyces kunmingensis. The sequence goes on from NZ_BAAATS010000006.1 coordinate 170,857, forward strand.
GCGTGGACGGCGACCTTCATCGACGAGGTGTCGTAGCGCTCGCGCACCGCGTCCGGGAGCTTGAGCATGCGCACGAACATGGTCGGGACCCACTGACTGTGCGTGACGCGGTGGCGTTCGATCGCCGCCAGGGCGCCTTCCGCGTCGAAGGACGGCATGAGGACGACGGTGCCGCCCGTCGCGATGACCGTGTGGCAGAACCGGAGCGGCGCCGCGTGGTAGAGCGGCGCCGGGCACAGATAGACGCTGTCCTCGTCGAAGCCGTACATGGGCTCGAAGAGCAGCTGGTACGTGGAGGGGTCGGTGCGGATGTCACCGTCGGGCAGCGTCGGCTGGATGCCCTTGGGCCGGCCCGTCGTGCCGGACGAGTAGAGCATGTCGGCGCCGCGCGGCTGGACCTCGGGCGGCTCGGGCGAGGCCTCGGCCAGGGCGGCGTCGTACGTACCGTCGTCGAAACCGAGCCGGAGGGTCACCTCTGGCACCAACTCGGCCACACGCGCGCCGAGTTCACCGAGTATGCCGTCGGCGACGATCAGGGCGGCCGCTCCGCAGTCCCGCACGATGTAGGCGGCTTCCTCCGCGGTCAGATGATGGTTGACGGCGGTGAGGTAGAGGCCCGAGCGCAGGGCGGCCCAGTGGACCTCCATGACGCGTGGGTCGTTGTCGGACAGCAGGGCCAGATGGTCGCCTCCGCGCAGTCCCGCCGTACGCAGGTGGTCGGCGAGGCGCAGCGAGTTCTCCTCCAACTCGCCATACGTCAGCGTGCTGTTGCCGTCGGCCGTGACGACGGCCGGCTTCGCTCGGTCGTACGCTCCCGGGTACATGCGACGACGTTACGCCAGGAAGATGACGGGGCGTCAGGGGCGTGCGGGAACTGGTGCCATCCGTGTGCGGACACGATGACGGGACCGGGGTTGAGCACCACTCCCGGTCCCGCCCACCCCGCGCTGGTCGCGGGACGTTCATGGATGGATCAGCCGCGGCTGACCTTGCGGTTGGCGCGCAGCCACTCCTTGTTCATGCTGGTGATGGAGAACAGCGGGATGCCCTTGGGGCAGGCCGTCGCGCACTCGCCGGTGAGCGTGCAGCCGCCGAAGCCCTCCTCGTCCATCTGCGCCACCATGTCCAGGACGCGGGTCTCGCGCTCGGGGGCGCCCTGCGGCAGCACGTTCAGGTGGTTGATCTTGGCGGAGGTGAAGAGCATGGCCGCGCCGTTGGGGCAGGCGGCCACACACGCGCCGCAGCCGATGCACTCGGCGTTCTCGAAGGCGAACTCCGCGTCCGGCTTGGGCACCGGGGTGGAGTGCGCCTCGGGGGCCGCGCCGGTCGGCGCCGTGATGTAGCCGCCGGACTGGATGATCCGGTCGAAGGCCGTCCGGTCGACGACCAGGTCCTTGATGACGGGGAACGCGGAGGCGCGCCACGGCTCGATGTCGATCGTGTCGCCGTCCTCGAAGGACCGCATGTGGAGCTGGCAGGTCGTGGTGCGCTCCGGCCCGTGCGCGTCGCCGTTGATGACGAGCGAGCACGCGCCGCAGATGCCCTCACGGCAGTCGTGGTCGAAGGCGACGGGGTCGTCGCCCTGGACGATGAGTTCCTCGTTGAGGGTGTCGAGCATCTCCAGGAACGACATGTCCTGGGAGATCCCGTCCACCTCGTACGTGGACATGGCGCCTTCGGCGTCGGCGTTCTTCTGGCGCCAGACGCGCAGGGTGAGCTTCATGCGTAGCTCCGCTGAGTGGGGTGGACGTACTCGAAGACGAGGTCTTCCTTGTGCAGGGCGGGGGCTTCGCCGGTCGCGGTGAACTCCCAGGCGGCCGCGTAGGAGAACTCCTCGTCGACGCGGGCGGCCTCGCCGTCCGGGGTCTGCGACTCCTCACGGAAGTGGCCGCCGCAGGACTCGGCGCGGTGCAGCGCGTCGAGGCACATCAGCTCGGCGAGCTCGATGTAGTCGACGATGCGGTTCGCCTTCTCCAGGGACTGGTTGAACTCCTCGCCGGTGCCCGGCACCTTGATGCGGCGCCAGAACTCCTCGCGGATCTGCGGGATCCGGTCGAGCGCCTTGCGCAGGCCCTCCTCGGTGCGGGCCATGCCGCAGAACTCCCACATCAGCTCGCCGAGTTCACGGTGGAAGGAGTCGGGCGTACGGTCCCCGTCGACGGCGAGCAGCTTCGCGAGCCGCTCCTCGGTCTGGCGCACGACCTCGACGGTCGCGGGGTGTTCTGCGTTCACCTCGTCGGTGTGCGGGTGCTTCGCCAGGTAGTCGTTGATGGTGGCCGGGAGAACGAAGTAGCCGTCGGCGAGGCCCTGCATCAGGGCGGAGGCGCCGAGCCGGTTGGCTCCGTGGTCGGAGAAGTTGGCCTCGCCGATCGCGAACAGGCCGGGGACGGTGGTCTGGAGGTCGTAGTCGACCCACAGGCCGCCCATCGTGTAGTGCACGGCCGGGTAGATCCGCATGGGCACCTTGTACGGATCCTCGTCGGTGATCCGCTGGTACATGTCGAAGAGGTTGCCGTACTTGGCCTCGACGGCCTTGCGCCCCATCCGCTGGATGGCATCGGCGAAGTCGAGGTAGACACCCTGCCCGCCGGGGCCGACCCCTCTCCCCTCGTCGCACACGTTCTTCGCGGCGCGGGAGGCGATGTCTCGGGGGACGAGGTTGCCGAAAGAGGGGTAGATGCGCTCCAGGTAGTAGTCGCGCTCGTCCTCGGGGATCTTGTTCGCCGGGCGGTCGTCACCCTTGGCCTTCGGCACCCAGATGCGTCCGTCGTTGCGCAGCGACTCGCTCATGAGCGTCAGCTTCGACTGGTGGTCGCCGGTGCGCGGGATGCAGGTGGGGTGGATCTGCGTGAAGCAGGGGTTGGCGAAGTAGGCGCCGCGCCGGTGCGCCCGCCAGATGGCGGTCGCGTTGGAGTTCATGGCGTTGGTGGAGAGGTAGAAGACGTTGCCGTAGCCGCCGGAGGCGAGGACGACGGCGTCCGCGAAGTAGGTGTCGATCTTCCCGGTGACGAGGTCGCGGGCGACGATGCCGCGCGCCTTCCCGTCGACGATCACGAGGTCGAGCATCTCGGTACGGGGATGAAGCTCGATGTTGCCCGCGGCGACCTGCCGGCTGAGTGCCTGGTAGGCGCCGAGCAGCAGCTGCTGCCCGGTCTGGCCGCGAGCGTAGAACGTACGGGAGACCTGCACACCGCCGAAGGACCGGGTGTCGAGGAGGCCGCCGTACTCGCGGGCGAAGGGCACACCCTGGGCGACGCACTGGTCGATGATCTCGACCGAGATCTGCGCGAGGCGGTGCACGTTCGACTCACGGGCGCGGAAGTCTCCGCCCTTGACCGTGTCGTAGAAGAGGCGGTACACCGAGTCGCCGTCGTTGCGGTAGTTCTTCGCGGCGTTGATGCCGCCCTGCGCGGCGATCGAGTGGGCGCGGCGCGGCGAGTCCTGGTAGCAGAACTGGACGACGTGGTAGCCCTGTTCGGCGAGCGTGGCGCCCGCGCTGCCGCCCGCCAGACCGGTCCCGACGACGATGACGGTGTGCTTGCGGCGGTTGGCGGGGTTGACCAGCTTCGCCTCGAAGCGGCGGGTGTCCCAGCGCTCCTGGACGGGCCCGGCCGGGGCCTTGGTGTCGACGACCGGTTCCCCGGTGGAGTAGTCCGCGTAGGTGCTCATGTCGTTCCTCAGCTCACCAATCCGGTCATGACGCCCACGGGCACGGCGATGAAGCCGAGCGTGAGCAGTACGGCGAGAACGTTGCCG
>NZ_BAAATS010000006.1:174653-595786 GCF_039533535.1 Streptomyces kunmingensis
GGGTCTGCGCGGCGCTCCAGAACCCGTGCTGGATGTGGAAGCCGAGGGCGAGCATCGCGACGATGTAGACGACGTTGCTGTACCAGGTCGAGAACGTGTCGATGATGTTCTGGTACGGGTGCAGGTGCTCGTAGCCGCCCGGGTGCACGGTGCCCGTGGTCAGGTCGAGGATGTGCCAGACGATGAACAGGCCGAGGATGATGCCGCCCCAGCGCATGGTGCGGGTGGCATAGCTCGCGCCCGGCTTCTTGTGCACGTACTTGCTGGGGCGCGCCTTGATGTCGCGGCGGCTGAGCTGGTACGCGGACGTCGCGTGGGCCACGACGGCGACGACGAGCACGATGCGCACCAGCCACAGCGCCCACTCGTAGTGGAGCACCGGCTCGCCCATGGTGCGCAGCCAGTGGGCGTAGTGGTTGATCTCGGCGGGACCGAAGAAGATCTTGAGATTCCCGATCATGTGCGCGACCAGGTAGAGCAGCATCACGATGCCGCTGACAGCCATCACGGTCTTCTTGCCGAGGGAGCTGTCCCAGATCGTGCGTGTCATGGACGGTCGTCGGTCCGTCCGCGTTGCCAGAGCCATGGAATGAGACGGTAGGGCCGAAGCACCCGATCGGTCCAAGACATGGAGCAGCTCATTTCCATAGGCATTGCCTATGCTGGGAACTATTCTGCTCTTCATGCAGTTCCAACAGCTCCAGTATTTCGTCGCGGTCGCGGAGACCCGGCACTTCACGCGCGCCGCCGAACTGGTGCACGTCGCCCAGCCCTCGCTGTCCCAGCAGATCCGCGCGCTGGAGCGGGAGCTGGGGGTGGACCTCTTCCAGCGGGCCCGCGGGAACATCACGCTCACCGACGCGGGCGAGGCGCTGCTGCCGCTGGCCCGCCGGATCCTCGCCGACGCGGACACCGCCCGGCACGAGGTGCAGGAGCTGGCGCAGCTCAGGCGCGGGCGGGTGCGGCTCGGGGCGACGCCCTCGCTCTGCACGGGCCTGCTGCCGGACGTGCTGCGCGCCTTCCACGACCGCTATCCCGGCATCCAGCTGCTCATCGAGGAGGGCGGCTCGCACGATCTCGTACGCGAACTTGCGCGCGGGGCACTGGATCTGGCGCTGGTCGTCCTCCCCCTGCCGGCGCCGGCGCCCGCGCTGACGACGGTGGAGCTGCTGCGGGAGGAGCTGGTCGTGGTCTCCTCACCGAGCGCGCCCCGGCCCGGGCGCGGGCGGCAGTCGGTACGGATCTCCGACCTGGAGGGCGAGCGGCTCGTGATGTTCCGGCACGGCTACGACCTGCGGGAACTCACCGTCGCGGCGTGCCGGGCCGAGGGGTTCGACCCGGACTTCGCGGTGGAGGGCGGGGAGATGGACGCGGTCCTCGGTTTCGTGCGGGCGGGGCTCGGGGTGGCCGTGGTGCCCCACATGGTCGCGCTGCGGGCGGGGGCGGATCTGCGCGTCACGCCGTTGGCCCGGCCGGGGCTGCACCGCACGATCGCGCTGGCCCACCGCAGCGACGTGGCTCCGCCGCGGGCTGCGCGCGAGCTTCAGCGGATGCTTGTGGAGCGGGATGAGTGAGTACTCGGGGTGCGGGGGTGCTTGTTCGCCGACCGCGCCCCAGCGGGGGTTGGCCGCGAAGTTCGCCGACCGCGCCCCGGTGGGGGTTGTCCGCGAAGTTCGCCGACCGCGCCCCGGTGGGGCTTCTCGCGCAGTTCCCCGCGCCCCTGAGGCGTGCGGCTTCGCCGCAGCCCCATGAGCGTATCCCGCCGCGCACCAAGCGCGCCCTCCGAGATGGCGCACGCAGTGCGCATCTCAGGGGCGCGGGGAACTGCGCGACCAGCCCCCACCGGGCCGCAGACACACAACCCCAGGGGCGCGGGGAACTGCGCGAGTGGCCACGGCGAGGCGCATCCGGCGACGACCACCCGGTTCCGCGGAGATCAAACCGCCCCGTTCACCCCGTCGCGTCGGCCAACGCCAACTCGTGCAACCGGTCCGGAGGACCCGGCCGCGCGTAGTACCAGCCCTGAGCCGTGTCACAGCCCAGCTCCCGCAACTGCTCGGCCTGAGCCCCCGTCTCCACGCCCTCGACCGTGACGGCCAGGTCCAGGCTGTGGGCCAGTGACACGATGCCCTCGACGATCTTCAGGTCGACCGGATCGGCGGGGAACTGCTGCATGCCCTGCGTGAAGGAACGGTCCAGCTTGAGTACGTTCACCGGCAGCCGCCGCAGATTCGCCAGGTTCGAGTACCCCGTACCGAAATCGTCGAGCGCTATGTCGACCCCCATCTCCGAGAGGCGCCGCAGCGGCTTCAGCAGATCGTCGTCGGCACCGATCAGCGCCGACTCCGTCACCTCCAGGCACAGCGCCCCCGGCGCGAGACCGCAGCGCTCCAGAATCTCGACCGTGTCGGAGACGAGGCCGGGGTGGGTGAGCTGCATCGGCGACAGGTTCACGTTGATGCGCAGCGGTCCGGCCTGCTCGTGGCGGTCCTGCCATTCGCGGGCCTGGCGCACCGACTCCTCCAGGACCCAGCGGCCGAGCGGCACGATGAGCCCCGTGTGCTCGGCGAGCGGGATGAAGCGGTCGGGCCCGAGGACCCCGTGCTGCGGATGGCGCCAGCGCACGAGCGCCTCGGCGCCGCGCACACTGCCGTCACCGAGGTGGACGAGCGGCTGGTACTCGATGAAGAACTCGTTCCGGTCCAGGGCCGCGGGCAGCGCCGTCGTCAGCCCGTGCCGGGTGATGGCGCGGGCGTCGGCCTCGGGGTCGGCCAGCTCGTAGCGGTTGCCGCCCGCGGACTTGGCCCGGTACATCGTGATGTCGGCGCTGCGCAGCACCTCGGCGGGGCTGCGGTCGCCGACGGGGCCCTCGACGATGCCGATGGAACCGCGCACCGTGAGTTCGCGGCCGTCGATCCGGATCGGGCTGGCAAGCGCTCCCATGATGCGTCCCGCGAGCTCGTCGACCTCCGCCTCGGTGTCCCGGCCGGTGGTCAGCGCCACGAACTCGTCGCCGCCGAGCCGGGCGACCATCTCGCCGGGCGCGGTCGCGCAGGCCTGCAGCCGGTCGGCGACCTCGACGAGGAGCCGGTCGCCCACCGCGTGGCCGAGGCTGTCGTTGATGGTCTTGAAGCCGTCGAGGTCGAGGTAGCAGAGCCCGAACCGCATGCCCTCGCCCGCGCCGAGCACCTTCTCCAGGCGCTCGAAGAACAGGGTGCGGTTGGGCAGCCCGGTCAGGGCGTCGTGCGTGGCCTCGTACCGGAGCCGCAGGTTCAGCAGGCGGCGCTCGGTCGTGTCCTCCATCAGTGCCAGCTGGTACTGCGGTACGCCGTCGGCGTCGCGCAGCAGCGAGACCGTCAGGTTCGTCCACAGCGCGGTGCCGTCGGGCCGGTGGAACGCCTTCTCGACGCGGTAGTGCTCGCGCTCGCCGCGCACCAGCTCGTGGTAGAGGTGCCACACCTGCGGGGCGTCGTCGGGGTGGGTCCACTCCGCGACGTTGCGCCCGCGCAGCAGCCCCTCGGCGCCGCCGAACATCCGCACGAGCGCGTCGTTGACCTCGAGGACAGTGCCGTCGAGGGAGGCGATGCTGATGCCGATCGCGGCTCCGTGGAACACCGCGCGGAACCGGGCCTCGCTCGCGTGCAGCGCCTCGGCGACCGCGCTGCGGGCGTTGAGCGCGGCCCGCGAGATGGCCTCCTGCTCGGCGAGCGTACGTTCGCGCAGCGCGGCCGCGAAGCCGGCGGCGACGGTGTGCTGGAGGCGGGCACAGCGGGCGCGCAGATCGTCCTCGCGCTCCGGGGTGCGCGCTTCCTCGCCGCAGTACAGGACGAGGTAGGCCTCGACCACGTCGAGGGTGCGGCTGAGCGCCTCGGGGTCGGTGCAGTGGACGTCGATCAGGGCGGCCCCGACGGCCTGTCCCTGTGCGGCGTCCAGGGCCCGGGCGGCCAGCGCGGAGCGCAGCCGGCGGGCGAGTGGCACGAGTTCCTGTTCGAACTCGGGCCGGGTCAGGGACGTCGCCGTCACCGGAAAGATCGCCCGGCTCCAGATCGTGGCGAACCTGCGCAGTCTGTCCTCCGGTCCGCCCGGCTCATCGCTCACGCCTTGCGCCCCACTCCCACATAGCCCGCGAAAGTGAACGGGTCCTCGTCCTCGGGCGCGGTCTGTGGCCGCCACACCGGCATCTGCACGATGCCCGGCTCGACCACCTCGTACCCCTGGAAGAACCGTCCGATCTCCTCGCGGCTCCGCATGATCAGCGGATTGCGGACATCGTTCCGGTAGACGTCGACCGCGCCGCCGGCCTGCTCGGTCGATATGGGCATGCCCTCGTACGTGGCGTGCGTCACGATCAACAGGCTGCCGGGCGCGAGCGCCTCGCTGAGTTCGGCCACCGCCCCGTAGGGGTCGTCGGCGTCCTCGATGAAGTGCAGTACGGCGACCAGGAGGAGCGCCACCGGCCGCTCCAGGTCCAGGAGTTCACCGATCTCGGGGCTGCGCAGCAGCTCCCTCGGCTTGCGCAGGTCGGCCGCCACGACCGCGGTGTCCGGGTTGCCCTCGAGGACGGCCCGGCTGTGCGCGACGGCGACCGGGTCGTGGTCGACGTAGACCACCCGGGCGCCGGGGCTCGCCTGCTGCGCCACCTCGTGGACGTTGCCGAAGGTCGGGATGCCCGAGCCGATGTCGAGGAACTGGGTCAGCCCCTCGTCGACGGCGTAGCGCACCGCCCGCCGCATGAACGCCCGGTTCGCTTGCATGATCTTGGGCAGGCCCGGCAGGAACTCCATGGCCTTGCGGGCGGCTTCCCTGTCGACCTCGAAGTTGTGCGAACCGCCCAGGTAATAGTCGTAGATCCGGGACACACTGGGCACCGAGATGTCGATGCCCTGCGGGGCCCAGGCAGGACGCTCCATCAATCTCTCCAAGGCGTAGGCGAGCCGGTGTTCGAGCAGAGGCTACTGATCAGCCGCCAAAGGAGCGAGTCAAAACGGAAATTGACCATCCGTTCTCGGTCACTGCCTGCGGCACCTGCCATTTGGCAAAGATCCGAAACCATCCCGAAACCGTCTCTGTCCCTACCGAAAAGAACCGGTCCGTTCCCGACGCATGACCATCACTCGGCCATACAGGGAACGGACCGGCCATTCGCCCAATCCTTCAACGACTCTACTGCCCGCCGCGTGCCGGGCACCCCGGCGTCACCGCGGTTGTTACTTGGGGGCGCCCACCGGTTTCCCCTCGGGCGAGGCCGCGTACCAAGTGCCGCCGACACCCTGCCCGTTGGTGTCGCCGGGCTTCTTGTCGCCGGAGAACGTATAGACCGGCCAGCAGTTCAGGGTCTGCTGCTTGGTCCCGTCGGGCCGGTCGAACGTCATGTATCCCTTCAGTGGAATGTTCTCGGTGTCGTTCTTGGCGACCGGCGCCACCGCGGGCCACTTCTGCGCACAGGCGCCGACACAGTTGGACTTGATGGGCCAGGCAGAATCCTTCAGGAAGCGGTAGACGGTCATCCCGTTCTTGTCGACGACGATCTCGCCGAGTTCGGGATCCTTGCGCGTGGAGAGTCCGGCGAGGTCGGCGGGCTGTTCGGCGGGTTCCTCGGCCGCCGCCGGGCTCGCCTTCTTGCCGTCGGGGGCCGCCGCGTACCACGTGCCGCCCACGCCCTGCCCCTTGGCGTCGCCGGGGTTGGTGTCCATGGCGTAGCGGTACATCGGCCAGCCGTCGATGGTCAGCTGTTTGGTGCCGTCGGCGGCGGTGACCTCGTCGATCAGCGACGGGTCGACGCCGGGCGCGACCTTTGCGCCGCTCGCGGGGACGGCCGGCCAGGCCTTCAGGCAGGCCGCGTCGCAGTTCGACTTGGGCGGCTGCGCCGTGTCCTTGTCGAACCGGTAGAGCGTGAACCCGGCGCTGTCCGTGACGACCTTGCCGAGCTTCTTGCTGTCCCACACGGCCAGCTGCCCCGCGGCCTTGGCCTTCGGCGCCGCGTCCGCCTTGTCCTGCGCGGACGAGCCGTAACCGTCGGATCCGTAACCGCCCTGCGCCGGGGCGGCATTGCCCACGTTCTGGCCGTTCGTGGACGTGCCGCCGTCTTCCTGACCGCACGCCGTCGTCAGCGCAAGCAGGGCCGCAGCTGTCGCTACGAGCGAGGCGCTCCGCCAGGAGGTCTTCATCGTCAACTCCCGCATAGTGCTTGGGTGTTGTGCGAAGCCGGTCGGGTCCGCACATGGCCCTAGGTACGGGTGGGGGCAGCGGGTGCGTTCAACGCGGTCCAAGATTTATTGACGCGGAGCGACCCTCCGAGCGACTCGCACGGGGGACGGGGCGGGTCCCAAACACGCGTACTAGCGATCCCCACCTTCGGGGTATTCCGCTCGATCGACGGCGTGCCCGGCCGCCGCAGCGCTCATGATCTCGGTCGTGCACCGAACCATGCGGGCCAGGTCGGCCCTGGTCACCCGAGTCGTCGCGGCGGTGGCCGTCGCCTGGCTGTGCGGTACGCCCGTCGCCGCCGCCGCGCCCCTCGCGCCGTCCGACAGCTGCGCCTACGCCTCGGTCGACGGGGGCCCGAGCGGCGGCGCCGTGGCGGTCGCCGGCGACGGCGGCATGTGCAGTGCGGGGCCGAGCACGCGCCCGCCGAAGCCGACGCCGCCGCCCAGACCGACTCCGCCCGAACCCGCCCCGCCGCCTCCCGCGCGCCCGCCCGCTCCGGCGCCCCCGTCGCCGGCACCGCCGGCGCCCCCTTCTCCCCCGTCTCCGTCACCGTCACCACCGGCGCCCTCGCCCCCACCGCCTCCGTCACCGCCACCGCCACCGAGCGCCGCCCCCGCCCGCCCGGGGCCCCCGAAACCGGCCCCCGCGGCCGTGCACTACCCCGTGTACCGCCCCACGGTGCATCGCGCACCGCCGCGCGGCGGACCGTCCCTCGTCACGCTCACCCTGCTCATCACCGCGCCCGCGGTGCTCGCGGTCGCCGCACTGCGCCCCCGCTGAACCTGTGTGGAGGTTCCGATGTCGGAATGGCTTGTTCTCGCCCTCGCGATGGTCGCCGTCTGTGCGGTCGTGCTCATCGTCCAGGTCCTGCAGCAACGGAGAATCGGTGAGGACGACGACCCGTCCGAGACCCCGGACGTCATCGAGTACATGACGATGATGATCGGGGTGGTCTACGCGATCGTCCTCGGCCTGGCCATCGCGGGCGCCTGGGAGGCACGCAGCGCCGCCCAGGACCACGTACGCAACGAGGCGCAGGCGCTGCACGAGATCCACGAGCGCGTCCGCGTCTACCCCGCCGACGTCCGTGCCACGATCCGGGCGGATGTCGACACCTATGTCAGCCATGTCGTGACCACGGAGTGGCACGCGATGCGCACGAAGGGCGAGCTGACGGACAGGGGTACACAACTGCTCGACAAAGTCCGCCACGACGTCACCGATTTTGAGCCGCGGGACGACTTCCAGGCCCAGGCCTATCAGCCACTCCTGGACCAGGTGGCGGCGGCCGACGACGCGCGCAACGCCCGCGCGGACTCGACCGGGGCCACGATGCCGGGCGTCGTCTGGTTCGGGCTGATCGTCGGCGGTCTGGTGACCATCGGCATGATCTTCGCGCTGCAGATCCGGCGTACGCGCCGCGAGCTGCTCCTGGCGGGCCTCTTCTCGTCGCTGATCGCCTTCCTGCTCTTCCTGATCTGGGACTTCGACGCGCCCTACAGCCGCGGCGTCGCGGCGAGCGCGGAGCCGTTCCTGATGCTCTTCCCGGGGGCCCAGTGACCCCGTCGGCCCAGCCGGGTGACCCGTTCGCACGACACGGATAGCGCCCATACGGGTCTTTATTTAGCGTTTCGGGCATCGAGGTGCTTGTCCCGAGCGTGCGGAACCGGTCCGCAGCTGCCCCTCGTGACCCGGAGGAACCCCCATGCACGCGATACGCGCCGCTTCCGCCGCCGTGCTGTCCCTCACCGCGCTCTCCCTCGCCGCGCCCTTCGCCGCGGCGGGGGACGAGCACGCGTTCGAGGCCGACGTCTCGCCCACCACGGTCGCCGCGGGCGGCCGGGTGATGCTGTCCCAGAGCGGCTGCAAGGGCAGGACCGAGGTGAGCGCCGGGATCTTCGATGCCGTGTCGCTCGGCAAGGACAACAGCTCCAAGTCCGTCACCGTCGACTGGGACGCCAAGCAGGGCGCGATGTACTCCGTGCAGTTCGCCTGCGAGGGCCACCGGACCCGGTCCGTCGACCTGACCATCGCGGGCGGCAGGCCGGACGACTCCGCTTCCCCGCCCGCCGACCACGGGGTCGACGCCGGTGTCGGCGGCAGCATCGGCGGCTTCGACCTGCACGAGATCGGCCTCGGCGCGGCACTGATCACGGGCGCGGTCGGCACCGCGTACTACTTCTCGCGGCGCCGCACCGGCGACGGCAAGGGCTGACGTCCCCGGGTCAGGCCTTGTTCTCCGCGCGGCGGCGCAGCCAGAACACGCCGCCGCCGATGAGCGAGGAGGCGACCAGCACCCCGCCGATCACCGTGTCGGTGCTGCTCGCCCTGGGTTCCCGTGTGCCGCCGAGGCCACCGCGTACCCCGCCGTGGACGACCGTGAACGCGGCCGGCCGGGTCACCGTCGCCCCCTGGCAGTGCACGCTGATGTCGTGCGCCCCCGGCCCCGCGGCGCCGTGCACCGTGGCGGTCGCCTTCGCTGCGCCACCTCCGGGGACCGCGCGGAAGTCGGCCGTGCCGAAGGCGTCGGACGTGGCGGTGCCGCCGGACCGGCACGTGGCGCCGTCGACGGTGACGGTGAGCTGTCCGCCGCGCGGGACGGCGCCCGGCCCGGCCGTGATGGTGGACGGTCCCGTCCACGCGGACGCGGCGGGGGCGGCCAGGCCGACAGCGGCGGCCACGACGGCGGACACCGTCAGGGCGCGGGTGGTACGCATGGGACTCCTCCGCGGAAGGCGCTCCCGGGAGTCGTCCCGGGAAGGTCGGCGTGAGCACCTCCCGGACGAACCCTCAGATGCCGTGGGCGCAGCCGCATTTCGGGGATCGGCCGTCCTGGTGAGCCGACACACCGAAGGATCTCCGCGCGGGCCGACATCGCCGCAGGTCACGGCCGGACGGACAGACGCGGGCGCCGTCGACCCGGATGGCGCACCGGCCGCCCGCACAGCCGCGGGCGCCGCCACCCGTTCGCCCCCGACCCGTCGCCGCCCGCACCGGCCCGCCTTAGCGTTTCCGTACGCGCCACGGTCGCGGTCCCGCCGCCGCGCCAGAGGGGATGAGCACATGTCCGACGCACGGCTCACCGACGAGGAGCAGCCGAGGAAGCGCGCCCCGTGGGGCGTCCTGGCGCTGGTGCTGCTGACCGGCCTCGCGCTGATCCGCAACGGCTCGGGAGAATTCGACCTGGGCCCGCCCCAGCCCGCGTCGGCCGCCGCCGCGGACGGCCGCTCCCCCACGTGGGCCGCGTCGAGGACGCCCGGGCCGCTGCCGTTCTCGACGGTGGAGCGCGTACGGATCCCGGCGATCCAGGTCGACGCACCGGTGACGCAGGTCGGTCTCGACGCGCAGGGCTGGGTGGACGCGCCCCCGCCCGAGGACCCGAACCTGGCGGGCTGGTTCACGGGGGCCGTCTCCCCCGGCGAGAAGGGCACGGCCGTCGTCGTCGGCCACGTGGACAACCTGCGGGGGCCGGCCGTCTTCTACGGTCTGGGCTCCCTGAAGAAGGGCCGGCACGTCGAGGTCCGCCGCGAGGACGGCAGGACGGCCGTCTTCGAGGTCTACGGGATCGAGGTCTTCGCGAAGTCGCACTTCCCCGGCACGAAGGTCTACGGCTCCACCGGCGTACCGGAGTTGCGCGTCATCACCTGCGGCGGCGGTTACTCCGCGAAGAGCGGCTACGACGGCAACGTGGTGGTCTTCGCCCGTCTGGTGTCCGTGCGCTGAGCGGTCCCCGCGACCGCCGCGGAACCGGAGAATCCGTTCTCCCCCCGCCCCTTCCCCCACCTGGGGGTTCCGCTAGCCTCTGCGCGTGACCGATCAGCAGCCACACCAGTTCGAACGCGGCACCGACGGGCCCAAGGTGATCGTGGTCGGAGTCGACGGCTCCGAATCCTCGTTCCGGGCCGCGGCCTACGCCGGGGGCCTGGCCCGGCGCCAGCACGCGCTGCTGGCCGTCGTCTATGTGCAGCCCGTGATGTCGGCCGGCGCCGCGCTCGGCGTACCCGTCGCGGAGACGACCGACGAGATCGCCGAGAGCCTCATCGCGGAGATCCGGGAGGCCACGGAGCGGGTGAAGGACATATACGCCGTGCGCTGGGAGTTCCACACGTTCCGCGGCGACCCGTTCAACGGGCTGGTCACCGCCGCCGACGACCTCAAGGCCGACGCCGTCGTGGTCGGTGCCTCCGAGCAGGCCGGGCACCGCATCGTCGGCTCGGTCGCCGTCCGCCTGGTGAAGGCCGGACGCTGGCCGGTCACGGTCGTGCCGTAACCGTCGAAGCCGGACCGCGAAGGCGCGTCGTCTTCCGCCGCCGCCGTCTCGGGTGCATCATGATCGGCCGTCAGCCGTCACGTCTGCGAAGAGGTGAGCTCATGGCCGTTCCCCCACGCCCGCGCCTGGGACAAGGCGTGCTGCGCCGCAAACCCATCGAACAGATCGAGGACACCGGGGGCGGGCCGGGCGGCGGCCCCTCGCAGCTCACCCGCTCGCTCGGCCTCTGGCAGCTCACCGCGATCGGCGTCGGCGGCATCATCGGCGCGGGCATCTTCACCCTCGCGGGCACGGTCGCCAACGGCACGGCGGGCCCCGCCGTCCTCATCTCCTTCCTCATCGCGGGCATCGCCAGCGCGGCGGCGGCCCTGTCCTACGCGGAGTTCGCCGGGCTCATCCCGAAGGCCGGGTCGGCGTACACGTACGGCTACGCGGTGCTCGGCGAGCTCGCCGGCTGGTTCATCGGCTGGGACCTGCTCCTGGAGTACACGGCGATCGTCGCGGTCGTGGCGATCGGCATCTCGGGGTACTTCAGTTTCCTGCTCGGCGAGATGGGCCTGGACCTGCCGAAGTGGATGCTGGGCGCGCCCGGCACGGGCAGCGGGCACAAGGTCGACCTGTTCGCCGCGGCGCTGTGCCTGCTCATCGCGTACCTGCTCACCCTCGGCATCAGGAATGCGGCCCGCTTCGAGACGGTCGTCGTCGTCCTCAAGGTGCTGGTGGTGCTGCTCGTCATCGGGGTGGGCTTCTTCCACATCAACACCGGCAACTACACGCCGTTCTTCCCGTTCGGGGTGAGCGGCGCGTTCACGGGCGCGGCGACCGTCTTCTTCGCCGTCTTCGGGTACGACGCCATGTCGACGGCGGCGGAGGAGTCGAAGGACGCGCAGCGCCACATGCCGAAGGCGATCCTCTACTCGCTCGCCATCTCGATGGTGTTGTACGTGCTCGCCTGCCTGGTGCTGACCGGTATGCAGAACTACAAGGACATCGACCCGGAGAGCGGGTTCTCGACCGCGTTCAAGGCGGCCGGTCTGAGCGGTCTCGCGGACGTGATCGCGGTGGGCGCCATCATCGGCATCATGACCGTCATGTTCACGTTCATGCTGGGCGTGACCCGGGTCTGGTTCAGCATGTCCCGCGACGGTCTGCTGCCGAAGTGGTTCGCGAAGACGCACCCGACGCGGCACGTGCCGACGCGCGTGACGTGGATCGTCGGCTTCGCGTCCGCCGCCATCGCCGGGTTCCTGCCGATCGGCGAGGCGGCCGAACTGACCAACATCGGCATCCTGTTGGCGTTCGTCGTGGTGTGCGTCGCGGTGATCGTGCTGCGCTACCGGCAGCCGGACCTGCCGCGCACGTTCCGCACACCCGGGATGCCCTTCGTGCCCGCGCTGGGGGTCGTCTTCTCGATCTGGCTGATCACGTTCCTGCAGTGGCAGACCTGGGTGCGGTTCGCCGTGTGGTTCCTGATCGGGCTCGTCGTCTACTTCGGATACTCGTACAGGAAGTCAGAACTGGCCCGGCCCGGCCGCACGGACGGCGACCGCGCCTAGGTCCTGTCTGGAGCGGCTACCTGCCCATGAGAAGGCCGTCCTCGGCGGCGCCCCTGCTGAGGACGGTCCGGCGGATGCGGTCACGGATGCCGGCGAGGCCGGCGCCCCGGGCGGCGGCCCGGTTCAGGTTCACCACACGGTCGGAGCGCGGGTCGAACCAGGCGGGGACGAACTCCGCCCTCGTCACCTGCCAGCGCTCGCCGGGGCGGGCGGGCCGGGTGAAGGTGAAGCGGCCGATCGTGCTCATGTTGCCGCGGGCGTCCCGGGCCCCCTCGTGGTTGAACATCTCGCCGGCGACCTGGTCGCCCATGCCGTAGATGATCCAGACCCCGTTGACCTTCTCGTACGCCTGCGGGATGTGTGCGTGGGTGCCGAGGATCAGGTCGATGTCGGGGCGGCTGTGTGTGCGGGACGCGGTGAGTTCCCTGCCGAGGCCGAGTTGCTGGGCGTCCGGCTCGTCCTGCCATTCGGTGCCCCAGTGCAGCGAGACGACGACCACGTCGGCGCCCGCCTTCCGGGCGGCGCGGGCATCGGCGACGATGCGCTGACGGTCCACCAGGTTGACGGCCCACGGGCGCCCTTGGGGCAGTGGATAGCCGTTCGTGGCATAGGTGTACGCGAGGTGTGCGACCTCGGCGCCGCCGGCGCGGAGCCGGCCCGGGCCGCGCCCCTCGGCGGCCGTGCGGCCCGACCCGGCGTGCGCGATCCCGGCCCGGTCGAGTGCGCCGAGCGTGCGGGCGATGCCGTCGGCTCCGTCGTCGAGGGTGTGGTTGGAGGCCGTGGAGCAGGAGTCGTAGCCGGTGGCCCGCAGGCCCGCGGCGACCTGCGGCGGGGACTTGAACGCCGGGTAGCCGCTGTAGTGGCCGTCCGCGCCGTACACGGTCTCCATATGGCAGAGGGCGAGGTCCGCCGGGGCCACGACCGCCCTGGCCCCGGCCAGCATGGGGCGGAAGTCGTAGCCGTGACCGCCCGCGTCCGCGTGCGCCCGGTCGATGATCGAGGTGTGCGGCAGGACGTCGCCGGACGCGACGAGCGTGAAGCCGCGGGGCGCCGCGGGGGCGGCGCCCGGAGTGCGGGGCGGTTGCGGGGGCGGGGCGGCGCAGCCCGCGCCGAGGCCGATCAGCACGGCGACGCAAGCTGCCGCCGTCCGGCGCGTACTCCGTGTCATCACTCAGGCTCCTTGAAGGGCGCGGTCCCGCTCGTGGGTGCGTTGCGGGGTTCTTCTTTGTCGTACGCATGCATGTACGAGGACAAGGCGGGTTCAAGCACACATACCGGATTCATCCCTGAATAGGTGTCACGCCGCTGCTCCGCCCGGCCCGTTCACCGCACCGTTCGTCGACGGCATCGACCGCCTGCCGCAGAGCCGCGCGTGCCCCCTGGGCCGACGCGGCGGCCTGCGTTGCCATACGCGCATGACGACGGCGCTCACGAGACCCACGACCCCGGAGGAGGACCTCGCCCAGGTCCAGCGGGAGCACGGCGCACCGCTGTTCTCGTTCCTGCTGCGCCTGTGCGACGGGGACCGCCAGCGCGCGGAGGACCTGGTCCAGGAGACGTACGTACGAGCCTGGCAGCATCCGGAGGCGCTCGACTCGCGGTACGAGTCGGTGCGGCCCTGGCTCTTCACGGTGGGGCGGCGGCTCGCCATCGACGCCCGCCGGGCGCGGCTCGCCCGGCCCGCGGAGGTGGGCGACGCGGTCCTGGAGAGCGCGCGGGTCTGCGGCGACCACGCCGAGCGGTCCGCCGCCGCGCTCGACGTGCGGGAAGCGGTGGCGACGCTCAGTCCTGAGCACCGGGCGGTGCTCCTCGAGGTCTACTTCAAGGGCGCCAGTGTGGCGGAAGCCGCAGGAGCACTCGGCATTCCCCCGGGTACCGTGAAGTCCCGCGCGTACTACGCGTTGCGGGCGTTGCGAAGGGTGCTTCCGGGCTACGCGCCTGACCTGCGCTGAAACGGTGGGTCGGGTCAAGCATCGGTAAAGCGCCTTGCTCGGCGTGCTGTTTCCTCGGTTGAGTAATCCGCTGTCCTCCCCGGTGAGTTGGACGGGTGGGGTCCGGGGGCCGGCGAAGCGCACGGACCGGAGGAAGGCAGGAAAGGATGTTGCACGAGAGCCAGGGCGGTGCCTCGGGCGCCGACGGCGGTGAACTCGTCGTTCCCATGGCGTGGTTGTACGCCGAGTACATCGCGGACGAACTGTTGCGTACCGGGGATCTGATGCCCCCCACGTCCTTCGAGTTCCGGGCCGGGCGCGACGCGCTCGCCCTGACGATCTTCCTGTCCGACTCGGACGACGAGCTGTCCGGGATCCGGGTGGTGTCGCAGCTGGACACGTGGTCGTCGCTGACGGCGTACGACCAGCCGTGGCAGGCCTGGGTGCGGGCGCGTTTCACGGAGCGGGAGGAGCGGGAGCGGGCCGCGTGCGGCGGACCTGGCTCGCCCGATCTGGAGCTGGCCGCCGCCGCCTGGAGATGGCTGGAGGAGACGGAGCTGCTCGCGCCGGATCTCGACGCCGTGCCCGTCCCGGACGAGGAGGACGGGCCGCAGGTGTGGACCCCGGCGTGGCAGCTGGGGTTACCGCTCGGGCATCTGGCCATCCATCTGTTCTGAGAACGGGTCGGCGTTCAGGGCGCGTACACGCCGGCCCGGTACTTCGGTATACGGATCGTGATCTTCGTGCCCGCGCCGATGCCCGTCTCGATCACGAGGCCGTACGCGTCGCCGAAGACCTGCCGCAGGCGCTCGTCGACGTTCGACAGGCCGATGCCGTGCGAGGCGCCGCCCTCGCCGCGCAGGACCGCCCGCAGCTCCGCGGGGTCCATGCCCACGCCGTCGTCCTCGATCACCACCTCGGCCTCGGCGCCCGCGTCCGTCGCCCCGATGGTGATACGGCTGCGGGTCACCGCGCCCTCCAGGCCGTGCTTGACCGCGTTCTCCACGAGGGGTTGCAGGCACAGGAACGGGAGCGTGACCGGCAGGACCTCCGGGGCGATCTGCAGGGTCACGGAGAGGCGGTCGCCGAAGCGGGCCCGGACCAGTGCCAGGTACTGGTCGATGGAGTGGAGTTCGTCGGCGAGGGTGGTGAACTCGCCGTGTTTGCGGAACGAGTAGCGGGTGAAGTCGGCGAACTCGAGGAGCAGCTCGCGGGCCCGCTCGGGATCCGTACGGACGAACGAGGCGATCGCGGCGAGGGAGTTGAAGATGAAGTGCGGTGAGATCTGGGCCCGCAGCGCCTTGATCTCGGCCTCGATGAGGCGGGTCCTGGAGCGGTCGAGCTCGGCGAGTTCGAGCTGGACCGAGACCCAGCGGGCCACCTCGTCCGTGGCCCGCGCCAGGACCGCGGACTCGTGGGGCGCGTAGGCGACCAGCGAGCCGAGGACGCGCCCGTCGGCGACGACCGGGGCCGCCACCGCCCAGCGCAGCGGGCAGTCGACGTCGGCGCAGCCGCAGTCGAACGCCACGGAGCGGCCCCCGGCCAGGACCGGGACGACCTGGCCCAGGACGTGGGCGGCGTGCTGCTGTTCGGCGGCGCCGTCCCAGGCGAGGACCGCCGAGCGGTTGGTCACGGCCAGGGCGTCCGTGCCCAGCAGCGTGCGCAGGCGGCGGGCGGACTTGCGGGCCGTGTCCTCGGTGAGGCCCGCGCGCAGGGCCGGGGCGGCCAGGGAGGCGGTGTGCAGGGTTTCAAAGGTGGCCCGCTCGACCGGGGTGCCCACGTCGCTGCGGCCCGCGGGGTGGGCGGTGCGTCTGCCGACGAGGAAGCCGGCCGCCAGCAGGACCGGGCAGAGGGCGAGGAGGGTCGCTGTGACGGTGCCGGTCACTGGGCGTGGCCTTCCGTCGTGGGGTGCGGGGGCGTGATGGGGGCGCGAGTTGGCGGTGGTTGCTCGCGCCGTTCCCCGCGCCCCTTCAGGGCGCCACCCGCCGCGGGGGCGGAGGGCGTCCTGCGAGTGCCGGTTGCCGGTGGTTGCTCGCGCCGTTCCCCGCGCCCCTGAGGGGCGCCCGACCACAGTGTCTCCGGGAGGTGGAGGCGGGTCATGGTTGCTGTCGTGTGGGGTGGGATCGTGTGCGGGGTGGCCAAGGACACCAGGATCATCGTCAGGAAGCCGACCGGGACCGACCAGAGCGCGGGCCAGGCGAGCAAGGTGTGGAGCCAGCCCTCCGTGGCCGCGCCCGCCACCGTCGACGTCACCGCCACGAACGCCGAGCCGCCGCCCAGGAAGAGACCGGCCAACGCCCCCGGAGGGGTGAGGCGGCGCCACCAGATGCCCAGGATGAGGAGCGGGCAGAAGGAGGACGCGGAGACCGCGAAGGCCATGCCGACCGCGTCCGCCACCGGGACACCGTCCACCAGGAGCGCCAGGGCCAGGGGCACCGCCATCGACAGCGCGACGGCCAGCCGGAAGTGCCGTACGCCACGTGACGGCAGGACGTCCTGGCTGACAACCCCGGCCACCGCCATCGTCAGGCCGGACGCCGTCGACAGGAACGCGGCGAACGCGCCGCCCGCCACCAGGGCGCCGAGCAGATCGCCCGCCACGCCGCCCACGACGAGACCGGGCAGCAGCAGGACCGTGGCGTCCGCGTCGTGGGTGGCGGTCAGGCCGGGCGCGTACAGCCGGCCCAGCCAGCCGTAGAGCGGGGGCAGCAGGTAGAACGTGCCGATCAGGGCCAGGACCACCACCGTCGTGCGGCGGGCCGCGCGGCCGTTCGGGCTCGTGTAGAAGCGGACGACGACATGCGGCAGGCCCATCGTCCCGAGGAACGTGGCGACGATCAGCCCGTACGTGGCGTAGAGCGGGTGGTCGGCGCGGCTGGTGGCCAGCGGCTGGCCCGCGCCGACGCCCGCCGAGGGCAGATCGGCCGGCGGCAGGTCACCCGGCGGGCTGCCGCTCCCCCGCCAGGCCAGGAGCAGGAAGAACGCCGGGACCAGCAGGGCCGTCAGCTTCAGCCAGTACTGGAAGGCCTGGACGAAGGTGATCGAGCGCATGCCGCCGGCCGCCACGGCGAGCACGACCACCGCCGCGACCAGCGCGCCGCCGAACCAGCGCGGCGCCCCGGTGAGGATCTGCAGGGTCAGGCCCGCGCCCTGGAGCTGCGGCACCAGGTACAGCCAGCCCGCGCCGACGACGAACATGCTGACCACGCGGCGGACCTGGAGCGACTCCAGGCGGCCCTCGGCGAAGTCCGGCAGGGTGTAGGCGCCCGAGCGGCGCAGCGGCGCCGCGACGAAGACGAGCAGGACGAGGTAGCCGGCCGTGTAGCCGACCGGGTACCAGAGCATGTCGGGGCCGTGGACGAGGAGCAGGCCCGCGATGCCGAGGAAGGACGCCGCGGAGAGGTACTCGCCGCTGATCGCCGCCGCGTTGAGGCGGGGGCCGACGGTGCGCGAGGCGACGTAGAAGTCGGAGGTCGTGCGGGAGATGCGCAGCCCGAAGCCGCCGATGAGGACGGTGGCGAGGACGACGACGGCCACCGCGGGGATCGCGTACGCCTCGTTCACGGCGCTCCGGTGTCACGGCCGCGGACCAGATCGGCGAAGTCGCGTTCGTTGCGCTCGGCGCGGCGCACGTACCACCAGGCGATGAGGACGAGGAACGGGTAGCAGCCGACGCCGAGGACGAGCCATTCGACGGCCGGGTTGCGCAGGGCGCCGAAGAAGAGCGGCAGCACGGCGACGGGCAGCGCCAGGACGGCGAACGCGGCTGCCGCCGCCCGGAGTTGGCCGCGCATGAGGGACCGTACGTAGGCGGCGCCGAGCGGGGTCTGTTCGTCGATCTCGCCCTGGGTGCGCAGGCCGGGCAGACCGGGCGCGCCGTGCACGGTGCGCGGCTCGCCGGTCACCACCTGCCGCCGTGGTTCGGACACGGGCGGAGTGTAGGCAGGCCGGGGCGGCCGAAGGAAGGGGCGGCCTCGTCAGCCGGTGGCCCGCCGCATCAGCAGTTCCCGTACGCGGCTCGCGTGCCGGCGGCTCACGGCGATCTCGGCGGCGCCGACCCGGACGGTCATGCCGCCGCCGTCCAGGCGGAGTTCGTCGATGCGGTGCAGGGAGACGAGGTGGCTGCGGTGGACGCGGACGAAGCCGAGCGCCTGCCAGCGCTCCTCCAGCGTGGTCAGCGGGATGCGGACGAGGTGGCTGGCGCCGTCCGCCGTGTGCAGCCGGGCGTAGTCGCCCTGCGCCTCGGCGTACGTGATGTCGGCGACGGCCACGAGGCGGGTCACGCCGCCGAGCTCGACGGGGATGCGGTCGGCGACGGTGGCCGGGGGCGGGGCGCTGGCCGCGCGTTCGGCGACCCGGCGGACGGCTTCGGCGAGCCGCTCCCTGCGGACCGGCTTGAGCACGTAGTCGACGGCCTTCAGGTCGAAGGCCTGCACGGCGAAGTCCTCGTGGGCGGTGACGAAGACGACCAGGGGTGGGCGGGCGAACCCGGCGAGCAGGCGGGCCACGTCGAGTCCGGTCAGGCCCGCCATCTGGACGTCGAGGAAGAGCACGTCGATCGAGCCGTCGCCGCCGGGGCCGTCCTCGAGGGCACGCCCGATGCGGCGCAGCGCCTCGGTGGCGTCGGTGGCGCCGTCCGCGCTGCGGATGCGCGGGTCCGCGCGCAGGAGGTAGAGGAGTTCGGCGAGGGCGGGTTCCTCGTCGTCGACGGCCAGTACGCGCAGCATGCGGCGGAGTGTAATCGGGTGGTCGCTTGAGTGAATCGGGCGCCGGGTGCGTACCGGTGGGCGAGAGCGGGAGGAACGCATGAGGTCCCTGGAACGGCATCGCGACGCCGGCGCCTACGCGCTGGGGGTCCTGGACGCGGCGGAGCGGTTCCGCTTCGAGGACCATCTCGTGGAGTGCGCGGTGTGTGCAGCGCGGTTGCACGAACTCGGCCCGGCGGCGGGCGCGTTGGGGGTGTACGCGCGGGCGACGCCGCGGTGCGTGGAGCTGTTCGCGCGGCCCGCGCCGACGCTGGTGGAGCGGGCCGTCGACCGGCTCGGCGCGCTGCATCGCGCGGCGCGGCGACGGCTGTGGGGCGCGGCCGTCGCGGCGGTGCTGCTGCTCGGGGCGGCCGGGCAGGGCGCCGCGCTGCTCGCGCCGGGCACGGGCGAGGATCCGGCGGCGCTGACGCTGCGCGGCCGGGATCCGGCGACCGGGGTGGCCGCGACGCTCACCGCGGACGAGCGGGGGTGGGGCACGCAGGTGGGCCTGGAGGTGCGTGATCCGGGCGGGCCGCGGGTCTGCGAGCTGGTCGCGGTGGGCCGGGACGGCGGCGAGCAGACGGTGGCGAGCTGGTCGGTGCGGGGCGAACGGGACCGGGTCACGGTGGAGGGCGGGGCCGCGGACCGGCCCGGCGAGATCCGCCGCTTCGAGGTGCGGGCGACCGACGGCGACCGGCTGCTGGCCCTTCCGGTCCCGGGTGACCGGGGCGTGGGCGGTCCCGGGTGATCAGCACAGGGCGGTCCGGGGGCCAACACGGGGCCGATCGCGGGTGGTTACTTCAGCAGTCGTGACATCCGCCGGTCCGCGAGCGGTTTGCCGCCTGTCTGGCACGTCGGGCAGTACTGCAGCGAGCTGTCGCTGAAGCTGACCTCGCGGACCGTGTCGCCGCAGACGGGGCAGGGTTCTCCGGCCCGCCCGTGGACCCGCAGTCCGCTCTTCTTCTCGGCTTTGAGGCGGCCTGCGGCGACCCCGCGGGAACGCTCCACGGCGTCGGTGAGTGTGTCGCGCAGCGCCTCGTAGAGCGTGTGGACGTCGTCGGGGGTCAGTGTCGTCGTCGGTTTGAACGGGGACATGCGGGCGACGTGCAGAATCTCGTCGCTGTAGGCGTTCCCGACGCCCGCGATCAGCGACTGGTCGCGCAGCGCGCCCTTGATCTGGCGCCGCTCGCCGGAGAGCAGCTTCGCGAACGCGGCCTCGTCGAAGTCGGCGGCGAGCGGGTCGGGGCCGAGGCGGGCGACGCCCGGTACGTCGCCGGGGTCGCGGACGACGTACACGGCCAGCTTCTTCTTCGTGCCGGCCTCCGTGAGCTCGAAGCCCTCGCCGGTCTCCAGCGCGACGCGCAGCGCCAGTGGCCCCTTACCGGGCTTCGGGGGCCCGTCGGGGAGGCGGTCCTTCCATTGCAGCCAGCCCGCGCGGGCCAGGTGCGTGACGAGATGGGGGCCGTCGGCGGTGCCGATGTCGAGGAACTTGCCGTGCCGCGTCACGGACGTCACCGGTTGCCCTTCGAGGGCGGTGAGCGGCGGGTCGTACGTCTTCAGGACACTGATCGCGACCGGCAGGACCCGGGTGATCTCGTGCCCCACCAGATGCTCGGTGAGGAAGTCCTTCAGCGCTTCGACCTCGGGCAGTTCAGGCATACGTCCAGGGTGCCACCGAAGAGGCCGGGCGGCCGCTCCGACGGGTCCGGTGCGCGTACGGCACCCAGGCCGGTGCGTACAGCACACAGGCCGGTGCGTACAGCACACAGGCCGGCGGGCCCGGCTTCACAGCCGGGCCCGCCGAACCTTCCGGGGAGGAGGCGTCAGTGACGCGGCCCGTGGCCCGGACCCGACTTGCCGTCACGGGGCATGCCCTTGCCCTCGCGGGGCATGCCCTTGCGGTCGGCCTCGGGGGTGTCGTACTCGATCTTCTCCTTGCGGACCGTGCCGGAGACCTCGTCCGTCTCGGTGACCTTCTCGGTCTCGAGGCGGACGCGCTCCACCGGGATGGTCTCCTTGCTGACGACCGCGCGCTCCGCGTGCAGCGTCACCTCGGTCTCGGCTTCGCCGATGTTCGCGCCCTTGGCGTCGCCCTCGCGGATCGGCTCACGTACGACGCGAACCTCCTCGTGGGAGATGGGGACGGAGGTCGTGACGTTCTCCGTCTCGACGACCTTGCGCAGGTGGGCCTGGCCGACCTCCTGCTCCTCGGTGCCGACGCGCAGGCGCTCCTCGGAGCGGATCATCTCGTCCTTGCCGTCGGTTCCGGCACCGGAGCGCATAGCGGGCTCACGCGCACCGGCACCGGCGTGCCGCCCGTGCTGCGTCTCGCCGCTCATGCCCATGCCCATACCGGCCGCCGTACCGGCACCCGCGGCGCCGCGGGTGCCCATGCGCCCGGTGTCCCCGGTAGGGGTCGCCGCCGGACCCTGGAGGCCGTAGTGCGCGTAGAGCTCCTGCTTCTCGGCCTGGTCCAGGTGCTGGTCGGCATCGACGCGGGGCGCGTCCTTGACGGCCTCCTTGGTGTAGGCCACCTTCAGTGAGTCGTCACCGCCGCGGCTGGCGCCGGCCAGGGGGACGAAGCTCTCCTTCATGCCGAAGAGGCCCGTCTTCACCGTCACCCAGTCCGCTCGGCCCGTCGCGTCGTCGAGATAGACCCGCTCGATGCTGCCGATCTTCTCTCCGGTGCGGTCGTACGCCGTGAGTCCCACGAGGGCATCGGGGGTGTTGAAGGTTTCGCCCTGCGTCATGCTCGATCACTCCCTCCGGAACATGGGGGCGAACGGGGATCGCCGCATCGACCATGTGCCTCGTATCCCATGGCGCGGCCTGACCGGCATCGATGCAACACGGGGCTTCACTGCGTGTAGTCGGCAGGCCGGGCAGGACGCCCGCTCCTGGTGCGGCAGAGCCGGTGTACCCGTCATCGGGGCCGTATTCCCGAATGGGCCGTACGGGTGAACGGTTGCGGTTTACTACTCTCATGATCCAGCGCCTTTCCCGTCGCCGGGCGATGCTGTGGACGTGACCACCCCGCCCGGCAGATATCACCTGAGCCTCACCATCGACGGCGCTCACGTCCTCGACGGGTGGTGGGACGACCCGGACACCGCCGAATTCAAGTTCGGGGACATGCGGAAGGAGCACGAGGCGAACGCGGGTGCGCGCCTGCTGCTCACCGAGTGGGACGACGGCCGTGAGTGGCCGCTGCGCGAATGGCCGGCGCCGCCCGGCCGAGAGCCCGCCTTCGAGGCTCTGGGTCACGGGTGACGCGGCTCTGGGTCACCGGTGAGGCGGCCCTGTGTCAGCGGTGACGCGGCCCTGTGTCACGGGTGGCGCGCGGGGACCACGAACTCGCACCACACGCACTTGCCGCCGCCGCGCGCCTCCACGCCCCACACGTCGGCGAGCCGGTCGACGAGGAGCAGGCCGCGCCCGGAGACACCGGCGTCCCCGGCCTCACGGCGGCGCGGCAGGGCGCTGGAGCTGTCCTCCACGTCGACCCTGAGCCGGCGCTCGGCCCCGGTCAGCACCCGCAGGGTGACGACGGCCGGCCCGTCCGTGTGCATGAGGGCGTTGGTGACGAGTTCGTCGGCGACGAGTTCGACCTCGTCGGCGCTGTCGCCGGCGCCCCAGGCGCGGACGGCGGCCCTGATCATGTGCCGGGCGGCGCTCAGCGCCTCGGGGTCGCCGGGCGGCACGTGCTCGGTCAGCCGGCCGCCGCTCTGCGGGGCGCCCGCGTCCCGGCGGCGCAGGAGCAGCAGCGCCACGTCGTCCTCGCCGCCGCGCTCGTCGACGGACTCGCACAGCCGGTCGGCGAGCTGGTCGACGTCGGCGGGGCCGGTGCCGATCAGCGCGGTGAGGGCCCGCAGACCGTCGTCGAGGTCGGCGCCGGGCTGCTCGACGAGGCCGTCCGTGCAGAGCAACAGCGTCTGCCCCGGGTCGAGTTCGGCGGTGGTCACCGGGTAGGCGAGCCGACCGAACTCGGCGGACAGGCCGAGCGGCAGGCCCCCGTCGGCGGGCAGCCTGCGGCAGGTGCCGTCGGTCAGGCGGAGCAGCGGGTCCAGGTGCCCCGCGCGCACGATCTGGACGACACCGGTCGACAGGTCCGCCTCCGCGTACAGGCAGGTCGCGAAGCGGTCGGTGTCGAGTTCGTGGAGGAAGACGGAGGCGCGGGCCATGACGGTCGCGGGGGTGTGCCCCTCGGCGGCGTACGCGCGCAGCACGATGCGCAGCTGGCCCATGACGGCGGCGGCGTGCGTGTCGTGCCCCTGGACGTCGCCGATGACGGCGCCGACGCGGCCGCCGGGCAGCGGGATCACGTCGTACCAGTCGCCGCCGATGTCACGCCCGAGGGACTGGCCGGACGCGGCACGGTAGCGCACGGCGATGTCGGCGCCCGGCACGGCCGGAATGGTGCGCGGCAGCATCGCCTGTTGCAGTCCCTGGGCGAGGTCCTTCTCCTGCTCGTAGAACATGGCGCGCTGCAGGCTCTGGGCGATGCTGCTGCCGAGGGCCACGAGCACGTTGCGCTCGGACTGGGTGAAGCCCTTGCGGTCGTGGTAGAGCAGGCCGACGGCGCCGATGGGCCGGGCCTGCGCGATGAGCGGCAGGTAGGCGGCCGAGCGGATGCCGAGGTGGGTGATGTGCGGCCACAGCACCGGGTAGGACTCGGCGAAGTCCTCGGGCGACTCGATGAAGCGGGGCTTGAGGGTGCTGACGACCTCGCCCATGGGGTACGGGTCGTCGATGCGGGTGACGTGGGTGCCGGGCACGAAGCTGCCGGAGGGGCCTTCGGCGACCAGGTGGATGCGGCCGGCGCGGACCAGGCCCATGACGAAGCTGGTCGCGCCGAGGTGCTCGATGCCGTGCGTCTCGCGCAGGACGTCGATGACCTCCTTGACGGTCCGGGCGTGGGCGAGGGCGGCGGTGGTGCTCTGTACGACGCTGGTCTCGCGGCGCCGGACGGCCTCGCGGGCGGCGCGTTCGTGCTGCACGGTGGCGTCGTTGAGCTCGTCGGTGGCGTCGCGCACGATGCCGACGATGCGGCGCGGGTGGCCGGCCCGGTCGCGGCGGATGTAGCCGCGGGTGTGGGTCCAGCGCAGCTCGCCCTCGCGGGTGCGGATGCGGAAGTACGCGCCGTAGTTCTCCTCGCCGCTCTTGAGCGCCTGGGACACGAGGGCGTCGAGCCGGCTGCCCTCGCCCGGCGGGACGCGCAGTGCGAGGGTCTCGGGGCGGTCGTCGTACTCCTCGGGGCCGATGTCGAACACCTGGTGGGCGTTGGCGTCCATGTGCATCAGGCCGGTGTCGAGGTCCCATTCGAAGCCGCCCATGCGCAGACCGCGGCCGTACGTCTCAAGGAATCCGCGCGCGGAGTCGTCCGGGCCCTCCCCACCGGGGGAATGGCCGGGCTCCTCGCCGCCCCCGCTACCCGCGTCCATGGGGCCCACGCTAGGCGCAGCTTCAGGGGGCCGCATTCGGGACGAGGGCCGCGCGCAGCCGCTCGAGGAGGGCTCGCGCGGCGGGGCTCGACGGGCCGGCGCCGCGCCGGGCGCGGGCCGGCCGGGCGCGGGCCCGGGGCTCCGGCAGGGGCGGGGCGCGCCGCTGCGGCTTCGTGACCTCGGCGGGCGGGTCGGCGCAGACTGAGGGCGTGAACTGGTTCGGTGCCACCGACTACTGGCTGAGCCGCCTGGTGTTCCAGCGCGGCCTGGCCGCCGTGTATCTCGCCGCGTTCGTCGGGGCCGCGCTCCAGTTCCGGGCGCTGATCGGGGAGCGCGGGATGCTGCCGGTGCCGCGGTTCCTGGCACGGGTGCCGTGGCGGCGGGCGCCGACGCTGTTCCGGCTGCACTACTCCGACCGGTTCTTCGCCGGGTGCGCGTGGGCCGGGGCCGTGCTCGCGGCGGCGCTGCTCGCGGGCGCGGACGGGCTGCTGCCGCTGTGGGGCGCGATGCTGCTGTGGCTGGCGCCGTGGGTGCTGTATCTGTCGATCGTGAACGTCGGCCAGCTCTGGTACGGCTTCGGCTGGGAGTCGCTGCTCCTGGAGGTCGGCTTCCTCGCGGTGTTCCTCGGCAACGACGAGGTGGCGCCGCCGGTCCTCGTCCTGTTCCTGCTGCGGTGGCTGCTGTTCCGCGTGGAGTTCGGCGCGGGCCTGATCAAGCTGCGCGGCGACGCGTGCTGGCGGAACCTGACGTGCCTGTACTTCCACCACGAGACGCAGCCGATGCCGGGCCCGCTGAGCTGGTTCTTCCACCGGCTGCCGCGCCCGCTGCACCGGGTGGAGGCGGCGGCGAACCATGTGACGCAACTCGCGGTGCCCTTCCTCCTGTTCACGCCCCAGCCGGTCGCCACCGCGGCGGCCACGCTGATGATCGTCACCCAGCTGTGGCTGATCCTGTCGGGCAACTTCGCGTGGCTGAACTGGCTGACCGTCGTGATCGCCGTCGCCGCCCTCGACCTGAGTCCGCTGCACGCCCGCCGCGACCTGCCCGCGGCTCCGCTCTGGTACGAGATCGTCGTGCTGGCCGTGACGGTGCTGGTGGCGGTGCTGAGCCGGCGGCCCACCCGCAATCTGCTGTCCCGCCGCCAGTCCATGAACCGGTCGTACGACTCCCTGCACCTCGTCAACACGTACGGGGCCTTCGGCACGGTCGGCCGGGTCCGCCAGGAGATCGTGATCGAGGGCACCGCCGACACGACTCCTCGGCCCGAATCCGATTGGCTGGCCTACGAGTTCAAGGGCAAGCCCGGTGATCCGCGCCGGCTTCCGCGGCAGTTCGCGCCGTACCATCTGCGGCTCGACTGGATGATGTGGTTCGCCGCGCTGTCGCCGGCGTACGCCCGCCCGTGGTTCGACGGGCTGGTCGAGCGGCTTCTGGAGGGCGACCGGGACACGCTGCGGCTGCTGCGGCACTGCCCCTTCCCCGACGCGCCGCCCGCCCACATCCGGGCCCGCGTCTACCGCTACCGGTACACGACGTGGAGCGAGCTGCGCGCGACGGGGGCGTGGTGGGAGCGGACCTACGTGCGGGAGCTTCTGGCACCGACCCGGCTGAGGTAGACGCGCCGGGCCGTCCCGGCGAACACGTCCTCGTCCGAACCGCCCACCAACTCCCGAGCCACATCGATGACTTGCTCGTACGTCACCGCGAGTGTGCAGACCGGCCAGTCGGAGCCGAACATCACGCGGCCCGGACCGAACGCGTCGAGGACCGTCTCGGAGTAGGGCCGTAGCGCGTCGACGGTCCAGGTCGCCCGGTCGGCCTCGGTGACCAGGCCGGAGAGTTTGCAGACCGTGTTGGGCAGGTGCGCGAGCGCCCGCACCTGGGAGCGCCAGGGTTCCAGTTCGCCGGAGGCGATCGGCGGCTTGCCCAAGTGGTCGAGTACGAAGGTCAGTTCCGGGTGCTCGGCCGCGGCTTTGACACAGGCGGGCAGCTGGTGCGGGAGTACGACGAGGTCGTACACGAGCCCGGCGTCGGCCACCGCGGCCAGGCCCCGGCTCACGTCGGGGCGCAGCAGCCACTCGGGGTCGGGCTCCCCCTGCACCTGGTGCCGGAGGCCCACGAGGTGCTGCCCGCCCGGGAGTTGGCGCAACGAGGCGAGCGCATGGGCCACGTCGGGACGGGTCAGGTCGGTCCAGCCGACGACCGCCGTGACCAGGTCACTGCGGTCGGCGAGGGCGAGGAATTCGGGCGTCTCCTCGGCGACCGTGACGGTCTGCACGAGGACGGTGGCCCGGACGCCCGCCGCCCGCGCCTCCGGGGCGAGGTCGTCGAGGGTGAAATCCCTGCGGATGGGCGCGAGTTCGGGACCGGTGATCCAGTCCTGGCCGCGGACCGACAGGTCCCAGACGTGGTGGTGGGCGTCGATGAGGTCCGGGGCCGTCGTCATGGCAGCTCCCAGGCGACGGGCAGGCCCGCCTCCGCGCCGTCGGACGAGTAGTCGTGGGCGACGTCGAGCAGCTCGTCCATCCGGGCCTGCCAGGCGATGTTCACCGGGAGTCTCTCCAGCTCGGCGAGCATCCGGGCGTAGTCCGCGCACTCCAGGACGTGGAACAGGTCGGTGCCGCTGCGCCAGATCGTCCACCGGGTGGCGCCGGCCGCGCGGATGGCGGCGACCAGCTCGGCGGGGACCTCGCGGTGGGCGGCCTCGTACTCCTCGACACGGTCGGCGCGGACTTTGGTGTGCAGGGCGACTCTCACGCGCGGTCCTTCTGTTCGGGGGTGGGGACGTCGGCCGCGAGCAGGTTGCGGTCGCGGGCGTCGGACCAGAACTCGGCGGGCACGGGCGCCTCGAACTGCTCGGCCGTATCCAGGACTTCGTCCACCGAGCGAGTGCCGACGAGGACGCCCGTGACGGCCGGGTGGCCGAAGGGGAAGGCGAGCGCGGCGGCGCGCAAGGTGGTGCCGTGGTGCTCGGCCAGCTCCTTGAACTTCAGGGCCCGCTCCACCACTTCGGGTGCGGCGAGGGCGTAGTCGAAGGTGCCGCCCTGTTTCGGGTCGGCGAGCAGCCCGGAGTTGTAGACGCCGCCGATGACGACGGAGACGTCCCGGGCGGCAGCCGCGGGCAGCAGGCGGGGCAGGGCCCGCTGGTCGAGCAGGCTGTAGCGGCCCGCGCACAGCACCACGTCGACGTCGGTGTCCCGGACGAACCGGGTCAGCATCTTCGCCTGGTTCATGCCCGCGCCGATGGCGTCGACGAGCCCCTCGCCGCGCAGCCGCTCCAGCTCCGGATACGCCTCGCCGAAGACCTGCTCGGCGTGGTCGTCGGGGTCGTGCAGATAGACGACGTCGATTCTGTCGACGCCGAGCCGGCCGAGACTCTCCTCGATGGAGCGGCGCACCCCGGCGGCGCTGAAGTCCCAGACGCGGCGGTGCGTGGCGGGCACGGCGAACCCACTGGCCAGGTCGGTGCCCCCACCGTCGTGGGGCTCCAGGAGCCGGCCGACTTTCGTGGAGAGGGTGTACGAGCCCGTGGGCCGGCTGCGCAGGTACTCACCGAGGCGCCGCTCGGACAGCCCGATGCCGTAGTGCGGTGCGGTGTCGAAGTACCGGATCCCGGCATCCCAGGCGGCGTCGACGGCCGCGTACGCCTCGTCGTCGCGGACCGGGGTGAACAGGTTGCCGATCCCCGCCGCGCCGAAACCGAGCTCCGTGATCAGGACGCCTCCCCGGCCCAGAGTGCGGGTCCGCATCGCCGTCACTGTCCCGCGGGCCGCAGGCGCAGGCCCTGCATGCCGCCGTCGACGGCGAGGGAGGTACCGGTGGTCGCACCGGACAGCGGACTCGCCAAGTAGGCGACCGCGCCCGCCACTTCGTCGGCGGAGACGAGCCGGCCGGTGGGCTGGCGGGCTTCGAGGGCGGCACGCTCGGCGGCCGGGTCGTCGGCCTTGTCGAGGAGCCTGCCGACCCACGGGGTGTCCGCGGTGCCGGGGTTGACGCAGTTCACGCGGACGCCCTCGCGGAGGTGGTCGGCGGCCATGGCGAGGGTGAGGGAGTACACGGCGCCCTTGGACGCGGAGTACAGGGCGCGCTGCGGCAGCCCGGCGGTGGCGGCGATGGAGCAGGTGTTGACGATCGCCGCATGACCGGAGTTCCGCAGCGCGGGCAGGGCGGCGCGGGCCACGCGCACCATGCCGACGACGTTCACGTCCAGGACGCGGTGCCATTCGGCGTCGTCGTTGTCGGCGACCGTGCCTTGCGCGCCGATGCCCGCGTTGTTGACCACGATGTCGAGCCCGCCGAGGTCGGCGACGGCAGCGGCCACGGCGGCCCGCACGGTCGCGTCGTCGCTGACATCGGCGACGTAACCGCGCAGCGGCTTCTCCACCGCGGAGATGTCTAGGTCGAGAACGGCTACGTCGGCGCCACGCGCGACGAGCAGGTCGGCGGTGGCGCGGCCGATGCCGGAGGCGCCGCCGGTGACGAGGGCCTTGAGCCCGGCGAGGTCTTGCGGGGTGGGGCTGGTCATGCTGCGGCTCCGTTCGTGTGCGGCGGTTCGTGCGCGGCCAGGTCCTGCACCCAGAACTCCCCGTCCGGGTAGGTGAATTCGGCGATGGACTCCGGTCGCATGGTGGCGGAGAAGCCGGGCGCGGCCGGCGCCCTGTAGTGACCCTCCTGCATGACGACGGGGTCGAGGAAGTGGTCGTGCAGATGGTCGACGTATTCGATGACGCGGTCGTCGGTGGTGCCCGTCAGGGCGACGTAGTCGAACATGGACAGGTGCTGGACGAGTTCGCACAGGCCGACGCCGCCCGCGTGCGGGCAGACGGGCACGTCGAACTTGGCGGCCAGCAGCAGGATCGCGAGGTTCTCGTTGACGCCGCCGACGCGGGCCGCGTCGATCTGCAGGATGTCGATGGCGCCGGCCTGCAACAGCTGCTTGAAGACGATGCGGTTCTGTACGTGCTCGCCGGTGGCGACCTTGACGGGGCCGACCGCCTTGCGGATCGCGGCGTGGCCGAGGATGTCGTCGGGGCTGGTGGGCTCCTCGACCCAGTACGGGTCGAACTCGGCGAGGGCGCCCGTCCACCGGATCGCCTCGTCGACGTTCCAGCGCTGGTTGGCGTCGATGGCCATGCGGATGCCGGGGCCGATCACCTCGCGGGCGGTGCGGCAGCGCCGGATGTCGTCGGCGAGATCCGCGCCGACCTTCAGCTTGATCTGGGTGAAGCCGTCGGCGACGGCCTGCCGGGCGAGGCGGGTGAGCTTCTCGTCGGAGTAGCCGAGCCAGCCGGGCGAGGTGGTGTAGCCCGGGTAGCCGCGCCCCAGGAGGCGAGCGGTGCGCTCGGCGGCGCCCTCGCGTCCCGCCCGCAGGAGTTCCAGGGCTTCTTCGGGGGTGAGTGCGTCCGCGATGTAGCGGAAGTCGATCTGCCGTACGAGCCACTCGGGTTCCGCGTCGGCGAGCAGTCGCCACAGGGGCTTGGCGGCCCGCTTGGCGGCGAGGTCCCAGGCCGCGTTGACGACGGCGCCGATCGCCATGTGCATCACGCCCTTCTCCGGCCCCAGCCATCGGAGTTGGCTGTCGCCGACCAGGTCGCGGCTGAGGCTGCCCGGGTCGGCGCACAACTCGTCGAGGGAGCGGCCGATGACGTGGTGGCGCAGCGACCGGATCGCGGCGACCTGTACGTCGTTGCCGCGGCCGATGGTGAACGTGAAGCCGTGCCCCTCGTGTCCGTCGGCGGCGTCCGTGCGCAGCACGACGTACGCGGCCGAGTAGTCGGGGTCGGGGTTCATCGCGTCGGAGCCGTCCAGTTCCCGCGAGGTCGGGAACCGGATGTCGTAGGTGTCGACCGCGGTGACGCGCGGGGTGGTTGCGGGCACGGGTGGTTGCCTTTCGGGCAGGGGTGAGGGCTGCGTGCGGGCTGCGGTCAGTCCTGGGCGCGGCCGGTGGTGACGCGGGCGATCATGAGGGCGAGGAGGATGATTCCGCCGTAGATGGCCTGGATCCAGAAGGACGGCACCTGGGCGAGGGTGAGCAGGTTCTGTACGACACCGAGCAGCAGCACACCGGTCAGCGCGCCGAACATGGTGCCCTTGCCGCCGTCGAGGCTGATGCCGCCGATGACCGCCGCGGCGAACACCGTGAAGATCATGTTGTTGCCCTGGTTGGCGCTGATGGCGCCGACGTAGCCGGTCTGCATGATGCCGCCGACCGAGGCGAGGACGCCCGCCACGATGAACACGCCGAGCATGACGCGCTCGACGCGGATGCCGGCGGCGCGCGCGGCGTCGGCGTTGCCGCCGATGGCATACAGGGCGCGGCCCACGCGGTGGTACTTCAGGACCAGCCCGGCGACGCCGAAGCAGACGGCGGCGAGCCACACCGACATGGGAATGCGCAGGAACGTGGTCGTCGCCAGCGAGAAGAACGAGTCGGGCATGCCGAACAGGGTCTTGCCCTTGGTGGCGCCGACGAGCAGGCCGCGCAGCACGATCAGCATCGCCAGCGTGACGATGAACGCGTTGAGCTTGAACTTCACGACGAGGATCCCGTTGAAGGCGCCGATGGCGCCGCCGACCACGAGGATCGCGAGCATCGCGAGCACGGCCGGGAACTCCGCGCCCCAGCCCGACTGGGCCACCGGCAGCACCAGCAGGGCTCCCACGGCCGGTGCGATGCCGACGACCGATTCGAGGGACAGGTCGAATTTGCCGGTGATCAGGACGAGGGACTCGGCCAGGACGACCATCGCGAGGGCGGCGGACGCGCCCAGGATGGAGACCAGGTTGCGCTCGGTGAGGAAGGAGTCGTTGACGATCGCGCCGAGCACGAGGAGCAGCAACAGGGCGGGTACGAGGGCGAGTTCGCGGGCGCGGCGGAGCAGCACCGCTTTCGCGGTGCCGGGCCCCGGCGGCGCGGACGTCTTGGTGGCGGGGGCCACCGGGGCCCGGGTGTCAGCCATGGTGGGCTCCTTTTCTTCCAGCCACTCCGGCGTTTGAGGAGCGGGGTTCCGGGGCGGAGCCCCGCGGCTTGAGGTCAGTCACGGGCCACCCCCTCGATGGACGCAATGAGATGGTGGTCCGACCAACCCGCCGCATGCTCCGCGACGACCCGGCCGTGGAACAGCACCAGCACCCGGTCGCAGCGGCGCAGATCGTCGAGCTCGTCGGAGACGACGAGGACCGCGGTGCCGTCGTCGCGGGCGCTGTCGACGCGGCGCAGCAGCGACTCCTTGGACTTCACGTCGACGCCGGCCGTGGGGTTGATGAGGACGAGGAGGTGCGGGTCGGAGGCGAGCGCACGGGCCATCACGACCTTCTGCGCGTTGCCTCCGGACAGGTCGGAGACCGGCTGTTCGGGGCCTTCGGCGTGGATGTCGAGGCGGTCGATGAGGTCGCGGGCGAAGGACCGCTTGCGGGCCGTGCCGACGAAACCGTGGCGGCCCAGGCGACCCAGTACGGACATGGTGGCGTTGTCTCCGATGGACATGCCGGTGACGAGTCCCTGGTCGTGACGGTCGCGCGGCACGCAGCCCACTCCGGCGGCGAGCGCCGCCGACACGTCACCGAACGGCAGGTGCTTGCCGTCCAGTCGGGCCGAGCCGGAGGACGGCGTGTGGAGGCCGGCCAGCGACTCGGCGAGTGCGATCTTTCCGCTGCCGCTGGACCCGGCGAGGCCGACGACCTCACCGCGCCGCACGGTCAGGTCGATGTCCCGGTAGGTGTCCGAGGTCAGCCCCTCGACGGAGAGGACCACCGGCGCGTCCACACCGTCCTGTTCGACAACGGCCTCGGCCGCGGCCGCCGCCTGCTCGGCGATCACCTCACCGGCCATCGCCTCCACCAGTGCGGGGCGCGGCAGTTCGGCGACCGGCGCCGTGGTGATCCAGCGGGCGTCGCGCAGCACGGTGACCGTCTGGCAGACCTCGTAGACCTCCTGGAGGTGGTGGGAGATGAAGAGGAAGGTGACGCCGGAGTCCTGGAGGGCGCGCATGCGGGCGAAGAGGCGCTCGATCTCCCGGTTGTCGAGCTGCGCGGTCGGCTCGTCGAGGACGATGAACCGGGCGCCGCCGCTCAACGCCCGGGCGATCTCGACCATTTGACGGTCCTCGACCTTGAGGTCGGCGGTACGCGCTCCGGGGTCGACGTGGATGTCCCAGGTGCCGAGCAGTTCGGCCGCTTCCGTGTGCAACTTCTTCCAGCTGAAGAAGCCGCGGCGGGATCCGGGCTGCCGGTTGATGAACAGGTTCTCGGCGACCGTCAGCTCCGGTACGACGGTCGGCTTCTGGTAGACGCAGGCGACCTTGGCGCGCCAGGCCTCGCGGTCGCCGAGCGGCGGTGCGGGTTCGCCGTCGAAGAGCAGCGTGCCCGCGTCCGGCGCCTGGAGCCCGGTGAGGACGGTGACGAGGGTGGACTTGCCCGCGCCGTTGCGGCCGACCAGCGCGTGCGATTCACCCGCGCGGACGGTGAGGCGGCCGTCGGCGAGGGCGATCGTGGGTCCGTACCGCTTGGCGATGGAGCGTGCTTCCACCAAGGGAACCGGTGCGGCGGCCGTGGGGGGTTCGGGGGGCGTCATCCGACCGTGTTTCCCCACAGCTTGGGGTCGTCGACGTTGTCCTTCGTGACCAGCGGGGCGGGCAGCTGGTCCTCGAGGATGCCGCTGGGCAGTTTGACGATCTCCGAGTCGTGGTCGGTGGGGCCCGGCTCGAACGTCTTCCCCCGCATCGCCGCCTTGATGTAGTACATGCCGTACTTGGCGTACGCGTCGGCGGGCTGGGAGACGGTCGCGTCGATCTGGCCCTTGCGGATGGCGTCGAATTCCTGCGGGATGCCGTCGTTGGAGACGATCGCGATGTGCCCGGCCTTGCCCGCCGTCTTGAGCATGCCCTTGGACTTCAGGGTCTGCAGGGTCGGTGCGAGATAGACGCCGCCCGCCTGCATGTAGATGCCCTTGAGGTCGGGGTTGGCGTTGAGGAGGGTGTCCAGCTTGGAGGCGGCGGTGTCCGACTCCCACTTCGCCGGGATCTCCAGGACCTTCAGCTTCGGATACTTGGACTTCACACAGTCACGGAACGCCTTGGAGCGCTCGCGCCCGTTGACGGACGCCAGGTCGCCCATGATCTGCACGACCTTGCCGGACTTCACCTGGCCGCCCAGGTATGCGCAGGCCTTCTCGCCGTACGCGACGTTGTCGGCGCGTACGACCATGGCGACCTTGCCCTTCTCGGGCGCCACGTCCACGGCGACGACGGGGACGCCCTTGCGTTCGGCCTGGTCGAGGCCGGCGGCGATGGCGGCGCTGTCGAGCGGCGCGACGACGAGCCCCTTGACACCCTGGTTGAGCTGGTTGTTGATGTCCGTGATCTGCTGCGAGGGGTCGCTGTTGGAGTTGACCGTCTTCAGCGCGTCCACGCTCTCGGACTTCGCCATCTTCGGCACGTAGTCGTTGTACGACTGCCAGAAGGGCGAGGTCAGCAGGGGCAGGATCACACCCACCTTGCCCTTCCCGTCGCCGCCCCCGCCCGCGGCCCCCGCCGTGTCGTCCTTGGTGCTGCCGCACGCGGTGAGGGCGAGGGCGGCGCACCCCAGGAGGGCCGCCGTCCGCAGCGCTGCCGCTCTCGGACTCTTCGCGCGCTTCGTGGTGCCATTCATCGGACCGCTCCTCGGCTCCGGACGTCATGGACTCGCGACCGGGTCCGCCGTCCCCGTACCAGGCCGCGCCGGAATATTTATCAGACCACTTCGCTCCGCCAACACCCTCCGGGCCCATTTTTCTTCGGGTTTGACGGGCCCAAGACCCGGAAAAGGTCCGACCACATCGATAGTGGTCGGACCACTCCCCTGGTTAGACTGCACCGCATTCGGCAGCGGGACCCGTATTCGGGAGGACGTCATCGTGGAGCAGACCGCCCCCCGGAAGGGCACCGTCACGGCGCGGGCGATCGAGCAGATCAAGGCGATGATCGGCGGTGGCAGCCTGGAGCC
The DNA here is from genome assembly GCF_039533535.1 of Streptomyces kunmingensis. Taxonomy (NCBI): domain Bacteria; kingdom Bacillati; phylum Actinomycetota; class Actinomycetes; order Kitasatosporales; family Streptomycetaceae; genus Streptomyces; species Streptomyces kunmingensis. The sequence continues at coordinate 208,785 of NZ_BAAATS010000006.1, forward strand.
GGGGCAACGCCTGCCCACGGAGCGGGACCTGGCGGCGCAGCTGGGCATCTCCCGCAGTTCGATGCGGGAGGCGATCCGTGCGCTGACCGTCCTCGGGGTGCTCGAGGCGCGGCACGGCTCCGGCATCTACGTCACGCAGTTGGAGGCCGGGGATCTCCTGGAGACCTTCGGGGTCGTCGCGGATCTGTCGCGCGGGCCCCGGCTCGTGGAGCTCCTGGAAGTCCGCCGCATCCTGGAGTCGACGGCTACGGCGTTGGCCGCGGCGCGCATCACCCGGGCTCAACTCGCCGAGGTGGAAGAGCACTTGGCGGCGATGGAGACCACCGACGATCCGGAGGAGATCCTCTCCCACGACCTCGCCTTCCACCGGGCGATCGTGGCCGCCGCCGGGAACGAGACGATGGCGGCGATCCTGGAGGGGCTGTCGTCGCGAACGTTCCGGGCGCGGGTCTGGCGCGGCTACCAGGAGGAGGGCGCGTTCGAACGGACCCGGCGTGAGCACTCCCGCATCCACCGGGCGCTAGTGGCCCGCGATCCGGAGGCCGCGCGGGTCGCTGCCGCGGCGCATGTGGGCGAGGTCGAGGACTGGATGCGGTCCCAATTGGATTGACCTCGGCCGGCCGCCGCGCTGTCGGTTGCTCCTCGGCTGCCCCGGATACCTTCCCGTCGCCCCTGCGGGGCGTTCACCCGACCGCCGTGGGTTCTCAAGACGTCTCCCGGCCACCGCGCCGTCGTGGCTGGTCGCGCAGTTCCCCGCGCCCCTGGGGGCTGCGCCTTCGCCGCGCCCCTGGGGAGGCGGGCGGCGCATCCCGCGCCCCTGAGATGGCGCACGCAGTGCGCATCTCAGGGGCGCGGGGAACTGCGCGACCAGCCCCCACCGACGGCAACTCGGCGACGAAACCCCGGCCGCCCGATGAGACGGGTCAAGCCGCGCAGCGAAACCCGCAATTGCCGCTGCTGGAGTCCGGGGTGTTGGAGGTGCGGGCGGCGACCCGGTAGCGGTTGCAGTACGAGTCGTGGCACATGTACGAGCCGCCGCGCATCACCCGGTTCTCGCCCCGCTCGGGGCCGCGCGGATCGGTGGCCGGCGCGGCCGTGTGCGTCGCCGTGAAGCGGTCGGAGACCCACTCCCACACGTTTCCGACTGTGTTGTGGAGGCCGTAGGCGTTGGGCCGGTACGCGTCGACCGGGGCGGTGCCCACATGGCCGTCCTCGCCCGTGTCGACCCTCGGGAACTCGCCCTGCCAGATGTTGCAGCGCCAGCGGCCGCGCGGGGTCAGCTCGTCGCCCCACGGATAGCGGGCCTGTTCGAGGCCGCCGCGGGCCGCGTACTCCCACTCGGCCTCGGTCGGCAGCCGCTTGCCCGCCCAGGAAGCGTAGGCGTGCGCGTCGTCCCAGCTGACGTGGATGACGGGGTGCCTGGCCCGGTCCCCGATGCCGGAGCCGGGTCCCTCGGGGGCCCGCCAGGTCGCGCCCTCGACCCCGCGCCACCAGGGGGTGCCGGCCGGAGCCGGGGTGGCCCGCACCCGCTCGGGGGCGAGGAAGCCGGCGAAGACGTACGACCAGCCGTACTGCTCGGCGGCCGTCACATACCCCGTTTCCTTCACAAAGGTGGCGAACTGGGCGTTGGTGACGGCGTGTTCGTCGATGCGGAACGCGGAGACGGTGACCTCCCGGACCGGTCCCTCGCCGTCGCCCGCGTTGGCCTGCTCGTCCTCGTTGCCCATCAGGAACGTGCCGCCGGGCAGCGTGACCATGCCCTTGCCCACCGGCCTGCCGCGCCGCGGCTCGGGCGGGAGGACCGCCGGCTTCGCCGGGGCGGCTCCGCGCGGCGCGGCGCAGCACGCGGACACGGTGGGCTCCTGCTCGGTCATACGGGTCTCCTCCCCGGGCGGTCCGGCTCGCGCCGATCTTCGCACGGGGTGCCGGGCGGGGTCGCGGCCGACCCCGCCCGGTCCCTCGCGCCCGCGCCCTACACCTGCGACTTGTACAGAGCGAACTCCTTGATGTGGACGGCCGACCTCGCCTGCGTGATCCGCAGCCGCCAGTGCCGGGCCGTGATCGGCGCGGTCAGCGGGAGGATGCGGCACGCGCCGATGGTGCCGAGTTCGGCGGCGGTGGCCCACGCGCCGTCGACAAGGGCCTCGACGACGAAGTGCTCGGCCTGCTGACCGTGCCGGATGTCCTCGGCGATCCTGATCCGGTCGACCGCCGTGGGCCGGCCGAGATCGACGGTACGGGTGCCCGCGCGGTCCTGCCGGACGCGGGCGCCGCGGGTCAGGTCCTTCGGCAGCTCGCGGTCGGTGCGCTCGCGGAACTCCTTCAGCCGGGTCACGTCGGCGGCGGGCAGCCGGCCGTCCGTGTCCGGCGGGATGTTGAGCAGGAGGACGGCTCCGCGGCCCACCGACCGGTACCAGATGTCCGTCAACTGCTCGACGGACTTGGGGCTTTCGTCGGCGTGGTAGAACCAGCCCGGCCGGATCGACACATCGCATTCGGCCGGCCACCACTGGAGGGCAGCGGCGTCCGGCTGGGCCTTGAGCAGAGCGTCCCGGCTGCCCTCGTCGGCGGCGTCGTAGGGCAGGACGCGGTCGTACTTGCCGTTGCCGCTGTCCTTGACGGCGATGACGCTCCACTCGTTCTCGCGCGCCATCCCGTCCTCGTTGCCGACCCAGCGGACGTCCGGCCCGGACACGGCGATCGACGCGTCCGGGGCGAGGGCGCGCACGAGCGCGTACCAGCTGTCCCAGTCGTACGTCTCGACCTTGTCCGGCGGGATACGGCCCTGGGCGCCGTCGAACCACACCTCGTCGACCGGACCGTACTCCGTGAGGACCTCGTAGAGCTGGTTGAGCATGTGGGCGCCGTAGTCGGTGGCGTCGAGTTCGTACGTGGCCAGGTCCCGGCCGGCGCGGTCGTCGCCGTCGACGAGGGTGGGGATCGTACGGGCGGTGCGGGCGCTGCCGTTGGCGTAGACGCCGTCGAGGTACTGGTTCTCGTCGGCGGGCGAGATGTAGACACCGACCTTGATGCCGTACTTGCGCATCGAGTCGGCGAAGGAGCGCAGGACGTCGCCCTTGCCGTCGCGCCAACTGCTGCTGACCACACTGTGCTTGGTGTAGCGGGACCGGTAGAGGACGAAGCCGTCGTGGTGTTTGGCGGTGAGGATGGCGAGCTTGAAGCCGCCGTCGCGCAGGGCGCGCGCCCACTGGTCGGTGTCGAGCCCGGTGGGCTGGAAGACGTTCGGGTCCTCGTCGCCGATGCCCCATTCCAGGCCGGTGAAGGTGTTGACGCCGAAGTGCAGGAAGGCGGTCTTCTCCAGGCTCTGCCAGGCGAGTTGGCGTTCGGTGGGACGGACGCGGGCGGCCTTCGCGATGAGGCGTGCGGGGCTGTCGTCGGAGCTGACGGGGATGCGGAAGTACGGCTCGGCGGGGGCGGCCGGTGCCGCGGCGGCGGGCAGGCCGGTGGTGGCGACGGCCACGGCGGCGGTCGCGGTGGCCGTCGCGGCGGCCAGGAAGGTGCGTCGGGTCAGGGGCATGGGCGAGGGATCCCTTCTGCTCGAACGGAACTCAGGCGCGGGTGAGGGTCCAGGTCGTGGGGGCCTTCTGGTCCGGCGGGTACTGCACGAGCGCGCCGTCGGAGGTCGCGTCCAGCGTCATGCGCGTGATCGCGCTGGTGATCCGGTGGCCGCCCTTGTCACCGCCCCTGTCCGGCGTGAGCTGCCAGCGCTGGAGCGTGTTCTTGGCGTCGCAGGTCTCCCAGGTGACGGCGGATCCGGGCTCCAGCGGCACGTTGAGGGTGAGCTTCCCGCTGCGCGTCTCCAGGCAGGCGCCGGCCGCGTTCGTCAGCGTGGCGTAGCCGTCGGCGGTACGGGTGAGCCGCACCTGGGCCGGGGTGGTGCGGTGGCCGCGGTCGGCAAGCGTGTACGTGCCGTCGGCGAGCGGTACCCGCGTGAGGTCCCGCACCCCGGGGGCGTGGCCCACGGCGTCGGCGCGGGCGGCGAATCCGGCGTAGTCGGCGTCCGGGTGAGGCGTTCCCCAGGTGGCCTGCGCGATGTGGTTGAGCGGCATGAACGCGGCCTCGGCGACCTCGTTCTCGGTCTCGCCGCGTCCGTTGTCGGGCCACAGGCTGATCTTGGCGCCGGTGATGCCGGAGCGGGAGGTGAGCTTCTCGCCCTCGAAGCTGCGCGGGTCCCACTGCTCGTCGTACAGCTTCCCGGTGTCGGAGTGGAAGCCGCCGCGGATCACGTAGAGCGAGTAGGCGGCGTTCATGACCGGGTAGCCCTGCGCGATGAGCTGCGAGGGCTTCACGTTCACGTTCAGCCAGTGTTCGACGGTGGTGCCGGGCTTCACGGGCACGGTGTTGGCGCCGGTCAGTCCGTCGTTCCAGATGCGCAGCTTCTTGCCCTTGCCCGCGGCGTACGCCTCGACCTGGTTCACGAAGTCGATGAAGGCGTCCTGCGGGGTGGCGTCCGCGCCGTAGCGGGCACGCGCGTACTCCAGGACGTGCGGGTACTTGGCGAAGTCGGAGCCGAGCATGTACTCGTCGGCGCCCATGTGCCACCACTTGGCGGGGAACACCTCGCCGTACTCGTCGATGAGGCTCTTGTAGTAGGTGAGTGCCTCGGGCTTGGTGATGTCCAGGCGCGACGGCTGGGCGTTGCCGTCGACGTCGACGAGCTGGAGGTCGGGCCGGTCCTGGATCCAGGGGTCCATGTGGCCCGGGGAGTTGATCTCCGGGACGATGGTGACGTGGTACTTCTCGCCGAGGGCGACGAGGCGGCGGATCTCGCTCTTGGTGTAGTAGCCCCAGGAGTTGGCCTCGGGATGGGCGTCGCTCTTCACCTTGAGTTCGAGGAGCAGCTGGTTGAGCTTGTGGTACGCCATGTCGCGGACCAGGTTCTCCAGCCAGTCGGTGGAGATGTGCACATAGCAGGCGCAGACGCCGACGCCGCGCTCCTCGTACTGGGGGACGTCGACGGTCCGGCCCGCGGGTATCCGCGGGCTCTGCGCGAGGAGTTGCAGGAGGGTGCGGGTGCCGTAGAAGGCTCCGGTCTCGGCGGCGCCGGTGATTTCCAGACGTCCGCCGACGTTCAGCTCGTACCCTTCGGCGCCCAGCCTCTTGTCGTGGGCGTCGATGTCGACAACGATGTCGCCGGTGCGGGACGGGCCGCTCGTGACGGGGACGCTCCCCTCGCCCGCGGCGCGCAGGTCGTCGGCGAGGGTGCGGGCGACGCGGCGGGACACGGCGTCCCGGGCGACGAGCCGGGTACGAGCGCCGAACTCATAACTCCCCTTCCCGGCCTGCCAGTCGGAGAGCGCGGGCACCGTGCGGGGCGGCGCGGCCGGGGCCCGGTCGGCCGCGTGGGCGGCGGAGACCGGCGCGGCGGTCAGGAACAGGGCGAGCACGGCGCCGACGAGGCGTGATCCGCGTCTCCCGGTGGGCGGTTTCGTACGGAACTCGGTCAACATGACATCCGATGATTGGGCACCGGACGGAAACAGTCCATGGATAAACCCGGTGGATGCTTGGACATCCGCCGGGTACAGATCCGATGACCGCGCCTGCTACCCCTTCGTCGCCACGCTCGGACACACGTGTGCCCGCACCCCTCGGCTCAGGGATGCGGGCGAACGGCCGGGTCGGAGCCTCGGGGCTCAGTCGACGCTGGGGAGGATGTGCGGTTCGGCGAGATCGTCCTCGTACCCGGCGAGGCGGATCGGGGCCGACCGGGCCCAGACGTCCAGACTGCCGAGCTTCTCCGGCCTGCGGCCGACCCGCTCGGTACGTTCCTTCGGGCGCTGTTCGCTGTTCGTCTTCTCTGGTGTCACCGCGCACTCCTTGTGTGTCGGGTAACCCGCTCCGGCGTGACCGGCTCAGCGTCCCTCAGGACACCGGACGCTCGATCGGGCTTGAGTAGAGGCCAGTTCGGGCGCGGTGGCGCCGGTTGTCGCTGGTGGGATCGGCCGTGGTGACCGGCCTCTCCCCGAACGGTTCCATGGGTACGGGTGGGACCCACTTGCGGTAACCGTCCGGCTACAGAGTAACCAAATGAGCGCGGGTCCGCTCGATGGGGCTGAAACCCGTAGGCCCTGTAGGGGTCGCCGAGAGTTCATTCAGCCACGCCGACTCGGCGGACGCGACCTCTTTTCACGACTTCCTGGCGTACTCCGTCGGGTTCGTCCGGTCCGCGCGGGGTTCGGGTCCGTCGGGCTTCCCTACGAGGTCGGCGCCGGCCGGTCGGTGTTGATGCTGCGGCCCGGCCCGTCGGTCTGCTCCGCCGAGGGGCGTGACGTGGCGTCCGGCGAACCCGTGGGCTGGGCCGGGGCGGGGTCGGGCGGGGCCTGCCCGTTCGGGGCGGGCGGGCCCGACGGGCTGGCGCTCGCGGTGCCCGCCGCCTCGTTGGCGATGCCGTCGAAGTCCACGTCACCGGTGTTCTCCAGCATGGTGATGTGGTCGAGCACCGTCTGGTTGGCGTCCGTGGCCAGCTCGCGCACCAGGGAGTTACGGGTGGTGTGCCGGACCTGGGCGATGAGCGCGAACACCTTGCCGTGCGAGTCCCGCAGCAGATTGGCGAACTTTCGTTCGTAGTCCTTGCCGCTCGCCGCGGACATCTCGTTCAGCCAGCCCTGTTGTTGCGCGCTCGGCTGGTTCGGCAGCTCCACCCCGAGCTTCGCCGCCACCGACCGCACCCGCTGGTCGAGGTCGGTGTGGCCGATGACGAGATGGTCCCCCGCGTTCCTGACCGCCTCGGTCGGGGCACGCTCCATGGCCTGCTGGCCCGCCGGTATCTCCCAGAGTCCGGCGAGCCTGACCTTGACGAGGAAGTCCCGGTCCGTCGCCGACAGCGGTCCCCACTGGGTGGCCACGGTGCTCGCGTTCAGGTTGGCCTGGCCGGTTCCCGAGCGGTCGGCGTAGGACCAGATCGGAAATGCCAGGGCACCGAGGGTGGCGACCAGAGCGGCGAGGATGAGGGTGGTGCCGTTGACGCGACGCAAGCGGTCCTCCCGGTGACCGACGTCAACCCGCCCGGGCGGCGGGTCGGTTGCTGGTACGGGAAGATACGGGCGGGGCGGCCGTGATGTTCAGCCCTCACCCGAATCGGGCCGGGGAACAAGCGTTAACGTGCCGTTGACCGGTCCGTCAGCTGCCTGCCCGGTCCCCATGGTCTCCTTCCGGACAGGCAGGGCGGGAGCTTCGGGAGGAGTCGTCCATGGAACGCGTCGAGCTGCGCACGGTCGAGGAGCTGATGGCGGCGCTGCGGGCCTGCCGGGGCGTGTGGGACACCCCCGACCGCAGCGGCGACCCGGTCGATCTGCACGATCACGCGCTGCAGACCGCGGCACTGCTCAGACGCGGCCACCCCAGCGACAAGGAGTTGCAGGTCGCGGGGCTCGTGCACGATCTCGGGCTGCTGCTGTGCCCGGGGGACGACGCGGGGCACGCGGACCGGGCCGCCGACGCGGTGCGGGGGCTGCTCGGGGAGCGGGTGGCGCGTCTGGTGCGGCTGCATGTTCCGGCCAAGCGCTATCTCAGCGCGGTCGAACCCGGCCGGGGCCTGTCGGCGCAGAGCGCGCTGACGCTGGGCGCGCAGGGCGGCCCGATGGAGCCGCACGAGGTCGCCGCGTTCGAGGCCGACCCGCATGCGGAGGACGCCGTGACGCTGCGGCAGGCCGACGACGCGGGCAAGGTCGTCGGCCTGGACGCCGGGATCCTGGAGGACTGGCGCCCGGTCCTCGAACTCGTGGCGGCGGGCATTCGCTCAACTGCCGCGTACAGCAGCTGAGTTCGACCGCCGCCTCACCTGCCGCACAGGGCGCCGTCCAGCAACGGCTTCGCTACCACTTGCCGGGTTCGTAGTCCTTCAGGAAGACGCCGTACACGTCCTCGCCGGCCTCGCCGCGGACCACCGGGTCGTAGACGCGGGCGGCGCCGTCGATCAGGTCGAGCGGGGCGTGGAAGCCCTCCTCGGCGAGGCGCAGCTTGTCGTAGTGCGGGCGCTCGTCGGTGATCCAGCCCGTGTCGACCGAGGTCATGAGGATGCCGTCGGCCTGGAACATCTCCTGGGCGCTGGTGCGCGTCACCATGTTCATCGCGGCCTTGGCGGCGTTCGTGTTCGGGTGGCCCGCGCCCTTGTAGCCGCGGCCGAAGACGCCTTCCATCGCCGAGACGTTGACGACGTAGGAGCGGCCGCTCGACGCCTTCTTCGCGGCGTCGGCCATGGCCGGGCGCAACGCGCTGATCAGGATGAACGGCGACGTGTAGTTGCACAGCTGGGTCTCGAGCAGCTCCACCGGGGAGATCTGGTCGATGGTCTGCACCCAGGTGTTGGAGTCGACGACGTCGGGGACGAGACCGCCCGCGTCGATGGCGGTGCCGTCCAGGTGCCGGGCGACGCTGGCGTTGCCCGCGACGAGCGCGAGGTCGGCGACCTTCTGCGCGTCGAGGCCGCTGGTGCCGACGGGCAGCGCGGCGATGCCGTCGACCGCGCCGGAGTTGAAGGCGCCGATGACGGAGTGGGCGGGCAGCTCCCCGGCGGGCAGCGGCGCGCTCTCGCCGTCGACCAGGGCGGCGTAGGCGGAGGGCAGCCGGCGCACGGTCTGCGTCGCGTTGTTGATGAGGATGTCGAGCGGGCCCTGCGCGGAGAGCCGCTCGGCGAGTTCGACGGACTGGGCCGGGTCGCGCAGGTCGATACCGACGACCTCCAGGCGGTGGATCCACTCCGCCGAGTCCTCCATCGCCTTGAAGCGGCGGATGGCGTCCTTGGGGAAGCGCGTCGTGATCGTGGTGTGCGCGCCGTCACGCAGCAGCCGCAGCGCGATGTACATGCCGATCTTGGCGCGGCCGCCGGTGAGCAGGGCGCGCTTGCCGGTCAGGTCGGCGCGGGCGTCGCGCTTTGACCGGTTCAGGCGGGCGCAGTCCGGGCAGAGCTGGTGGTAGAAGTAGTCGACCTCGACGTACCGCGCCTTGCAGGTGTAGCAGGAGCGCGGCCGCTGGAGTATCCCGGCGAGCCGGCCCTCCTCGGTCCCCGACGACGGCAGCAGGCCCTCGGTCTCGTCGTCGATGCGCTGGGCGGACCCGGTCGCGGTCGCCTCGGTGACGGCCTTGTCGTGGGCGGTCTTGGCGGCGCGGCGCTCCTGGCGGCGGCGCTGCTTCACGGTCCGGTAGATGCCGGCGGTGGCGCGCCGGACCGCGATCGCGTCGGGGTGGTCCACGTCGAGCTTGTCGAGCTCGTCCAGCACGCTGAGGCAGACGGCGAGCCGGTCCGGGTCGATACCAGGACCGTGGAGCACCCCGGAGAGGTCAGGGGCCCCCGGGGCCTGGTTGTCGTCTGTCACCGTCATCGCCGCTGCCGTTCCTGGGGTCTCGCGCGTCGCGCGCGGTCCGCGCTCGCTGTCGAAGCATTCGAAAGCGGAATTTTACGGAGCCCCTGCCCCAGTCTCCAAACCCGTTCCGGTCAGAGCATGCAGGCGGCGCTCAGCGACCCCAGTTCCTCGATCACGGCGCGGGCCAGTACTTCGAGGTCCGGGACGGCTTCGGCGTCGGCCACCAGGCCGTAGTGCACGCGCCCGCGGTAGGTGGAGACGGCCACGGCGAGGGACTGTCCCTGGGCGAGCGGGGCGAGCGGGAAGACCTCGGTGAGGGGGCAGCCGCCGAGCCGCAGGCCGAGGCTGGGCAGCGGCACGCTGGTGACGAGCAGATCGAACAGCAGCCGCGCGTTCTGCCCGACGAGGGAGCCGCCGAGCCGGTGGCCGAGGGCCGGCACGTGATCGGCGAGCAGCGCGACGGCGCCCGCTCCCCGGCTTGGGCCGTGGTCCTTGCGCCGGTCCATGGCGGCCCGCACGACACGCAGCCGCTCGACGGGGTCGGCCTCGGCGACGGGCAGCCGCACCAGGTAGCCGGAGAGCCGGTTGCCCTGCGGGTGGGCAGTGCGCGGACGGCGCCGCGAGACGGGGATCAGGGCGCGCGGCTCGACGCCCTCGCTGCCGTCGCCGCGCTCGTCGAGCCAGCGCCGCACGGCTCCGGCGACGATCGCGATGAGTACGTCGTTGACGGTGCCGCCCGCGCTCTTGCGGACGCGGTGCACCTCGTCCAGGTCGAGGACGACGCCCGCGGTGCGGCGTGCGCCAGTGGCCCGGGAGGTCAGCGCGGGCGAGGTGCGGACGCCCCAGGTGGCGCGCGCCACGGAGGCGCCGATCGCGACGGCCTGTGTGGTGCTGTTCACCACGGAGCGCACATGGCCGGGGTAGCGCCGCGGGTCGAGGTCCCCGAAGGTGATCTCCCGCAGCCCCGGGAACGGGAGCCGCAGCCCGGAGCGGGGCGCGGGCTCCTGCCTCGGCGCCCGCAGGACCGGCAGGTCCATGGGGTCCATGACGGCGACGGCAAGCCTCAGCGCGTGGAGTCCGTCGGCGAGGGCGTGGTGGAACTTGAAGAGCACGGCGAACGACGTGCCGTCGGCCGAGGGCAGCACGTGCGCCTCCCACGGCGGCCGTGTCCGGTCGAGCGGTCGCTCCATGAGCGCTCCGGCGGCGGCGTGGAAGTCCGCGACCGGTTCGGCGAGCCATACGTGGTCGAGCGGGTCGAACTCGGTGACGGGCACCCGGGCGGCGCCGCCGACGGGCACGAACACCCCGGCTATCCGCATCCGCAGGCCCGGCACCGCCGCGGCGCGGGCGGCCAGCAGCTCGTACGCGTGCCGGGCGGCGCCGGCGCCTTCGGCCTCGAAGACCCCCAGTGCGCCCAGGTGCATGGGGTGTTCGGCGGTCTCGATGTTCCAGAAGGCAAGGTCGAGTGGTGCGAGCAGGTCCGAGCTCGTGGAGGTCATGGAGTGCTCTCGCGTCGACGACGGGGACGTCGCAGTCAAGCGCCATCGGTCGATTACGGTCAAGTACGATCTCGGCACGCTCGGTTAACAACTGATGAAGACCCGCCTCTCCGGGAGAGGCGGGTCTCATGTGACGCGGGTGACGTGTTCAGTACGTCACTTCAGGACGGGCGGCGCCGCACCGGCCCCGGTCCCCCACTGCGAGGGCTCGCCGCCCACGGTGAAGGACAGGTTCCGCAGGCCCCGCAGGTCCTCGGTGGTCAGATACGTCTTGCCGTACGCGGCGCCGTCCGCACGGGCCGACTGGATGTACCGGTCGGTGTCGGAGGTGCCCGGCGCCTTCACCGTCAGCTTCCCCTCCGGGTAGTACCGGCGGTCCAGCGTGAGGTCGACCCGCTCGAAGACGGGCGTCGACAGGCCCCACGTGTCGGTGCCGGGCTGCACCGGGAAGATGCCGATGGACGACAGGACGTTCCAGGCGGACATGGTGCCCAGGTCGTCGTTGCCGGTCATGCCGGTCGGGGCGTCGGTGAACAGGGTCAGCGCGGCGTGCACCACATCGGTGGTCTTCCACGGCTGCCCGGTCGACAGGTACGTGTACGGGGCGATCAGGTCGGGCTCGTTCTGCGGGTTGTACTTGTCCGCGTTGTAGTAGTCGTACGGCCCGTTGACCCACACCTCGCGGGCGGTCTTCGCGGGGTCGGCGACCAGCTGGTCGTAGGCGAAGAAGGAGTCGAGGCGCTTGTTCGCCGCGTCCGTGCCGCCGATCAGCTCGACCATGCCGGACAGGTCCTGCGGCACGAGCCACTGGTACTGCCAGGACGTGCCCTCGTGGAACCCTTCGCTCTGCGCGGGGTCGGCGGGCCCGGTGAAGTTCCCGGCGGCGTCGCGCGCACGGAAGAACCCGGTCGAGGAGTCGAAGATCTTCCGGTAGTTCTGCGCCCGCTCGGCGTACCGCTTCGCGTCGGCCTTGTAGCCGAGTTCCTTGGCCATCTGGCCGAGCATGGCGTCGGAGAGGGCGTACTCCAGGGTGGCCGAGGCACCGTGGTCGTAGTCGGAGTCACCGGGCTTCACGTGCGCCCGGTCCTTGATGTAGGGCGCGAACCCGTCGGCCAGGTACTCCTTGTTGGCCTCGCGGCCCACCGGCGCGGAGTCGGCCGGCGGCACGCCGTCGGCGTTCTTCTTCAGCGCGCGGTACGCGTCCTCCTCGTGCCCCTTCAGCAGCCCCTGCTGGTAGGCGTTGGTGAGGAACGGGGTGACGGGGTCGCCGGTCATGATGTTGGTCTCGACCGTGCCGTAGCCCCACTTGGGCAGCCAGCCGCTGTCCTTGTCGATCTGGATGACCGACAGGGCCATGTCCCGCGACTCGCTCGGCGCGAGCAGTGACAAGAGCTGCGCCTGGGTGCGGTAGGTGTCCCAGAGGGACCAGTTCTGGTAGTACGTGAAGCCCTTGGCGCGGTGGGTCTTCTGGTCCCAGCCGGTGTACCGGCCGTCGACGTCGCTGCCGACGTTCGGCGCGAGGAACGAGCGGTACAGCGAGGAGTAGAAGGTGCGGCGCAGGGTGGAGCTGCCGCCCTGGGCGCGTACGTCGCCGAGGCGGTCCTCCCACGCGGCGGTGGCGGCGCGGTGCACCTTGTCGAAGGAACGGCCGCCCTCCGCACGGAGGTTGAGGGCCGCGCCCTTGGCGTCGACGTAGGAGATGGCGGTGGTCGCCTCGACGGTGCGGTCCTTGCCGGTGTCGAAGCGGAGGTAGGCGCCGTTGCGTTCGGCGTCGGCCTCCGAGGTCTTCGAGCCGGCGGTGACCGTGTCGCCCTTCCAGGTGCCGGACGTGGTGAACGGGCGGTCGAACTTCGTGACCGTGTAGAGCGTGTACGCCTTGGTGTCCTGGCAGAAACCGCTGCCGGTGATGGCGGTGCGCACGGTGCGGCTGTCGAGGATCTCGACCTTGGTGTGCAGGGTCTTGTGCAGCGACTGGCCCGCGTTGATCAGGACGTTGGCCTTGTCGGTGGCCGGGAAGGTGTAGCGCTGGACGCCGGTGCGCTTCGTGGCGCTCAGTTCGGCGTCGATGCCCGTCTTCAGGCCGACCTTGTAGTAGCCGGGCGAGGCCGTCTCGTCGTCGTGGCTGAACTCGGCGGCGTACTTCCCGTAGTCGGTGCTGGTGACGTCGCCGGTCGTCGGCAGCACCGGCAGGTCCCCGCCGAGGCCGCAGCCGACGCCGGAGATGTGGACGGTGGAGAAGCCGCGGATGTGGTTCTCGGAGTAGTCGTAGCCCGTGTTGTGACCGGTGTCGGGCGAGAACTGCACCATGCCGAACGGGACGGCGGCGCCGGGGTAGGTGTTGCCCTCGTTCTCGGTGCCGATGAACGGGTTGACCAGGTCGGTGAGCCGGCCCTGCGCGGGGGACGACGCGGCCTGCGCCATCGGCGCCCCGAGTCCCGTGCCGAGCAGAACGGCGGCTCCGAGCACGCCCAGCGCCCGGCGGGCGCGTCCGCCCGTCGTCAGCCTTCTCGTCGTACGCCTTGTCATCGTGCGCCTTTCGACAACGTTGTCAGTAAGCGCGCTCATTCTTCGTGCGTCTCGGGGGTCCGTCAAGATGTCAGACGCCACAGGTGGTCCTCCGTCCCGTTGTCACTGAACTGCACCACTTGGGCACTGTTCGCCGTGGACATCCCGTCCACGCCGAGCACCTTGCCGCTGTGCTCGTTGCGCAGCAGGAACCAGCCGTCCTCCTTCTCGACCCGGGTCCACAGCAGATCCGGGCGCCCGTCGTCCGCGTACTGGACCACCCAGGCGCTGTCGGCGGTCGCACTACCGCGTACAGCCAGGTACTTGCCGCTCTGCCCGTTGCGGATACGCAGCCTGCCGCCGCCCGCGTCGACGAGCTGCCAGGCGTGGTCACCGGTGCCGGAGTCGTCGAACTGCACGACCCGCGCGTCGTTGTCCGTGGACATGGAGTCGACGGCGAGGACCTTGCCGCTGTGCTTGTTCTGGATGCGCCGGTAAGGGGGCTCCGGCGTCCAGGGATGTCCGTCCGGGCTCGCCGTGGGGAACGACGTGATGCGCAGGCGGGCCGCGCCCATGGGCACCAGCGTGACGGTTTCGACGCTCGCACGGCTGCGGGCGGGGCTGGGCTGCAGCGGCGCCACGACGTGTTCGTCGTCCGCGATCCACTCGGGGATGCGGCGGGCCCGCGCGGCGAGCGTGACCGGCGTGCCGTCGAGGGTGAACGGGTTGGCGGGCAGCGGCCCGGACCTGCGCCGCAGCGTGGGCGAACTCCCGGGCACGAGGCCGTAGTTCCAGGTCGAGGCGGCGTGCACGTCGTACTCGGGGAAGGTGTCGTCGCCCCCGGTGCGCACGTACTTCTCGGTGATCTTCAGGGAGTAGGTGAGCGGGCCGTGGTCGACGCTGACGCTGTCGTGGTTGCGGCTCCAGGTGCGCAGGGTGGTGCGCTGGGGCAGCCGCAGGGTGACACGGTCGCCGTCGCGCCAGGTGCGCCGGATCTCGGCGAACGCCGGCCCCGGATTCGCGTGCGCCGTAAGGCCGTTGACGGCGAGGCGCGGTCGGTCGCACCAGCCGGGCACCCGCAGCCGCAGCGGGAAGTCGACGGGCCGGTCCGCGCGCACGGTCAGCGTGATCGTCTCGTCGAACGGGTAGTCCGTCTCCTCGGTGATGGTCACGGGGACGGAGCCCGCGCCCACCTCGGCCCGCACCTCGCAGGCGGAGTACAGGGCGGCGGCGAGCCCGCCGTCCGGGGTGGCCAGCCACAGTCCCTCGGTGAAGTAGGGCCATCCCATGCCGTAGTTGTGCGGGCAGCAGCGGTACTGGTCGACGCCCGGCTGGAAGGACTGCATGGCGAAGCCGTTCTGGAACTGCCCGTCCGTCTTGCGCGCGTTGTCGAGGTCGACGCCGTTGGCGCTGGTGACGTAGTGGATGCCCTTGCCCTGCGGGTCGAGCGACGCGGGCAGCATGTTGAAGGCGAGGTCCTCGACGCGGTCAGCCCACACGGGGTCGCCGGTGAGGCGGGTGAGCAGCTCGTGGCTGGCCATGAACTCGACGATGCCGCAGGTCTCGAAGCCCTGGCGCGGGTCGCCGAAGCCGGGCCGGCAGTTCTCGTCGCCGGCGATCCCGCCGCCCGCGAACTGCCCGTACTCGGCGAGGACTTGGTCGTACGTGCGGTACGTGGCCCGGACCAGGTCGTCGGCGCCGTCGGCCACCCACTGCGCGTACTGGGCGGGTTCGCGGAAGCCCTGGGCGATGTTCACGTTGTGCGGGGTGGGCAGCGCGCCGGTCCAGTCGGCGCCGTAGCGGTGCATCTTGTCCACGAGGCTCGCGAGGAAGGCTTCCCCGGTGCGGTCGTGCAGCCAGCGTGCGGTGTCGATGCCGTCGCCCCAGCGCACGGAGACCCAGCTGCTGTCGAAGGCGCCCTTGCCCTGGGTTTCCATGTACCGCAGGAAGCGGGTAAGGAACGGCACGATGCGGGCGTCGTGCGTGTACTCCTCGTAGGTGCGCAAGGCCATGAGGAGGGGCAGAAACGGCCAGAAGTCGGGGCCGCCGTTCAGTGAGGTGCGCAGGGCGCGCGGGCCGAAGAACCCGTCGGACTCCTGCGTGGCCAGGATTGCGTCGATCCAGCGCTTGCCGGTGGCGAGCGCCTCCGCGTCCCGGGTGGCGATCGCGAGCGGAACGAAACCCCTTAGCCAGTACGGGAGTTCCTCCCAGCCGCCGAGTTCGGGGTGGACCCAGCCGCTGGTGTCCATGTTCAGGAAGTGGGACTTCTGCTCGTAGCGGCCGCAGAGCCCCGCGAGCTGGAGTCTCAGCTGTCCGGCGAGCCAGCCGCGGGCGGTGATGCTGCCGACAGGGAGGCGGGTGAAGGCGTCGGGGGCGACGCCGGCCCGCGCGGCGGCCGCGGCCGGGGCCGCGTTCGCGAGGCCGGGTGCGCCGCCGAGCACCGCGGCGGCGGCCACGGTGCCGGTCTGGAGCACGCCACGTCGTGTCACGGTCATCTACTTGCTCCTCACGGGGGTGGTTGGAGCCAAGGGGATGGGGCGGGCCCGGCAGCCGCCGGACCCGCCCCGGGGGACGTCAGGGATCAGACGCAGTTCTGCACGGTCGCCTGCGAGGCGTCCTTGATCAGCTTCTGCTGCGCGTCGTGCACCCGCTTCACGTCCGGCTTGACGACGCTGCGGTCGTAGGTGATGAGGCCGTTCAGCTCACCCTCCACGTCGGAGATCTGCGTGTAGACGGCGCCGTTGCCGCCCTTGCAGGCCAGCGCGTGGACCTCGTCGAGCTTGGTGAGGTAGTCGTCCGTGTACGTCGCCGGGTCGACGTCGACGTAGGACTGCTGGACCGACCAGGCGTGGCCGGGCACGGCGAGGCCGAGGCCGCCGTACTCGCCCGCGACCAGGGCCCGCTTGCCGTCCGGGTGCGGAGGCAGCGCCGGGCTCGGGTAGCCGTGTTCGTCGAGGATGTCGCCGGTGCCGCCGTCACGGCCCAGGTTGATGCCCGACATCGAGTTGATCAGCCGGGTCGGGTCCCAGGCCTTGGCCTGGTCGGCGAGGCGCGCCTCGTCGTACTGACCCCAGCCCTCGTTCAGGGTGACCCACATGATGACCGACGGGTGGTTGGAGTGCTGGTCGATCATGATCTTCATCTCGCGCTCGAACTCGGCGCGGGCGGCGGTCGACGGGTTGACGCCGGCCGTCATGGCGGGCATGTCCTGCCAGACCAGCAGACCGAGCTTGTCGGCCCAGTAGAACCAGCGGTCGGGTTCGACCTTGATGTGCTTGCGGACGGAGTTGAAGCCCATCTGCTTGTGCATCTTCAGGTCGTACGCGAGCGCCTCGTCGCTGGGCGCGGTGTGCAGGCCGTCCGGCCAGAAGCCCTGGTCGAGCGTGGCCATCATGAAGGTGGGCTTGCCGTTGAGGACGGTGCGCGGGGTGCCGTTCACGTTCTCGACGGCGATGGAGCGCATCCCGAAGTAGCTGCCGACACGGTCCTTGCCGACGCTCACCTTGAGGTCGTAGAGGAACGGGTCGTCCGGGGTCCACAGGTGCGGCTTGCTGATCTTGAGGGTGAGCGGCTTGCCGGAGACACCGGTGACGGTGGCGACCTTGCGCTTGCCCGCGTACGCCGTGGCCTTGACCGGGAGGCCGGCCTTCACGCCCGTGGTCTCGACCGCCACGCTGCCGGTCTTGACGTCCGGCGTGAGCTTGAGGTCGGTGACGCTGTCCTTGGCGACCGGCTCCATCCACACCGTCTGCCAGATACCCGACGACGGGGTGTACCAGATGCCGCTCGGGTCCAGGCGCTGCTTGCCGATCGGCGGGTTCTCACCGTCGGCGGCGTCGGTCGGGTCGTAGACGCCGACGATCAGCTCCTGGGTACGGCCCGGCTTCAGCGCGTCGGTGATGTCGGCGCTGAACTTGTCGTAGCCGCCCTTGTGGTCCGCGACCTTCTTGCCGTTGACGTAGACCTCGGACTTCCAGTCGACGGCGCCGAAGTTCATCTGGAGGTCCTGGCCCTTGCCGACCTTCCAGTCCTTGGGGACCGTGAAGGTGCGGCGGTACCACATGCGGTCCTCGTGGCGCTCGATCCCGGAGAGCTGGGACTCGACCGGGTAGGGCACGAGGATCTTCTCGGCGAGCTTCTTGCCGGTCGGGACGGGATCGCCGTCCTTGGCTGCGGCAAATTCCCAACTGCCGTTCAGGTTCTGCCAGTCCGAGCGGGTCAGCTGGGGGCGCGGGTACTCGCGGTGGGCGTTCTTGGGCGTGACCTCGTCACCCCACATGGTGGACAGCTGATGCGTGGAGTGGTTCGGCCCGCTGGACCAGAACGATCCGACGGCCTTGCCGTCGCTGCCGGTCAGACCACCCTTGCCGTCGTAGTTCACATCGGCGAGGCCCGGCGCGTCGCCGTCCTTGTTGCCGACGACGGGCTCCGTCAGGTTCACGAGCAGGGCCCGCGGGTCCTTCGGGTCGGTCTTGACGCTCTTCAGCGGCCACTTGGCGCCGCCGATCACCGCGGTGAGGTGGTCGTTGACCTCTCCCGGCACGGCGCCGAGCTTCTGCGCGAAGTCGAGCTTGAGGGTGCGGCCGTCGCCGAGCACGGTGGTGCCGATCGCGCCGTCGTACGCCCAGTCGTCGGGGATACGGAACGCGGAGGAGGGGATCGCCTCCTTCTTCTCGCCCGGCTCGGTCCAGCGCACGTGCAGGTTGGACCCGCCGTAGTGCTCGAAGTACTCGACCTTGAAGTTCACCGCCTGCCCGGCGGTCAACTGGACTGCCTGGGACGTCTGTTCCTTGTCCCAGTCGTCGACCCAGTGGTCGATCACGAGCTTGTCGTCGACCCAGAGGCGGAAGCCGTTGTCGCCGGAGATGGAAAACGTTGTCAGGCCGGTCTTCTCCGGGACCAGCTTTCCGGTCCAGCGGACGTTCGCGTCGTCGCCGCTGCCGGTCGCCGACTGGAGCCGGGAGTCCAGGCTGCCGAAGTCGAGCTTGGGGTCGAAACCGGTGGCCTTCAACTCGTCGAAGTCAAAGGCTCCCGGTGCGGATTGGGTGTAGTACTCGCCCTTGAGCCCATGCGGCACGACCGGCTCGTCCGCGGCCGTGGCGGAGGGCGCCACGGTGAGTGCGGTGAGACCGAGTGCCGCGGTGAGCAGCGGGGCCAGATGTCGGCCATGACGTCTGAGGGTTCTGGTGCGCACGGATCCTCCAGTGCTGGACGCGTCCGGTGGAACACGTCGAGGAAGGGTGGCGGCTCGCCGCTCTAGTCGGTACAACTCGTCTGTACAACGTTGGAAGGAACGGCAGTTGGCATGACAGCACGCAATCCCGCGTGCTGTCCAGGGGCATGACATGCGCGCCCGAACGAGCGGGCGCGACAAGCGATGGGAGAATCCGTGCGGGTGAGCCTCAAGGATGTCGCGGAGCGCGCGGGCGTCTCGATCAAGACCGTCTCGAATGTCGTGAACAACTACCAGCACGTCACGCCCGCGATGCGCGCCCGCGTCCAGCTCGCCATCGACGAACTCGGCTACCGGCCCAACCTGACCGCCCGCAACCTGCGCAAAGGGCGTACGGGGATCATCGCCCTTGCCGTGCCCGAGCTGGGCAACCCGTACTTCGCGGAGCTCGCGGGCGCCGTGATCGACGCGGCCGCCGAGCACGACGTCACGGTGCTGCTCGATCACACGCGGGGCGACCGTGAGCAGGAGGTTCTGGTCAGTCAGGGGTTCCGGGCCCGGGTGATCGACGGGCTGATCCTGAGCCCGCTGGAGCTGGAGGCGGAGGATCTGCGCGGCCGGGACGACGATGTGCCGCTGGTGCTGCTCGGCGAACGGGAGTACGACCTGCCCTACGACCACATCGCGATCGACAACGTCTCGGCGGCCCGCACGGCCGTGCGGCATCTGCTCGGGCGGGGCCGCACCCGGATCGCGTACCTGGGCGAGCGCACCGATTCGGCGAATCAGCCGGCGCATCTGCGACTGGCGGGCTGGCGGGCCGAGTTGACGGAGGCGGGGCTTCCGGCGCCGGAGTCGCAGGTGGGGGCGACGGGCGGCTGGGACCGGGGCGACGGGGCCGAGGCGATGGCGCGGATGCTGGACTCGGGGGTGCGGCCGGATGCCGTCTTCGCCTACAACGACCTGGTCGCCATCGGTGCGATGCGGGTACTGCACGAGCGGGGCCTGCGGGTTCCGTGGGACGTGGCGGTGGTCGGATTCGACGACATCGCGGAGGGCAGGTTCGGGGCGGTCACGCTGACCACGATCTCGCCGGACAAGCAGGCGATCGCCCGGCTCGCGGTGCAGTCGCTGCTGAACCGTCTGGAGCATCCTGAGGAGCACTCGGGGCGTGAACTCGCCGCCGCATACCGGCTGATCGAGCGCGAAAGCACCCTCGGCCGCCGCTGACATTCCGGGCTGCCGCGGCGGGGTGCGCGGCCACGAGTAGCTGCACAGGGTCTGGACAGCATCCTTCCAACGATGTAAAAACCTCCCCTGTACCGCTGTTTCGACTGGTCGAACACATCCACCCCGTCAGCGCGTTGACGCGCCGGGCCGTGCCGTTTTGGGGACCACCACATGACGCAGACCGCACGATTTCGCCGTACTTCCTCCCAGGCCCTGCTCGCCGCCGGCCTCGTCGCGAGCCTCGCGCTCGCCACCGGATGCGCCAAGTCCGAGGACGACAACTCCGATTCGGACAAGGGGAGTTCCAGCGCGCAGAACGAGAACGCCGGGCAGGAGGTGGCCTCCCCCGGCACCGGCGAGACCTGCGACATCTCCACGTACGGCGGCAAGAAGCTCGACCTGAAGGGCGCCACCGTCGGGTTCTCGCAGTCCGAGAAGGAGGCCAACCCGTTCCGTATCGCCGAGACGGCCTCCATCAAGGCGGAAGCCGAGAAGCGCGGTATCAAGCTGCTGACGGCCAACGCGCAGTCGCAGTTCTCCAAGCAGATCAGCGACGTCCAGGACCTCATCGCCAAGGGTGCGGACCTGCTGGTCATCGCGCCGCTGAACTCCGACGGCTGGGAGCCCGTGCTGCGCGCGGCCGGCGCCAAGCACATCCCGATCGTCACCGTCGACCGCAAGATCAACGCGGCGGCCTGCAAGGACTACGTGTCCTTCATCGGCTCGGACTTCGTGGAGCAGGGCAAGCGCGCCGCGGACCAGATGATCGAGGCGACCGGCGGCAAGGGCACCATCGCGATCCTGCTCGGCGCGGCGGGCAACAACGTGACCACCGAGCGCACCAAGGGCTTCGAGGACCAGATCAAGGCGAAGGCGCCCGGTCTGAAGGTCGTCTTCAAGCAGACCGGCGAGTTCGCCCGCGAGAAGGGCCAGCAGGTCACCGAGCAGCTCATCCAGTCCAAGCCCGACATCAGCGGTATCTACGCCGAGAACGACGAGATGGGCCTGGGCGCCGTCAACGCGCTCAAGAGCGCGGGCAAGAAGGCCGGTGCCGTCAAGATCGTCACGGTCGACGGCACGCGCAACGCGGTGCAGGGCATCGTCGACGGCTGGATCTCCGGCGTCATCGAGTCCAACCCGCGCTTCGGTCCGCTCGCCTTCCAGACCCTGGACTCCTTCACCAAGGGCGACAAGGTCGGCCAGGACATCGTTATCAAGGACAGCGCGTACACCGGGGACAACGCCAAGACGGATCTGAACAAGGCGTTCTGACATGTTGTCCGCAAAGAACCTCAGCAAGACGTTCCCCGGCGTGCGCGCTCTCGACGGTGTCGACTTCACCGCGCGCGCCGGGGAGGTGCACGCCCTCATCGGGGAGAACGGGGCGGGCAAGTCCACGCTCATCAAGGTCCTCACCGGCGTGTACCAGCCCGACCCGGCCGCCGACAGCGACGGCGGGACGCTCACCTACGACGGCCGCGAGGTCAGTTTCTCCACCCCTCTCGAAGCACAGCACGCGGGGATCTCCACCATCTACCAGGAGGTCAACCTCGTCCCCCTGATGAGCGTGGCCCGCAACCTGTTCATGGGCCGCGAGCCGCGCGGAAAGCTCGGCCTGATCGACTTCCGGCGCATGCACCGGGAGGCGGACGCGGCCCTGCGCGACCTGGGTGTGCGCGTGGACGTGCAGCGCCCCTTGCGCGAACTCGGCATCGGCGCCCAGCAGATGGTGGCCCTGGCCCGCGCGGTCTCGGTCGACGCGAAGGTCGTCATCATGGACGAGCCGACGTCGTCGCTGGAACCGCGCGAGGTGCAGACGCTCTTCGGAGTCATCCGCATGCTGCGCGAGCGCGGCATCGCCGTCGTCTACGTCAGCCACCGCCTCGACGAGCTGTACGAGGTCTGCGACGCGGTCACCGTGCTCCGGGACGGCAAGCTCGTGCACACGGGCAAGCTGGCCGACCTGGACCGGCTGCGCTTGGTCTCGCTCATGCTGGGCCGCGACATCGGCGACGTACAGGACGAGGGCCTCACCAAGTTCTCCGGCGAACACGACGCGGCGGCCGAACCCATCCTGCGTGCACAGGAGTTGACGGTTCAGCACCAGCTGCACGGCGTCTCGCTGGAGGTCCGTCCCGGGGAGGTCGTCGGCCTCGGCGGTCTCCTCGGCTCCGGACGCAGCGAGACGGCGAAGGCCATCGCGGGCGCGCTGCCCACGGACAGCGGCCGGGTCACGGTGGCGGGCGCCCAGGTGCGTACCGGCTCCACGCCCGCCGCGATCCGGGCCGGTATCAGCCTGCTTCCCGAGGACCGCAAGGCCGAGGGGATCGTGCCGGGTCTGTCGGTGCGCGAGAACATCGCGCTCGCCGCGCTGCCGGGCCTGTCCCGGTTCGGCCTCGTCGACGAGGCCCGGATCGACCGCATCGTCGACACGTTCGTCAAGCGCCTGCGCATCAAGTCGGCCGGACCGCACCAGAAGGTGGGCGAACTGTCCGGCGGCAACCAGCAGAAGGTGCTGCTCGCGCGCTGGCTCGCGATGAACCCGAAGGTGCTGCTCCTCGACGAGCCGACCCGTGGCATCGATGTCGGCGCCAAGGCCGAGGTGCAGAGACTCATCGACGAGCTGGCGGACGACGGGCTCGCCGTCCTGCTGATCTCCTCCGACACGGAGGAGCTGATCGAGGGCTCGGACCGGGTCGTCGTCCTCAAGGACGGCGCGGTGGTCGCGGAGCTGACCGGTGACGCGGTCACGGAGGACCGACTGATGCGTGCCATCGCCGCAACCCCCGCTGGAGGGCCGACCGTTGACTGACCTGTCGCTCGGCAGGGCGGGCGTCGACCGCGCCCGGCTCCTTCGCCTGCTCCAGGAGTACGGCGTCTACGCCGGCGTCGCCGTCCTGCTCCTGGCCAACATCGCCTTCACCCCGCACTTCCTGTCGGCGGAGAACTTCCGCACCCAGGCCGTGCAGGTCGCGCCGGTCCTCATCGTGGCGCTCGGCATGGCGCTCGCCATCGGCACCGAGGGCGTCGACCTGTCGGTCGGCTCCGTGATGGCGCTCGCCACCTCGCTGATCTCCCTCTACCTCGGCTACGGGGTGTGGATCGCGCTGATCGCCGCGCTCATCGGCGGCGCCGTGATCGGCGTCGCGAACGGCGCGCTCATCGCGTTCATCGGGGTCCAGCCCATCGTCGCCACACTGGCGCTGATGGTCGCGGGCCGCGGTCTCGCCCTCGTGCTGCTGCCTCAGCTCAAGGACGTCCGCGACCCGGGCCTGCGCTCGCTCGGCACCGGGGACGTGCTCGGCATCCCCTATCTCGTACTGATCGCGGCGGCCCTCGCGCTGCTCGTCGCCTTCGTCGTGCGGCGCACCACGTTCGGCCGCCAGCTCCTCGCGATCGGCGACAGCCGTCCGGCCGCGAAGCTCGCGGGCCTGCCGGTGCGGCGGGTCCTGATCCTGGTCTACGTCGTGTCGGGCGTGCTCGCCGCGACCGCCGGTGTCCTGGCCACCGCCCGCCTCACCGCGAGCGACCCGACCTCGCTCGGCAATCTGATGGAACTCTCCGCGATCACCGCGGTCGTGGTCGGCGGCACCCCGCTGACCGGCGGCCGGGTGCGTATCGGCGGCACCGTCGCCGGCGCGGTCCTCATCCAGCTGCTGACGGCCACGCTCATCAAGCACGACCTGCCGCCGTCGTGGACGCAGATCGCCCAGGCCGTGGTGATCGTGCTCGCCGTCTACGCGGCCAGGGAACGGGGGAAGCGATGACGATGACCGATGTCGAAGCGGCACAGCCGGCCAAGGACGCCGCGGAGGAACCGCTCGGCGCGACGCGCGCAGAACGGCTGAGCGCGCTCGCCCAACAGCACGGCGCCCTGGTCACACTGGTGATCGCGGTGATCGCCGCCTCGCTCTCCTTCGACACGTTCCTGACCGGCGACAACCTGGAGAACATGGCGCTGTCGTCCGCGTTCCTCGCGGTCGTCGCGCTCGGCATGACCTTCGTGATCATCACGGGCGGCATCGACCTCTCGGTCGGTTCACTGTTCGCGCTCGGCGGTGTCCTCGCGGCCTGGGGCTCGCAGTACGGGACGCTGGTGGCGCTGCTGCTGCCGCTCGCGGTGTGCGGTCTGATCGGCCTGGTCAACGGGCTGCTCATCGCCCGCTCACGCCTCGCCCCCTTCATCGTGACCCTCGCGGCGATGCTCGGCGCCCGCGGCATCCTCCTGGCCATCACCGACGAGGGCTCGAAGACGTACCTCGTCGACAAGTCGACGGTCTTCGCCTCGCTCGGCCAGGAGAAGCTGTTCGGGATCGGCCTGCCGGTCTGGATCACGCTCGCCCTGTTCGTGCTCGGCGCGGTGGTGCTCCGCCGGACCCGGTTCGGACAGTACGTGTATGCCGTCGGCGGCAATGAGGACGCGGCGGCCCTGATGGGCGCGCCGGTGGCCCGCACGAAGATCGGCGTGTACACGCTGTCCGGTCTGTGCGCGGGCCTGGCCGGCGCGCTGAACGCGGCCTGGCTGGTGTCGGGCGTGACGATCCTCGGCTCCGGCATGGAGCTGGAGGCGATCTCGGCGGTCGTCATCGGCGGCACCCTGCTGACGGGCGGGTTCGGGTTCATCAGCGGTTCTCTGGTGGGCGTGCTCCTCCTCAAGGTGATCCAGAACGTGATCAACCAGATCGGGTCGCTCGACTCCGCCTATCAGCAGGTGGTCAGCGGGGCGTTCCTGGCGCTCGTGGTGATCGCGCAGACGTGGCTGGGACGG
Source organism: Streptomyces kunmingensis (assembly GCF_039533535.1). Taxonomy (NCBI): domain Bacteria; kingdom Bacillati; phylum Actinomycetota; class Actinomycetes; order Kitasatosporales; family Streptomycetaceae; genus Streptomyces; species Streptomyces kunmingensis. The sequence goes on from NZ_BAAATS010000006.1 coordinate 233,286, forward strand.
CGGCGCCGGGTGCTGTGAGGCCCGACTTCGGTCTGCGGGCGAGCAGTTGGAGCCCCACCGCGAGCGCGCAGACCAGGCCTCCGCAGGTCCAGATCGTCAGATACGCGGCCAGCGTCGGGGTGTCCGTCGAGCCGATGACCAGGGCGCCGAGGGCGACCGCGAAGGCGGCGCCGCCGATGCTGCCGCCGAGTGTCTTGAGGTTGTTGTAGACGGCTGTGGCGCTGGCCGTGCGGTCGGCGGGGCTGCCCTCCACGATGACGGTGGGCAGTCCGCCGAGCGCGAGCCCGCAGCCGAAGCCGATCAGGGCGTTGGCGACGGCGAACGGCACGAGCCCGCCATGCAGGACGATCAGTCCGAGGTACCCGGCCGTGAGCAGGGCGAACGCCAGCAGGAGCAGCCGCCGGTACCCGATGCGGACGGCGAGCGCGGCGCACAGCGCGGACCCGGCGAAGGCCGTGATGTTCGGGGCGACCCCGTAGAGGCTGATCTGCCAGGCGGCGAGGTCGAACCCGTATCCCTCGTCGCCCGTCGACGCGGCCATGAAGCTGACGGCGACGCTCTGCCCGCCGAGCATCACGGCGCCGAGCACGAATCCGGACGCGTAGTACGGGGCGCTCTGCGGGCGCGCAAGGGCGCGGACGTCCACCAGGGCGTGCGGGCGGGCGAGTTGGAGCCGGGTCCATATACAGAGGAGGACGACGGCCAGGAGCAGGCCGCCTAGCGTGGGCGCGGACAGCCAGCCCCAGGCGGAGCCGCGGGATACCGTGCCGAGCAGGACGACCAGGGCGAGCGCGAGCAGGGCCGCGCCGGACCAGTCCATGCGGCCGCTCGCGCGGGTGCGGGACTCGGGGACCGCGGTGAACGACACGGCGACGCAGGCCACGGCGAGCGCCGCGAGCGCGAACAGGGTGGCGCGCAGGTCGCCGAGGAGCGAGAGCAGGGGGCCGACGAGGGCGTGGCCGAGGACGGTGCCGAGGGTGAGGGAGCCGACCAGGAGGCCTACGGCCCGGCGCCCGCCGTCGACGGTGAGCCGGTCCCGTACGAGGCCGATCTCCAGGGGCAGGAGCGCGGCGAGGGGGCCCATCAGGGTGCGGCCCAGGAGCAGGACGCCGAGGTTCGGGGCGCAGGCCACGAGGAGAGTGCCGGCGGCGATCGTGCCGAGGGCGACGCGGACCATGCGCCGGTGCCCGTACAGGTCTCCGAGGCGCCCGAAGGCGGGCACGCTGATGGCGGCGGCGAGGTACTGCACGGTGGTGAACCACTGGGCCTGGCCCGTGCTGATGCCCTGCCACTTCTGGACGTCGGGGACCAGGGGCACGGCGGCGCCCTGAAGGAAGCCGCTGATCAGCTCGAAGGCGACGAGCAGGCCGACGACGGCGCGGACCTTGGGGGCAGGTGTTCCGGCCGGCGCGCTCATGCCGCGGCTCCGCGTGCGAGACGCTCCTCGGCGAGCACGGTGAGCAGGGCGGCCTGGCGCTGGAGGACCCGGTCGTCGAAGACGGCGAGCGGCGAGTGGTTCATGGGTGCGGTGGCGGCGTCGACGCCCTCGGGGGCGGCGCCGACCAGGAGCATCGCGCCGGGGGCGCGCTGGAGGACGAACGCGAAGTCCTCGGAGCCGTTGGCCGGGTCGGGTGCCTGCCACACCTGGGTCGGGCCGAGCAGGTCGCGCGCGGTGTCGAGGGCGAAGGCGGTCTCGCCGGGGTCGTTGACGGTCACCGGGTACATGACGTCGTAGACCACCTCGGCCTCGACGCCGTGTGCTTCGGCGATGGAGCGGACCAGGCGGGGCAGCCCCTCGACGAGTCGCTCGTGGGCCTGTTCGGAGTAGCTGCGTACGGTGGCCTGGAACTCGGCGGTCTCCGGGATGACGTTCTGCTGGGTGCCCGCGTGGAAGGTGCCGACGGTGACGACGGCCGGGTCGAAGAGGTCGAAGCGGCGCGTCACCCAGGTCTGCATCGCGGTGACGATCTCGCAGGCTACGGGGATGGGGTCCTTGGCGCTGGCGGGCGTCGAGCCGTGGCCGCCCTTGCCGCGGACCGTGACGCTGAGGACGTCGGAGGCGGAGGTGACGGTGCCGGGCCGGGTGGCGACGAGGCCGCCGGGCAGCCGGTTGGCGGCGACGTGCAGGGCGAACGCGGCATCCAGGGGTTTGCCGGCGGCGTCCAGGACGCCCTCCTCGATCATGGCGCCCGCGCCGTTGTGCCCCTCCTCCCCCGGCTGGAACATGAACACGACGTCGCCGTGGAGGTGTTCGCGGCGCTCGGCGAGCAGCGTCGCCGCGCCGACGAGCCCGGCGGTGTGCAGGTCGTGGCCGCAGGCGTGCATCGCGCCCGGCACCTGGGACATGTAAGCGACCCCGCTCTTCTCGGTGACGGGCAGGGCGTCCATGTCACCGCGCAGGAGCACGGCGCCGCCGGACCTGCCGCCGCGCAGCACCGCGGTGACGGAGCTGAGGTCCTTGCCGAGGGTGATCTCCAGGGGCAGCCCGTCGAGGGCGGTGAGGACCTTCTCCTGGGTGCGGGGCAGATCGAGGCCGAGCTCGGGTGCGCGGTGCAGGGCGCGCCGCAGCTCGACGAGTTCGGGCTGGAGCTCCGCGGCGCGTTCGGTGATCGACATACGGGGATGAACCTCCTGGTACGGTCCGGCGGGACGGCGGGGAATGGCGTTCAGGGTGGAGCCCTGGCGCAGGTAAGGGTCGCAAATCGCAGGGAAAACGCAGGGGTGGGTCGATGGCGCAGGAATTCGGCGGAGTGCTCGACGGCCTCGATCAGGCCCTCGTGCATGCTCTGCAGATCGCGCCGCGGGCCGGGTGGGCCAGGGTCGGCGCGGCGATCGGGGTGGATCCGGTGACGGTGGCCCGACGCTGGGCCCGCCTGACGCGAGCGGGGGCCGCCTGGGTCAGCTGTCATCCGGCGCCGGTCGTCGCCGACTCCGGCCAGGGGTGCCTGGCGTTCGTCGAGGTCGACTGCGCGAACGGCCGCCTCCCCGATGTCGCCCGCGCCCTGACGGCGGAGCGGCACGTGGCGGCGGTCGAGCACGTCAGCGGCGGACGCGACCTGTTGCTCACGGTGTTCGCGCCGCACCTCCCGGCGCTCACCCGCTGGGTCACCCACCGCCTCGGCTCGCTCGAAGGCATCGTCGCCACGCGCACCCATCTGGCGAGCACCGTCTACACGGAAGGCAGCCGGTGGCGGCTGCGCGCGCTCGACTCCGCGCAGGTCGCCCGCCTCACGGGCTCGGCGCCCGCCCGCGCGGACGCGCAAGTGTTCGCGCTGACCGATCTCGACCACGCGTTGCTCGCCGAGTTGTCCGTGGACGGCCGGGCGAGCCACCGCGTCCTGGCCGAGCGGTGCGGGACCAGCCCGGACACGGTGCGCCGCCGCGTGAACCGGCTGTTCGCCGCGGGCATGGCGCAGACCCGCTGCGAGGTGGCCCGGCCGCTCTCGGAGTGGCCGGTGTCGCTGATCCTGTGGGGACAGGTGGCGGCCGGTGATCTGCGAGGGGTGGCCGAGCAGGTCACGGGCGCGCGTGAGGTGCGGCTGTGTGCGGGGGTGGTGGGCCGCCACAACCTCAAGGTGATCGCGTGGGTCCGCTCGCTCGACGACGCGCAGCGCTTTGAGGTGCGGCTCGCCGAGCGCGTCCCCGCCCTGACGGTGGTGGACCGGGCGGTGGCACTGTGGCCGATGAAGCTGAACGGCCATCTCCTGGACGAACGCGGCTACCGCGTCGGCGCCGTGCCGATCGACGTCAGAGGGGTGGCGCCGGACTGAGCGGATTGCGAGACGGTGCTGCCGGCACGAGCGGGCTTGAAGACGGTGGCGTCGGCATGAGCAGGTTCCGGGCGATGCCGTTCTTCTGGATCTCGGAGGATCCGGTGAGCACCCGGAACATCCGTAGCCTGCGGAAGATCCACTCCACTTCGGCGCCGCGCACAAGCCCCGCCTTGCCGTGGATCTGCACGGCCTCGTCGGCGATACGGAACGCGTTCTCGGCGACGAACAGCTTGCACATGAACGCCTCCGTACGGGGTTTCGCCCCGGCGTCCAGGGCGGCGAGCGCGTCGTAGGTCATGCTGCGGGCCGCGTAGTAGGCGGTGGCCATGTCGGCGAGCTTGTGCTGGACCGACTGGAGCGCGCCGAGCGGGGCGCCGAAGACCTGCCGGGTGCGGGCGAAGTCGAGTGTCAGGTCGAGGGCGCGGCGGGCGAGCCCGAGGACGGTCGGGCAGTGCAGGAGCCGGTTGGTGGTGACCCGGCCGAGCCCGATGCGCAGCCCGTCCCCCACCGAGCCCAGCAACTGCCCTGGTCCGACACGGCAGTTGTCGAGCACGATGTCGGCCTCGATGTGCTCCCCTGACATCGGGGTCTGTCCGGGCAGCACCGTGCAGCCCGGCGCGTCGAGATCGACGAGGAACGCGGAGAACACCGGCTCGGCGTCGGATTCCTCCGTCGCCCCGCCCGCCATCCGCGCGATGAGCACGGAGAAGTCGGCGAACGGGCCCGCGGACGAGAACACCTTGTGCCCGGTGAGACGCCAGCCGTCCCCGTCCGGTACGGCGACCGTCGTCATGGCCCGTACGTCGGACCCGGCGTCGGTCTCGGTCAGCGAGAAGCAGCAGGCGCGTTCGCCGCGGACGACGGGCAGCAGGTACTTCTCCAGCTGGTGTCCGGTGGCGTACTCGATGATGGACCCGGCGCGCAGCGGCCCGCCCATGTCGCCGAGCACGCTGTGCTGGAGGATCCGCCCGGAGGCGCCCACCTCCTCCTTGAGGGCGGCGAGTTCGGTGTGGGTGAGGCCGAGGCCGCCGTGTTCGGGTGGCAAGTGGACCCCGTAGAAGCCGAGTTCGCGGCTGCGGCGCCAGACGGGTTCGAGGACGGCGCGGGTGTAGGTGCTCTCCGGGACGAGCCCCGCTTCGGCCTCGTAGGCGGCGAGTTCACCGTCGAGGTAGTCGCGCAGGCGGTCCACGAGGTCTTGCAGGCGCGGGTTGTCGTCGTAGGACGGGGTGAGGGTGAAGGGCATGACGGCGCTCTCCTGTCGGCCGGGGGTCAGTGGACGCGGCGTTCGGCGCCGGCCCAGTGGCGGGCGCGGACGGCGCGGCGGTCGATCTTGCCGTTGCGGTTGACGGGGAGCGCGTCGACGAACTCCACGGACCGGGGCTTCTTCACCCGTGCCAGGCGCTCGGCGCAGAACGCGACGATCTCGTCCTCGCCGACGTCGGCACCCGGCCTGCGGACGACGACGGCTTTGACGGCCTCGCCCCAGTGCTCGTCGGGGACTCCGACCACACACACCTCGGCGAGCGCGGGATGCGTGTACAGGACGGCCTCGACCTCGCTGCAGTACACGTTGTAGCCACCGGAGATGATCATGTCTTTCTTGCGGTCGACGATGAAGAGATAGCCGTCCGCGCGCAGATGTCCCAGGTCACCGGTGTGCACCCAGCCGTCCTTGAAGGTCTGCGAGGAGAGTTCGGGTTCGTGCCAGTACTCCCGTACGCAGTCGGGTCCGCGAGCGATGACCTCGCCGACGGTCCCCGCGGGCACGGCCGCGCCGGTCTCGTCCACGATCCGTACCTCGGTGTCGTAGACGGGTCGGCCGCAGGACAGCAGCAGGTCGGGGTCGGTCGTGGTGCCCGCGAGGACGTCGTCGCGGGTGAGCAGCGTGATCCCGCTGGTCGTCTCGACCTGCCCGTACTGCTGGGCGACGATCGGCCCGAACGTCGCTACGGCGTCCCGCAGCCGCTGCGGCGCGACGGGAGCCCCGCCCACGTGCAGCGCTCTCAGGCTGGAGAGGTCGGCCGTGGCGGTGGCGGGGTGGGCGAGCAGCATGTTCAGCATCGTCGGCACGAGGAACGTCGAGGTGATCCGCTCCCGCTCGACGGTCCGCAGGAACAGTTCGGTGTCCCAGCGGGGCAGGACCACCACCGTTGAGCCGTTCGCCAGCGACGCGAGCAAGGGCATGCCGGGGGCGTGGGTGATGGGCCCGGCGGCGAGATAGCGCTCCCCGGCAGCGGGCGCGCTCTCCGAACTCATCATCCGCTTGCGCATGTTGGCGAGCCGGTTGCCCTGGGTCTGTACGGCGGCCTTGAGCCGGCCGGTGGAGCCCGAGGTGAAGTTGAGTACGGCGGGATCGTCCTCGCCGACCTCGACGGCGACGGCCGCCTCGTCCCCCTCCCCCAGCAACTCCTCGTACGTCAGGACGTCTCCGCCGTCGTACGTGATCAGCAGGCAGTCCGTGGTGGCCCTCCACTGTGCGGCGCGGGCCGTGTCGAGGCGCTCGGTGTCCACGAACAGCACGCGCACCCGGGCGTCGTCGAGGATGTGCGCGACCTCGTCGACGGAGAGCCGCGGGCTGATCGGCACGCGTACGAGCCCGCTCTTGCTCAGGGCCATCTCGGTCTCGACGGCCTGCGCGCAGTTGCCCGCGTAGGTCGCCACGGCCTGCCCCGGCGTCAGCCCGCGCCCGATGAGAGCGGAAGCGAGACGGTTGGTCGCCCCCTCCAACTCCCGGTACGTGAGCCTGCGTTCGCCGCATATCAGGGCTTCGCGATCGGGCTGGAAGGTACTGCTTCGAGTGATGTACGCACCCAGGTTCACGGGCTGCTCCCCTGCTCTCAGCCACGATCATCATCATGGCGGCCAGTAATGGACAGCGTGTACAGAAACCGTCGGGCTGTCAATGATCCGGTGTAGGCTGCCGCCACCGAAGGGGACGCGAGAGGAGCCGGGACCATGCCGCCGCAAGCGGGCGATCGACGAGTACGCCGCACGAGGCGCCTGCTGCGGGACGCACTGGTCTCACTGGTCCTGGAGCGGGGGTACGCGGCCGTGACCGTGGAGGACATCACTGAGCGGGCCGATCTGGGGCGGGCCACCTTCTACAGCCACTACACGGACAAGGACGATCTGCTCGACCGCGTGGTGACGGACCTGCTCGACGAGCTGGCGGAGCGGCTGCGTCCGCTGGAGCTCGGCTCCGAGGTGGGGTTCACCGGCAAGCCGGCCCTGGAGATCTTCCGGCACGCCCAGGAGGAGCGGGACGCCTACCGGATGATCCTGCGCGGCGAGGGCGACGGCCGGGCGCTGCGCCAGTTCACCGCGGCGCAGACGGAGGCGGCGGCCGGGGTCTTTTGGGCGCGCGCCGCCCACGAGGAGGTCACACCCCGGATCAGCGTCGAGGTACTGGCCCGCGCCTGGGTGGGCGAGCAACTAGCCGTGCTGCACTGGTGGTTGGAGTCGCAGCCCCGCCCGATGGAACCGGAGGAGGCCACGAAGATGCTGCTCGATCTGTCACTGCGCGGCCGCTACTGGGCCAACGGCTTCGAGGGCGAGCCGCCGGCCCAGGATGCGCAGTAGTCGGCCGCGTCAGCGCACCGCCTGGCCCTTGCCCAGGGCGATCACACCGTTCTTCGAGACCGTGTACAGCTCGGCGTCCCTGATCGGGTTGACGCCGATCGTCGCCCCGGCCGGGACCTCCACGTTCTTGTCGAGGACGGCGCCGCGCACGACCGCGCCCCGGCCGACCCGCACGTTGTCGTGCAGGACCGAGCTCTGGACGACCGCGCCGTCCTCGATCGTCACGCCCGGGGAGAGGACGGAGCCGGTGACCTGGCCGCGGATGACACAGCCGGGGCTGACGATCGACTCGCTCGCGATGCCCGCCGCGCAGAACTTCGCCGGGGGCAGCTGACCGGCGTGCGTGTAGATCGGCCAGCGCCGGTTGTCCAGGTTGAACATCGGCTCGTCCGAGATGAGGTCCATATGGGCCTCGTAGTACGTGTCGAGAGTGCCGACGTCACGCCAGTACGCGTGATCCCGGTCGGTCTCGCCCGGCACCCGGTTCTCGTCGAAGTCGTAGACCTGGGCGACACCGCGCTCGGTGAGCATCGGCAGGATCGAACCGCCCATGTCGTGCGCCGAGTCGTCGTCCTCGGCGTCCTGCTGCAACGCGTCGACGAGGGTCTTCGTGGTGAAGAGGTAGTTGCCCATCGAGGCGAACACCTGGTCGCCGCCACCGGGCAGCGGCGGCGGGTTCGTCGGCTTCTCCAGGAACGCCTCGACGCGGGTGCTGTCGCGGGCCGGTGTGATGATGCCGAAGGACGGGGCCTGGGCGCGCGGCACCCGGATGCCCGCGACGGTGACGCCCGCGCCGGACTCGATGTGCTGCGCGAGCATCTGCCGCGGGTCCATCCGGTACACGTGGTCGGCGCCGAACACCGCGATGAAGTCGGGCTGTTCGTCGTGGACGAGGTTGAGGGACTGCAGGATCGCGTCGGCGCTGCCCGAGTACCAGCGCGGGCCGAGCCGCTGCTGGGCCGGGACGGGTGTCACGTAGTTTCCGAGCAGGCTCGACATCCGCCACGTCGTGGTGACGTGCCGGTCCAGGGAGTGCGACTTGTACTGCGTCAGCACGCAGACCCGCAGGATGTCTCCGTTCACCAGGTTCGACAGGACGAAGTCGACCAGGCGGTAGGTGCCACCGAACACCACCGCGGGCTTCGCCCGGTCCGCGGTCAGCGGCATCAGCCGCTTCCCCTCTCCCCCCGCCAGTACGATCCCGAGTACCGAAGGCCCACCGCGCATGACCAGCCCCCTTCGAGTCACGGCGCTTCACGCGCCGTTGAGGATCCCGTCGTACACCCCGACCGTGCGCCGGGCCACCGCGGCCCAGCCGAACTCCGTCGCCGCCCGCTCCCGGCCGGCCTCCCCCATCCGGCGGGCCGCACCGGGATCGCCGACCACCTCGTTCAGGGCGCGCGCGAGGCCGGCCTCGAACGCCGCCGGGTCCGCCTCCGCGTACGGGACGAGTACCCCGTTCTCCCCGTCCGCCACCACCTCGGGGATGCCGCCGACCCCGGACGCCACGACCGCGGTCCCGCAGGCCATCGCCTCCAGGTTGACGATGCCGAGCGGCTCGTACACGGAAGGGCACACGAACACCGCGGCGTGCGTGAGGAGTTGGACGACCTCACCGCGGGGCAGCATCGACGGGATCCAGCACACGCCGTCGCGGGTCTTCTTCAACTCCGTGACCAGTTCCCGGAACTCGCGCCCGATCTCCGGTGTGTCCGGCGCGCCCGCGCACAGCACCAGCTGCACGTCCTTCGCCAGTTCGCGGGCCGCGCGCAGCAGATGCGGCACACCCTTCTGGCGTGTGATGCGGCCGACGAAGATGACGTACGGGCGCCCCGGGTCGATGCCGTAGCGGCGCAGCACGTCCGTGCCGGGGTCGGCCTGGTAGAGCGTCACGTCGATGCCGTTGTGCACGACGTGCACCCGCTCGGGCTCCAGGGCCGGATAGCAGGCGAGGATGTCGTCGCGCATCGCCCGCGACACGGCGATCACGGCGTCCGCGGCCTCGATCGCCGTGCGTTCCGCCCAGGACGACAGGGCGTAACCGCCGCCGAGCTGCTCGGCCTTCCAGGGACGCAGGGGTTCCAGCGAGTGCGCGGTCATCACGTGCGGGATGCCGAGGTGGAGGGCGGCCAGGTGGCCCGCGAGGTTCGTGTACCAGGTGTGGGAGTGCACGAGGTCGCGGCCTTCGAGGGCGGCGGCCATGGACAGGTCCACGGAGAGGGTCCGCAGCGCGTCGTTCGCCCCTTCGAGCGCGGACCAGGCGCGGTGGCGGCGCACCCCGTCGGCCGTGCCCTCGCCCCAGGTGTGCACTTCCAGGTCGACCAACGGGCGCAACTCCCGCGCCAGGAACTCGACATGGACCCCGGCGCCGCCGTAGACATCCGGCGGATACTCCCTGCTGAGCAGTCCCACGCGCACGCGCGGCTCCCGTCTCCGGTCGTCCCACAGGCTCATCGGTCGGTCGTGCTCGCTCCGGGTGTCATGGTCACCCATGGACGCCCGGCGGGGAAGAGTGCGTACGGTCATGGGGCCCCCGACCTCCCCGCGAGCACCCGTCCTGGGGATGACTCAGGAGACGGCGTACTCCATCGGTAGTAGGACGCAATGCGTGCTCAGGTCGGACGACAGGAACGCGGGCGCGAGAGATCGTAGAGGGTATGGAAACCGACCGCGCGCCGCACCACACGGCAGGGGGCACCCGATGAGTGCCCTGGCGTTGTCCGTGCTGCTTTCCCTGGTCTCCGCGGTGGCCTACGCGGGCGGGGCGATCGTGCAGGAGCGGGTCGCCGAGACCTCGCCCGACTCGGCGTACGCGCCGCTGCGCAGGCCCGCCTGGTGGGGTGCCGGGTGTCTGAACGGCCTGGGGGCGCTGCTGCACGTCATCGCCCTCGCGTACGGTCCGCTGAGCCTGGTGCAGCCGCTGGGCGCCCTGACGATCGTGCTCGCGCTGCCGATGGCGGCCCTGTTCGTACGCCGCCGGGCCGGGGCCACCGCCTGGCGCGGGGCGATCATGGCGACGGTCGGGCTCGCGGGCCTGCTGGCGCTGACCGGCTCGGCCTCCGAGGACTCGCTGGACGGTCCCGAGCGACTCCTTGTCGGCCTGATCACGGCCGGTGGCGTGCTGGTCCTGATGATGTCGGCGCGGGCCGCGCACCGGCATCCCGTGGTCCGCGCGGTGCTGCTCGCGATCGCCGCGGGCAGCGCGTTCGGCATGGCGTCGGTGTTCACCAAGTCCGTGGCCGTCGACTGGTCGGGCGAACCCTTCGAACAGCTGAGCACCCTGCTGGCGATCGCGGCCCTGGCCACGACAGGCATGCTGCTCTCGCAGGCGTCCTACCGCGGCGCGGGCCTGGCGGCGCCGCTGGCGACCGCGACCGTCGTGAACCCGGTGGCCGCGGCGGCCGTCGGCATCACCCTGTTCGGAGAGACGTTCCGGCACGGCACGATCGGTACGGTGCTGGCGCTCGGCTGCGGTGTGGTGGCGGCGGGCGGCCTGATCCTGCTGACGACCGAGCGCATCGGCCGGGACCGCACCGCGCACGTCATCGCGCAGCACACCCCGACCGTGCCGGACAGCCCGGCCGCCCTGGAGAACCTGCCGGGCCGGCCGAAGCCGCCCTCGGACGACTCGGCCGGCCGGAACGTCAGATCCTGACGCCGTGGGCCCGCAGATACGCGAGCGGGTCGATGTCGCTGCCGAAGCCGGGCCCCGTCCGCACCTCGAAGTGCAGATGCGGGCCCGTGCTGTTGCCGGTGGACCCGGAGCGGGCGATGCGCTGGCCCTCCACGACGCGCTGCCCGCTCTTCACGGACAGCGCCGACAGGTGCGCGTACTGGCTGTAGCGGCCGTCGGCGTGGCGGATCACCACCTCGTAGCCGTAGCTGCCGCCCCAGCCGGCCGAGACGATCCGGCCCGCGGCGACGGCCCTGACGGAGGTGCCGGTGGGCACGGCGAAGTCCACGCCCGTGTGGTAGCCCTTCGACCAGGAGGAACCGGTCGCGTGGTACGGCGTGCCGAGGCGGGCGTCGACCGGGGCGACGGCGCCGCGCGACGCGGTTCCGGTGGCCGCGACCTTCTTGGTTTCGGCCTTTTTGGTCTGCGCCTTCTGCGGTTCGGTCTTCTTCGGCTGGGTCTTCCTGGGTTCGGTCTTTTTCGGTTCAGTCTTCTTGGGGTGCGACTTCTGAGGCTGTGATTTCTGGGGCTGCGGGGCAGTCCGGGGTTCGGCGGTCTTGGCGGACGCGTCGGGCATCGCGAGCCGCTGGCCCGGAATGATCAGGTCCGGGTCGGCGCCGATGGTCTTGCGGTTGGCCGAGTACAGCCGCTCCCAGCCGCCGGGCACCTTGCGGGTGTCGGCGATGGCGGAGAGCGTGTCGCCGCCGATCACGGTGTACGACTCGGCGCGCCCCGCGGCGGACTGCGGGGTCACCTCGGGCTTGACGTCCTTGACGGTGCGGGCCGGGGTGCGGACCGGGGCGGGCCGCTCGGGCGTGCGGCTCAGACCCGCCCGCTCCGAACACACCGGCCAGGCCCCGGGACCCTGCCCTTTCAGGACCTTCTCGGCGACCGCGATCTGCTGGCCCTTCGTGGCCAGGTCGGCGCGGGGCGCGTAGGCCGTACCGCCGTACGCGGCCCAGGTGGAGCGGGTGAACTGGAGACCGCCGAAGTAGCCGTTGCCGGTGTTGATGCTCCAGTTGTTGGTCGACTCGCACGCCGCGACCTTGTTCCACGTCTGCACGTCCGCGGCCTGCGCGGTCCCCGCCCCGATGAGCGGAATCGCCATGCCGGCGCCGCCGACGGTCACGGTCAGCGACGCCCGGTTGACCCGGCTCGGCTGGTACCGGCGGTGCCGGCCGCGTAACGCCATGAAAGCCCCCTCTGAAACCCGCACAGGCATGTAGGAGCGGCAAATTAGCCGCTCCCACACCGTCATGACAAGAGTGCCGGGAGCCCCGATGGCTGCTTTCAGTCCCTCAAGTGGCCGGGAATCCAACGTAGTTGCACGGCCTGCTGGAAGGGGCCGCCGCCCTCGTGGTCATTGAAGGCGTACACCTCCATGGAGCGCTCGGCCCCAGCCCAGTGGTTGTATGCCGCGAACACCGTCGACGGCGGGCAGGTGAGGTCCTCCAGGGCCGCGGAGAACAGTCCGGGCGCGGTGGCACGGGCCGCGAAGTTCATGCCGTCGAAGTACGACAGCGTCCGGAAGACGCGCTCGTCCTCGCCGATGTGCGCCTTCAGGTAGAGGGCGATCTCACGGTACGGGTGACGCTCCGTGAGCGTGGCCGCGCGGCCGAAGTGGCACAGGAACGGCACGTCGGGTGCGGCCGCCCTCAGGCCCGGCACGAGTCCGGCCACGGCGATCGTGATGCCGCCGCCCTGGCTGCCGCCGGTCACCGCGATGCGGTCCGCGTCGATGAGCGGATGCGAGCGGGCCGCGTCGACGGCGCGCACGGCGTCCGTGTAGACGCGCCGGTAGTAGTACTCGTGCGGGTCCTGGATACCCCGCGTCATGAACCCGGGGGCCGCCGGTCCGCTGCCCACCGGGTCCGGGGTGTCACCGGCGGAGCCGCCGCTGCCCTGGCCGCGGGTGTCCATCACGAAGTGCGCGAACCCGGCGGCGGCCCATCTGAGGTGGGTGTGCGGCAGGCCCCGGCCGCCGCCGTAGCCGATGTACTCGACGACGGCCGGTATGGGCTCCGTCGTGCCCGCGGGAAGGATCAGCCAGCCCTTCACGGGATGCCCGCCGAAGCCCGCGTACGTAACGTCGAATACGTCCACTGCCGTGAGCGGGACGTCGACGGGCCGAAAACGCGCGTCGAGGTCGTGCTCCCTGGCCTCGGCCAGGGTCTTCTCCCAGAAGGCGTCGAAGTCGTCGAGGGCCGTCAACGCGGGCTCGAAGGCACGCAGTTCGTCGAGCGACAGGTCGAAATGAGGCACGCGCGGCTCCAGCATCGTAGAGAGTGCAGACGAGGGTGGTGTGGGGGCGAAGGCCAACGCTACGCCCAGCCACGCAGCAACTGAACAAAAATCTTCAATTTCCCAATCCAGGAGCGACAGGCATGAGCACTACAGCCCAGATCGGTGTCACCGGGCTCGCTGTCATGGGGCGCAACCTCGCCCGCAACTTCGCGCGGCACGGATACACGGTGGCGCTCCACAACCGCACCGCGTCCCGCACCCACCAGCTGGTGGAGGAGTTCGGGGAGGAGGGCATCTTCGTTCCGACCGAGAGCGCCGAGGATTTCGTGGCCGCCCTCGAGCGGCCCCGGCGCCTCGTGATCATGGTGAAGGCGGGCGAGCCGACGGACGCCGTGATCAAGGAGTTCGCGCCGCTGCTCGAGCCCGGCGACATGATCGTCGACGGCGGCAACGCGCACTTCGCCGACACCCGCCGCCGCGAGAAGGAGCTGCGCGAACAGGGCATCCACTTCGTCGGCACCGGCGTCTCCGGCGGCGAGGAGGGCGCCCTGCACGGGCCGAGCATCATGCCCGGCGGCAGCGTCGAGTCGTACGAATCGCTCGGCCCGATGCTGGAGAAGATCTCCGCGAAGGCGAAGGACGGCGCCCCGTGCGTGACGCACGTCGGCCCTGACGGCGCGGGCCACTTCGTCAAGATGGTGCACAACGGCATCGAGTACGCCGACATGCAACTCATCGGCGAGGCCTACCAGTTGCTGCGCGACGTCGCCGGGTACTCCCCCGCGCAGATCGCCGACATCTTCCGCACGTGGAACACCGGCCGCCTCGACTCGTACCTGATCGAGATCACGGCGGAGGTCCTCTCCCATGTGGACGCCGCCACCGGCAAGCCGTTCGTGGACGTCGTCCAGGACCAGGCCGAGCAGAAGGGCACCGGCCGCTGGACGGTGCAGATCGCGCTCGACCTGGGCGTGCCGGTGTCCGGCATCGCGGAGGCGGTGTTCGCCCGCTCGCTCTCCGGCCACGCCGAACTGCGCGCAGCCTCCAAGGAGTTGGCGGGGCCGACCGCCAAGGCGCTGAGCGAGTCGGAGGCCGCGGCCTTCGCCGACAAGGTCGAACAGGCCCTGTACGCCTCGAAGATCGTCTCCTACACGCAGGGCTTCCACGAGATCGCCGCGGGCAGCGAACAGTACGACTGGAACATCGACTCGGGCGCGGTGGCCCGCATCTGGCGCGGCGGCTGCATCATCCGGGCGGCGTTCCTGGACCGGATCACCGCCGCCTACGAGGCCGAGCCCGGCCTCGTCTCGCTCCTGTCGGACAAGAGCTTCGCCGACGAGATCGCGGCGGCCCAGGACGACTGGCGTGCCGTCCTGGTCGCCGCGACCACGCAGGGCGTGCCCACGCCGGGCTTCGCCGCCGCACTCGCGTACTACGACGCGCTGCGCGCCGAACGTCTGCCGGCCGCGCTCACGCAGGGCCAGCGGGACTTCTTCGGCGCGCACACGTACCGCCGGGTCGACCGCGAGGGCTCGTTCCACACGCTGTGGGGCGGCGACCGCTCGGAGACCGACGCGTAGGCGTCACCCCCGGCCTGCTGGGGTGAGTGACTCACACCAGTGACTGCCTCACACCAGTGACTGCCTCACACCAGTGACTGCCTCACACCAGTGACTGCCTCACACGGGTGACGGTTCGGGCTCCGGCGGCGTCGGGTCCGGATCCGGCTGCGGACCCGGCGGCGCCGGGGCCGGCGGGGGCTGCGGCACGGGCCCCGGCCCGGGGTTCGGCGCCGGGAAGGGGTTCGGCGCCGGGGTCGGGTCCGGGACGTCGGGCCCCGGCCCCGGGACCGGGGTGGGGTTCGGCGGGACGGGATCGGGCCCCGGCACCGGGTTCGGCGGGACGGGATCGGGGAACGGCTGGGTCATCGCACTGCCTCCATAGGTTCGGAGGGGGTCCTGTCCACTGTCTCCCGCCTCGCCTGCCCACGCCCGCCGAGCTCACGCGTCCGGCCGAGCCCACTCCGCCGACGGGCCGAGCCCGGTCAGACGTCCGTACGCGTCAGCCGTCTGAACGGGTCAGGCCTCCGTACGGGTCAGGCGTCCATACGGGTCAGACGCACCACGGGGATGTCCCGGCTGGTCTTCTTCTGGTAGTTCGCATAGTTCGGGAACAGCTCGACGAGGGAGTCCCAGACCCGCGCCTTGTCCTCGGCCGGCAGGGTCTCGGCGCGCGCGGTGAACCGCTCGGTGCCCACCCGCAGCCGTACGTCCGGGTTGGCCTGCAGGTTCAGGTACCACATGGGGTGCTGGTCGGAGCCGCCGTAGGAGGCCACGATCAGGTAGTCGTCGCCGTACCGGCCGTAGATCAGTACGGTGCGCCGCCACTGCCCCGACTTGCGGCCCTTGTAGTCGAGCAGCAGGCACGGGACGCCCTGCATGGTGACGCCCTTGGTGCCGCCGGACTCCTCGTAGATACGGGCCTGGTCCGCCACCCATCCCGTGGGGCTGATGACGACCTCGCTGTCACTGCCGGTCATGTCGGCTCCTCTCGCACGGCGCACTCGGTTGCTGCGCGGCAACTCCGCCCAACCTAAGCCCTTTTGACGGACGCACATTCCATCGCCGCGGCATCGAGTCCGGGGGCCGGGCTGGAGAGCACCGGGAGCGCGGTGCGGGCGCGGTCGGCGGCGTCGGCCATGGAGGCCTGCGCGAGGACGATCGCGTCGCACTCGGCGACCGCGTCGACGGCGGCCGCGATCCGGTCGAGGTAACCGTCCCGGTCACCGGCGAGGAAGCGCTCCCAGGCCCCGTCGACGAAGACGGTCCGCACGTCCACGGCGCGCCCGGCCCGGGCGGCCTCCTCCTCGACCAGGGCGACGGTCGGCGCGAAGGTGCTGCGCACCGTGGCGACGACGGCGACCCGGTCCCCCGCGGCGACGGCCCGCGCGGCCATCGGCCGGTCCACGCGCAGCACCGGCACGCCTAGCGCCGGCGCCAGGTCCTCGGCGACCCCGCCGATGCTGGAACAGGTGCACAGCACGCCGTCCGCGCCGTCGTCCCGCGCTGCCTCCAGGAGCGCCCGCACGTCGCCCGCGACGGAGTCCGGACCGCTCTCACCAGCCCGCACCAGCAGGTCCTCCCGTACGACATGGCGCAGCGTGAGGTCCGGTTGACCGGCGTCGCGCAGGGCGTCGAAGACGGGTATGTGCGCAGGTGAGGTGTGCAGAAGGGCGAGAAGCATGCCCGGCACCCTATCGACGGGGCCGGATGCGGGTCACCGCATTTGCGGGTCGGCGTGGCCGGTCACCACTTTTCCGGTTCGGCGGCGAGGGCTGCCTCGGCGGCGGCGAGCAGTTCGGCGGGCGCGGCGGGCGCCTCGCCGGGATGCCGCTCCGCCCACGCGGCGACGAACGAGCACAGGGGCGCGACGGCGAGCGTCTCGCGGGCGGCCAGCGCGTACAGCTCGCGCGCGAGCGAGCCTGCGATGCCCTTGCCCTCGTGCGCGCGGTCCACGACGGTGTGCGCCGCCACGAGGGCGGGCGCGGGCTCGTCGAGCACGAAGTACTGGAGGTACCCGACGATCTCGCCCGCGGCCCCGCCCGCGCGGGCGGTCAGGAGGCCCCGGTCACGGTCGTCGTAGAGGTCGGTGTCGATGCCGCTCATGGGGCGCTCCTCGGATGATCAGGTGCGGTAATCAGGGAGGCGGGCGCTCAGCCCGGCCTGTGATCAGGCGGACACGGCTTGCGGGCTGCGCTCGGTGTCGCTGCCCGGGACCGGTTCGGACGGGTCCGCGCCGAGCGCCACGATCTTGTTGTCCCGGTCGACGTGCACGACCCTGGGCCGCAGCGACCGCGCCTCGGCGTCCTCGACCTGAGCGTAACTGATGATGATCACGAGATCGCCCGGGTGTACGAGGTGGGCGGCGGCTCCGTTGATCCCGATGACACCGGAGCCGCGCTCACCCTCGATGACGTAGGTCTCCAGGCGGGCACCGTTGTCGATGTCGACGATGTGCACGAGCTCGCCGGGCAGCAGATCCGCGGCGTCGAGCAGATCGGCGTCGATGGTGACCGAGCCGACGTAGTGCAGGTCGGCCTGGGTGACGGTGGCGCGGTGGATCTTGGACTTGAACATGGTGCGCAGCATGGGGCACTCCCGGAAATAGGCTCCCTGCCCGCGTTATTGCAGGTCAAGGGCGTCCGCTCACTTTACAGCGGCTGCCCTTCCCGGACAGGTGCCCGCCGGCCCCTTTTTGGTCACAACGGCCCGGCTCACAGCGGCCCGGCTCGCAGCGGCTCACCTTCATGACGCCCCGGGCGTCACACCGCCCCCGCCGTAGACCGCCCCAGGTACCAGACCGGCCCCGGATCCGGCACCCGCAGGAGGCTGAAGCCCAGCCGGTCGTAGAACGCCCGGGCCGCGGTGTTCGCCTGCACCATGCACAGGTGTACGGCGGGCACACCGTCCCGGCGCAGCGCGTCGAGCAAGGTGCGCATCAGGGTCCGGCCGTGTCCCCGGCCCTGCCACGCGGGCAGCAGGTCGATGTGCAGGTGCGCGGGGAACTGCTCCAGCTCCGGCAGGACCATGCGCTCCGGGGTGTGCAGCAGCCCGATCATCTCCTCCGACGGCGTCCGCGCCTCGTCCGTGAGGGCCGGGTAGCGGTCCGCCACCCGCGGCAGCCACTCCGTACGGAATCTCTTGGCGAACGTGACGGTGTCGGGTGCGCCCAGGATGTAGCCGACCGCGTGGCCCTCCCCGTCGTCGAGGACGAAGGCGTACTCCGGCGCCAACTCCACGTAGGGGTAGGCGAATATCGACGGCATCAGCTCCGGGTCCGGGTAGACGGACGATGAGTCCCGGCCCTCCAGCGCCGTGCGGACACAGATGTCCGCCAGCTCGGCTCGGTCGGACGGGAGGTAGGAGCGGACGAAGGGTTCCTTGGTCATGGCGCTCACGATCGCAGCATGGGAGCGCTCCCGCACGCGCTTTCACGTGAAGCACCTTGCACCAGAAGCACCTTTCACCTGAAGCAACTCTCACCCGACGCGGGCTTCAACTGCGTCCGTCAGAGGCCCAGTTCCGTCACCACGTCGGACAGCGCCTGCCCCAGGGGCAGGCCCACGCGATGGGCGGCGAGCGTGTCGCCGCGGCCCGGGCCCTGGTTGACGATCAGCACCGGTGTACCGGCCTGCGCCGCCTGCCGGACGAACCGCAGGCCGGACATGACCGTCAGCGAGGAGCCGAGCACGAGCACGCTCGCCGCCTCCGCCACGAGCCGGCGACAGACAGCGACCCGCTCCGCCGGCACGTTCTCCCCGAAGAAGACCACGTCCGGCTTGAGCACTCCGCCGCAGACCTCGCAGTCCACGAGGTGGAACTCCGCGACCGCCTCGTCGGGCAGCTCCACGTCACCGTCGGGGTTGACGCGCGCCGCCGCCGCGTGGCGTTCGGCTGCTTCCTCGAACTCCGGGTTGGCCCGCCGCAGGCGCTGGTCGAGCGTGTCGCGATCGCTCAGGTCCCCGCAGTCGAGGCAGATCACGCGACGCAGGCTGCCGTGCAGCTCGACGACGTCGCTCAGGCCCGCGGCCTGCTGGAGTCCGTCGACGTTCTGCGTGATCACGCCCGTGAGGAGGCCGGCTCCGGCGAGGGTGGCGACGGCCCGGTGGCCGCTGTTCGGCAGCGCCCGCGTCATGGCCCGGTAGCCCACCTGGCTGCGCGCCCAGTACCGCTGCCGGGCCCAGGCGTCGCCGGTGAACTCCTGGTACGTCATGGGGGTGTGCCGGCGCAGGGAGCCGTGCTCTCCGCGGTAGTCCGGGATGCCCGATTCGGTGGAGAGCCCGGCGCCGCTCAGCACGAGGGCACCGCCCGCCCGCACGGCGTCGAGCACCGGTGTGAGGTCGGTCGAGGCCGGGGGCAGTCCGGCGACGGGTTCCCAGGTCAACGTGGGGCGCGTACGCATGCCTGCCAGCTTACGCATCCGTGCGGTCCTCGTTGATCCCGCCGAGAACGGGTAACGGGTAGCGGAGGGACCGACACAGGGACCTCGTACACGGGACACGGGACACGGGACTCGGTCCACTTGCACGGGAGGCACGCATGATCGCCGCAGAGAACATCCGGGACTGGCGCGGACAGGACGTGGTGGACCCGGAGGGCCACAAGATCGGCACGCTCGAATCCATCTATGTCGACACCGTCTCCGACTCGCCGTTCTTCTGCGCCATCACCGTGGGGCTGCCGACCCGGCGCCGGCTCGTGTTCGCGCCGCTCATGGGTGCGTCGGTGGGCCCGACCCACCTGAAGATCCACTTCGCGAAGGACCTGGTCAAGGACGCGCCGTCGATCGACACCGACGGTGAACTGATGGCCGACCAGGAGTGGCCGATCTTCGACCACTACAAGCTGCCCTTCGAGCCCGGCGCACGCGGCGAACGCAGGCTCGCCCGTCGCTGATAGCAAGGCCGCCGAACGGGTAACCGGCCGGGGAGCGGACCGCACGACCCGAGAACCACGACCACGAACGGAGACGCCATGGCCGGCATCCTCAACCGCATCAAGCAGTACAGCCGCAGCCCGCAGGGGCAGCGGACCATCGCCACCGCGCGGCGCACCGCCGCGGACCCGCGCAGGCGGGCTCAGGCGCGCGCCTGGCTGGGCCGGCTGCGCCGCCGCTGACCGGCGGCCTCGGACAGTTTGCGGGAGACGGTCCGCGGGCCGGGGCCGCAGACGGCGGGCACCCTCAGATCGAGTCCTGTGCGGGGGTCGGCCCCGATGCCGAGTCGGCGTCGCGGGCCTGCCCCCAGGACGCCTCCACCGCTGCCGCCACCGCGTCGTGCACGTCCACGGAAAGCGAGTCGGCTCCCGCGGCACGCAGCGCGGCACGGCCGGCCGGTCCCGCGACGAACGCCAGGACCCCGCCGTCCGCCGTGATCGCGCGGCTGCCCTCGACAAAGCGGTGGGCGCCGTCGGCCAGGCACTGCTCGGCGGCGCGGAAGTCCACGACGAAGCTGTGCTGCCCGGTGGTGGCCATCCGCGCCAGCAGGGAGCAGAGCTCCGCGGCGGCCTCGTCGTCGAAGGGTCCGGGAACCTCGACGACCAGTACGCCGCTTCCGGCCCAACGCACCGGGAAGCGCCTCCTGGGTCGCTGCATGTCCGCCCCTCCCCCCGCTCGCGGCGCTGGTCCGCCGCGGCCTCCTTGGGGCTTGCCTGCCCCCGATACGGTCCGGCACGCCTGTGAAACGGGGTTCTTGTCGGCCGGGCGCGCGTCGCCCGTCCCGGGTGACGTGCGGTGGCCCGGCGGGTCCCAAGGTGACGGGCAGGAGTGCGTCCCGCCACGAGAGGACCGCGTCATGCCGATCGTCGGTGCCGTCCCGCCGCTGGTCGGACGCGTCCTCCAGCAGCTCGTGCACGTCAACCTCCTCGACATGGCGACCCGTCTCGCGGCGCAGGCCTTCCTCGCGGCGCTGCCGATGCTCATCGCCGTGACCTCGTTCTGTCCGCCGCCCGTGCGGCGGCAGATGCAGCGATCGCTCCAGACCATGCTGGGCTCGGACGGGGCGGTGGTGGCGAAGGCCGAGCAGCTGACCGGGGGCGGCGACACCGCGCTGCACAACTGGGGCTTCGCGGGCGTCCTGGTCGCCCTGCTCTCCGCCACGTCGTTCACGCGCGCTCTGCAGCGGCTGTGCGAGCGCGCCTGGCACCTGCCGCGTTCCGGTGTGCGCCTCGCGGCCTGGCGCTGGGCGGCGTGGCTGCTGGTGTGGCTCAGCGTGCTGGTGGTGCAGGGCGCGCTGCACAAGGCCTTCGGCGTGGGCGCGGTCCTGGGCATCCCGTTGCAGTGCGCGACGGTGACGCTGATGTGCTGGTGGACCCAGCACCTGCTGCTGGCCGGCCGCGTGGCGTGGCCGGCTCTCCTGCCGGGCGCCGTGCTGACGGGGGCGGGCGTCGTCGCGTTCACCCTGCTCTCGCAGCTCTGGCTGCCGCGTGCACTGCACATGAGCCTGAACCGGTACGGGACGCTCGGCTCGGTCTTCACCCTGCTGTCCTGGCTCATCGTGTACTTCACCGTCGTGGTGTTCGGCATCGCGGTGGGCCGCACCCTCGCCCAGGAGGACTTCGTGCGCCGCAGGCTGGGCGAGGCGGACACCCCGCCGTCACATTGAGGCCGCGGCCACCCTCCCGTTGCGCACCGCCGCGACCAGCGCCCGGTGGTCGCGCTCGTTCTGGTCGGCGTAGGACTCGGCGAAGCGTGCCACGGCCCGGTCGAAGGGGTCCGAGCGGCCCAGATAGGCGGCGATGGCGATGCGGTCGCCGGAGCGGGCGTGCGCGCGGGCCAGCGTCGCTCCGCAGGTACGGCCGAACAGTGCCATGACGTCGGGGGACATCAGCTCGGCCTGGGGTATGGCCTTCCAGTCCCTCAACTGCCGGATGTAGAAGTCGCGTTGGCGGCCGTCGAGACCCTCGACGCGCTCCCAGCCCAGGAACATGTCACTGGTCGCCTGCATCAACCGCTGCCCCGCGACGACGCGTTCGCCCTGGTTGGTGTGGAGGCTCGCGCCCGCGGCCTCCTCGAGGACCGACTGCTGGGCCTCCTTCGCCTGGAGCAGCAGGGGGTCGCGCTGGTCCCGGCCGAGCAGCAGGATGATCCAGCACCGGGTGCCGACGCTGCCGACGCCGACGACTTTGCGGGCCATGTCGACCACCTGGTACTGGGCGAGCAGCGCCTGCCGGTCGGCGGGCAGGGTGCGCGCGTACCGCTCGACCAGTTCCCGCAGCTGCTCCTCCAGGTGTTTGCGTTCGACGCCCGGCATGAGCTCGTCCAGGGGCATGATCAGCGGCGGGTCGGGGTTGATGCGCAGTTCGCCGTCGATCGTGCGCACCAGCTTGTCGAAGGCCTGGAGGCTGTCGCGGCCGCGGGCCTTGTCGAAGGCGCGCGACATCCGGTTGCGGGTGCGCGTGTCGAGCCGGGCGGACACGGAGGTGAGCAGTTCCTGGGCGTCGATCCGCGCGTACCAGACGTCGATGGTGCGCATCCCGGCGAACTTCTCCATCGACTTCCGGTACGCGGCGACGGTCGTGCGCACCACACGGGAGCGCTCCGAGGCCCGGTAGCCGTTCCCGCGCCCCGCGATCACCAGGCTGGCCGCGAGGCGTTTGACGTCCCACTCCCAGGGGCCGGGCAGCGTCTCGTCGAAGTCGTTGACGTCGAACATCAGGCGCCGCTCCGGTGAGGCGAGCAGCCGGAAGTTCAACATGTGTGCGTCGCCGCACAGCTGGGCCCGCAGCCCGGTCGCGGGGGTGCCGGCCAGGTCACCGGCCATGATCGCCGCCGCGCCGCGGTAGAACCGGAACGGCGATTCGAGCATGCGGCCGTAGCGGATCGGCACCAGCTCGGGCACCCTGCTCGCCGACTGCCGCCCGATCACGTCGACGGGGTCGGGACGGTCCTCGGCGGGCGTGTACTCGGCGTGGCTGGACCGGCGGACGCGGGCCCGGGCCTCCCGGCCCCGGTCCGCCCGGTCGCGCGGGGTCCCCATACGGAACGTGGTCTCGGTCATGGCGCGCTCCTTCCCGGTGCCCAGAACTCTGGTCCCGCCGGGGCGCGGCGGCGTCACCCCGGCCGTGTGAGCCAGTCCCCCGGACCACCGCCCGGGTCGCCTCCCAGGGGTGAGGACCGGCGCCCGGCCCGGTTCCAGACTGCCGGTCATGGAACCGAGGATGGGCGGGACGACGGGCGACCTGCGCGGACAACGATGGCTGGCGCGTGCGTCCCTGGCCTCGGCCGCGGCCGCCGCGCTGGTCCTCGCCGTGTTCGCGGGGCTGAAGACCTTCGCGCTGCTCGGCGTGGGCCTCCTGGGCCTGATGGTCACGGTCGCGGCCGTCTGGTGGATCGTCAGCCGGCGGGGGCCGGCGAGGTATCTGGCCGTGCTGCTGGCGGTCGCCGCCCCGGTCTGGGTGCTGGTGACGTACACAAGGGCCCGGCTCACCTGGGTGGTCCTGGTCTCGGCCGCGCTGTGGCTGGTGGCCGCGGCGGCGGGGCGCGCGGCGCTCGCCCGGCGGAGGGCGCCCGTCGGGATGACGGAGCGTCCGGCGCCGGCGTTCAGGAGCGCCGTCCTGATCATGAACCCGCGGTCCGGTGGCGGGAAGGTGCGCCGGTTCGCGCTGCCCGAGCGGGCGGACGCGCTCGGCGCGCGGGTGGTGCTGCTCGAGGAGTCCAGTGAGACGGACGTGGCGGCGCTCGCCCGTAAGTGCGCGGCGGAGGGCGCCGATCTGCTCGGCGTCGCGGGCGGCGACGGGACGCAGGCGCTGGTCGCCGAGGTCGCCGCGGCGCTGGATCTGCCGTTCCTGGTGATCCCGGCGGGCACCCGCAACCACTTCGCCCTCGACCTGGGCCTGGACCGTGACGATCCGGCGAAGGCGCTGGACGCGCTGCGCGACGGGCGCGAGGTGCGGGTGGATCTCGGCCTCGCCGGCGGGCGGCCGTTCGTCAACAACGTGTCGTTCGGCGCGTACGCCGAGGTGGTGCAGAGCCCGTCCTACCGGGACGGCAAGACGCGCACCACGCTCGGTCTGCTGCCCGAGCTGCTCATGGGGCAGAAGGGCGCGCGGCTGACAGCACGGGCCGGATCACAGACCTTCACGGATCCGCAGGCCCTGCTCGTGAGCAACAACCCCTACGGCGCGCGGGACATCGCCGGGCTCGGCCGGCGCACCCGCCTGGACACAGGGGTCCTCGGCTGTGTCGGCGTACGGGTCACGAGCGCGGCGCAGGCCACCGGGCTGCTGCGCGGCCGCCGGGCCACCGGGCTGACCCGGGCGACGGCGACCACCGTGATCGTCGACGCCGACCAGGAGTCGCTGCCCGTCGGCCTCGACGGCGAGGCGGTGCGCATGCCCGTCCCCGTGCGCTGCGAGATCCGGCCGGGGGCGCTGCGCGTGCTGGTGCCCCGGCACCGGCCGGGGGGCTACCAGGAGCGTCCGACGCTCGACTGGCGTCTGATCGGCAGGCTCGGGCTGACGAACGGGAGCTGACGCCGTGCCCCCGCCGCTACTTGCGCGAACCGTACACCCGGTGCGCCGCCTGATGCCCGTACATGGCCAGGGACCAGATCACCAGGACGTCGAGCGCGATGATGATGGCCGACCACACCGGCTGGTAGGGAGTGAAGAAGAAGTTCTCCAGCGCGCTGAACATCGCCACCAGGATGCCGGCGGCGCGGGCCCAGACCCGGCCGGCGAACAGGTTGAGGGCCGCCACCAGGACGATGAACCCGGAGATCATCTGGACCCAGCCCCGGCCGTTGACGTCGAAGTCGAAGGCGTAGTCGTTCTGGGCCTGGTAGTAGTTGTCGCCCAGGATCGCGGAGAGCCCCGCGATGGTGTGGTACGAGCCGATGATGACCATCAGGCACACGGCGAAGACGACTCCGCCGACGGCGAGCGGGTTGACGTGCGGCTCCGGTTCCGGGGCGCCCGGCGGGGCGGGGTCCCGCGAAATCTGGTCGGTCATGGCGAACCTCCTCGGCGGTGTGGACGGAGCATCCCGCCGCCCGGCGGCTCCACCGTCACCCGCACAAGGTGATGTCGTGCGCCGTGCCGCGAGAAGAATGGCGGCCGATGGCCGAGCCGTCGCACAGGAGGTGTCGCCATGGGCGACTTCGAGATCCGGGTACGCGGCAAGATCGGCGAGGCCTTTCGTTCGGCGTTCGGCGAACTGACCGTGGTCCTGCGCCCTTCCGAGACGGTGCTGCTCGGTTCGGGGCTCGACCAGGCCGCCCTGTACGGGATCCTCGACCGCATCCAGGGGCTCGGGCTCGAACTGCTCGAGGTACGGCGGCTGCCCGACGGCCACGGCTGAGCCGGGAAGCGGGCGGGCGAGGACAGGGCCGACAAGCCTCTTCCGTCCGTACGGCCGTGCCCCCCAGGGTGGTGGGGTGATGCCCTCCACATGGGGAGGTGAGGGGCATGCCCGTAGTGCTGTACGCAGAACCTCCGGTTGCCCGCTCGACGGATGCGGCCCACGCCGGCGTCCTGCGGGGCCGGCTCGATTCGCTGCGCCACGAACCCGGGACGACGGACGCCACCGTGACGACCTGCCTGGTCTGGGTGGCCGGCACGCTGGTCAGAATCGCCGGGGACATGGCGGATCCGCGCAGCGCCGGGGTGCTGATGCGGGAGGCCGCGGCCGTGCTCGCCGCGGCGACGGCCGGGGTGCGGCCTGTGCCGCCGCCCGCACCACCGCCCGCGCCGCTGTCCTCACCGGCCTCCGTGCCTCTCTTCGAACCCTTGACCACCCGTCAGCTGGCGGTGCTGTGCCGACTTCAGGAAGGGGCGTCGCTACGGCAGATAGCCGACGGTCTCTACGTCTCGCACAACACGGTCAAGAGTCATGTCCGCGCCGTGTACCGCAAGTTGGGTGTCGGTTCACGGGCCGAGGCGGTGCGGCGCGCTCGCGCGCTGGGGCTCGTCTGAGGCGCATCACAGGAGTTGGAGTTCGCGGGCCCGGCGGACCGCGGCCGAGCGCCGGGTCACGGCGAGCTTGCGGTAGACGCTCTTGAGGTGGGTCTTCACCGTGTTCACCGAGAGATACAGCTCCGCCGCGATCTCCTCGGTGGTCATCATCTGGGCGAGGCGCGCCAGCACGTCGCGTTCGCGTGCGCTGAGCTGCTCGGTGGGGGTCGGACGGCCGCCCGTGTGATCCGGCGCGGTGGTGACGGTGATGCGTCCGTGCCGGGTCGCGCCGAGCACGGCGGCGCAGGCCGGGGCGACCGCCCGCACCACGGTGCGGGGCAGCCGCGAGCCGCCCACGAGGTCGACGGCCGCCGTCGCCGGGCTGCCCTGCTCCACGGCCGCCGCCAGGCCCGCCGCCACCGCACGCACCTCGGCGAGGAACTCGTCCGGCCGCCCCCTCAGCACCTCGTCCGCGCGGCCGAGTTCGTACCGGGCCCGCCCCGGACCGCCCCGGGCCAGTTCGACCCAGGCCCGGACGAGATGCAGGGCCGCCTGCGAGCGTTCCGCCGCCGTCCAGCTCGGCAGGGGCGGCTGGGTGGCGTGGGCGGCGAGTTCGTCGGCCGCGCGAAAGCGCCCGCGCAGGGCTTCGAGCAGCGCGAGTTCGACCAGGCAGTCTCGGCGCAGGGTGCCGTTCCCGGCCGCTCCCGCGGCCTTCAGCGCGCCGGTGAGGAAGGCCTCCGCGGCCTTGAGGTTGCCGGCCTGCACCTCACGGCTGCCGCGCACCGACAGGGTCAGCGCGGCGATCTCGGGGTGCTGGGCGAGGAGCGCGTGCGGCAGCAGCGGCATCAGCTCCTCCGCGTCGAGCGCGGCGGCGTGGGCCTGCTCCAGGTCACGGGAGCGCAGCAGGTCCATGCGGATGATGGCGTGGGTCAGGCGACACCGGGCCATACGGTCGGCAGGGCCGTGGGGCGCATGCGGGTCGCGGGGCCCGTCCTGATCGTGGGGCCCGTTGGGCGCATGCGGGTCGCGGGGCCCAGCCTGATCGTGAGGTCCGTGGGGCACCTGCGGGTCGCGGGGCCCGGCCTGATCGTGGGGCCTGTGGGGCACCTGCTGTTCACGAGCCTCTTGCTGATCGTGAGGTCCGTGGAGCGCATGCCTGTCTTGAGGCCCCTGCGCGGCGAGCGACCCCCGTTCGTCCCCCGCCAGAGCCGTGAGCAGGCGTTGCGCGCGGTCCAGGTGGCGGCGGCAGGACTGGTCGTCGCCGCGGACCCGGGCGACGGCGGCGGCCAGCAGCACGGGCTCGGGGCTGTCCCCCTCCGGGTCCTCCGGCAGCCTGCGCACGAGTTCCGCGGGCAGCCGGGTCCGGGACAGGCCCAGGACCTGGCCGATGGCGAGCCGGCGTACGACGAGTTCGCCCGCCGGCTCCCAGTCGTCCGCGGCGAGCAGATGCCGGACCGCGTCGGAGAGCAGACCGTGGGTGTCGAGCCAGGCCGCCGCGCGCCGGTGCAGGGGGGCGACCAGGCCGGGTGACTCGTGGCGCAGACACATCCGCAGGACCTCGGCGAACATCTGGTGGCAGCGGTACCAGCCCTGGCCCTCCGGCTGCAGGAAGGAGTTCTCGCGGACGAGGTCGGCGAAGTGCCGGCCCACGTCCTCGCCGGACAGTTCGGTGGCGAGCTCCGCGTTGAGCCGGTCCAGGACGCTCGTCATGAGCAGCAGTTGCCGCATGCCGGGCGGCTGGAGGTCGAGCACCTCCTCGACGAGGTAGCTGGCGATCGCCTCGTCGTCCCCGGCGAACTCGGCCACGAAGCGCTCGGGTTCGCGGCGTTTCTCCATGGACATCGCGGCGAGCCGCAGCCCGGCCGCCCAGCCCCCGGTGCGCCGGCGCAGCACGCTCACCGTCTGCCGGGGTACGTCGATGCCGTGCTGGGCGAGCAGCGCCGCGGTCTCCCGGTCGTCGAAGGCGAGGTCCGCGGTGCGCAGTTCGGTCAGCTCGCTGGTGAGCCGTCCGCGGCGCAGGTGCAGGGGCGGGTCGCGGCGGGCCAGTACGACCAGCCGCAGCACGCCGGGCGCGTGCCGGAGCAGACTGCCGACGCCGTCGGCGAGCGGGGAGCCGGGGGCGGGCTGGAAGTCGTCGAGGACCAGTACCACCGGCTCCGAGCGCTTGTTGAGCGCGGCGGCGAGTGCCGCCACGAGGAGCGGCCCCTCCCCCGCCGCGACGGATTCCGGCAGCTCCACGCCCGCGTCGCGCAGGGCTCCGGTCACGCGCGGCCAGAAGACTCCGGCCTGTTCGGCGCGGCCGTCGCAGGTGACCCAGGCGACGGGGCCCGGTGGCCGCCGGGTGTGCGCCCACTCCAGGGCGACGGCCGTCTTGCCCGCGCCCACCGGTCCGAGGATCACGGTCAGCGGTCCCCGTACGCCCCTGGCCAGGCGGTCCGTCAGCCGGGGGCGCGGTACGAGCCAGGTGGGCAGCGCGGGCGCGGTGGAGAGCGGCGGGCCGTCCGGGCGGGGGTCCGGTGGGCGGGGGCGGGGCTGGGGCTGCTGGACCATCACGGCACCTCGCTCTCGGGGCACGGTGGTTCGGCTCAGGGCCCGCCCAACGGTCGACGCCGCGGTCGCGGGGCCCGGCCCGCCGGCCTACGGCGGTGCTCCCCCGCTCGGGGACACGGAGCGGCGCGGGCAGCCTCGAAGCGACCTGTCCCGGACATGACGCGCCCGGGTGGACAGGTGCCAGCCCAGTGTGGAGCAGGGCCGGGCGGTCGGCGCGCACGGCGGCGCCATCTCACCCGGGTGAAGTTCCGGCGTGAGACGGCGCGTGCCGGGGCGCCCGGACCGGGCTCCCCGGCGTGGGGTTTCAGGCTCCGTGCAGGGCGCTGACCAGTTCGTCCTCCCGGTCCTTGGTGAGCGAGGTGCGGATCACGGTGGGGTTGAAGGGGCGCAGGGCCTCACGGACGCGATCGGGTGTGGAGCGGCGGACGAGGGCGAACACGGCGGCCCGGCCGGGTTCGAGGGTCGCCGCGGTCTCCTTGACGAACGCGTCGTTGATGCCGATGTCGCTGAGCTTGCCCGCGAGGGCGCCGGTCGCGGCGCCCACCGCCGCGCCGAACACCGGCATCAGGAAGAGCAGCCCGAACAGCGAGCCCCACAGCGCGCCGCCCGCCGCCCCGGCCGCCGTGGTGTTGAAGGTCTGGTGCGTGTGGAGCTTGCCGTCCATGGTGCGCCAGGCGATCGCCGAGTCCTCGAGGTCGAGCAGTTCCTGACGCGAGAGGTCCTTGGCGAGCCGCAGCACCCCTTCCGCCTTCTCCTTGTCCGAGAATCCGAGCACGACGAGATCGGCCATCAGTTCCTCCTACGGTGGTTGCGTGCCTTCTTGTCCGGCGGGGACGCGGGGGCGACCGGTTCGCCCAGCCGCTGTGCCGCCGCCGCGATCTCGACCGCTACGGGTTCGAGCGCCTCCTCGGTGAGGAAGCCCTCCGCGACGGGCACGCCGCCCGCGTCGCGGATCGCGGTGCGCAGGTACTTCGCCCAGACGTGCTCCAGGAGGACGAAGGCCGCGGCCGTGCCGGGGTCGAGCGACTCGGCCATCTCCTTGACCTCGTCGAGCGTCAGTCCGAAGGCGTTGCCCTCGACGAGGCTCGGGTACGTCTCCTGGGCCTCCTTCACCTGCTCGCGGGAGATGCCGAGCAGTGCGGCGACCGTCTCCCCCATGCCTTCCGCCTGGTAGTCCAGGGTGAACAGGCCACCGCTGGGCTCCCTGCGGACGAAGAGCATGTCGAGGACGCGGATCTGCCCGTTCGCCTCGAGGATCCCCAGCTCCTCGATGATCCGCCCCTCGAACTTGGCATCAGGGCCGAACTCGACCGTCAGGAGCTGCACCGGTCCGATCGCAGCCATCGTGCCTCCCTTCCACGGAAACCGCCCCCGTCACGGGTGTCATCACAGCGCTCGCACCCGCCGTGGCGCGTCACCCGCCGCAGGTGAGGGAGGCGGGCGCGGAGCCCGCGACGGTGGGGGGCGGAGGTGGCGCCCATGTCCCCCGAGCAGACCCCGGATCCACCGGAGCGTGCGGCAGACGCGTCAGGACGGCCCGAGCCGGCCGCTGCCGAGCTGGAGCGACTGCGTGCGGAGGTGGCCGAGCTGCGGGACCGGTCCGGCACCGAACGGCGGCGCGCCGCCCGTCTGCTGACGGTGCGACGCGTAGTGGCGGCGGTGCTGATCGCACTGGTCGCGGTGGTCTCCGTGACCTCGGTCGTGGGGGTGTGGGGTGCGCGGACGACCCTGAACACGGACCGCTGGGTCGCCGCGGTGGGCCCGCTGCCCGAGGACCCCGACGTCAACAAGGCGGTCTCGACGTATCTCGCCGACGAGATCTTCGACCAGCTCGATGTGGAGCAGCGGCTCTCCGAGGCGCTGCCGCCGCGCGCGAGCTTCCTCGCGGCGCCGGTCACCGGCGCCGTCCACGACTACATGCGGAAGTCGGTCTCCAAGCTCATCGCGACGGACGAGTTCCAGGCGGTGTGGCGGGGGGCGAACCGGTTCGCGCACGAGCGGATCGTCTCGATCCTGGACAACAGCAACAAGACCGTGCAGGTGCGCGGTGACACCGTCACCCTGAACCTGCTCCCGATCGTCAACAACCTGCTCAACTCCCTGGAGCAGGAGCTTCCGACGGTCTTCGGCAAGAAGCTCGACCTGCCCACCCTCAAGTCCGGTGAGATCCCGCCCGGCCTGCACCAGCGCATCGAGACGGCGCTCGGCGTCGATCTGCCCGAGAACTTCGCCCAGATCCGCCTCTACGACCGGCACGAACTGGGCCAGCTCCAGCAGGCGGTACTCGTGTTCAAGAAGAGCCTGGTGGGTCTGCTGATCGCTGTCCCCGTGCTGCTCGCGCTCTCCTTGTGGGTCTCGCCCAACCGGCGGCGCACCGTGCTCCAGCTCGGTCTGTGGCTGGTGGTGTCGGTGACCGTCCTGTCGACCGTCCTGCGCGCCGTCCGCGAGCAGTTGCTGCACCAGGTACCGGAGGGCGTCTACCGCGACGGGCTGCAAGCCGCGCTGTGGACGATCTTCACGACCCTGCGCGACCGCGGCGACCAGTTGCTGTGGCTCGGCGTCGGCATCGCCGTACTGGCGTACCTCGTCGGGCCGGGACGGCTGCCGACAGCGCTGCGCCGGTACACGGCCCAGGGCGCGCGCGCCGCCGGCCAGTTCCTGGCACGGGCCGGCGAGCGGGCCGCCGGGGACAGGACGCTGCGGCCGTGGCTGGTCCGGCACGTCGACGTGCTGCGTGTCGGCGGCGCGGTCGTCGCCGTCCTGGTGGCACTGCTGCTCTCCTCGTGGACCGCCCTGTTCGTGGTGGGTGCGCTGCTGGCCGCGTACGAGATCGCGCTGACGCTGCTGGCCCGCGCCGACGGCGGCTCACCCCCCTCAGGTGAGGCGGGTCATCAGGCGCCCGCCAAGACTGGCGCCTCCGGCTGACCGAGGCAGGGAGAGCGCGCATGAACACACAGGCGCAGGGCGCGGGGATCGGGCCGACGGCCGACGGGAACGCGCGGGCACGTCTGTGGGGCCCGTACCTCAGCGAACGGCAATGGGGCACGGTCCGTGAGGACTACAGCCCGGGGGGTGACGCGTGGTCGTACTTCCCGCACGACCACGCGCGCTCGCGCGCCTACCGGTGGGGCGAGGACGGGCTCGGCGGGATCTGTGACGAGAAGCAGCGGCTGTGCCTGGCGCTGTCCCTGTGGAACGGCCACGACCCGATCCTCAAGGAGCGCGCCTTCGGCCTGACCAACGGCGAGGGCAACCACGGCGAGGACGTCAAGGAGTACTACTTCTACCTCGACAGCACACCCAGCCACTCCTACCTGCGCTACCTCTACAAGTACCCGCAGCAGGCCTACCCGTACGACGAGCTGCTTTCCGTCAACCGCGACCGCACCCGCCAGGAGTTCGAGTACGAGCTGATGGACACCGGGGTCTTCGACGAGGACCGGTACTTCGACGTGACGGTGGAGTACGCCAAGGCGGACCACGACGACATCCTGATGCGCATCACCGTCGAGAACCGGGGCCCGCGCGAGGCCGCGCTGCACGTACTGCCGACGCTGTGGTTCCGCAACACCTGGTCCTGGGAGCACAGCACCGGCGACGCCACGAAGCCGCGCCTGTGGGCGGCCGAGGGCCCGCGCTCGACGAGCACCGTCCGCGTCGACCATCCCGAACTGGGCTCCTACGACCTGCGGTGCGCCGGCGCTCCCCGCGTGCTGTACACGGAGAACGAGACCAACAACGAGCGGCTGTTCGGCGCGGAGAACGCCTCGCCGTACGTCAAGGACGGCATCGGCCGGTACATCGTCGAGGGCGAGGGCACGGCCGTGAACCCGGCCCAGGAGGGCACCAAAGCGGCGGCTCACTACTCGCTGGTGGTCGCCCCAGGCGGGTCCGAGACGTTGCGGCTGCGTCTCGGGCCCGCGGGCGGACAGCTCTCGGTGGCCCGCGGCTTCGACGCGGTGTTCAAGCAGCGCATCAGCGAGGCCGACGCCTTCTACCGGGAGCTGACCCCGCCGCGGGCGAGCGAGGACGAGGCGCGGGTGCTGCGGCAGGCCCTGGCGGGGATGCTCTGGTCCAAGCAGTACTACGCCTTCGACCTGGAGACATGGCTGGCCGAGCACGATCTGACCCCGTGGAGCCTGCCGAAGCCCGGGGTGCGCAACCGCGAGTGGTTCCACATGGTCAACGACGACATCATCTCGATGCCGGACAAGTGGGAGTACCCGTGGTTCGCCGCCTGGGACCTGGCGTTCCACACCGTGGCCTTCTCGGTCGTCGACATCGACTTCGCCAAACAGCAGCTCGAACTCCTGCTGCGGGACTCGTACTTGCACCCCAACGGCCAGATCCCGGCGTACGAGTGGAACTTCGGTGATGTGAACCCGCCGGTGCACGCCTGGGCCGCGTACTTCGTCTACATGATGGAGGAGCGGACCACCGGCCACGCCGACCACGCGTTCCTGGAGCGCAGCTTCCAGAAGCTGCTCACCAACTTCACCTGGTGGGTCAACCGCAAGGACCCCTCCGGCCGCAACGTCTTCCAGGGCGGTTTCCTCGGCCTCGACAACATCGGCGTCTTCGACCGCAGCGCCCCGCTGCCCACCGGCGGCACCCTGGAGCAGGCCGACGGCACCGCGTGGATGGCGCTGTACTGCCAGTCGATGCTCCAGATCGCGCTGGAGCTGGTGCAGCACAACGAGTCCTACGAGGAACTGGTGCTCAAGTTCGTCGAGCACTACCTGTGGATCGCCGCGTCGATGGACCGGATCGGGGACCTCGGCGACGAACTGTGGGACGAGGAGGACGGGTTCTACTACGACGTGCTGCGGCTGCCCGACGGGCAGGCGGTCCGCCTGAAGGTGCGCTCCATGGTGGGACTGCTCCCGCTCTGCGCCTCGACCGTCTTCCAGCCCGACCAGCTGGCACGCCTCTCCGGTCTCGGTGAGCGGTTGCAGCGGTTCGCCGAGCGGCACCCGTCGCTGTCCGTGACGCTCACCACCGCGGCGGCCGGCAAGGCGGGCGGGCCCCGGCTGCTGTCCGTCCTGGACGAGAAGAAGCTGGTGCGGGTCCTGCACCATGTCCTGTCGGAGGACGAGTTCCTCAGCCCGTACGGGATCAGGGCGCTCTCCCGCCATCACGCCGAGCACCCGTACACGTTCTGGGTGCACGGCGAGGAGTTCCGCGTCGGCTATCTGCCCGCCGAGTCCGACACCGGCATGTTCGGCGGCAACTCCAACTGGCGCGGCCCCGTGTGGCTGCCGATGAACACGCTCGTCGTGCGCGCGCTGCTCAACCTCTACAGCTTCTACGGCGACGACTTCACCGTCGAGTGCCCGACCGGCTCGGGCGTGCAGAAGAACCTGTACGAGGTCGCCGAGGAGATCACCGCCCGGCTCACCCGCATCTTCCTGCGCGACGAGGAGGGCAGGCGGCCCGTCTACGGCGGGCAGGCCAAGTTCCGCGACGATCCGCACTGGCGGGACCTGATCAGCTTCTACGAGTACTTCCACGGCGACAACGGCGCCGGGGTCGGCGCCTCGCACCAGACCGGCTGGACCGGTCTGATCGCCCCCCTGATGCAGATCTTCGGCCGGCTCGGCCCCGAGGACTTCCGCTCCGGTACCGCGAGGAGGCACAGCCGATGACCGCGTTGCCCGCGCAGCCCGTCATTCACGAGATCAACACCCGCGTCTGGCTGCGGGAGACCGGCCTGCGGGCCGGGCGGCCCCTGCACCTGGGCGACCTGCCCAAGGAGACGTGGGACGAGATCACTCCGGCCGGGGTCGACGCCGTCTGGCTGATGGGCGTATGGGAGCGCAGCCCGCTGGGGCGCTCCATCGCCCTGGACAACCCGGCCCTGCGCTCGGCGTTCACCGCGGCCGTCCCGGGCGTCGGTGAGGAGGACATCGCCGGGTCCCCGTACTGCATCCGCCGCTACGTGGTGGACGAGGCCATCGGCGGCCCGGCGGGGCTCGCCGCCGCCCGCGCCGAACTCGACCGCAGGGGCATCGGCCTGCTCCTGGACTACGTGCCCAACCACGTGGCTCCGGACAGTCCCTGGGTGAACGCGCACCCCGAGTACTTCGTGCGCGGCGACGCCTCGGACGTCCGGCGTGATCCCGCGGGCTTCCTCGACACCGGCCGCGCGGTGCTGGCCCGCGGGCGCGACCCGTTCTTCCCGCCCTGGCCCGACGTGGTGCAACTGAACGCGTTCGCGCCGGAGTTGCGGCGTGCGACCGCGGACGTGCTCGGCTCCATCGGCGACGTCTGCGACGGGGTGCGCTGCGACATGGCGATGCTGCTGCTGAACGACGTCTTCGCCCGGACCTGGGGGCAGCGCGCCGGCGCCGTGCCCGAGCGGGACTTCTGGGCGGACGTCATCACGGAGGTCCACGGCCGGCACCCCCGGATGGTCTTCGCGGCGGAGGCGTACTGGGATCTCGAATGGGCCCTGCAGAGGCAGGGGTTCGACTTCTGCTACGACAAGCGCCTGTACGACCGGGTGCTCAACGAGAGCGCCGCGTCCGTGCGCGGGCATCTCCAGGCCGACGAGCAGTATCAGCGTCGCCTGGTCCGGTTCCTGGAGAACCACGACGAGCCGCGGGCCGCGCTGACGATGCCGCCGGACAAGGAGCGTGCGGCGGCGGTGCTCATCGCCACGCTGCCCGGCGCGACCCTGTGGCACGAGGGGCAGTTCACCGGCCGCCGGGTCCATCTGCCGGTGTTCCTGGACCGGCGCCCCGAGGAGCCGGCGGACCAGGGGCTGCGCTCCTTCCACGAGCGGCTGCTCGCGCGGGTGCACCACAGCGGTATGCGCACCGGCCACTGGCAGCTGCTCGACTGCACGGGCTGGCCCGACAACGACTCGGGGAACGATCTGATCGCCTCCTGCTGGACCGGCGACGCGGGGCGCTTCCTGACCGTGGTGAACCTCTCCGACCACCCGGCACAGGCCCGCATCCGGCTACCGTGGCACGAACTGGGCCAGGACACCTGGGAGTTGACGGAGCTGCTGACCGCCTCCGACCGCTACGGCCGCTCCGGCGCGGAGCTGCTCGACAGCGGCCTCTACGTCGAACTGCCGCCGTGGGGCACGCATCTGTTCTCCGTGGAGGCGGGCCGGCCCTAGGGCCGTACTCACTGCGCCGGGTCGGACCACCGGGCGCCGCTGAGCGCCCGGTACGCGGTCACCGCCGCTTCCACCGTCGGGTGGAAGCGGCTCGGGTCGAAGGTGCGGGTCAGTCCGTAGCGCTCGATCTTGCGGCGTACCGGGTCCTTCAGTTCGGCGAGGACGAGGCGGACGCCGCGCTCCTGGAGCGCGGCGTCCAGCTCCTGCAGGATGTCCGCGGCCGTCGTGTCGACATCGGTGATCGGCTCGGCCGCCAGCAGGATCCAGCGCGGCGCGGGCGTGGTGCGTGCGACGCGCAGGACCTCGTCGCGGAACGACTTGGCGTTGGCGAAGAACAGGGGTCCGTCGAAGCGCAGGATCGTGCAGCCCGGCAGGTGTGCGGCGGTCGGGTGCGAGCGCACGTCGTGGTAGCCCTCGAGTCCGGGCACGCGGCCCAGTTCGGTGCTGTAGGGCCACCAGGCGCGCCGGAAGACGTTGAGGATGGACAGGCCGACGGCGACGGCGATCCCCGGCAGCACCCCGAGCAGGGCGACCCCGAGGAACGCGGCGACGGACAGGCAGCACTCCGCCTTGCGCTGGCGCCACAGCCGCCTCGTACCGGGCAGGTCGGCCAGGGACAGGGACGCGGTGATGACGACGGCGGCGAGCGCGGGCTGCGGCAGGTCGCGGAAGAGTCCTGGCAGCAGGACCAGCATGAGGAGGATCAGCACGGCGCCGACCACACCGGTCAACTGGCTCTTGGATCCCGCCCGTTCGGCGACCGCGGTGCGGGATCCGCTGGTGCTCACGGGGAACCCCTGGAACAGTCCGGCGGCGGCGTTCGCCGTGCCGATCGCGATCATCTCGTCGTTGCCGCGGACCTCCTGGCCGGTGCGGGCCGCGAAGGCCGACGCGTTGGAGATGGTGTCGGCCAGGGAGACGAGGGCGATGCCGAGGGCGCCGACGCTCAGGGCGCCGAGGTCGCCCCAGCCGATGTGCGGGAGCGTGAACGGCGGGAGCCCTTCGGGGAGCCGGCCGACGGTGCGTACGCCGTGCTCGTCCAGATCGAGGACGACGGACGCGGCGACGGCGAGCACGACCATGACGAGAACCGCCGGAACCTTGGGCAGCAGCCGCTGGAGCAGCAGGATCAGGGCGATGCAGCCGAGGCCCACGGCCACTGCCGCTGGGACCGTTTTGCCGTCACCGAGCCCGTCGGCGAAGGCGCCCACCTCGGCGACGAGCCCGTCGGCGTCGGTGGAGAAGCCGAACAGTTTCGGCAGCTGCCCGATGAGGATCGTCAGGGCCAGGCCGTTCATGTAGCCGATCATGGTGGGTTTGGAGATCAGGTCGGCGACGAAGCCGAGCCGTGCCACGCCCGCCAGGATCGTGATCGCCCCGACCATCAGGGCGAGGACCGAGGCGAGCGCGACCGCGCGCTCCGGATCGCCGTCGGCGGCGACCAGCGGCAGCACCGTGGCGGCGATCATCGGGCCGAGCGAGGAGTCGGGGCCGAGGACGAGGATGCGGGACGGGCCGAAGACGGCGTAGGCGAGGAGGCAGAGCACGGACGTGTAGAGGCCGGTGATGGGCGGCAGCCCGGCCAGTTCCGCGTAGGCCATGCCCTGCGGCACGAGGAGCGTGCTCAGGACGACGCCCGCGACGACGTCCTTGACCAGCCAGGACCGCCGGTACTCCCGCAGGGTGCGCGCTCCGGGCGGCGTCCAGACCACGTGTCTCACCCGGCGTGCCGGCGGCGGGCGAGCAGCTTGCCCAGCTCCCACAGCGCGAGCAGGGCGAGCGCGGGCAGCAGGGCCCAGCCGAACTGGCCCAGGTGCAGCGGTGTCGTGTCGAGGAGCCGGTTGAAGGCGTCCGTCTGCGTCACCAGTACGGCGAGCACGAACTCCCCGAAGACCGTCCAGTTGAGCTGTTTGCTGTCGAAGGTGTCGACCGTCAGCACGGTGCCGGTCTGGTTGCGGCATTCGAGTGCG
Source organism: Streptomyces kunmingensis (assembly GCF_039533535.1). Lineage (NCBI taxonomy): Bacteria > Bacillati > Actinomycetota > Actinomycetes > Kitasatosporales > Streptomycetaceae > Streptomyces > Streptomyces kunmingensis. The sequence continues at coordinate 270,653 of NZ_BAAATS010000006.1, forward strand.
GCGACGATCAGACAGAACGTGAACGCGGTGAAGGCGATGGAGTTGCCGACGCGGGCGCTGTCGTAGCGCTGCGTGCCGAGCTCGATCAGGGCGAGGAGAGCGGCGGCGATGCCCACGCCGACGAGTCCGACGGTGAGCATCAGGCCGCCCGTCATCACGGGTTCGCCGCGCGGGCGCGGCCGGCGGTCCATGAGTCCGGCGCTGACCCGGTCGAAGCCGAGGGAGAAGCCGAACGCCGCGTTGACGAAGAAGTGGATCCAGAGCACCTGGGCGGGGGTGAACGGTTCGCCGCCCGCGATGTCGAAGAGCGTCGCGCCGAGGAAGGTGAGCACGAAGACGACCAGCAGGACCAGGACGAACCGGATGTACTTGGTGAGGTTGTCGTAGATCTTGCGGCCCTGTTCCACGGCGTGGACGATCGTGGCGAAGTTGTCGTCGGACAGGATCATCCGGCCTGCGTTCTTGGCGACCTCCGTGCCGGAGCCCATGGCGATGCCGATGTCGGCGGCCTTGATGGCCGGGGCGTCGTTGACACCGTCGCCGGTCATGGCGACCACGTCACCGTTCTCCTCCAGCGTCTCGGCGAGCAGCACCTTGTGCTCGGGAGCGACCCGGCCGACCACCCCGATCCGGTCGATCCGGGCAAGGCGCTCCTGCGGTGACAGCGCGGCGAAGTCGGCGCCCAGGATCGCCTCGCCCTCGATGCCGACCTGCCGGGCGACGGCCGCGCCGGTGATGACGTCGTCGCCGGTCACCATGCGTACGCGGATGTGGGCGGCCTGCGCCGCGGCGACCGCCTCGCGGGACTCCGCGCGGGGCGGATCGACCATGCCGACGAGACTGGTGACGCTCAACTCCCGTACGAGGGCGAGCAGATCGCCGTCCGGCGTGAACAGGGCCGGGTCGAGGTCCCGGACGGCGGCGGCCATCACGCGGCGGCCGGCCCGCTCCATCCGTTCGACCTCGTCGTCGGCGCGGCGGCGCAAACCGGCGTCGAAGGGGATGGCCTCGCCCTTCGACAGGGCGCTCGTGGTGCGGGCAAGGACGGCCGGCGCCGCTCCTTTCACGAAGCAGCGCACGACCGCCCGGCCCCTCCCGTCCCGGTGGGCGTGGAAGGTCGCCATGAGTTTGTAGGCGGGGTCGAACGGCAGGCTCGCGAGGCGCGGCAGCCGCTCCCGGGTGGCGCCGACGTCGAGGCCCGCCTTGTGACCGAGGACGAGGAGCGCGCCCTCGGTGGGGTCGCCGACCACCTGCCCGTCCACGAGGGAGGCGTCACTGGCGACGAGGTAGGGCAGGATCGCGTCCTCGATGTCCGGGGTGGATCCGGCGGCGTGGTGGACGCGGCCCTCCAGGGAGTAGCCGGTGCCCGAGACCGTGTACCGGTCGAAGGCGTCGACGACCTCGACCACGGTCATCTGGTTCATCGTCAGCGTGCCGGTCTTGTCGGAGTTGATCGCCGAGGTGAAACCCAGTGTCTCCACCGACGGCAGGTCCTTGACGATCGCGTGCCGGTGGGCGAGGTCCAGGCCGCCGAGGGAGAGGATCGTCTGCGTCACCGTGGGCAGCGCCTCGGGGACGGCGGCGATGGCCAGGGAGACGGCGCTGACGAAGAGCGCGTCCCAGGGCTCGTCCCGGCCGCGCCCCAGGGCGAACATCACCACCATGGTCAGCCCGGCCGCGCCGACGATCCACAGGGTCAGCCGGTTCAGCTCACGGGTCAGCGGCGACGGCTCCCGTTTGGTGGTCGTCAACATGCCGGATATGCGGCCGAGTTCGGTGCCGGACCCGGTGGCCGTGACGACGAGGACGGCGCTGCCGTGCGTGACGGGCGTGTTCATGAACGCCATGTCCGTCTGGTCGGCGGGGCCCAGACCGCTGCCCCGTACCGGCGCGGCGTCCTTCGCGGCGGGCACGCTCTCCCCGGTGAGCGCGGACTCGTCGATCTGGAGGGCGCTGGTCGTCAACAGGCGTCCGTCGGCGGGGACTTCGTCGCCCGCGGCGAGCAGCACGATGTCGCCGACGACGACCTCCTCCGCGGGGATCTCGGCCTCGGCGCCGTCCCGGCGCACCCGCGCGGTGGCCTTCGCCATCTCCTTGAGGGCGTTCATGGCGCTCTCCGCCTTGCCCTCCTGGCGGATCCCGATGACCGCGTTGATGACGGTCAGGGCGAGCAGGACCACCGCCGTGCCCCACTCCTGGATGGCGAGCGACACCGCGGCGGCGGCGACCAGGATGATCTGCATGTACGAGGTGTACTGGCCGGCGAACCGGACCCAGCCGGGCCTCGTGCGTTCCTGCGGCAGGGCGTTGGGCCCGTCCTCGGTGAGGCGCTCGGCCGCCGCCGCGGCGCTCAGGCCGGTGGCCGGGTCGACCCCCAGCTCCCCGGCCACGCTCTCGGCCGGCCGCGTGTACCAGACGTCCGCCTCGGCGTGTGCGGTCATCGCTTGCGCCTCCGATCGTCCCGGTGCCCCCGGCCGTCCCTGGCGGCCGGCGCCGCGTAGGGGTCGGCCACCGCGCCGTGCGGTGCCTCGCGCTCCAGCTTCTTCTTCTCCCTGGCGAGCGCGAGACGGCTCTTGTCGTCGATCTCCGGGTAGCGCGGGTCGATGGAGATCAGGGTGTGGGCGAGCACGGCGGCCGCGCAGATGCGCGCGTACCACTTGCGGTCGGCGGGCACGACGTACCAGGGCGCCCAGGGGGTGCTGGTGGCGGAGAGCATCTCGGCGAAGGCGTCCTGGTACGCGTCCCACATCAGGCGTTCGCGGGCGTCGGCGGCCGAGAACTTCCAGTTGCGGTCGGGCAGGTCGATGCGTTTGAGGAAGCGGACGCGCTGCTCCTCCTTGGACAGGTTCAGGAACAGCTTGACGACGTGGAAGCCGTTCTCCGTGAGGTGGCGCTCCCAGTCGTTGATCTGCCGGTAGCGGCGCCGCCAGAACTTCCTTCCCGTGGCCGCGTCCGGCAGTCCCTGGCGGGTGAGGTGCTCGGGATGCACCCGGACCACCAGGACCTCCTCGTAGTGGGACCGGTTGAAGATGCCGATCTCGCCGCGGCGCGGCAGTTCGCGGACGTAGCGCCACAGGTAGTCGTGGGCAAGCTCCCTGGAGGAGGGCACCTTGAAGCCGGCCACGCGCACGCCCTGCGGATTCACCCCGCTCATCACGTGGCGGATGGTGCCGTCCTTGCCCCCGGCGTCCAGCGCCTGGAGGCACATCAGGACGCCGTGGGAGCCGTCGGCCGCGAGCCTGCGCTGGTATTCGGCCAGGAGCGCCACGCCGGAGCGCAGCAGCTCCTCGCCGGCTTTCTTCTTCTTGACGCCCGCCTTGTACGCCGGGTCGTAGTCCGTCGCCAGGTTCACTCGTGAGCCGGGCTCCACCCGCAGCGGCGCGATGAACTCGGCGATCCGCTCGGCCCTTTCGTCCACCGTCCGTGCCGGTCCGTCGCGCATGTGTCCCCTCGCTGTCAGTGGGTCCGGTGGGTCCGGACGGTCAGAAGACGCTGTCCCGGTCCACCACGCACAGCGCCCAGATGACGAAGCCGTTGATCGCGATCAGCGTCAGGGACCAGAGCGGGTAGTACGGGATGGAGAGGAAGTTGGCGATGAGCAGCAGCGTCGCCAGGACGATGCCGAGGACGCGGGCCCATTTCGCGGCGATGAAGAGACCGAAGCTGATGCCCACCGCGATCACGCCGATGACGATGTGGATCCAGCCCCAGGTCGTCAGGTCGAACTCGAAGACGTAATCGCGTGTCGTCAGGAAGACGTTGTCCTTCAGTACCGCCATGAGGCCCCGGCAGAACCCCATGGTCCCGGAGATGAACAGCATCACGGCGGCGAAAATGGTCAGCCCGCCGGCCGCGGCCTGTTTGGCGCCGGTGCGATGGTGCGGAGTCGTCGAGGTGGCCATGACAGGACCTCCGTGCTTGTGGAGGGTGCCCAATGCACCGCTGTGCCCCGAGTGTCGCTCCCGGGTGGTACCTCCGGTCGTCACCCTCCGTGGGTGACGACCGGAGGCGGTCCTGCCTGGAATCTGTCGCTCGTCCGGCCCTTGATCGGAGGCGAGCCGATGACCGTGCCACCCAGTCAGAGCGAGGCGGGTGCTCCGGGCGAGCACCGCCCGTGGCCGCGCCGCATCCTCGCGCCGCTGGCCCTCGCCCAGTTCATCTGCAGTTTCGCCGGCTCGAACATGAACGTGATGATCAAGGACATCAGCGACGACCTGGACACCACGGTGCAGGGCGTGCAGACCGCGATCACCGTCTTCCTGCTGGTCATGGCGGCGCTGATGATCCCGGGCGGTGTCCTCACCGACCGCTACGGGCGCAAGCGCTGCCTCGTCATCGGCCTCTCGGTGTACGGCGTCGGTGCGCTGCTCAGCGCCGCGGCGCCGGGCCTGGGCGTGCTCATCCTGGGCAACTCCATCCTGGAGGGCATCGGTACGGCCCTGCTCATCCCGCCCGTGTACATCCTGACGACGCTGCTGTTCACCGGGGTCGCCGACCGCGCCCGCGCCTTCGGGGCGATCATGGCGATGGGCGGGGTCGGCGCCGCGGCGGGCCCGCTGATCGGCGGTCTCATCACCTCCGCGATCAGCTGGCGGGCGGCCTTCCTCTTCCAGGCCCTGGTGGTCCTGGTGATCATCGTCCTCGTCCGGCGGCTCGAGGACCCGCTTCCGCCGGACCCGGGCTGCCACTTCGACGGCGTCGGCGCGGCCCTGTCGGCGACCGGCCTCGTGCTCGTCGTCATGGGCATCCTCGTCGCCGACGACAACGGCTGGCTGACGCTGGGCCTCGTGCTGCTCGGTGCCGCGGTGCTGGCCGCCTTCTTCGCCTGGGTGCGGTCCAGGGAACGCAAGGGCGTCCAGGCGCTGTTGCCGACCACCCTGTTCCGCAACCACACCTCGAACCTGGGCCTCGTCACCCAGCACGTGCAGTGGCTGGTGCTGATGGGCGTGTCCTTCGTCGTGGCCACGTATCTGCAGGTCGTACGGGGCTACAGCGCGATCGGCACCGGTGTCATCTTCACCGCGTCCACCGTGGGCATGCTGGTGTCGTCCCTGGGCGCGAGCCGCTTCGCGAGGCGGCGGGCGCAGCGCACGCTCATCATGGTCGGCTTCGGCACGACGATCGGCGGCATCGGCGTCCTGATCGCCCTCGCGGACAACGCGCACAATGCCTGGCTCTTCACGCCCGGCCTGCTGCTGATCGGGCTCGGCCTGGGCCTGATGCTGACGCCCTCGGTCAACGTCGTGCAGTCGGCTTTCCCGGACGATCTCCAGGGGGAGATCTCCGGTCTCTCCCGCGCCGTCTCCAACCTGGGCTCCTCGGTCGGCACCGCGGTCGCGGGCACCATCCTGGTCGCGAATCCGGCCGTGGGCCCGTACCTGACGGCGCTCGTGGTGCTCGGTGCCATCGGGCTCGGCGGGCTGGTGGCCGCGGCGCGGCTCCCCCACGATCATCCGAAGCGGGTGAGCCAGGCCGCCGCACAGGCCCCGCCTCACCTGCCGTCGTAGCGCACGCAGGTGGCGACGAGCAGGTCCGGCACCGAGGCCCGGCGCCTGCTGAAGGGCACCCACAGCAGGGTCGCGGGGAACGAGACGCTCAGCGCGGCCCGCAGCAGGGAGCGCGGCACCCGCAGCCGGCGTCCCGCGCGGTCGCTCACGCGGACCCCCATGAGCCGGTTGCCGACGCTCTGCCCGGTCGTGGCCCAGGAGCCGCCGAGATAGCACACGGCGAAGGTCCAGCCGAGCATGCCGGAGAGCCAGCCCGGGAGTTCGGGCACTCTGAACGGCGGCCCCACGACGAGCAACAACGCGCAGCCCACGCCCAGTTGGACCGTGACCGCGGTGAGCGCGACGACCAGCGCGTCGAGCATGGCGGCGACGCCGCGGGAGACGAGGCCGGCCGGCTCCGGAGCGGGCGCCTGTTCCGGCTCCCCGGCCGGCACGTTCATCGCGCCGGTCCGTCGGGCCCGCCGGCCTCGGCGTCCGGCCCGGCGGCGGCCCGCCGCAGCGCGCGGTCGGCGAGCCGGTTCACCCCTCGGTCGCCGCGCCTGCCGAGCAGCCGGATCGCGGCCCCGGTGTCCGCGGCCATCCCGCCGCCGGTGTCGCGCACGATCCGCCCGAGATCGATCTCGTGCAGCACGTCACGGGTGAGACCGACCAGATCGATCCGGGCGATCACCCGCTCGACGTCGACCCGGTCGGCGATCCCGTTCACGTCGACGCGGGCGGCGATCCCGTTCACGTCGACGCGGGCCACGACGGCGTCCAGATCGATCCGGTCGAGCACCGCGCCGACCACCGCGCCCACGACGGCGCCCGTCGTCCGGTCCACGGTGTCCCGCACGTACCGCGCTTGTCGCGCCACGAAATCCGCCCACTCACCGGCCCCGTATCCCAGCATCATTGGCAGACCGCAGCAGCGGGCGGCGGCCCTGGCATCCTCCGTGGCGGGTGAGCCGGCGGCGGGCCACGCGGGCGACGGGGGCCCGAAGACACCAGGTTCTGTTGCGGAGTACGTCGTTTCCCTGCCCGGACGGCGGATGTGACCGTACGCTCGTCACCCCCTCCCACACCGCTTCGGGCGTTCTGCCCCGGTGCCCCCTACCCGGGGCCGGGCCAGGAAGCCTCATCCGTCCGCAGGAGGTCGCCATGCACCCGAGGAGCACATGGGCCGCCGGGTACATCCGGGTCCACGAGACCCACGGACTCACGGTGGTCGAGTTCCACAGCGAGATCGACATCGCCGCCGGTCTGCGCATCCTGCCGGTCCTCGACGAGGCGACCGCCCCCGCGGGGCGGACCGTCGTGCTCGACCTCGGACCGGTGACGTTCTTCGACGTCTACGGGCTGCGGTTGCTGTGCCGGGCCCAGGACCGGGTCCACGAGCGCGGCGGCCGGCTGCTGCTGGTCTGCGCGCATCAGAGCATTTTGAAACTCCTGCACGTCAGCGGCCTGCTGAGCCGGTTCGCGCCCTACCCGGAGCTGCGGGACGCCGTCGCGGCCGGCCTTCAGCAGGCTACGGGCGCGCGGCTGAAGGGGCAGCAACTGCACGTGAGCGACAGGGAGTTGGGGGGCGGTCACCTCGCGCACGACACCGAAGGCGAGCCCGTGCCGGTCGGCCAGGACGCGGGCGAGCCGCAGGGCACTGAGGCCTCCGGCGCCGGGGTCGCCGATGTGGCGCAGGTCGACCAGGACGGCGGTGGCGCCGGGGCGGATGGCGCCGTGCAGCAGCCGGCCGAGCGAGGCTTCGGCGGCCGGTCCCAGCTCCGCCCGCACCTCGATCACCAGACATCCGGCGAAGCGCCGGACCACGACCGGTGAGGGCCGGCCTCCCCACCATGAGGTCCGCAGGAACCTCGGGGTCCGCAAGCGGCGCAGCCGCGGCGCGGGCGTCCATGCCATGGTGCCCCCTGAGAGCCTGGTGCTGAACCCCCGCCCGCGCTGCGACGCCCGGCCCGGCTGAGCACGACCGGACCACTGCGGCACGCTCCACGGCGCGGCGGACGCACAGAGTCGCGCCGGGGTCAGAGCTTCGGCAGGGGCCGTTCGGCCCTCACCCGGGGGGCCGGTCGGCCCCGCTCAGGAGGGCTTCGGCGACTACACCACCCGTCGTATCCCCCTGGTCCGTGAACCCAGGGTTTTCACCGTGGCTCGATCGGCGGCGCGGGTCCATCGTGGAGTCAGGAAAGTTCACGGGGCTTTCCACCACGGGGGAACCAACGGGGGATCTCACGGGGGATCTCACGGGGGATACGGGGGACACGGGGGGACGGGGGTGCCCGGCGCGGGCACCCCCGCTGTTCCTTGTGTGGGGGTGTTCCTTGTAGGGGGCCGTTCAGGGCGCCGACTGGCTGAGCAGGCGCACCAGTTGGGCCCTGCGGTGCACACCGTCGAGCTTCCGGTAGATGTTGCCGAGGTGGAACTCCACCGTCTTGACGCTGAGGAAGAGCTGTTCGGCGGCCTCGTGATTGGTGACACCACGGCCGACGGCGAGCGCGACGCGCAGCTCCTGCGGGGTGAGGACGTCCAGCGGGGTGGGGCCCGGCCGGACCCGGTCGCCGCCCGCCGCGTGCAGTTCGGCGGCGGCCCGCGCGGCCCAGCCAGCGGCGCCGAGCCGCTCGAACGTGGCGAGGCCGCGCTGCAGCCAGCGCCGCGCCTCGCCGCGCCGGCCCTGGCGGCGCAGCAGTTCTCCCCGCGTGAACTCGGTGCGGCCGCGCTCGAACGGGGCGGCCACGGCGCTGAGATGACGCAGGGCACGGTCCAGGTGGCGCTCCGCGCCGGCCGGTTCGAGCAGGGCACGGCAGCGGGCGGCGGCGGCCGCGGCGATCGGGCGGTGTCCGCGGCCCGCCTCGTGCTCCAGGACGCGCAGCACCTCGTACGCGTCCTCGGTGCGGTGCAGGTGGGCGTAGGCGTCGGCGAGGTCGGCGGCCCAGGAGAGGTAGAGGCCGTCGCCGCGGCCGTTGGCGACCGAGAACTCCCGTACCTTCTCCAGGTGTTGGACGGCTTCCTCGAAGCGGCCCAGGCCCAGTTCGAGCAGGCCGAGGGCGCCGTGGGCGCGGGCGGCGTCCATGGGCAGATCGGCGTCGGCGGCGAGCGCGGCGGCCTGGGCGCCGTGCAGGCGGCAGTCCGTCTCGCGGTTCAGGGCGGCCTCGGCCTTGGCCTGGGCGGCGAGGGCGCGGCACACCTCGATGACGCGTCCGGTGTCCTCGCCGAGGCGGGCCGACTCGTCGGCATGGGCGAGCGCCGAGGTCCACTGGCCGCGCCAGAACTCCACGACCGACAGGGTGCCGAGGAGGTGGGCGAGCAGCCCCACGGTGCTGGCGGCGCGCGCGGCGTGCACGGCGCGGTCGAGCAGGTCGTGGCCCGCGTCGAGTTCCTCGGCGGCGAGATGGCACAGTCCGCCGACGCCGGAGACGGGGTAGGGGAACGTCAGATCCGGTTCGGCCAGCGGCTTTTCGAGCTCGTGCAGCAGGGCGCGGCCGTTCTCCGCGTCGCCGCCGAGGAGCTCGACGAGGGCGTGCAGGAGCCGTACGGGCAGGGCCGCGGAGGCGTCGCCGAAGGCGTCGGCGATCTCCATCGACTCGGCGGAGGTGGCGCGGGCTGCGGTGAGGTCGCCGATGGCGAGTTCGGTGAAGGTGATGCCGCCGAGCATGACGGCGGCGAGGGCGGGGTCGACCCGGCGGGCCTCGTCGACGGCGGCGCGCAGTTGCTCGCGGGCGCGGGCGGGGCGGCCGCGCTGGATGTCGACGTAGCAGCGCAGTTGCCGCACGTCGAGGCGGGTGCGGGGGTGGGCGGCGTGGCCCAGGGCCCGGTCGAGGAGGTCGGCCGCCTCGTCGAGCGATCCGGCGGCCTGCGCGGCGCGGGCGGCGGCGTGCAGGCGGAGCGCCTTGTGCTCGCCCTCGGGGGTGAAGCGGGCGGCGTGCGCGTACAGGCGGGAGGCGAGCGGGAAGGTGAGGCTGCCGGGTCCGCCGGACGCGGCGCGTTCGAGGGCGGCGGCGACCTGTTCGTCGGGGTCGGCGCCGGATTCGGCGAGGTGCCACGCGTAGCGTTCGAGCGCCGTGGGGGCTTTGGCGTCCTCGAGGGCGTGGGCGACGGTGCGGTGGGCGCGCCAGCGGTGGACGGCGGAGGCGCCGTGGTAGACGCCGGAGCGGACGAGCGGGTGGCGGAAGACGTACGCGCCTTCTTCCACGCTCATCAGACCGGCTCGTTCGGCCGGTTCGAGGGAGGCGTAGGTCAGTCCGTGGGCGCGCAGGACCCGTTCGGTGCCGGCGAGGGGGCGCGGCCCGAGGACGGCGAGCAGCAGCATGGCGTCCTGCGCCTGCGCGGGCAGCCGGGTGATGGCGCTGTGGAAGGTGCGGGCGAGTATCTCGCCGATGGGCAGCGGGGCGCCGGTGTCGAAGCGGTGGCCGCCGCGGGCGAGCAGGGCGGGCAGTTCGACGAGGGCGAGGGGGTTGCCGCGGGCTTCCGAGAGGAGCCGGGTGACGTCGTGCGGGGAGAGGGGTTCGCCCTCGACCAGTTGGCGCGCGGCGTCGGCGTCGAGGCCGCGCAGGGTGAGGGTCTCGACGGGGGCGAGCCGGGAGGCGGCCCCGCCGTTGTCGCGGGTCGCGAAGAGGGCGACGACGCCTTCGCGGCCGAGCCGGCGCGTGGCGAAGGCCAGGGAGTCCAGGGAGTAGGGGTCGAGCCACTGCGCGTCGTCGACGACCACGAGGACAGGCCCGGACTCGCTGACCGCGCCGAGGAGGCTGAGGGTGCCGGCGGCGACACCGAACCGGTCCTGGGCGACGGCCGGGCCGAGCGCCAGGGCCCCGGTGAGAGCCGCCGCCTGCCGGCCCGGGATCCGCTCCAGGTGGTCGGTGACGGGCCGGAACAGGTCGGCGAGGCCCACGTACGGCAGTCTGGATTCGGTTTCGATGCCGTGCGTACGGAGCTGGGTGAGGTCCCCGGCGATCGATTCGGCGTAGCGGAGCAGACTGCTCTTGCCGATGCCGGCCTCGCCGCGGATGACAAGGGCCGTGCTCTGCCCTGCGCGTGCGTCGTCGACCAGGTCGGCGATCCGAGCGCATTCCGCCGTGCGACCCAGCAGCATGGACTCAGGGTAACCGGGGGCGGGGGCTCGCGGCATGGCCCGACTGGGCGCGTATTGACGGGAGTTCGGCCCGCCTGGCGGGTCACGCCGCTTCCGGTGCCCCCTCCCGCTCGTCCGGTGCGAACTGGGTGCGGTACAGCTCCGCGTAGCGGCCGGGGGTGGCGAGGAGGGCGGTGTGGGTGCCGCGTTCCACGATGCGGCCGTCCTCCACCACGAGGATCTGGTCGGCGGAGCGGATCGTGGAGAGGCGGTGGGCGATGACGATTGCCGTGCGGTCCGTGAGCGCCTCGGCGAGCGCTTCCTGGACGGCTGCCTCCGAGGTGTTGTCGAGGTGGGCGGTGGCCTCGTCGAGGATGACCACGCGCTGGCGGGCCAGCAGGAGGCGGGCGATGGTCATGCGCTGGCGTTCGCCGCCGGAGAGGCGGTAGCCGCGTTCGCCGACGACCGTGTCGAGTCCGTCCGGCAGTTCGCGGACGAGGTCTTCGAGGCGGGCCCGGCGCAGGACGTCCCACAGCTCGTCCTCGCTCGCTCCGGGCCTTGCGAGGAGCAGGTTCGCGCGGACCGAGTCGTGGAAGAGGTGGCCGTCCTGGGTGACCATGCCGAGCGTGGCCCGCATGGACGGCGCGCTCAGGTCGCGTACGTCGACGCCGCCGATCCGGACGGCTCCGGCGTCGGTGTCGTAGAGGCGGGGCAGCAGTTGCGCGATGGTCGACTTGCCCGCGCCGGACGAGCCGACCAGGGCGATCGTCTGGCCCGGTTCGGCGCGGAAGCTGACGCCGTGCAGGACCTCGGCGCCGCCGCGGGTGTCGAGCGAGGCGACCTCTTCGAGGGAGGCGAGGGAGACCTTGTCGGCGGACGGGTAGCCGAAACGGACGTCGTCGAACTCCACCGTGACCGGCCCGTCGGGGACCTCGCGCGCGTCCGGTTTCTCGTCGATCAGCGGCTTCAGGTCGAGCACTTCGAAGACCCGCTCGAAGCTGACCAGGGCGCTCATGACCTCGACGCGGGCGCCGGCCAGGGAGGTCAGCGGTGCGTACAGGCGGGTGAGGAGGAGGGCCAGGGAGACCACCGTGCCGGCTTCCAGGGTGCCCTCGAGCGCGTAGTAGCCGCCGAGGCCGTAGACGAGCGCCAGGGCGAGGGCGGAGACCAGGGTGAGCGCGGTGATGAACGCGGACTGGGCCATCGCCGTGCGGACGCCGATGTCACGGACCCGGCGGGCCCGCGCGGCGAACTCGGCGGACTCCTCCTCGGGCCGTCCGAACAGCTTCACGAGCGTGGCGCCCGGTGCGGAGAACCGCTCGGTCATCCGCGTCCCCATCGCCGCGTTGTGGGCGGCCGCCTCGCGCTGGAGCCGCGCCATGCGGCTGCCCATACGGCGGGCGGGCAGCACGAAGACGGGGAGCAGGACGAGGGCGAGGAGGGTGATCTGCCAGGACAGCGTGAGCATGACGGCCAGGGTCAGCAGCAGAGTGACCACGTTGCCGACCACCCCGGACAGGGTGTTGCTGAAGGCGCGCTGGGCGCCGATGACGTCGTTGTTGAGGCGGCTGACGAGCGCCCCGGTGCGGGTGCGGGTGAAGAACGCGACGGGCATCCGCTGGACGTGGTCGAAGACCGCGGTGCGCAGATCGAGGATGAGGCCTTCGCCGAGGTTGGCGGAGAGCCAGCGGGCGAGCAGGCCGAGCCCGGCCTCGGCGAGGGCGATGACCGCGATGAGTACGGCGAGCCGGATCACCACGCCCTGTCCGTCGCCGCCGACGATCGCGTCGACGACGTGTCCGGCGAGGAGCGGCGTCGCCACGGCGAGCAGCGCGCCGAGGACGCTGAGAATCACGAACTGGATGATGCGGCGCCGGTGCGGCCGGGCGAACTCGGCGATCCGGCGCAGGGTCTCACGGGCGAAGGGGCGGTTGTTCGGGCCGCCGTTCTGGGCGTTCATCACGCTGTGCAACTGCGTCCAGGCTGTCGTTTCCATGCTCATACGGACGACCCTAGGACCTCAACCAATGTTGAGGTCAAGGATTTGGGGACAGGGCGAGGAGGCGGGGTCGTGAAAGGATGCGCCCATGCCGTCCGTCCGCGTCGAACGCGTAGGTCACGTCACCACCGTCGTCCTGGCCCGCCCCGAGGCCCGCAACGCGGTCGACGGGCCGACCGCCGCCGAACTGGCGCGCGTCTTCCGCGAGTTCGAGGCCGACGACACGGCGAGAGTCGCGGTCCTGTGGGGCGAGGGCGGCACGTTCTGCGCGGGCGCCGACCTCAAGGCCGCCGGCACCGGGCGCGGCAACCAGGTAACCCAGGAGGGTGACGGCCCGATGGGTCCGACGCGGCTGCGCCTGACGAAGCCCGTGATCGCGGCGGTCAGCGGTCACGCGGTGGCGGGCGGCCTGGAACTGGCCCTGTGGTGCGATCTGCGGGTCGCCGAGGAGGACGCGGTGTTCGGCGTGTTCTGCCGCCGCTGGGGCGTCCCGCTGATCGACGGCGGCACGGTGCGGCTGCCACGCCTCATCGGGGAGAGCCGCGCCATGGACCTCATCCTGACCGGCCGCCCCGTACCGGCGCGCGAGGCGTACGAGATGGGCCTCGCCAACCGCCTGGTCCCGCCGGGCCGGGCCCGCGCCGCGGCCGAGGAGCTCGCCGCACAGCTCGCCGCGTTCCCGCAGGCGTGCCTGCGCAGCGACCGGGCGTCGGTACGGGAGCAGGGCGGCCTGGACGAGACGACGGCCATGCGGGCCGAACTCCGTTCTGGAGCCGCCGTGTTGGCCGAAGGACTGGAGGGAGCTCGACGGTTCGCGGCCGGGGAAGGGCGGCACGGGGAGTTCGGCGGCGGCTGAGCGCGATCGGTACGCCCGGCGCCGAGCGGGTGGCGTCAGTACATCGCCGGGCGCCGTCAGAACATCGCCAAGTGGCGTCTGTACGTCGCCAGGTGGCGTCAGTACATCGCCAGGTGGCGCAGCAGCTCGGGCACCGCGCGCCTCCCCTCCGCGGCGGACGCCCGCGCCGACCAGGACACGTGCACGAGGTTGCCGAGCGCGAAGACGCCCGGACGGGAGGTCCGGTGCGCCGCGTCGGCGGCCGGACCCCGGGTCACGGGGTCGAGCAACAGGCCACCTCTGCGCGCCAGTTCATGGTCGGGAACGAAGTCGCCGGTGAGCACGACCGTGTCGCAGGGCAGTACGGCGGAGCGGCCGTCGGCGTGCCGGACGCGGGCGCCCGTGGCGCGGGGCCGGCCCAGGATCTCCGTGAGCGTGGTGCGGGTGAGCACCGGGACACCGAGGCGCAGGCGGGCGTCCAGGTCACGCGGGCCCCCGCCGTGCTCGGTGATCAGCGCGGTGACGGCGACACCCGCCCGCCGCAGGGTGCTGACGGCGGCGAACCCGACGGGCTCACCGCCGACGACCACGGCCCGCGCGCCCACATAGTGGCCGAACAGGTGGACCGACTGCTGGAGTTCACCCGTGGTGAGGATGCCGGCGGGCCGGGTGCCGGGCACCAGGCGGGCGGCCCGGGACCGCTCCCTGGCGCCGGTGGCGAGCACGACCGCCCGCGCCGCGATCCGCTCGTGCCCGTGGGCGTCGACCGTGTCGAGGACCGGTGACGTGGCGTCCGCCCAGCCGAGGGCGGTCACCCCGGTCCGCACGGCTACCCCGGCCTCCTCGGCCGCCCGCACCGTGCGGCTCGCGTACGCGGGTCCGCTCAGCGGCCGCCACCGCGTGCCGAACCCGCCGTGCCGGCAGTGCCGCGGGACCCCGCCCGCCTGCTGCTCGCGCTCCAGTACCTCGACCCGTCCGGCCCCGGCCGCGGCGAGCCCGGTGGCGGCGGCGAGTCCGGCGGGACCGGCTCCGACGACGAGCACGTCGACGGGGCGCACCTCGTGACTCATGTCCCGCTCCCGTCGTGGGGTGACGCTCGGCCGGCCGGTTCGCGGCCCAGCAGCTCGCGCACCGCGGCCCCGCAGGAGAACCCCTGGCAGCGCCCGCCGCGCGCCCGGGTCCTGCGCCGCAGCCCCTCGGCCGTGACGGGCGGGATCGTACTGGTCAGCGCCGCCCGGATCTCACCCCGGGTGACCCGCTCGCAGTGGCAGACGATGGTCCCGAACTCCGGGTCGTCCGCGATGAGTTCGGGGCGCTGGTACGGGCGGGGGAACACCTCGCCCAGGTTCGGCATCGTGACCGGCGGCAGCTCACGGGCCGCGCCGAGCGTCGTGCACCCGCTGTCGGCCAGCAGATCGGCGGTGTGCGCGGCGATGGCCATCGACGCGGTGAGCCCGGTGGAGCGGATGCCGCCGACGGTGACGCAGCGCCGCGCCGGGTGGGCGTCGATGCGGTAGTCGTCCTGCCCGGTGGCCGCCCGCAGCCCGGCGTAGACGGCGGTGACCTCCTCCTCGACGAGGCGCGGCAGGATGCGCCGGCCCTTGTCCCGCAGCAGGTCGAGCGCGGCGGCGGTGGTCTGCGTGGCCCGCTTGTCGTCGAGGTCCTCGGCCGTGGGCCCCAGGAGTACGTTCCCGTGGACGGTCGGGGCGACGAGCACGCCCTTGCCGAGTGCGGTGGGGACGGGCAGCAGGATGTGGCGCACGAGGTCGCGGGCGAACTTGTCGTAGACGATCAGCTGGCCGCGGCGCGGGGTGACGGTGAACGTGTCGAGGCCGAGCAGCCGGTCGACGGCGTCCGCGTGCAGACCGGCGGCGTTGACGAGCCACCGGGTGCGCAGCAGGCCTCGCCCGGTCCTCAGGTGGTGGGTGCCGCCGCGGCTCCTTCCGGCGTCGTGCACCCGGGAGTTGAGGTGCAGGTCGACGCCGGCGCGGACGGCCTGGGTCGCGTACGCGAGCGTCGTCGTCCAGGGGCAGACGACACTCTCGCCGGGCACGTCGAGGGCGCTCAGCGCGCCGGGGCCCAGGTGGGGTTCCCTGGCGCGGAGTTCGTCGGGTCCGATGATGCGCGCCTCGGCGTACTGGTTGCGCACGGCCTTCTCGGCGAGGGCGGGCAGGGCCGCGCGCTGCATGTCGTCCCAGGCGACGAGGAGAGCGCCGACCGGCTCGACGGGGATGCCCGACTCCGCGGCGTAGGACTCCAGTTGGCGCTGCCCCTCGCGCACGAGCCGTGCTTCGAGCGAGCCGGGCACGGCGTCGAATCCGGTGTGCAGGATCGCCGTGTTGGCCTTGGAGGTGCCCTCGCCGACGTCGTCCGCCGCGTCGAGCAGCGCGATCCTCGCGGCCGGCGCGCGCCGGACCAGTTCCCGGGCGAGCGCGCAGCCGACGACTCCGGCGCCGATGACGGTGACGTCGTAGGGGAGGGTGGGCAGCGGCCCGGTCCGGGTGACGGTCACGAGGAGCGGTCCACAGCGCTGCGGAACCGGGCCAGGCGCTCCTCGGCCCGGGCCGCGTCGATGCGCGGCTCGTACACGCGCGCCGCGGGGCCCGCGCCCACGCGGCCCACGGCGTCCTCGACGGACAGGCCCGCATCGAGGCCGAGGTGGGCGGCGGCCGCCGCGCCGAGCGCCGTCGTGTCGGGCACGGCCGACACCTCGACGGGGAGCTGGAGGAGGTCGGCCTGCGTCTGCATGAGCAGCTCCGAGCGGGTCAGGCCGCCGTCGACCCTGAGGGAGGCGAGCGGCGCGCCCAGGTCGGCGCCAGCGGCTTCGGCGAGCGCGACGACCTGCGCGGCGATCCCGTCGCACAGGGCGTGCACCAGGTGTCCGGGTGAGGTCTCCAGGCCGAGCCCGGTGAGCGAGCCGCGGGCGTCGCCGCGCCACCAGGGGGCGGCGAGGCCGGAGAGCGCGGGCACGAACGTGACGCCGCCGCTGTCGGGCGCCGTCGCGCCGACGGGGTCCAGGGCGTGGGGGCCGTCGATGACGCCGAGGTCGGTGAGCCAGCGGACGGCGGACGCGGCGGCGTACACCTGGCCGTCGAGGCAGTAGTCGGTGCCGCGTCCGGCGAGCCGCCACGCCACGCAGGAGACGAGTCCGGAGGAGCCGCGGCGCGGCCTGTCCCCGGTGTGCGCGAGCAGGAACGCCCCCGTCCCGTACGTGCACTTGGCGGCGCCCGGCGCAGTGACCCCGTGGGCGAGCAGGGAGGCCTGCTGGTCGACGAGGAGGCCGGTGAGCGGAACCGGAGGCCCGTCGAACGCGGCGATCGTCCCGAACTCCCCCGCCGCGTCCACGACTTCGGGCAGCTTCTCGGTGTCGAGTCCGTACAGTCCGACGGCCCGGGGCGACCAGTCGGCGGTGTCGAGGTCGAGCAGCTGGGTGCGGCTCGCGGTGGCGGCGTCGGTGACGAACGCGCCGGTCAGCCGGTGAATTAGCCAGGCGTCGCTGGTGGTGACCACGCCGTCGCGGGTGAGGTGACGGCGGATCCAGGCCATCTTCGGGGCGGCGAAGTACGGGTCGAGCGGCAGCCCGGTCAGCGACGACAACTCTGCACCGTGGGCGTCCAGTTCGCGACAGATCGTCTCCGCGCGCCGGTCCTGCCAGACGATCGCGTCCGTGAGCGGGTCGCCCGTCGCCGGGTCCCAGGCGAGGACGGTCTCGCCCTGGTTGGCGAGGCCCGCGGCGACGACCGGTTCACCGGCCTCGGCGAGCGCGCGGGCCCCGGCGTCGAGGACCGAGCCGAGCAGTTCCGCCGGGTCCACCTCCACGCGGCCGCCGGGCAGATACCGGGGCCGCACGGGCGCTGTCGCGGCCCCGAGCACACCACGCTCCGGGCAGACGACGAGCGCCTTGGTACCGGAAGTGCCCTGGTCGACGGCGAGTACGGGACCGCTCACCATGCCGTCCCCTCCCCCCGGTCCGCCTCTTGATCGCCGTCGGCCAGCCTGCGGTACGGCCACGATCCGCGTCAAGGACACCAACTTCGCTGCGCCCTCTGGCCGTTGCGGCACTGCGCATGGATCATGGGCGGCCGCACCCCCGCCCCCCACCAAAGGAGACACCGTGTCGAGCGCCCCGCCCGACGAGGAGCAGCGCCTGCGTGCCCTCGGCTACCGGCCCGTCCTGGCCCGCCGTATGAACGGCTTCGGCAACTTCGCCATCAGTTTCTCCGTGATCTCCGTCCTGTCCGGCTGTATGACCCTGTACGGCTTCGGGCTCGGCACCGGTGGGCCCGCCGTCATGCTGTGGGGCTGGGCGGGCGTCGGCCTGTTCGTGCTGTTCGTGGGCCTCGCGCTGGCGGAGGTGACGAGCGCCTACCCCACGTCGGGCGCTCTCTACTACATGGCGGACCGGCTCGGCGGGCGCCGCTGGGGCTGGTACACGGGCTGGCTGAATCTGCTCGGTCTGCTGGGCGCGATCGCCGGGATCGACTACGGCGCGGCCCTGTTCACGGGCGCGTTCCTGAACCTCCAGTGGGGTTTCACCCCGACGCCGGGCAAGACGATGCTGATCTTCGTGGTGATCCTGCTTCTGCATGCCGTCCTGAACCTCTTCGGCGTACGCCTCGTCAGCATCCTCAACTCCATCAGCGTGTGGTGGCATCTGGCGGGCGTCGGAGCCATCGTCGGCGCGCTCGCGTTCGTGCCGGACCACCATCAGTCGCCGTCGTTCGTCTTCACGCACTTCGTCAACGACACCGGCTGGCACAACCCGATCTACGTCGCCGCGATCGGGCTGCTGCTCGCGCAGTACACGTTCAGCGGCTATGACGCCTCCGCCCACCTTTCCGAGGAGACGTCCGGGGCGTCGGTGGCGGCGGCGCGCGGCATCGTGCGGGCGATCTGGGCGTCGTGGATCGCCGGGTTCGCGCTGCTCGCGGGGCTGACCTTCGCCATCCAGGACTACGCGGGGACGCGGGAGAGCGGGACGGGGGTGCCGCCCGCGCAGATCCTCCTCGACGCGCTCGGCTCGGGCGGCGCCACCGCGCTGCTGCTCGTGGTGATCGTGGCCCAGCTCTTCTGCGGCAACGCGGAGGTCGCCGCGGCGAGCCGGATGGTGTTCGCGTTCAGCCGGGACGGGGCGCTGCCGGGTTCGCGGCTGTGGCGCCGGGTGAGCACCCGTACCCGTACGCCGGTCGCGGCGGTGTGGCTGTCCGTGGGGGCCGCATGCGTGCTGGCGCTGCCGTCGCTGTGGTCGGCGACCGCGTACGGCGCGGTGACCGCGATCAACGTCATCGGCATCACGCCCGCGTACGCGATCCCCGTGCTGCTGCGGCTGCGCGCGGGCGACCGGTTCGAGCGCGGCCCGTGGCATCTGGGCCGCTGGAGCCGGCCGATCGGCTGGGTCGCGGTGGTGTGGGTGGCGTGCGTGACCGTGCTGTTCTGTCTGCCGCAGGCCTCGCCGGTCACCGTGAGCTCGATGAACTACGCGGTCGTGGCGCTCGCGGTGGTGCTCCTGCTCGCGACGGCGTGGTGGTACGCGGCGAAGGACAGCTACGCCACGCCGCAACGCCCGGCCGAGTCAGCCGAGTTCGAGCGTCGTCACTCCGAAGACGCGGTCCTGGGCGAATGACCGGACGGGACCGGTGTACATCCGGGCCGTCTCGAACCCGGCCGTCAGGCCGCGCGATCCGACGAGCGCGACGGCCTCGGCGTTCGTCTCCGGTACGTCGATGCCGACCGGGCCGCTGCCGGGTGCGAGGGCGTCGAACAGGGCGCGCGCGTCGTCGGCGCTGTCCGCGAAGAGCGGCCCGATCCGCCGCGCGTCCTGCGCGGGGCGCACCACGCCGTACCCGGTGACACGGCCGCCGACGAAGCGGGCGAGCGCCGTGTGGCCGTCCGTCGTGAGCCAGGACGTCAGGAAGCGGGGCCGGTCGGCGGGGTAGCAGGCGCTGTCGTAGGCGAGGACGGGCGCGAGGTCGTCACCGATCGGCACGATCCCGTCGGCGGCCATGGCCGCCGCGTCCGGGGCCTCGGTCGGGACGGTCCCGGTGAAGCGGACGGTGCGGTGGGCCGGTGCGAAGCCGGACTTCCGGTAGTTGTGCTGCTGGGCGACGACGCCGTCGAGGCCGATGGTGCGCCGCCCCGCGTGCGTGAGGCCGGCTCGCCAGGTGGCGAGGCCGTGGCCCAGGCCGCGCAGGTCGGGTCGGACGAGGTAACAGCCCAGGAAGGCGTACGCGGGCCCGTAGTTGACGACGGAGACCGCCGAGACGGGTTCCCCGTCGAGCCGCCCGAGGAAGAACCCCTCGGGGTCCTGCGCGAAGAAGCTGTCTCCGTCCAGGAGCCCGGGGTTCCATCCTTCGTCGGCGGCCCAGCCGCGGATCACCGGCCAGTCGGCGAGAGCGGCCCGGGAGATGTCGAGCCGCTGGGGGACGTCACTCATGCGTACCGCTCCTGTTCGCGTACGGCTCCCTCGGCCGCCCGGCACGGTCCGAGGCAGCGGCCATCCTCCCCGATTACGCCCCACGCGTCACACCCGTACGGCAGGATGACCGGACGTACGCTCGAACAGGTCGCGCAGATCCCGGAGTTGACCCATGACGGACCCGTCCCTCGCCCCGCCCGCCATCGACACCAGCAAGCCGCACCCGGCCCGGGTGTACGACTGGTACCTCGGCGGCAAGGACAACTACCCGGTGGACGAGGCACTCGCGCGCCAGATCACGACGATGGAGCCGTCGGCCAGGTACGGGGCGCGGCACAACCGCTGGTTCATGCATCGCGCGACGCGGATGCTCGCGGCTCGGCTCGGGGTCCGCCAGTTCCTCGACATCGGCACGGGCATACCGACGGAGCCGAACCTGCACCGCGTCGCACAGACCGCGGCGCCCGAGACGAGCGTCGTCTACGTCGACAACGACCCGATCGTGCTGGCCCACGCGGCGGCGCTGCTGCGCGGCACCCCGGAGGGCGTGACGCGCTACCTCCAGGCCGATGCCCGCGAGCCGCGGAAGATCCTCGAACTGGCCGGGACCATTCTGGATTTCGACCGCCCGGTCGCGGTCTCGCTCATCGCCCTGCTGCATTTCATCCCGGACGAGCAGGGGGCGTACGACATCATCCGTACGCTCGTGGACGCGCTGCCGTCGGGCAGCTACCTGGTGCTGTCCCAACTCGCGTCGGACTACGACCCCGAACGCACGAAGCAGGCCGTCGACATGTACGCGGCCGGCGGGGTCACGCTCGTGCCGCGCTCGCGCGAGGAGATGACGAAGTTCTTCGCGGGACTGGAGCTTCTCGACCCGGGCGTGGTCTGGTTGCCGGACTGGCATCCGGAGCTGGCCGTCGACGAGGAGCGGGACGGGACCGCCGTGCCGCTGTACGCGGGGGTGGCACGTAAGCCGTGAGGGGTTGCCTCGAATGGCGAACATCACACATGGCGATGCCCACGTGACAGATCGGAGCGCATAGCCGTACCGATCCCCTACCCTCGTTCACATGTCCTCCACTCCCATCCCGCGCTCCGCGCGCACCGCCGACGTGGTCAACCAGCAGATCCGTGATCTGTGGGCGCGTACGGGTGGTCAGTTGACCGCGGAGGACCGGGCGGAGTACGAGGCTCTTGTCACGGAATGGGCGACCGTGGCCGGTGAAGGACTCGTGCAGAGGGCGTGACACCTTCAGGACTGCGGCCTGCTGCCGTGGTTCGCGGCGTGCTTGCGACGGGCCTTCTTCTTACGGCGGCGCTTCGAGGACATGACGCCTCCTAAGGGCATAAATGGGCGGTTCATCGCCCCGGCCCACCCATACAGGGCGTGACGGGACATTTACCCCACCCACCATTCCACAGGGCCCGGGGCGCCGCATTCCGGCGCCGGGCCCTGAGGAACACCGTCAGCGCAGAGCGGCGTCGAGAGCACGTATGAGCTCGCCCACACGGCCCCCGCCGGGCGGCGCCGCGGGCAGGCGGCGCAGCACCGCGGTGACGGCGTCGGGCCTGTGCCGACGGGCCCACTCCAGCGTCCCCACGGTGATCCCCGGCTCCGCTTCGGACGCCAGCTCCTCGGCGCGTGCGGCATGCGCCGCCGCACCGAGAACGTGCTTCACCTGGTGCGCGCTCGCCTTCGGATGCAGGAACGCGGCCGCGGCCGCATGGCTCGCCGCCCGCGCGGCGTCGACGGCGGCGGGCGTACCAGTCTCCTGGGCCTCCTGGGCCGCTTTGTACGCCGCCCACGCCGCCTGCCGCAGCGCGCTCGTGCGACGGCCGCCCGCGGCGAAGGCCTCCGCCGCTTCCACGGCCGCGCGTGGGCGCGCATCCGGGACACCGGCCGCATCGGACGTGGCCGGCGCGCCTACGGGCAGTCCTCGCTCGTAGAGCGGCAGCACCCTGCGCGCACACTGCGCCGCGTAGCCCGCGATCTCGCGGAGTTCGTGTTCGCCCAGTTCGATGGAGTCCGCGTCGTTCGGCACGGCACGATCCTCCCACCGGGCGGCTGCCGGGAGCGGGGGCGGGTCTACTCCGGCGGCGTCGGGGTGTCGTGGCTGCGGTACATCGCCTGTACGTCGAGTTCGAGCTTGACCGTGGGGCCGACCACCGCGATGCCGCGGGCCAGCATGGTCCGCCAGTTGAGGGTGTAGTCCTCGCGGTGGAGTTCCGCCGTGGCGAGGGCGGCGCAGCGCAGTTCCTCCGCGTAGCCGCCGTTGACGACGCCGAGATAGTTCGTGTCGAGGTCGACCGTGCGGCTGACGCCGTGCATCGTCAGGGCGCCCTGAAGGGTCCACTTGGAGCCGCCCCGGTAGAGGAACCGGTCGGAGGAGAAGTGGACGTAGGGGTAGCGCTCGACGTCCAGGAAGTCGGCCGAACGCAGGTGGTTGTCGCGGGTGTTGTTGCCCGTGTCGATCGACGCCGCGTCGATACGGACCTCGACGCGGGAGTCCGCCATGTCGGGCGCGACGTGGATGCCGCCCTCGAAGCGGGTGAAACGGCCGTGCACATGGGCCATGCCGACGTGCTTGGCGATGAACCGGATCGCGGTGTGCGGCGGGTCGAAGAGCCAGGTACCGGGGCCCGGGAGCTCCGGGGGGCGGCCCGGGTGGAGCTGGACCGAGGTGAGCGGGGAGGTCGCGTCGGCGAGCACCTCGATCGTCTGCTGGTGCGGCTGGAGCCCCTCCGCCGCGATCAGCACGCCGTAGCGGCCGGGCTGCAAGGTGAGGAAGACGAGGCCGTACGGGTCGGTCGTGGCCTTCGCCGCCACCCGCCCGGTGTCGGTGGTCGTCAAAGTCACCTCGGCGCCCGGCATCGACTGCCCGAACGGGTCGGTGACCTGGCAGTGGAAGGCGCCCGCGCCGGACGGCACAGGATGCGCGAGTCCGGCTCCCCGCGCTGCGGAACCGGCCCGCTTCCGGCGGAACAGGGCGAGAGGCATGAGGACGAACCTTTCCGACGCAATTGACGATCCGTGATCACCTTGCCATGGGCCCCACCGGCGCAATTGCGGTGGAATCCCGTATTCCGTTCCCCACCGCCCCGGCGTTTCACAAGATCCACACGTCCGGATCCACATGTCCGGATCCACACGTACGGGCAGCACGCGGCCCGAGGGGAAGATTGCGACCCTCAAAGGAAGATTTAAGACAAGCGCGCCCTTTTCCAAGGATTCACCCAGGTCGCCCGGGCACCATTCGACACCGCAAGGGCCATGGATCAGGAAGGCGCGGTGTGGGTGACTCTCGAGTTCGGGCGGCGGACGGAACGGACCGCTGGTCGCGGCGCGGGGTGCTCGCCGCGCTGGGCGTGGCCTCGGTGGCGACGGTCGCGGGGTGCGGCGGTGAGGCGGGGGCGAACGGCACGGCCGGGGGGTCCGCCGACAGCGCGAAGGTCAGTGTCACCCCGGCCGACGGGACACGGCAGGCCGGCTTCGGCGCTCCGGTCACCGTCGCGGTCTCCGGCGGAACCCTGAGCGCGGTCGCGGTCGCGGCGGCCGACGGAACCCGTCTGCAAGGGACGTACAACGACGGGCGGACCAAGTGGACCTCGTCCGCCCACCCCGCCTCCGGAACCGAGTACACGGTGAAGACCACGGTCGACGGCGGCGGCTCCGCGCACATCACCCGTTTCACCACGAAGAAGCCGGGCGCCACCTTCGTCGGCTACTTCACCCCGGAGGACGGCTCGACGTCCGGTGTCGGCATGCCCGTCTCGATCACCTTCACCAAGGCCGTGACCGACCGGGCCGCGGTGCAGAAGGCCATCACCGTGACCGCGGACCCGGACGTGGCGACAGCCGGGCACTGGTTCAGCGACACCCGGCTCGACTTCCGCCCGCAGGCGTACTGGAAGGCCGGCACGAAGATCACGCTGAGTCTGCGGCTGAAGGACGTCGAGGGCGCCGACGGGGTGTTCGGCACACAGGACAAGGACGTCACGTTCCACATAGGTCGCGAACAGATCAGCGTCGTCGACCTCAAGGCCAAGTCGATGACCGTGCGGCGCGACGGCAAGGAGATCGCCACGTACGACGTCAGCGGCGGCGACGCCGAACACCCCACGTGGGCGGGGAAGATGGTGATCTCCGAGCGGTTCGAGGAGACCCGGATGGACTCGACGACGGTGGGCCTCGGCGACGAGTACGACATCGACGACGTGCCCCACGCCCAGCGGCTCACCACGTCGGGCACGTTCATCCACGGCAACTACTGGGGTTCGCCGTCCCTCTTCGGCACGAGCAACACCAGCCACGGCTGCGTCGGGCTGCGGGACACCCAGGGCGCGGACGATCCGTCGACACCGGGCGCGAAGTTCTACAAGAGCTCGATCGTCGGCGACGTGGTGGAGGTACGGCGCTCGGGCGAGGAGACCGTCAATCCGGCGAACGGGCTCAACGGCTGGAACATGTCGTGGGCCGACTGGCAGGCGGGCAGCGCGGTCTGAGCGCCCCGGGGCGGGAGTACGGCGGAGGGATGGGAGCGGTGCGGTGCTGCGCGGTGCGGTGGAATGGGATGGGATCGCAGCTGTGGGGCAGCAGTACACCAGCGGGACAGGGAACGCGTTCCGCGCCGGATGTGCACAGGTTGTCCGTGCGGCGTTGACGGCGCCGGAATGCCTCTGGCAGGGTCGCCGGGCCCGTCACGCCGCCCCGGACGAGGGACCGAGGAGATCCCAGCGCCGATGAACCGCGACTGCGAACCGTCCTCCGCGCCCGCCCGGACCACCGACGCATGGCGGCACTTCGCGGAGAAGTACTGGGCGAGAGAGCCGGTGGTCGTGCCGGACGCGCCGCGGCCCGGCCTGGACGCGGCGGGGGCCCACCGCCTTCTGGTGGCCGCGGCCGGCGCCCCGCGGCCGACACGGATGCGGCTCGCCGTGGCCGACGGTGTGCTGCACGATCCCGGGCCGCTGCTGCCCTCCCTCGAGGACCGGGACACCGCCGCCTACGCCGCCCGCCTGTCCGGACCCGGCCAACTCGGCCGCTGTGGCTGGCTGTTGACGGCCAATCACGCGCTGAGGCTCGACTTCGCCCTCTGGTCGCAGGTCCGGGACGCCGTGGCGGGACTGTGGCGGCACGTCGGCCGGCCCCCGCTGCCCGTCACCGCCGAACTGGCCGTCGGCACCCGGCACCAGGCCACCGAGGAGTTCGGGGCGCGCCCCGACGCGGCCGCGCTCACCTGGGTCCTCGACGGCTCCCTGACGATGCGGGTACGGCCCGAGCACACCGGCACCGAGTTCGAACTGCACGCCGCAGCGGGTGACTTGGTGCACTGGCCGGCGGGCAGCACCCATCTGGAGGACCGTACGCGGCCGTGCACGACCCTGCGCCTGACCGTGCCGGCCCGCACCACCGCGGCCCTCCCCTACGTCGGCGAGGTGGTCCGGGAGGTCCTGCGGCGCCACCCGCTGCCCGGCGACGAGCAGCCCACGACACCGCACCCCGTGCCCGCCGCCCCCGACGGGCGGCTCACGCCCGCCGACCGCTTCACCGAGCCCGCCGAGCGCTACGCCGCGGCGCTCGCCCGTGACGAACCCGAGCAGGCGCTGCTGCTGCGCTGGGCCGGACTGCACTCCGCGGCGGGCCTCGACCCGGCGCCGCCGCCCAGAGCGGGCGTCGCGCTCACCCCGTACCACCGATTACGACGCACCACCGAGATCCTGCGCCTGCGGGCCGGTGCCGGCACGTTGATCTGGGCCGCCCATGGACACGCGCGCCGTAGCACCTCCCCGGTGGTCCGCCGGGTGCTCGCGCGCCTCGGCACTGTCTCGCGGATCAGTGTCGCCTCGCTCGCCCAGGCTTGTGACCTACGCCCCGAAAGCCCCGAACTCGCATCTCTTGTCGATGAGTTGTACCGCGTACGTGCCCTGGAGCTGGAGTCGTGAGTCCTGTCCCCGCAGCTTCGGTCGATGTCCTGGAGTCGCTCGACTGGGACACGTTCGTCGACGCGTACTGGGATCGCGGGCCCGTGCTGATCAGGGGCGCCGCGCTCGGGGTCGCCCCGTTCGACGCGCACGAGGTCTTCGAGAGTGCCGTCACCGCGGCGCGGCGTCCCTCGGCGGGGCCGGTGAGCTTCGCCCTCGGACCGCGCCGCCTGGCCGACCCCGGGGATCTGCTGCCGCAGCCGGAGGACGGCTCGTTCGCCCGGTACGGCCGTCGCCTGCTCCGGCAGTCGGGGCGCGAGCCGTTCCATCTCGTCGTGCGCGGCCTGCACGCCTTCCACCACCCGGTCTGGCTCAGGGCGCGGAACTTCCTCGCCGGACTGTGGGACCGCACGGGGCAGCCGCTGCTCGGGGCGAGTACCACGCTGCACCACGGCACATGCGGCTCCGAACGGCTGTCGCGCACCCCGGGTGCCACGTTCCTCTACACCCTGCTCGGACGGCCACGGTTGCGTCTGGCGCGGGCCGGCCGATGGCTCGCCGCCCGGCCGGCGCCCGGCGACCTGCTCTACTGGCCCGCCGGTCAGCGCTACGTCACCGAATCCAGCAGGTCGCCCGCGGGCCTGGTGCACCTGGGTGTCCCGCGGACCGCGCCCGGGCCCGGCCACGGACTGCGCTCACTGCTCGCGCCCGGCCCCAACCCGGCCTATCCGCAGGCACGTTGGGGCGGTGACGACATCCTCGTACAGGAAGACGCGGAGGGTGTGCTCGACGCGGGTGAGGCGGACCGCGCGGCTTCGGAGCTGCTTCCGCCGGTACTTGTCGACGCGCTCGCGCACTATCGAGAGGCCGCGCGGCCGACGGCGATGCGGCGGAGGCTGGCGCGCGAGGCGCTGCTGCATGCGACGGACGGCGGGCTGCGGCCCGTACCGCCGCCCGCCCGGCCCGGCCGTTTCACCGACGACGACGCGGTGCGGGCCGTCGAGCGGGTGGTGTGGGCGGAGACCGCGGGCCGTCGGCTCGTGGCCGCGTGCGGGCACGTTCTGGAGACCGATCTGACCGGGGCCGAACTGTCCGCGATCGTCGGACTGCTGAACGCGGGCGAGGAGGTGCCGGTGGCGGAACTCGCGCCGTCCGCGCGGGCGTTGATGTCCCGGCTTGCCGGGTTCCGGGCGGTGGAGCGGTTGTGAGCGGGGCGATGTGGGCGGGGTGGGTGCGAGCCGCTGTCGCGCGGCTATGAGCCTGTGGGGACGGCCAGGTACTTGTACTCCAGGAACTCCTCGATGCCCACCCGGCCGCCTTCCCGGCCGAGGCCCGACTGTTTGACGCCGCCGAAGGGGGCCGCCGGGTTCGACACAAGCCCGGTGTTGAGGCCGACCATGCCGGTCTCCAGGCGTTCGCCGACGCGCAGCGCACGGTCCAGGTCGCGCGTGAAGACGTAGCTCACGAGGCCCCATTCTGTGTCGTTCGCGGCCTGTACGACGTCCTCCTCGTCGTCGAACGTGAACAGCGCGGCCACGGGGCCGAAGATCTCGGTGCCGGTGAGTGCGGCGTCGCGCGGAACCTCGGTGAGGACGGTCGGCGGGTAGAAGTTGCCGTCTCCGGCGGGGAGTTCGCCGCCGGTCAGGATCTTGGCGCCGCGGTCCACGGCGTCCCGCACCAGCGCGTCCACCTTGGCGCGGCCCGCCGCGTCGATGAGCGGCCCGACGTCGGTGCCGGGCGCGGTGCCGTCCCCGACGGTCAGGGCCGACATTCGCGCGGTCAGCCGGCTCGCGAACTCCCCGGCGACCGAGCTGTGCACGTAGATGCGGTTCGCGGCGGTGCACGCCTCCCCCATGTTGCGCATCTTGGCGACCATCGCGCCGTCCACGGCCGCCCCGATGTCTGCGTCGTCGAAGACGATGAACGGGGCGTTGCCGCCGAGTTCGAGCGAGGTGCGCACCACCGTGTCGGCGCACTGGGCGAGCAGGATCCGGCCCACCTGCGTGGAACCGGTGAAGGACAGTTTGCGGATGCCGCCGCCCCGCAGCAGGGGTTCGACGAGGCCGCCCGCGTCGCTCGTCGTGACCGTGTTCAGGACGCCGGGCGGCAGGCCCGCCTCGGTCAGGATCCCGGTCAGCGCGAGGGACGACAGCGGGGTCTGCGGGGCGGGCTTGAGGATCATGGTGCAGCCCGCGGCGACGGCGGGGCCGATCTTGCGGGTGCCCATGGCGAGCGGGAAGTTCCAGGGCGTGATGAGCAGGCAGGGGCCCACCGGCTGGCGCAGGACGAGGTGGCGGTTGCGGCCGTCGGGGCTGGTGGCGTAGCCGCCGTCGATCCGGACAGCCTCCTCGGCGAACCAGCGGAAGAACTCGGCGGCGTACGTGACTTCGCCGCGGGCCTCCGCCAGGGGTTTGCCCATCTCCAGGGTCATGAGGAGGGCGAGGTCCTCGGTGCGGTCGAGGATGATCTCGTGGGCGCGGCGCAGGATCTCCGAGCGGGTGCGGGGGGCTGTGGCCGCCCAGGCCTTCTGTGCCGCTTGTGCCGCGTTCAGGGCGGCCCGGCCGTCCTCGGGGCCTGCGTCGGCGACTTCGCAGAGGGTGGTGCCGGTGGCGGGGTTGTCCACGGGCATCGTGCGGGGCGCTGCCGCGTTCTGCCAGGTGCCGGCTATGTGGAGTTGCTTCGGGACGGCTTGGATGACGGGGGGTGGAGTGGTCAAGGTCGGCTCCAGGTGCTGCCGGGGGGCGTCCGCCGGGTGCGGGTTTCGTCGAGGTTGCTCGCGCAGTTCCCCGCGCCCCTCGAAGGGGCGTGTGTGCGGCGTCGGTCGCTGCGTGCGGGTTCGTCGTGGTTGCTCGCGCCGTTCCCCGCGCCCCTGGCGGGCACGGGTTCGTCGTCGTTGTAAACGCCGGTCTCCGCGCCCCTGGCGGGGTACGGGCTCGTCGCGTTCAGGATGTTGCCGTCGCCACCGCTGAGCGCCAGATGCGTAGGGCCTCGTCCACCTGGGGTTCTGTGACCACCAGTGCCGGGATCATGCGGACCACGTTGCCCCACGGGCCGCAGGTGAGGAGGAGCAGGCCCTCGTCCGCCGCCGCCTGTTGGGCCCGCAGGGCGGTCGCCGGGTCGGGGTCGCCGTCCGGGGTCGTGAACTCGCTCGCCAGCATCAGGCCGAGGCCGCGCACGTCGCCGATGGCCGGGGTCTTCGCCGCGAGGTCCGCCAGGCCCGAGCGCAGCCGGGCGCCCATCGCCGCGGCGTTGGCGACGAGGCCCTCCTCGGCGATGACGTCGAGCGTGGCGCAGGCCGCCGCGCAGGCGACCGCGTTGCCGCCGTACGTGCCGCCCTGCGAGCCGGGCCTGGCCCTGTGCATCAGGTCGGCCGGTGCCGCGATGCCCGACAGGGGGAAGCCGCTGGCCAGGCCCTTCGCGGTGATCAGGACGTCGGGCCTGACGTCGAAGTGGTCGTGGCCCCAGAAGCGGCCGGTACGGCCGACGCCGGTCTGGATCTCGTCGAGGACGAGGAGGATGCCGTGCCGGTCGGCCCGTTCGCGCAGGCCCTGGAGGAAGGCCGTGTTCGCGGGGACGTAGCCGCCCTCGCCGAGGACCGGTTCGACGAGGATCGCCGCGGTGTCGTCGGGGTCGGTGACCGTCTGCAACAGGTGGTCGAACTCGCGCAGCGCGAACCGCGTGGCCGTCTCCTCGTCCCAGCCGTAGTGGAAGGCGTTGGGGAAGGGGGTGATGGCCACCCCCGCCATGAGGGGGCCGAACCCGGTACGGATCTTGGTGCCGGAGGTGGTGAGCGAGGCCGCCGCCACGGTCCGGCCGTGGAAACCGCCGTGCGCGACCACGATGTTCGGCTTCCCCGTGGCCTGCCGGGCGAGGCGCATCGCCGCCTCGACGGCCTCGCTCCCCGAGTTCACGAAGAACAGGCTGTCGAGGCCCGCGGGCAGTACGGAGCCGAGCTTCTCGACGAGGCGTTGCAGCGGCTGGTGCAGGACGGTCGTGTACTGGCCGTGGATGAGGGTGGCGACCTGCTCCTGCGCGGCGGCGACGACGCGGGGATGGCAGTGGCCGGTACTGGTGACCCCGATCCCGGCGGTGAAGTCCAGATAGCGGCGGCCGTCGATGCCGTAGAGGTGGACGCCTTCCCCGCGCTGCGCGACGACGGGGGTGGCCTGGCGCAGATGCTCGGACAGTTGGGTCATGCCCTCCACCCTCGGCGCCGGGCCGAACGGGCGTCAATGGGGCATGTGTGACGATCTCCGGCCACCTCCGTCGCGGTCCGGCCGGGCGCGGCTCCTTCAATTCACAGGAGTTCTGCGTAATTTCGGTACGGGCAGGCTTCCCAAGCCATGTGAGTTATGCAACAGTCCTGCACAACCCGTCCGATTGGTGCTCGGAGGATTTCAGGCCATGGCGGTGCACGACAGGGCGCGTGGGCACGACCTCGCGGCGTTGCGCGGTCTCAACACCGCGGTGGTGCTGCGGGCGTTGCGGCAGGAGAGCCCGCAGACCGTCAGCGGCCTCGCCACCTCGACGGGGCTGTCCCGGCCGACGGTCGAGGCGCTCGTGGAGGAGCTGGCCGCGCAGGGCTGGATCGCGGAGACCGACGCCCCGGCGGCCGGGCGGGCACCGGGACGGCCCGCGCGCCGGGTCCGGTTCCGTGCCGAGGCAGGGCACGTGGTCGGCGTCGACATCGGGCTCAAGAAGCTCGTACTGCTGCTAGCGCGGCTCGACGGGCAGGTCGTCGCGCGGCAACGGGAGGACTTTCCGGCGGAGTTGACGGGCGCCGAGCGCATAGAGCTGTTGCGCGGCCGGCTGCGCCGCTTCCTCGCCGATCAGGGTGTGGGGCCCGGTGACGTGTGGTCGATGGGCGTGGGCGTGCCGGGCATGGTCGACGACACGGGGCGGATCGTCTCGGTGGTCGTGCCGGAGTGGACCGACCTGGATCTCGCGCGCCGGCTCGCGGACGACATCCCCTGCCGCGTCTTCGTGGAGAACGACGTGAACCTGGCCGTGCTGGCCGAGCACTGGCGCGGCGCGGCGGTCCTCGCGGACGACGTGGCGTGCGTGCTCGTGGGCCGGCGCATCTCGTGCGGCCTGATGATCGACGGCCGGCTGCACCGGGGGCGCAGAGGCGGCGCGGGCGAACTGGGCATCCTGCCCCAACTGGGCCTGGACGAGGCCGGAAAAGCCCTCGACCTGGACGGGCGCCCCGGCGAGTCCGGGACGGACGCCCTCGCGCGCGCCGTACGGGCAGGGGACGCGGAGGCTCTCGATGTCCTCGACCGGTATCTCGCCGGAGTCGCTCCCGGCATCGCGGCGCTCGTCCTCGCCCTCGACCCCGAACTGCTGGTGCTTTCGGGAGCGTTGGCGCCCGTCGGCGATCCGCTCGTCCCGCTCCTCACCGGACATCTGCGCCCTCTGACCCTGCACGTGCCGCGCATCGTGGTCAGCACGCTCGGCCGCGAGGGCGTGGCCCTGGGCGCGGTGCGCCGCGCCCTGGACGCCGTGGAAGCCGAACTCCCGCGTATCGCGGGCCCGTTACGACCGACCGCTCCGCTCTGACCCGTTCCGACCCCCTCCTATCGATGGGAGACGCGTATGCGCAGGAGAACGCTGATCGGTGGTGCGCTCGCGGCGGCGGCCCCGCTCGCCGCCGGCTGTAGCGGCGGCGGAGCTTCCGACACCGCCTCGGCGCGCGGCCGCACCACCCTCTCGTACGGCATCTGGGACGTCGCGCAGGCGCCCGTGCTCCAGCAGGTCATCGACGCTTTCGAGCGCGAGAATCCCGGGATCTCCGTGGAGATCCAGCTCACCCCCTGGTCGTCGTACTGGACGACGCTGCGCACGTCGATGCGGGGCGGCACCGCGCCCGACGTGTTCTGGATGAACGCGGTGAACATCCAGCTGTACGCGGCGAACGGCGCCCTCGAGCCACTGAGCGAGCACATCGCCCGGGACCGCACCCCGGTCGGCAAGCACCCCGAGGCGCTCATCGACATCTACGCGTACCAGGGCAAGCAGTACGGGCTTCCGAAGGACTTCGACACCATCGGGCTCTGGTACAACAGGGCGCTCTTCGACAGGGCGGGCGTCAAGTACCCGGACGAGACATGGACTTGGGACGATCTGCGGGACGCCGCACGTGAACTGACGAATCCCAGGAAGCGGGTCTACGGTATCGCCGCCGAGATGGACCGGCAGGCCAAGTTCTACCCGACGATGTTCGGCGCCGGCGGCTACGTGCTGCGCGACGGGCGCTCCGGGTTCGCCGATCCGCGGTCCATCGAGGGGCTGCGGTTCTGGACGGACCTCGTGGACCGGGGCTGGTCGCCGCCGCAGAGCGCCATGTCGGAGGTGCGGGCCCGCAATCTGTTCCTGTCGGAGCAGGTGGCGATGAACTACGACCTCTCCGCGATGGCGTCGCTCATGTACGCCGGTCCGGAGATCAAGGACCACGGCGGTGTCGCCGTGCTGCCCAAGGGCCGCGAGCGGGCCACCGTCATCCACGGTCTCGCCAATGTGGTCAGCGCCAAGTCCCGTAGAAAGCAGGCGGCTTGGAAGTTCGTGGACTTCATGGCGCGGCGCGAGGCGGCACAGATCCAGGCCAAGGGCGGCATCACCATCTCCTCGTACGAGGGGACGCAGGACGCCTGGCTGAAGTCGATGCCGGAGTTCGATCTGCGCTGCTTCATCGACATGCTCGACTACGCGGTTCCGTACCCGAGTTCACGCAACACGGCCGTCTGGGAGGACCAGGAGTACCTGCTGCTCGGTGCTCCGTTCAGCGGCAAGGGCGGCGTGGAGCAGGCGGCACGGACGCTGGCGAAGCAGATGGACCGGGCGCTCGACGAGGAGGGCAAGTGATGGCCGTGTTCCCGTCGACGGCCGCCGCGGAGGCGGACGGCCGGATCAGGAAGCCCCGCTCGAAGCCCGGCCCGGACGGCGGCAGCAGAGGGCCCAACTCCCGTACGCAGAGAGCCGCTTACCTGTTCATCGCGCCGATCGGCGTCGGCTTCCTGGTGTTCTACATCTGGCCGATGATCCAGACGTTCGGCTTCAGCTTCACCCACTTCGGCCCGTTCGGCGGCCACTCCTGGACCGGCGGCGACAACTACGCCCGGGTCGTCCAGGACGTCACCGTGTGGCGCGCCGTCGGCAACACGCTGCTGTACGGGGCGATCGGCCTGATCACGCTGCCACTGTCGGTCGCGGTGGCGGCGCTCCTGAACCGGCGCGGGCTGCGCGGTGTGGGGATCTACCGCGCCCTGTACTTCATCCCGTTCGTCACGCTGCCGGTCGCGGTCGGCCTGGTCTGGAACTGGCTGTACAACGGCAACTTCGGTCTCCTGAACGAGATGCTGTCGTGGTTCGGCGTCTCACGGCACTACTGGGCCTCGGACCCGTCGACCGCGCTGTGGGCGATCGGTGTCGTCTCCGTATGGCAGAGCGTCGGCTACTACCTGATCATCTTCATCGCCGGGATCAAGGGCATTCCGCAGGACTACTACGAGGCGGCCGAGCTGGACGGCGCGGGCCCGGTGCGGCGCTTCTTCACGATCACGCTGCCGCTGCTCACCCCGAGCATCTTCTTCGCGGCGGTCATCTGCGTGATCAACTCACTGCAGATGTTCGACCTGATCTACGTGATGATGAGCCCGACCAATCCGGCGCTCGGCTCCACGCAGTCCGTGGTGAGCCTCTTCTACCAATGGGCGTTCCAGCAGAACAACCAGGGTGCGGCGGCCGCGCTCGCGTTCCTCCTGATGCTGCTGACCGCGGCGCTGACCTTCCTGCAGTTCCGCCTCCAGAAGAAGTGGGTGCACTATGCGTGACCGCCTGCGCCGCGTGGACGGCGGCGCCGTCGCCACGCACCTCCTGTTGTCGCTCGGCGCGCTCGTGATGGTCTTCCCGTTCCTGTGGCAGCTCCTCACCGCGCTGAAGACGCTGCCGGAAGCCGTGCACGTACCGACGACGTTCCTTCCCGAGCGGTGGAACTGGGCCGCGTTCCAGGACGTGTTCACCGCGCTGCCCTACGGGGAGATGCTCGGCAACAGCGTCATCAACACGGTTGGCCGGACCCTCGGCCAGCTCGTGTTCTGCTCGCTCGCCGCGTACGCCTTCGCCCGGATGCGCTTCCGCGGCAAGAACGTGCTGTTCGCCCTGTTCCTGTCCGTGCTGCTCGTCCCGTCGTCGCTGCTGATCCTGCCCCAGTACGACATCATCCAGCGGCTCGGCCTGCTGAACTCACCGCCCGCACTGTTCCTGCCGGGCATGTTCAGCGCGTTCGGCACGTTCATGCTGCGCCAGTTCTTCCTGTCCCTGCCACGGGAGTTGGAGGAAGCGGCCCGGATCGACGGCGCGGGCCCGTTCCGCATCTTCTGGTCGATCATGCTGCCGCTGATCCGGCCCGCCCTGGCCGCACTCGCGGTGATCACGGCGATGTGGTCCTGGAACGACCTGCTGTGGCCGCTGGTCGTGAACACCGATCCGGCGAAGATGCCGATCAGCGCCGGACTGACCTCCCTCGAGGGGCAGTTCGAGACCAACTACCCGGTGATGATGGCCGGTTCGCTGATCGCCAGCCTGCCGATGATCCTCCTCTACCTCTTCCTCCAGCGGCACTTCGTGCAGGGCATCGCCCAGAGCGGCACGAAGGGCTGACCTTCCTCTCGAACACCTCGATGAACCCCTGCTGGAAAGGACCTACATGGCACGCCTCGACGTGGGCCTGATCGGTGCCGGCGGCATCGCCCGCGCCCATCTGCCCGCCTGGACGGAGCTGGGCGCACGCGTCACGATCCTGTCCACCGACGGTCACGCGGAACAACTGGCTGCTCAGTACGCCGAGTTCGGTGTGACGGCCGTGCACAGCCTCGCCGAGCTGCTGGAGCGCAGCACCGTCGTGGACGTGTGCACCCCGACGTTCACCCACCGCCACCTCGTGCTCGACGCGATCGCCGCGGGCAAGCACGTCGTCTGCGAGAAGCCGCTCGCGCTGAGCGTCGACGAGGCGCAGGAGATGGTGGACGCGGCCGAGGCCGCGGGAGTGCTGCTGTTCCCGGCGCACGTCGTGCGCTACTTCCCGGCGTACGCGGCGCTCGCGCAGTCCGTCGTGGCGGGCCGCATCGGTGTCCCCGCCGTCCTGCGGTTCACCCGCTCCGGCTGCTACCCGGTCTGGGCGCCGTGGTTCTCCGACCCGGCCCTGTCCGGCGGGATCCTGATGGACCAGATGATCCACGACCTCGACTTCGCCCGCCTCCTGGCAGGCGAGGTGGTCCGCGTCCACGCGCAGGTCCGCGGCCGCCAGGAACCGGGCGCGACCGCCGGGGACGTGGCGACGGGCACGGCCGTGCTCACACACGCCTCCGGCGCGGTCAGCCATGTCCTCGGTGTGTGGGGCCTGCCGGACCTTCCGTTCCGCACCACGTACCGGGTGGCCGGGTCCGGCGGGATCCTGGAGCACGACTCGACCGCCCACACCGGGTTCCGGGTGCTGGCCCAGGGCGCACGCGCGGCCGGCGAGGGCATCCCCGGCAGCCCCATGACGGAGAGCCCCTATCTGACGGAGTTGCGGGACTTCGCGGCCGCCGTCACGGGCGGGGCCGTGCCCCGGGTCTTGGCGCGCGACGGCGTCGAGGCGGTCCGGATCGCGGCCGCGGCCGCCGAGTCCGCCCGCACCGGAGAACCCGTCGAACTGAAGCCGACCGAGGAGGCCGGGCTGTGAAGGGCATGAAAGTCGGGGTGCTGTCGTTCGCCCACGTCCACGCGGGCGGCTTCGCGCGCCTGCTCGCCACGATGGACGGGGTGGAGGTCCTGGCGGCCGACCCCGAGACGGATCTGGCGGCGCCGGGGGAGGTCCGCGGCAAGGACTTCGCGGCCCAGCTCGGCGTGGACTACGTGGACACGTATGAGGAGTTGTTCGCCTGGGGGCCCGACAAGGTGGTGATCTGCTCCGAGAACGTCCGGCACCGCCCCTTGGTCGAACTCGCCGCCGCGCACGGCGTGGACGTGCTCTGCGAGAAGCCCCTCGCGACCACGCCCGAGGACGGCGCGGCCATGGTCGAGGCCTGCCGGGCGGCCGGGGTGCGGCTCGCGGTGGCGCACCCGGTGCGGTTCAGCCCCGCCTACCTCGCGGTGCGGGACGCGGTCCGCGCGGGCACGGCCGGTGAGGTGCTCGCGGTGTCCGGCGCGAACAACGGCTATATGCCCGGAGAGCGGCGCCGCTGGTTCGTCGACCCCGAACTCGCGGGCGGCGGCGCCCTGATGGACCACACGGTGCACATCGCCGACCTTCTCGACGACCTCTTCGGCGGCATCCCCGCGACCTCCGTGTACGCGCAGACCAACAACGTCCTGTACGAAAGCGAGGGCCACGTCCCCGTCGAGACGGCGGGCCTGCTCACCCTCACGTACGCGAACGGCGCCGTGGCCACGATCGACTGCAGCTGGAGCCAGCCGCAGCACCATCCGGCATGGGGCGGCCTGTCGATGCAGGTCATCGGCGACCGGGCCACCCTGGAGATGGACGCCTTCGACCAGAAGGTGCACGGCTTCAGCGAGACGTCGCGCTCCGGGATCGAACTCCCCTACGGCGTCGACCTGGACGCGCTGATGCTGCGCGCGTTCCTCCACGGGGACGACACCGGACCGATCGGGGTGACGGACGGCGAGGCCGGACTGCGGGCCCTGCGGATCGTGGCAGCCGCGTACGAGTCGGCACGGGCGAGGCGCACGGTGGCCGTGAGGTAACGGGGGCGGTCAGGCGGGAGCCGATGGCCGGTGTGACGCCCATGTGGTCACGGAGTGGGGTCCGTGTGCGGCAGGATGGCCCGGCGTGCGGCGCTTCGGCGTCCGCGCCGGCCCCATTCCCTACCGAGCAGGTGCACGTGACCAGACATCACATACCCGGCCCCGTCGCAGCGTTGTGTCCGGGAGGCGTCCGATGACGCGCGGACTCGACCTCCACGACCTGATCATCGCGGGCGTCGCCCTCCTCGCGGGGCTCCTGGCCGGTCTGCTCCTGCGGATCCTGCTGCGCTGGCTCGGCGAGCGGGCCAGCCGCACCCGCTGGAGCGGCGACGATCTGCTCGTCGACGCGCTGCGCACCCTCGTGCCGTGGGCCGCCGTCGCCGCGGGCGCGGCGGTGGCGGCCGAGGCGCTGCCCCTGACCGCCCGCACGGGGCGCAACGTGAACATGGCGCTGACCGCGTTCGTCATCGTCGCGGCGACGCTCACCGCCGCCCGGATCGTCACCGGGCTCGTCCGGGCGGTGGCCCAGTCCCGGGCGGCCGTGGCCGGTTCGGCGACGATCTTCGTGAACATCACGCGGGTCGTGGTCCTCGCGATGGGCTTCCTGATCGTCCTGCAGACGCTCGGCATCTCCATCGCGCCGCTGCTCACCGCCCTCGGCGTGGGCGGTCTCGCGGTGGCGCTCGCCCTCCAGGACACGCTCGCCAACCTCTTCGCGGGCGTGCACATCCTCGCGTCGAAGACGGTGCAGCCCGGCGACTACATCCGGCTCAGCAGCGGTGAGGAGGGCTACGTCGTCGACATCAACTGGCGCAACACGGTCGTGCGGCAGCTCTCCAACAACCTCGTGATCATCCCGAACACGCAGCTCTCGGGTACGAACATGACCAATTTCAGCCGTCCCGAGCAGGAGATGACGCTGCTCGTACAGGCGGGGGTCGGTTACGACAGCGACCTGGAGCACGTCGAGCGCGTGACCATCGAGGTCGTCGCGGAGGTCATGAAGGACGTCGAAGGTGCGATGCCGGAGCACGAACCGGCCGTGCGCTTCCACACGTTCGGCGATTCGCGGATCAGCTTCACGGTGATCCTCGGCGTCGGCGAGTTCAGCGACCAGTACCGGATCAAGCACGAGTTCATCAAGCGGCTGCACCGGCGCTTCCACGAGGAGGGCATCCGCATCCCGGCGCCGACCCGCACGGTGGCGCTGGCGCAGGGCAGCGCGCCCGTCGTCATCCCGCACCAGCGGGACGCGTCCCAGGCCGCCGACTCCTCGATCACGCCGGTGATCTAGTCAGTGGTTCCAGCCGGTGATCCAAGGGGCGGTCTCTCCCCGCCTTCGGCCAGTACCTCGCCGATGACGCGCGCGGCCGTCCGCGCCATGAACGGGTTCGACTCCCGGTAGTAGGCGAGTTCGTGGGCCGCGACGGTCAGGGCCCAGCCCCTGCCGCGGGCCCAGGTGTCCGCGTCGGTCCTTCCCAGGGACTCGCGGAAGACGCGGCGCGCTCCGGCGTCGAGGACGTACCAGGCGACGATGAGGTCGACCGCCGGGTCGCCCGTCCCCATGCACTCGAAGTCGATGACGGCGCTGAGCCGGCCGTCGTCGACGAGGAGATTGCCGGGCTGCAGATCGGAGTGCAGCCAGACATCGGGCAACGGGCCGCGCGGGGCGCGCACCGCGGCGTCCCAGACGGCGAGGGCGGTGTCCGCGTCGATCGTGTCGGCAAGGCGGCCCAGCACGTCGCGGGTGTCGCTGTCCCGCTCGGCGAGCGGGCGGCGGCCACGGTAGGCCCCCGGGGCGCCCGCGGTGTCGATCCGGCGCAGGGCGTCGACGAACGCGGCCAGGTCCTCGGCCAGCGCCTCCGGCTTCTCCAGGCGCCCGATGTCCGGGATCGCGCCGGGCAGCCAGCGGTGCACGGCCCAGGGGTACGGGAATCCGTGTCCGGGCCGCCCTTCCGCGACGGGTTCGGGCACGGCGACCGGCAGCCGCGCGGCCAGGAGCGGCATCCACCGGCGCTCGCTCGCGAAGTCCGGCACGGATCCGCTGCGGCGCGGCAGCCGGATCACGTACGCGTCGCCGAGCCGGAACAGGACGTTGGACGTGCCGTGCGAGTCGACGTGCCGCAGCGCCAGGCCCGCCCAGCGTGGGAACTGCTCGTCGACCAGCGCCCGGACGAGGGTCTCGTCGATGTCGGCCTCGTCGGAGTGCAGCTTGTGAACGCCCATGGTCACCTTCCGCGGCGGGATCAACGCCGCGTGATCCTAACCGGCACCGGCGCCGTGAGGCGCCTCATTTTCGGACGACGCTCTCCAGCGCCCGCCCCGTCGTTCGCGGCCCGAGCACCGCCACGTCGAGGCAGAGCAGCGCCATCAGGACGGCGCACCCGGCGAACATGCCCGTCGCGCCGAACTCGTCCAGGACGGCGAGGCCGACGAACGGCAGGACGCCGCCGGTGAGCCGGGACAGCGAGTACGCGATCCCGACGGCGCTGCCCCGTATCGCGGTGGGGAAGAGTTCGGCCTGGTAGACGTGGAAGGCGTTGGAGAAGATGTTCTGCGTGAGCGTCATGAGGATGCCCGCCGTGACGATCGCGGCCGAGGACTCGGCGGTGCCGAAGGCGAGGCCGAACACGGCGATCGCCGCGGCCGCCGCGATGACCAGCGTCTTGCGTTCGATCCGCTCGATGAACAGGATCGAGACGGCGGAGCCGATCGGATAGCCGAGGAAGCTCAGTGCCGTGTACGTCAGCGAGTGCACCACGTCGTGGCCCTTGGCCATCAGGACGAGGGGCGCGAGGGAGCCGAAGCCGTAGTAGCCGACGGTCTGCAGCACCTGGAAGATCCAGAGCATCACGGTGCTACGGAGATGGGGCGGCCGGAAGAGTTCCCGCAGGGGAGCCGCGCTCTCGGCCGACTCCGGTACGGACTCGGGCAGTTGACCGGCCTCCACCGGGGCGAGTCCGGCGCCGCGTTCCACGTCGGCGACGATCCGGTCCGCCTCGGCGTGCCGGCCCTGGGCGCTCAGCCAGCGCGGCGACTCGGGCAAAGAACGCCGCAGCACCCAGACGAACGCCGCGCCGACCCCGCCGAAGACCAGCAGCCACCGCCAGCCGTCGATCAGCAGATCCCGTTCGGCGACGAGCTGCCCGCCCAGCAGCGCGGCGACAGGCGCACCGCAGAAGCCGAGGGTGTACGCGATGGCGACGAACCGTCCGCGGACCGCGCCGGGCAGCAGTTCACTGACGTAGGTGTCGACGAGCGGGAGTTCGGCGCCGAGGAAGAGACCGGCGACGACGCGCAGCACGATCAGCGACGTCAGATCGGGAGCGAAGGCGGCGAGCAGTGAACTGACGCTGTAGCCCGCGAGGTTGAGCATGAACAGCGGGCGCCGCCCGAAGCGGTCCGCGGCCCGGCCCAGCAGCACCGCGCCCGCGAACATGCCGAAGAAGGGGGCGCCGACGAGGAGCGCCTTGCCGTTCGAGTCCAGGTGCCACTGCTCGGTCAGGACGCTGCCGAGCACACCGCCGAGGAACACCTCGTAGAGGTCGAAGAAGGTGGCGAGCCCGGCGAGCAGGGTGATCCGCCAGTGCCAGGCGCCGACCGGTACGGCGTCCAGGCGCGCCGCGACGGTGAGCCGGGGTCCGTCCGCGCTCGCGGCCGTGCCGTCATCAGGTGTCGTCTCCACCGCGCCGCCGGACATGCCCGTTCCCGCCCCTCCGCTTTAACTGTTGCCTACACGCATGTTGCCACGGAGGCGGCCACACACCCGTGACCTCCACGATCTCTCCTCGGGACTGACGTATCACCGACGTCATGTGCCGGCTCCGCGCTGCGGGCGCTGAAGAGAACTGGACGCCCCGCTGCCCGAGTCGGCGGCCTGGCGGGCGACGCACCCGCGGTGAGACGTCCTCGGCAACGACTGCGGGGCCGTTTCAGATCTCTCTGAAACGGCCCCGCAACCTGCGACTTCTCACAGTCGGGACGACAGGATTTGAACCTGCGACCCCTTGACCCCCAGTCAAGTGCGCTACCAAGCTGCGCCACGTCCCGATGTCGGCTGCCTTCGGAAAGTCCCGTCCGGCGGCGACAGACAGAACAATACCCCAAGCTCACGGGTGGTTTGAAACCGATTCCGCGGCTGTCGGGAACCATGCGCGAGAATCGGACGCATGAGCACTTCGCACAGCGGTGACCGGGACCGGGACGAGGAGGGCCGGGCGCGCAACGCCCGCCCTCGCGACGGTCTCGGCCGCCCCCTCCCCTACGGCGCCGCCGGCGTCGACCGCCAGCCCGAGGGCGTCGTGCGCACCCCGGACCGGACCGTCGCCGAGGCCCAGGACCTGCTCGACGCGGGCCGCCCGTTCCACGCGCACGAGGTCTTCGAGGACGCCTGGAAGTCGGGCCCGGAGTCCGAGCGTGACCTGTGGCGGGCGCTGGCCCAGACGGCGGTGGGCCTCACCCACGCGGCCCGCGGCAACACCAAGGGCGGCGCCCGCCTCCTGCGCCGCGGGGCGGACGGCCTGGCGGCCTGGACGGGCGAGCCCCCGGGCGGCCTGGACACGGAGGGCATCGTCCACTGGGCACGCGCCCTGGCGACCCAGGTGGACCGGGGCACCCCCGTTACAGCAGCGACCTCGGCACCCCGGCTCAGGCAAGCCCCGTAAGGGGCGCGGGGAACTGCGCGAGCGACCACGGTCGAGCGGCACACGCCACCCGGAAATCACTCCCACGGCGCCAGCGCGTCACCGGTCCGGCCGCAACAGACATGCGCACCGTCCTGCCCCGGCGGACCCTGCAAACGTGACAGCCACCCCAGAAAACCCGGGCCCCCCATACTTGGACAAGCGCCGCCGCAACGTCGTCTTCGTCACGATCATGCTGGGCATGCTGCTGGCCGCGCTCGACCAGACGATCGTCGGCACGGCCCTGCCGACGATCGTCTCGGACCTGGGCGGCGCGGCGCACATGTCGTGGGTGGTGACGGCGTACCTGCTGGCGGAGACGGTCGCCACGGTGCTGGTCGGTAAATTCGGTGACCTGTTCGGGCGCAAGGTCGTCTTCCAGGTCTCGGCGATCGTCTTCATCACCGGTTCCTTCCTGTGCGGCCTCGCGGGCGACATGACGCTGCTGATCGCCTGGCGGGCGATGCAGGGCATCGGCGCGGGCGGCCTGATGGTGACGGCGATGGCGCTGATCGCGGACGTCATCCCGCTGCGCGAGCGCGGCAAGTACCAGGGTGCGATCGGTGCCGTGTTCGGTGTGGCCACGGTCATCGGGCCGCTGCTCGGCGGTCTGTTCACGGACCACCTGACCTGGCGCTGGGCCTTCTACGTCAACGTACCGATCGCGATCATCGTGGTGATCGCCGCGGCCCGCACCATCCCGGTGGTGAAGTCGGCGACGCGGCCGGTCATCGACTATCTGGGCATCGCGCTGGTCGCGGTCGGCGCGAGCGCCCTGATCCTCGCGACGAGCTGGGGCGGCAACCAGTACGCGTGGGGCTCCGGCGTCATCATCGGCCTGTTCGTCGGGGGCCTCGTCGCGCTCGGCCTGTTCTGCTGGGTGGAGTCACGCGCGGCCGAGCCGATGCTGCCGATGCGGCTCTTCGCCAACCCCGTCTTCACGGTCTGCTCGATCCTCAGCTTCATCGTGGGCTTCGCGATGCTGGGCGCGATGACGTTCCTGCCGACGTATCTGCAGTACGTCGACGGGGACTCGGCCACGATCTCGGGCGTGCGGACGCTGCCCATGGTGATCGGTCTGCTGATCGCGTCGATCTTCTCCGGCAACGTGGTCAGCAAGACCGGCAAGTACCGGATCTTCCCGATCGTCGGCTCCCTCGTCATGGCGCTCGGCCTGTATCTCCTCTCCCTTATGGGAAGCGATTCGGGGGTCTGGCTGGAGTCGCTGTACATGTTCGTGCTCGGTGTCGGCATCGGGCTGTGCATGCAGGTCCTGACGATCGCCGTGCAGAACACGGTCGACTACGCGGATCTGGGCACGGCCACGTCGGGCGTCACGTTCTTCCGTACGCTCGGCAGCTCCTTCGGGACGGCCGTGTTCGGCACGATCTACGCCAACACGCTGAAGCCGAATCTGTCGGACGGGGTGGCGCAGGCGGCCCGGGCCGGCACCGGGATCGACCCGGCGACTCTCTCGAAGGCCGCGCAGAACCCGGAGGGCCTGCACGCGCTGCCGCCCGCCGCCCGGGGCCCGATCGTCGAGGCGTACGCGGACTCGCTGCACACGGTGTTCCTGTGGACGGTGCCGGTGGCGGTGATCGGGTTCCTCGTGGCGCTCTTCCTCAAGCAGGTGCAGCTGCGGGACAGCGCGCGGATGGGCTCCTCCGACATGGGCGAGGGCTTCGCGCAGCCGACCACGGGGGATCCGTCGCATCTGCTGCAACGGGCCGTCGGCAACATCGTGAAGACGACGGATCTGCAGACCGCGCGGCGGATCCTCAACGCCTCCGACACCCGGCTCGACATCGCGGGCGCCTGGGCGGTCATGCAGGTGGAGTTCTTCACGCGGATGGTCGGGCACGCGAGCCTCGGCATGATCGCGGCGCGCCGCATGCTGCCGCCGGAGGTCCTGGTGCCGGTGTTCCAGCGCATGGTCGACGAGGGTTATCTGTCGCGTACCGGTACGTACTTCTCGCACACGGAGGCGGGGCGCCGGGAGGCCGGGGTCATCAACGAGGCGTGGGGCGAGTGGCTGGCCGAGCGGGTCGAGGCGGATCTGGGCCGGCCGCCCGGCGAGGATCTGCG
Organism: Streptomyces kunmingensis; assembly: GCF_039533535.1. Taxonomy (NCBI): domain Bacteria; kingdom Bacillati; phylum Actinomycetota; class Actinomycetes; order Kitasatosporales; family Streptomycetaceae; genus Streptomyces; species Streptomyces kunmingensis. The sequence continues at coordinate 313,903 of NZ_BAAATS010000006.1, forward strand.
GGCCGCTGTCGACACGATCGCGAAGCGGCTGCTCGCGGAGGACCTGGAGCAGGGGCTGCCGCACCAGCCGGGCTCCGACCGCACGCTCAGCCCTACGTAGGCCGCCGGTTCACCGCAGCAGGAGCTGGAGACCGCCCAGGATGGTGGCCGCGATGACCAGCCGCTCGAACAGGCGCTGGTTGATGCGGTTCACGGCCCATTTGCCGATCAGTGCGCCCGGCACGACGAAGGCGACGAGCGCCGCGTCGAGGAGCAGGGAGCGGCCGTCGATGAGGCCGAGGCCCACGCTGAACGGCACCTTCGCGGAGTTCACGATGAGGAAGAACCAGGCGGAGGTGCCGAGGAAGCCCAGCTTCCGGAAGCCCGCGGAGAGCAGGTACATCGACATCACGGGGCCGCCCGCGTTGGCGACCATGGTGGTGAAGCCGCCGAGCACCCCGTACGAGCCCGCCTTGGCGCGGGCGGCGCGGGTCGCTGTCTCCTCACTCCCCGGGGCTTCGGCCTTGCGGCGCCGCCACAGGGTGACGCCGGCCATCAGCAGCAGGATCGCGCCGATGGAGGAGCGCACGGCCCCGTCCCCGGCGAAGGCGAGGAAGACCGTGCCGAGCACCACTCCCCCGGCGACCGCGGGGAACAGCCGCCACAGGGTGGGCCAGTGCGCGTGCCGCCGGTAGGTGAGGACGGCGAGGATGTCACCGAAGATGAGGATCGGCAGCAGGACGCCGGTGGACTCGCGGGCGGGCAGGATCGCGGCGAAGACGGCGAGGCTGACCGTGTTGGCGCCGCTGACGGCGGTCTTGGAGAAGCCCACCAGCAGCGCCGCGGCGGCCAGCGCGGTGAACCCCCACGGGGTGATCCCGAATATGTCGTGCATGGCGGGCCGATGGTAGACCCACCTATTCGCCGCGCGTCAGGGGCGCCACATCGTGATACGCGTGACCTGGTGTCTACGACTTCGTGTACGTGGCCCGCAGTTCGCGCTTGAGGATCTTCATGCTGGGGCCGAGGGGCAGCTGGTCCGTGAACTCGACGCGGCGCGGGTATTTGTGCTTGCCGAGGTGCTCCTTGGACCAGGCGGTGAGTCCGGCCGCGTCCAGGCCGGCGCCGGGCTTCGGGACGATCACCGCGCACACCTCCTCGCCGTGGACGTCGTCGGGCAGGCCGATGACCGCGGCGTTCTCGATGCCGGGGTGGCGCATGAGGACCTCCTCGACCTCGCGCGGGTACACGTTGTAGCCGCCGCGGATGATGATGTCCTTCTTGCGGTCGACGATGCGCAGATAGCCGTCCGCGTCCTTGGTGCCGAGGTCGCCGGTGCGGAACCAGCCGTCGACCAGGGCCTCGGCCGTCGCCTCGGGGCGGCCCAGGTAGCCGGTGAAGACGCAGTGGCCGCGGACGACGACCTCGCCGAGCTCGCCCGCGGGCAGCAGGTCGACCCGGTCCTCGGTCTCGGCGCGCGCGATCTCCACGTCGACGCCCCACAGGGGCTGTCCGATGGTGCCGGGGCGGGCGCCGAACACGGGCTGGTTCGCGGCGGCGGCCGGGGAGGTCTCCGAAAGGCCGTAGCCCTCGTAGACGGTGGCGCCGAAGGCCTGCTCGAAGCCTTCCAGGACCGCGACGGGGAGCGAGGCGCCGCCCGAGACACAGAGACTGAGCTGCGGAAGCTTCTCGGCCTCCGGCGCTGCCGCCAGCAGGTTCACGTACATGGTCGGGACGCCGTGGAAGGTGTTGACGTTCTCGGCGACCATGAGGTCGATCGCGCGGGCCGCGTGGAAGCGGGGCAGCAGGACGAGGGTCGCGCCCGCGCGCCAGGTCGCGTTCATCGAGACGGTCTGGCCGAACGCGTGGAAGAGCGGCAGGGCGCCGAGCGCGACGTCGTCGACGTGCACGTCGTTGGCGTCGAAGGCGCTGACCGTCGCGTTCATCACGAGGTTGAAGTGGCTCAGCTCGGCGCCCTTGGGGACGCCGGTGGTGCCGCTGGTGTAGAAGATGACGGCCGGGTCGTCGGCCTCGCGGGTGACGTAGGACGCCAACGGCTCGGCGGCCGCTGTCAGTTGCTCCAGTTCACCGACCGCGGAGAGCTGCACCATCCGTACGCCCGTCGCCTCCGCGGCGGCCACGCCGACGGCGGCCTGCGCCGGGTGGCACAGGAGCAGCGTCGCCCCGCTGTCCCTGAGGACGTGCTGGACCTCTTCCGCCGACAGCAGCAGGTGTACGGGCACGACGACCGCGCCCGCCGCCAGCGCCGCGTAGTAGGCGCGCGGGAACTCGGCCGTGTTGGGTGCCATCAGGGCGACCCTGTCCCCCGGACGGACGCCGAGGCCGATCAGGGCCGCGGCCTGCTTGCGCGCCTGGAGCCACAACTCGGCGAAGGTGTAGCGCAGTTCGCCTTCCACGAGCCCGATCTTGTCGGGGCGGCGACGGGCGGACTCGGCGAGGATCGCGGCGAGGGAGAGGGTTGCCATGCTCGACTTCCTTACGTGTTACGTGTGTTCAGGCGCGCTCGACGAGTACGGCGCTGCCCTGGCCGACGCCGACGCACATGGTCGCGAGGCCGCGGGCGGCGCCGGTGCGGCGCAGCCGGTGCAGCAGGGTGGTGAGGATGCGGGCGCCGGAACAGCCGAGGGGGTGGCCGAGGGCGATGGCGCCGCCGGACGGGTTGACGAGCTCGGGGTCGATGCCGAGCCGGTCCACGCACGCGAGGGCCTGCGCGGCGAACGCCTCGTTGAACTCGGCCTCCTCGATGGAGTCGAGGGACCAGCCGACGCGGCCGAGCGCCTTCTGCGTGGCGGACACCGGGCCGATGCCCATGACGTCGGGGTGCACCCCGGCCGAGGCTCCGGCGACGTAGCGCCCGAGGGACTCCAGGCCGAGGTCGCGCAGGGCTTCCTCGGAGACGAGGAGCAGGCCCGCGGCGCCGTCGTTCATCGGTGACGCGTTGCCCGCGGTGACCGAACCGCCCTTGCGGAACACGGGCTTGAGGCCGCCGAGCTTCTCCAGGGACGTGTCCGGGCGGATGCACTCGTCGGCGTCGACGACGACCCCGTCGGGCCGCGTGACGGGAAGGATCTCCGCGTCGAAGTGGCCGTCCTTGCGGGCGGCGGCGGCCCGCTGGTGGCTGCGCAGCGCGAACGCGTCCTGCTGCTCGCGCGAGACGGCGTACCGGTCGGCCACCTCCTCGGCGGTCTCGCCCATCGCGAGGACGCCGTGCAGCTGCTTCATCTCGGGGTTGACCAGCCGCCAGCCCAGGCGCGTGTCGTACGTCTGCATCGTGTGCGGCAGCGCTTCGTCGGGCCGTGGCAGTACGAAGGGGGCGCGGCTCATGGACTCGGAGCCGCCCGCGAGGACGATGTCGGCCTCGCCGGCGGCGATGGTGCGCGCGGCGGTGGTGACGGCTTCCAGGCCGGAGGCGCAGAGCCGGTTCACGGTCGCGCCCGGTACCGACTCGGGCAGGCCGGCGAGGAGGGCGGCCATCCGCGCGACGTTGCGGTTGTCCTCGCCCGCCTGGTTGGCGGCGCCCCAGTAGATGTCGTCGATCCGGGCCGGGTCGAGCGCGGGCAGGTCCGCGAGCAGGCCCCGCATCACGGTCGCCGCGAGGTCGTCGGGGCGGATGCCTGACAGGGCGCCGCGCAGCTTCCCGATCGGGGTGCGGCGGGCGGCGGCGAAGTGGACGGGACGCACGGTCAACTCCAAGGACAGCGGTTAATTAGCACTGCTAGTTTTGGACTATAGACCTGTGTGCCGACGGCTGTGAAGGGGTACCCGGGGGAAGCGCCCGATGATCACCTGGTGACCAAATGGGGACATGCGGTGATCAAAGAGGTGGGTGCCGTTCCACATCTCAGGGCTGGCCCTGATGTATGGCCCACCCGCCCCGCCTACATTGGAGGTCCGGCACCGCTCCGCAGACGATGTACGGGGGACCACGGGGGAAAACGGGGGACGACGTCGTCTCCGGAGCGGACAGCCGGAACCTCTTGCACGACAGTGCGCGAGCTGCGAAGACGGGCTCTCAGCCGCGCAGATACGTGAGTACGGCCATGACGCGCCGGTGCTCGAGCAGGTCGGGCTCGAGGCGCAGCTTGCCGAAGATGTTGCGGACGTGCGTCTCGACGGTCTTGCCGCCGATGACGAGCTGCTGGGCGATGGCCTCGTTCGAGCGGCCCTGCGCCATCAGCGTCAGCACGTCGCGCTCCCGCCCGGTCAGCTCGCCCAGCGGGCCCGCCGCACGCGGTGCGTCCATCAGCCGGGCCACCACCAGCGGATCGAGCACGGTCTCCCCCGCCGCCACCCGCTTCAGCGCGCCGTGCAGTTCGTCGATGTCGGCGACGCGTTCCTTGAGGAGATAACCGAACCCCTCCGGCTGTTCGGCCAGCGCCTGCACCGTGGACGTCGTCTCCACGTACTGGGACAGCAGCAGGACACCGGTGCCCGGGTGGGCGGCGCGGATCGCGGCCGCCGCGACCAGGCCCTCGTCGGTGTGGGTGGGCGGCATCCGGATGTCGAGCAGTACGGCGTCCGGCGCGTACTCGGCGACGAGCGCGAGCAGGGGCCCGGTGTCCGCACACTCGGCGGCCACCTCCACCCCCTCGTCGGTGAGCAGCCGCACGATCCCCTGCCGAAGGAGCGCCGAGTCCTCGGCCACGATCACCCGCACGGAAGCTCCGCCCTGATCCGGGTCCCGCCACCGGCGGGACTGTGTATGTGCAGTACGCCGTCGACGGCGGCGAGCCGGTCGGCGAGGCCGCGCAGGCCCGTGCCGCGCGCGGTGTCGACGCCGCCGATCCCGTCGTCGACGGTCTCGATCACGAGCCGGCCGTCCTGGTGGCGGGCCGAGACGCTGACGGCGCGGGCCCCGGCGTGCTTGGCCGCGTTGGAGAGCGCCTCGCAGACGGTGAAGTAGGCGGTGGTCTCGACGAGGGAGTCGTAGCGCCGGGTCTCGGCCGCGACGACGACGGGCAGCGTGGCCTCCTTCGCGAGCGCGGTGAGCGCGGGCCCGAGCCCCTCGCGGGTGAGCACGGCCGGGTGGATGCCCTGGGCGATGCCGCGCAGTTCCTCGATGGCCAGACGCAGGCTCGACTCGGCCTCGCCCGCCGCCGCGCGCAGCCCCGCGTCGGAGTGGTCGGCGAGGCCCCGCTGCACACGCCGGACGGCCATCAGCGCGAAGACGAGGCGGGCTTGCGCCCCGTCGTGCAGGTCCCTCTCGAGCCGGCCGCGTTCGGCGTCCGCGGCCTGGACGATGCGGGTGGCGACGTCCTTGGCGCGGGTGCGCAGCCAGACGTTCTCCAGCGCGAGCCGCAGCGCCGCGGCGACGGACTCCAGCAGCTCGGGGTCCTCGTGCAGCGCCGGGTCGTGGTGCAGCAGGGCCAGCGGCCGGCCGTCGGCGGCGCGCACCCGGGTACGCCCCGGCCCGTCGGGGCCGACCTCGCGGCCGGCGCTGTCGACGTACGCGCCACGCTCCTCGCGCCACAGGCCGAGCCGCAGCGTCGGGTCGCCGAGGACGCGCACGAGGGCCTCGCGGACCTTGGCCGGGTCGGGGTCCGTGCCGACGTCGATGACGAGGCCGCTGACCTCGGCCCGCTGCAGATGCATGCGCAGCAGACCGGCGAGGAAGGCGAACGGGACGGCGACCTGGGCGAGGTCGGAGAGCAGGTAGACGGCCTGTTCGGCGACGGAGCCGACCTCGCCGAACCACGGGACGACGTAGAACAGCATGTCCCACATCAGGAACACGACGGCGATGCCGATGCCGATCCAGGCGGGGAGCAGCGCTCGCCTGCGCGCGGCCGACGCGTGCCGCCAGCGCAGCACGATCGCGACGACGGCGACCACCGAGAGCGCCCAGCCCGCCGCGTGGTAGACGGCGTCGAAGGTCTCGAACATGCCGTGCCAGGACGGTACGAAGATGAGGTTGGGGCCGCATTCGCGGCAGTCCAGATAGGTCGCGCCGGTGTCCGTCGCCGGGTCGAACATGAGCGTGCGCAGCAGACCGCCGACGGCGACGAGCCCGTAGGCGAACTGCACCAGGCGGCGGGTGAGGACCGTGGTGAGGCGTCCCTCGGGGAAGGAGAGGATGAGGTGCAGGAGCACGGCCATGTTCAGCGCCTCCCACCAGGCGCCGAACGCGAACAGGGCGGGTATCGCGGTCCCTTGGAGATTCCCGAGGAACCAGGTGATGCCCTCGAGCACCATGAGCCGGCCGGTGTTGTTGGCGGGCCTGCGCCGCCACGCCATCATTCCGGCGACCACGAACGCCCAGCCGACCGCGAGATCGCGCACCAGGTCGCCCGCTGACGCGCCCGCCCGCGCGTACGCCCATGAGCCCGCCACGCCCGATATCCCGGCGACGACGGCGGCCCCGGTCAGGCGCAGCCGAACCGCCCGCTTCCCCTGACTGTCCACCCGCCACACCGTAAGCCATTCGGGATTCTGCGGGTACGCCGGTCGGGGACCGTGTACTTCTGTACTGTCGGAACGCGTACAGGCCAAGGCCGACGGGGGGCTGGATGGCATCGCGGAGGTTGCTGTCGTTCGCGGACGCGCTGGAGTTGCTGGGGATCGACTCCCCCCGGATCGCCGCGCTGGACCGGGCGCTCGGCGGGGCGCTGAATCTGGCCACGGGCGGGGCGAGCGGGACCTTGGTCGGCGTGCTGTCCGAGCGCGGCCGGATCGTGGGTCTCGGCCGGGACGCGGTGCGGAGCGCCGGGCGGCGGCTCGGCCGGGCCGAGAGCCGCGCGGAGCGGACCGAGGTGCTGCGGGCGGCGCACGCGGCGATCGTCGTGGTGGCGTGGTTCGAGGCGCTGGACGAGGCTGACCTGCCGTTCTCGCTGAACGATGTGGAGCTGTCCTGGCAGGAGCAGCGGGCGATCGTGGGCGCCACCGCCGAAGCCGGTCTGGTGCGCACCCTGCTCACCACGAGCGTGCCGTATCCGGCGCCGCACGAGGACTTCCTCAAGGAGCTGGCCGTCTGGTACGACCTGCTCGCCCTGCGGTTCATCGAGTTCGTGAGCGGTCTCGCGCAGTGGGAGCGGATCACGGAGACCCAGCGGCAGGCGTTCCGTTCCACCCTGACCAGGGCGCTGACGCCCGACGCCGTGGCGCAGTACCAAGCGCTCTATGCTCAACTGGCCCTGGCCGCGCCGGAGTTCGCCTTCTGGGTCGCCGGGAACGAACACCGGGCGACCCGCGCCGAGGTCCGGCTCGCCCTCGACGGCATCGGCGCCCTTCTCACCGCCACCGCCCGCGGCCTCACCGCACCCGTCGATGCCGCGGCCGCTCTCGCCCGCTCCTACGAAGCCGCACTCGACCACGCGGTGCTCGACACCGCGACCGCTCCCGAGGGCATCACCGTCCCCTCGCTGCGGGCCATGTACCTCGACCCGGACTTCCGCGTCGCGTCGCCGCACGGCCAGTCGGGGCCCGCGGAGGAGTCCTGGTGGGAACAGATCGACGTACGGCAGGACCTGACGCGCTACCTCGCCGGGGCGCTGACGAGTGCGGCGTCGGCCGAGGCGCCGCTCCTCGTCCTCGGCCAGCCCGGCGCCGGCAAGTCCGTGCTCACCCGGGTGCTGGCCGCGCGGCTGCCGGCCGCCGGGTTCCTGCCCGTCCGGGTACCCCTGCGGGACGTGCGCGCGGAGGACGAGTTGCAGGACCAGATCGAGCAGGCGATCCGGACGGCGACCGGCGAGCGCACGACCTGGCCGGAGCTGGTGCGCGCGGCGCGCGGCAGCACTCCCGTGCTCCTCCTCGACGGGTTCGACGAGCTGCTCCAGACCACCGGCGTCCATCACACCGACTTCCTGGAGCGCGTCGCCCGTTTCCAGCAGCGCGAGGCCGAACAGGGCCGCCCCGTACTGGCGTTGGTGACGAGCCGCACCACGGTCGCCGACCGGGCCCGTTATCCGGACGGCATGGTGACCCTGCGCCTCGAACCGTTCCGGCCCGAGCAGATCCGGCGCTGGCTCACCATCTGGAACGACGCCAACGCCCCGACCTTGCGTCCGCTCGCCTGGGAGACGGTCTCCCGGCACGCCGAACTCGCCTCGCAGCCGCTCCTGTTGACGATGCTCGCGCTGTACGACGCCACGGAGGGCGGTCTCGACCGGGGCGACGGAGAACCCCTCGCGGTCACGGAGCTGTACGAGGAGCTGCTGTCGTCGTTCGCGCGGCGCGAGGTCGGCAAGACCACTCGGGGCGGCGTCCCGGACCACGAGACCGGTGAGCGGGTCGAGCGGGAGTTGCAGCGACTGTCCCTCGTCGCGTTCGCCATGGTCAACCGGCGGCGCCAGTGGGTGTCGGCGAGCGAGCTGACCGATGACCTGACGGCGCTCCTCGGCAGGCAGGCGGCCGGCACCTCCGGTTTTAGGACACCGATGGACCCCGGGGAGGTGGCGCTCGGCCGGTTCTTCTTCGTGCAGCGGGCCCAGTCCATCCGGGACGGCCAGACCTTGTCGACGTACGAGTTCCTGCACGCGACGTTCGGCGAGTACCTGGTCATCCGCCTCGCGCTGCGGCTGCTCACCGACACCCTTACACCGCGACCGTCCCTCTCCCTCGGCGAGAGCCGCATCGACGACGATCTGGCGTACGCGCTGCTGTCGTACGCGTCGCTGGCCACCCGCCAGATGCTGCGGTTCGCGCGCGGACTCGTCCGCCCGATGGACGCCACGGAGCGCGAGCGGCTCGCGGCCCGGCTGGTCCGTGTCCTGCACGAGCACGAGTCCCGGACCGCCGATCAGCACCTGGCGTACTGCCCCAAGGCCATCCGGACGGCATCGCGGCACGGCATCTACGGCTCGAACCTGGTGCTCATGATCGTGGTGCTCACCGGCAGGACGACCGCGGCGGAGCTGTTCCCGGAGCGGGCTGACCCCGTGGGTTCCTGGCACCGTCGCTGCATGCTGTGGCGTTCCTCCATGGACGAACAGCACTGGACGGACTTTGCCCTCGCCCTGGCACCACGGCGCCACTGGGACCCCGACGGCGACCGGGCATTGGAGATCTCGCTGCGCGAAGGGGAGGTCCTGGCCCCCGACCCGGTCGACCTGAACTGGCTGTACCGCTATCCGGAGGGGTACGGCGGGGACGGCTGGCAGCGTGCCTACTGGGACGAGGTGTGGCACAAGATGTCCCTGGCGGGGTCGACGAACGACTCGGTCGTACGGCACGCGCTGGATCCGGTGTTCCGCAACCTGGGCCCGGCGGTGACCACGTTCGTGACGGAGAGCGGGGCGCCCGCTACCTCCTCGGCCCATGACCTCCTGCGGTTGCTCCTGGAGGACATCTCCATGCTCCCCGACGCGGAGCTCGCCGCCCTGTACGACCGTGTGGTCCTCGGCGTCGGCAGGCTCCCCTTCCGCTTCCCCCGGCTCGACCGGGCCGTGGACGTGCTGCTCACCGCGCGCGACCGTGACCGGGGACGGCTGCCCGCGGCCGTCCTCGGGCGCATCGACCGGCTCGTGGAGCACAATCTGTTGGGGACCCTCCTCGCCCATGATGACTCCGAAGACTCCTCCATGGATCACCTGACACGGCTCAGGTGGGTTATCGAGCGCCACTACCCGGGGCTCTCGTCCACCTGACCGGCATCCCTCGTGCCACCCCTGATCAGCTCAAGAACCCGGCTCCGCAACCCCACGAACCGCTCGTCCGCCCGGGTGGCCAACTGGTCCCGCTGCAAAGGCAGTTCGACCACGACTTCGTCCCGCACCACCGTCGGCGAAGCACTGAGCACCAGCACCCGTTCCCCCAGATACACCGCCTCATCGATGTCATGCGTGACGAAGAGCACCGTCATGCCGCGCTCCCGCCACAGCCCCCGCACCAGGTCCTCAAGATCCGCTCGCGTCTGCGCGTCCACCGCCGCGAACGGCTCGTCCATCAGCAGGACTTCGGGTTCGCAGGCCAACGCCCGTGCGATGGCGACCCGTTGCTGCATGCCGCCGGAGAGTTCCCAGGGGTAGGCGCGGCCGACATCGCCGAGCCCGACCGCCTCCAGCGCGTCGGCGACCCGCTTCCCGCGTTCGGCCCGCGGGATCGACTTGCGTTGCCTGAGCGGCAGTTCGACGTTCTCGACGACCCGCATCCAGGGGAAGAGGCTGCGCCCGTACTCCTGGAAGACCACCGCGAGGCCGGAGCGTGGACCGGTCACCGGAGCGTCGTCCAGGAGCACCTGGCCCGCGGTCGGGCGCAACAGTCCTGCCACGCACTTCAGCAGGGTCGTCTTGCCGCAGCCGGACGGGCCCACGACGCAGACGAGCTCCCCCGCGTCGAGCGTGAACGTCAGATCCCGCAGCGCCTCCACCTGCCTGCCCGAACCTTCGTAGACCTTGCGCAGGCCCTTGACCTCAAGCACCGCCGCCCCCTGCTTTCCGTCGTGCGCCCCGCGAGCCGTGGTACCAGGCGAGCGCTCGTCGTTCGACCAGGCCGAAGAGCAGCGCCAGGACGACGCCGAGCAGGCCCAGGACGAGGATGCCGGTCCACATCTCCGGTATGGCGAAGCTTCGTTGGAACTGGACGACGGCGTAGCCGAGTCCGTTGCTCGCGGCGAACATCTCGCTGATCACCATGAGGATGACGCCGATGGACAGGGCCTGGCGCAGCCCGGCGAAGATCTGCGGGCTCGCCGAGGGCAGGACCAGGTACCGGAAGCGGGCGGCGCCCGTGATCCCGTACGAGCGGGCCGTCTCCGTGGCGACCGGGTCGACCGCCCGCACGCCGGCCACCGTGTTGAGCAGGACGGGCCAGACGCAGCCGGAGGCGATCACGACGATCTTCATCGTGGAGCCGATGCCGGCGAAGAGCATGATGACCGGGACGAGGACCGGCGGGGGCACGGCGCGCAGGAACTCCAGGGCCGGTTCGCACAGGGCGCGGGCCGTGCGGGACGTGCCGATGCCGACACCGAGGGCGATGCCCGCGACGGCCGCGGCGCCGTAGCCGGCGGCGAGGCGCAGCAGGCTGGGCACGACGTCGGCGCTGAGCCGGTCGGCCGTCCATACATTGTCGAAGCGGGACAGGATCGTGCGCAGCGGCGGCGCGTAGACGCTCGTACTGGAGTCGGAGGCCAGCCACCAGATTCCGACGAGGAGGCAGGGCAGGGCGAGTGCGAAGAGGGCGGTGCGCAGGGTCCGGATCATGCGGGGGCCTCCGCGCGGACCGACTGGTGCCAGGCGAGGGCGTGGTGTTCCACGAGGCGGGCGCCGGTGTTGATCAGTACGCCGAGGCAGCCGGCGACGACGATCAGCGCGTACATCTCGGGGACCGCCTGGGACGTCTGGGCGACGGCGATGCGTGCGCCCAACCCCGGTGCTCCGATGACGAGTTCGGCGGTGATGGCGAGGATGAGGGCGACGGCGGCGGCGAGCCGGACGCCGGTCATGACGTACGGCAGGGCGGTGGGCCAGACGAGGTGCCGGACGCGGGCCCAGGGGCCGAGGCCGAAGGCGCGGGCCGTGCCCTCGGCGACCGGGTCGACGTCCCGTACCCCGTACAGGACCTGCACGAGGACCTGCCAGAACGAGGCGTAGACGACGAGGAGCAGTACCGAGCGCAGTTCCGTGCCGAACATCAGGACGGCCAGCGGGATGAGCGCCACCGACGGGATGGGACGCAGGAACTCGACGGTCGAGGCCGTGACCTCGCGCAGGTACGGGACCGTGGCGACGAGGACGCCGACGAGGATTCCGGCGGCCGTCGCTACGGCGAGGCCGACGCCCCAGCCGGTGAGGGTGAACCCGAGGGCCGACCAGAAGGTGGCGTCGGTCAGCTCGTCACCGAGGGCCCTCATCGTGGTGGTGAACGGCGGGAGGTAGGCGGAGTCGACGAGACCGGTGCGCGCCACCGCCTCCCACAGCGCCGCGCACACGAGCAGCCCCAGGGCGCCGAGGATCACGGGAGAAGCGCGTCGAGGTCGGGGGCTTTTCTGAACTGGCCGTCCTGCTCGCCGAGTTCGGCCAGCTTTTCGAGCGATGACCGGTCGGCCGTGGTGGGCCAGCGCGGCAGGACCAGCGAGTCGAGGGTCGCGGCGGGGATCTTGGTGTACGTGGTGAGGATCTGCCGGACCTCGTCGGGGTGCTGGTCGGCGTAGGCGAGGGACTCCTTCGTCGCCGCGGTGAACTTCTCGACGATGTCCGGGTGGTTCTTGGCGTAGGTGGCCGAGGTGAAGAACATCGCGACTGTCAGGTTCGGCGCGGTGTCCGTGAAGTTGGAGGCGATGACACGGCCGCCCTGTGCCTTGACGGTGGCGAGGGCGGGCTCGACGACCTGGGCCGCGTCGATCTGGCCGCCGGCGAGGGCGGCGGGCATCTGGTCGAAGGCCAGCTCGACGAAGTCGACCTCGGAGGGGTCGCCGCCCGCCTTGCGCACCGATTCGCGGACCGTGGTGTCGTTGATGTTCTTGAGCGTGTTGACCGCGACCTTCTTGCCCTCCAGGTCCTTGGCGGTCTTGAGGGAGCTGCCCTTCTTCACGACGACGGCGCCGAAGTCGGCGCCTGGTTTCCCCGTCGAGTTGACGCCGTTGACGACGCCCTCGACGGGGACGCCGTTGGACTGGGCGATCATCAGCGACATGGCGTTCGAGAAGCCGAACTGGAACTGGCCGCTGACGACGGCGGGCACGATCGCCGCGCCGCCCTGGGCCGTGGTCAGGGCGAGCCTGAGCCCGTGCTTCTGGTAGAAGCCCTTCTTCTGGCCGAGGTAGATCGGCGCGACGTCGAGGATCGGGATGACGCCGAGCTTGACGGTGGTCTCCCCCGCGGCGTTCGTGGGGGACCTCGATCCGCTGGTGCCGGAGTCCGAGCCGGAGCCGCAGGCCGCCGTGGCGGCGAGCAGGGCCACGGCGGCGAGCGCGGTGAAGGTGCGACGGGTGCGGGACATGGATCCCCCCTGTTGCTCAGCGGGAACTTAGAGCCCGCACCTTAAGGGGTCAATGCCGTTGCTGGATAGGGCAGTTGAAGCTTCTCGCAGCTCATGTACCGCAGTAGGGGTCGGCGATCCCGGCGGGGCCGGCCGGTGGTGTTCGGCGGGTCGGTGTTGCGATGCTGACTGATGAGCAAGTCAGGTGCGCAACAGCTATCTGATCACGGGCTTCATGGAACGCCGTGTTGAGTTCTTCTCAATACGTGGTTAGGGTCGGGCCCCGTGGAAACCGACGACGTCCCCGAAGGCGCCCCGAGCGCCGACACCGCCGCCCGCGTCCGCGAGGTCATCGCGGCGGCGGGTGTCAGCCAGCGCGAGTTTGCGCGCCGCATCGTCATGGATCCGTCGAAGCTGTCGCGATCGCTGAGCGGTACGCGCCGCTTCACGGCCGCCGAGCTGGCACGGATCGCCGACGAGGGGCAGGTCGACGCCGGCCGGCTGCTCGGGGCCCGGCCCCGGGAACAGGCCCCGGCCGCCGTGGCGCCCGTCGAGGGCGGGCGTCCGCTGCAGATCGTCCGCGAGACGGTCCGGCTGATCGCCGAGCACGGATTCCACGCGGTGCGGGTCGCCGACATCGCCCGCGCCTGCGCCACCAGCACGGCCGCGATCCACTACCACTTCCCCGGCCGCGCCGATCTGCTGGAGGCGGCCGTGCGCTGGTGCATGGACGAGGACACGGACCGCCGTGCCGCCCGTCTCGCCTCGGCTGACGACGCGGTCGCCGAGCTGGCCCAGCTCATCGAACTGCAGACGCCGCGCACCGCGCAGCAGCGCCGCCAGTGGGCGGTCTGGCTCGACCTGTGGGCCGAGGCCGCGCGCTCCACGGCGGTCGGCCGGCTGCACGCCGAGTACTACCGGCAGTGGCGGGAGACCGTCGCCGACGTCGTACGAAGGGGCGTCGCGCAAGGCGTGTTCCGCGCGACGGTGGACCCGCAGGCGGCAGCGCTGACGCTGACGGCGCTGATCGACGGGCTGGCCACGCAGGTGCTGGCTTCCGGAACGGTCGGTACCGGCCCGGACGCCATGCACACCGCATTGGAGACGCACGTGAGAACGGCGCTCCTGGTGGCCCCGTAAGGGGGCCCTCAGGGGCGCGGGGAACTGCGCGAGCAACCACCTACGACCCGCACCCGCGAACAACGCAAGAGCCCTACGGCGAGAAGGCCAAACGGGAGGCCCCCACATGCCCATCACCGAGAACGTCATCATCACGTGCGCCCTCACCGGCGCAGGTGACACCGTCCGCAAGAGCCCCCACGTCCCCGTCACCCCCGAACAGATAGCCCGGAGCGCGGTCCAGGCCGCCGAGGCCGGCGCGGCCGTCGTGCACATCCATGTCCGCGACCCCGAGAGTGGCGACCCGTCCCGCGACCCGAAGCTGTACCGCGAGGTCGTCGAGCGCATCAAGGAGACCGGCACCGACGTCGTCATCAACCTCACCGCCGGCATGGGCGGCGATCTCGTCATCGACCCGGACGAGCCCCTGACCCACCTCCCCGGCACCGATCTGGTCGGCGGCCTCGAACGCCTTCCGCACGTCGAGGACCTGCTCCCCGACATCTGCACGCTCGACTGCGGCTCCCTGAACTTCGGCGACGGATCGAACCTCTACGTCTCCACGCCCGACATGCTCCGCGCGGGCGCCCGCCGCATCCAGGAGCTGGGTGTACGGCCCGAGTTGGAGATCTTCGACACCGGCCAGCTCTGGTTCGCCAAGCAGCTGCTCGCGGAGGGCCTGCTCGACGACCCGACCGTCTTCCAGCTGTGCATGGGCATCCCGTGGGGCGCTCCGGCCGACCCCGGGGTTCTGCAGTCGATGGTCAACATGCTGCCCGACGGGGCCCGTTGGGCGAGTTTCTCGCTCGGACGGATGCAGATGCCGTGGGTGGCGCAGTCGATCCTGCTGGGCGGCCACGTGCGCGTGGGCCTGGAGGACAACCTCTACCTCGGCAAGGGCAACAAGGTGACGAACGCCCAGCTCGTCGAGCGGGCCGTGACCATCACCGAGTCGATCGGCAGCCGCGTCGCCACCCCGGACGAGGCCCGCGAGCTGCTCGGCCTCCATGCCCGGAAGGAGAACCGCTGATGACTCTCCCCACCCCTGAAGAGGTCCGCCGCGTCGCCTGCGTCGGTGCCGGTGTGATCGGTGGCGGCTGGGTCGCCCACTTCCTGGCCCGAGGCTACGACGTCACGGCGTGGGACCCGGCGCCCGACGCCGAGGCGAAGCTGCGCCGCCTGGTCGACGCGGCCTGGCCCGCCCTCACGCAGCTCGGTCTCGCCGAGGGCGCGTCCCGCGACCGCCTCACGGTGACACCGACACTCGAACTCGCGGTGGCGGAGGCCCAGTTCGTCCAGGAGAGCGCGCCCGAGAAGCTCGACCTCAAGCGTGATCTGCTGGCCCGCCTCGACGCGGCGACACCGGCCGGCGTCGTCATCGCCTCCTCGACGTCCGGCTACCCGATGACGGACATGCAGACGACGGCCGCGGACCCGTCGCGCCTGGTCGTCGGGCATCCGTTCAACCCGCCGTACCTGATCCCGCTCGTCGAGGTCGTCGGCGGCGAACACACCGAGGAGGCGGCCGTCTCGTGGGCCTCCCGCTTCTACGAGGTGGCGGGCAAGTCCGTCATCACCATGGACCGTGAAGTGCCCGGATTCATCGCGAACCGGCTGCAAGAGGCCCTGTGGCGCGAGGCGTTGCACATGGTCGCCAACGGAGAGGCGACGGTCCGGGACATCGACGCCTCCATCACCGAGGGCCCCGGACTGCGCTGGGCGGTCATGGGCCCGATGCTGACGTTCGCGCTCGCGGGCGGAGAGGGCGGCATGGCGCACATGCTGGACCACTTCGGCCCGTCCCTCAAAGCACCCTGGACCCGCCTCGAAGCGCCCGAACTCGACCGGGAGCTGTACGACGCGGTGGTCTCCGGATGCGACGTGGCGGCGGACGGCCGCACCATCGCCGAGCTGGTGGCCGAACGCGACCGGGGCGTCATCGACGTCCTGCGCGCGACCGGCCGCCTGGGCGGGAAGGCGGAGCCCCGATGAGCCAGTTCACTTCGATCCCCCTGCTGCACCGTACGGTCCGTCCCGAGTGGATCGACTACAACGGCCATATGAGCGAGGCCTTCTACGTCCTCGCCTTCGGCCATGCAACGGACGCCCTGATGATCGAGGCGGGTCTGCACTCCGGCTACCGCGAGTCGACCGGCTGCTCGCTCTACACGGTCGAGTCCCACATCCGCTATCTGCGTGACGTGCCCGAGGGTGCCCATCTGGCCATCCGTACGCGGGTGTTGGGCGCGGCCGCGAAGAAGGCCCGCTTCACGCACGAGATGTACGTGGTTCCGGACGCCTCGGCCGAGCCGGGCCCCGACGATGCGCCGGTGGCGACGACGGAGCTGCTGGCCGTGCACGTCGACCAGCAGGCGGGCCGGGCCGCCGCGTTCCCGGACGCGATCCGCGCCCGGTTCGGCGAGCTCACGGAAGCCGCGCCGGACTGGGCGGGCCGGTCGATCGCCGCGGTGGGCTGAGACCGGCCCTGTCGGAAGCGGGCTCAGTAGGGCCGGTCCCCCGCTATGGCGACGCGCTCCGCGACCCGGCGCGCGTCGCCGTAGTCCGCCACGGCGTAGTGCTGCGTGGCCCGGTTGTCCCAGAACGCAATGTCGCCGGCCTGCCAGCGGAAGCGGACCTGGAACTCGGGCACGTGCGCCTGCTGGAACAGCAACCGCAGCAGCCGGTCGCTCTCGGCCCGCTCCAGGCCGAGGATCCGGGTCGTGAATGAAGTGTTGACGAAGAGCATGCGCCGCCCGGTCTCGGGGTGACGGCGCACCACCGGGTGGGTCACGGGCGGGAGGTCGTCCTGCAAGTGGGCGAGCCGCTCCGGACCGTAGAACCGCCGGAAGCCGGGCAGGAAGTCGTGCTCGGCGACGGCGTCGTCGATCCGGGCCCGGACGTCGTGCGGCAGGTTGTCGTACGCGGCTGCCATGTCGGCCCACATGGTGTCGCCGCCAAAGGGCGGGACGTCGCGCAGTTGCAGTACGGCGCCCATGGCCGGGCGCTCGCGGAAGGTGACGTCGGTGTGCCACACGTTCTCGAAGCTCGGCGTGCCCCCGGCGCTCTTGTCGAACCGCACGACCTCGTCGCTGTCACCGCGTTCGAGGAGTGGGTTGGTCTCCAACTCCCCCCAGTTGCGTGCGAATTGACGCTGGTGCTCGCTGCTCAGGTGCTGTCCGCGGAAGAAGAGCACCTTCCACTCCAGCAGGGCCCGGTTCAGCTCCTCGCGCAGGGCGTCGGAGAGCGGCCGGGCCAGATCGATGCCGCGGATCTCGGCGCCGATGGTGGCGGCCTGGGGCACGACCTCGAACAGTTCGTACGGGCGCTCCTGCCAGCCGTCGGGCGTGCGACGCAGCAGTCGCCGCCCCTCATAGAGGCCGTCGTCGGGGATGCGGGCGGGACGCAGCAGGGCACTCGATGAGGTCTGGGCGTTCTGGGCGGTCGAGGGGGAAATTTCCGTCACGGACATGGGCACTCTCCGAAAGACGCGCGGTGGTCGCGAGGGCGAGGAACGCGAGGGGTGAGCCGTACGTGCGCGGCCCGGGACAGGGGCCTACGGGACGACGTACGGAGGAAAAGCGACGAGGGACCGGGGGTCCGCTACAAGCCGCTGCGCGCGCAGCCACATCGGTCCGGCGCGGTGGCCGATCCGAAAGCGTGGGCGCGATGCGTGAACATGCCCTCATCCTGCGCCGTGAGATATCGCCAGGTCAAGACGGTGTCCGTCTTCTGAAACGGTGGGGGCCGCCCTCACGCACCATGAGGGCGGCCCCGCACCGGACGCAACTCAGGCCACGGGGACCGGAACCGGGAAGGTCGGGTACTCCACCCCGGAGACGTGCTGGACGACGCGGATCACCTGGCACGAGTAGCCGAACTCGTTGTCGTACCAGAGGTAGAGGATCGCGTTGTCGCCGTCGACCTTGGTGGCGCCCGCGTCGACGATCGAGGCGTGCCGCGAGCCGATGAAGTCGCTGGATACGGCGTCGGGTGCGCTGATGAAGTCGATCTGCCGCTTGAGCGGCGAGGTCAGCGACACGTCGCGGAGGTAGTCCAGGACCTCCTCGCGGGTGGCCTCGCGGCCCAGGCGCAGGCTGAGGATCGCGATGGAGACGTCGGGGACGGGCACGCGGATCGAGCTGCCGGTGATCGGCGCGTCGAGGTCGGGCAGCGCCTTGGCGACGGCGGAGGCGGCGCCGGTCTCGGTGATGACCATGTTGAGCGGCGCGGAGCGGCCGCGGCGGTCGGCCTTGTGGTAATTGTCCAGCAGGTTCTGGTCGTTGGTGAACGAGTGGACCGTCTCGACGTGGCCGCGCAGCACCCCGTACTCGTCGGCCATCGCCTTCAGCGGCGGCACGATCGCGTTCGTGGTGCAGGAGGCGCAGGACAGGATCCGCTCGTCCGGCTTGATCATGTCGTGGTTGACGCCGTGCACGATGTTCGGCACGTCGCCCTTGCCGGGGGCGGTCAGGACGACCTTGTCGATACCGGGGCGCAGGTGCCCGGAGAGGCCCTCCCGGTCGCGCCACTTGCCGGTGTTGTCGATCAGGATGGCGTCGTTGATGCCGTACGCGGTGTAGTCGATCTCCGACGGGTCGTTCGCGTAGATCACCTTGATGGCGTTGCCGTTGGCGACGATGGTGCTGTTCGCCTCGTCGACGGTGATCGTGCCCTGGAACTGGCCGTGGATGGAGTCGCGCCGCAGCAGCGAGGCACGCTTGACGAGATCCTGTTCGCCGCCGCCGCGCACGACGACGGCGCGCAGCCGCAGGCCGTTGCCCGAGCCCGCCTTCTCGATGAGCAGCCGGGCGACGAGGCGGCCGATGCGGCCGAAGCCGTACAGGACGACGTCGCGTCCGGCGCCCCGCTCGACCTTGGCGGCGCCCGTCGCACCGGCGACGGCCTCGGCGGTGAACTCCTCTATACCGAGGCCGCGTTCGTCGCTCCGGTAGGTCGCGGCGAGCATGCCGATGTCGATCTGGGAGGGGCCGAGGTCGAGCCCGGCGAGGGCCCGCAGGAACGGCATCGTCTCGGTGACCGAGAGCTCGGCGCCGGCTATCTGCCGGGCGAATCGGTGGGTCTTGAGAATGCTGACCACCGACTTGTTCACCAAGGAGCGGCTGTGCAGCAGGACGTTGACGTCCCGCTCCCGGTGCAGCTTCCCGATGATCGGGATCATCGACTCCGCGGTCTCCTCGCGGTGCTTCCAATTGGTGAACGAGTCGTCATTGACAGTCACGTGCGTCTCTTTCGAGCTAGGCGGCGCTCATATGCTAACCCGCCCGCTCAGCGCCCCTCCGGCGCCCCCGGATCAGCGCTTTTCGAACGGTCCGCCGGAGCCGAAGGCGAGGTCCGCGAAGCGTTCGCCGATGCGGCGGTGGGCGGCCGCGTCCGGGTGGATGTCGTCGGGCAGCGGCAGCTCGTCGAAGTCGGCCTGCCCGTACAGCTCGCGGCCGTCGAGGTAGTGCAGCGCCGGGTCGTCGGCCGCGCGCTGCCGCACGATCCGGGCCAGCTCGTCGCGGATCACGTTCAACGTGAGCTTTCCGTAGGCGCGTTCGGCGGGATCACCCATGGCCCGGAACTTGAGCTGCCCGTCGGCGATCATGCTGAGGTCGGGCGCGCCGGGGCCCGGGGTGTCCTCGTGGATCGGGCACAGGATCGGCGAGACGACGAGCAGGGGCGTCGTCGGGTGCCCCTCCCGGATGGTGTCGAGGAAACCGTGCACGGCCGGACCGAGAACGCGCAGCCGCATGGCGTCGTAGTTGACGATGTTGATCCCGATCTTGACGCTGATCAGGTCGGCGGGGGTGTCCCGCATGGTGCGCGCGGTGAACGGGTCGAGCATGGCACTGCCGCCGAACCCGAGGTTGATCAGGTCGGCGTCGGCGAGCGCCGCGGCGCGCGCGGGCCAGATGGTGGTGGGGCTCGCGGCGTCGGAGCCGTGGCTGATGGAGCTGCCGTGGTGCAGCCACACCGGGCGGCCGCGGTCCGCGGCGGGCTCGACGGGTGCGTCGGTGCGCAGGGCGAGGAGTTCGGTTCTCTCGTCGTGCGGGAGCCAGATCTCGACGTCCTTCATGGCGTCGGGCAGATCGGCGAAGCGTACGGTGCCCGGCGCGCCAGGGGTGTGCTCGAAGGTGCCGGTGGCCATGTCGATGGTGAGGGTGTCGCCGCCGGTCACGCTGCCCTGCCGGACGAGCCGCCCGTCGACGAGAAGGTCGTACGTCCCGTCGGGCCTGGCCGGCACGCCTACGTAGGCACGCTTGGTCGGCAGGGTGTCCAGCTCGACGACGGTCGCCCGGGTGCGGAACGCGAGCCGTACGCCGGAGGGCTGGGCCTCGACCATGGCCAGCTGGCCGTCGGTGTTCTGGGCGCGGGCCCAGGCGGGCAGCCGGTGCGGCAGCAGACCGCGCTCGGTGCGCTCGATCTCGAGGGCGCCGCGCAGCAGCTCGGCGGTGAGCGGGGTGGTGGTCCAGGGGTGCTCGGCGTTCATGACCTCAATGCCTTTACTCAGGAGTCTGTTCAGGAGCTTGCTCGGGCCAGTTCCGCAGCAGCGCGTCCAGCGCGTCCAGCGTGCGGAGCCACGTCTCGTCCGAGTCGGGTGCGCTGTGGCTGAAGCCGCCGCCCATCTCCAGGCTCACGTAGCCGTGGAAGACGCTGCCGAGGAGCCGGACGGCGTGGGTCTGGTCCGGCTCGGTCAGGTCGTAGCCGCGCAGCAGGGCGCGCATCATCTGGGAGTGCCGCAGTCCCGCACTGGCGGCGGCCGCCTCGGGGTCGAGGCGGAACTGGGCGGAGGCGTAGCGGCCGGGGTGCTCGCGGGCGTAGTCCCGGTACACGTTCCCCAGCGCGCTCAGCGCGTCCTTGCCTGCGCGTCCCGCCAGCGCCTCGGCGGCCCGGACGGCCAGCTCCTCCAGAGCGATCATGGCGATCCGGGTCTTGAGGTCGTGCGAGTTCTTCACATGCGAGTACAGGCTCGCGACCTTGACGTCGAACCGCCGGGCGAGCGCCGAGACGGTGACGTGCTCGAAGCCGACCTCGTCGGCCAGCTCCGCGCCCGCCCTCGCCAGTCGCTCCGTGTTCAGTCCCACACGCACCATCACCGTCTGTCCTCTCACTCGATCCTCAACCATTATGCATTTGCCTAAAACCTTTAGGCAAATTAGCCTCGCTGTTATGAAGCCACTGACTGAACGGGAGATCCGTTCCGCATTCGTGAACTGCACCAAGGGCGAGGCGACGCGCATGAACATCCCGCGCGATCTGGCCGAGCGCCCCTGGGACGACCTGGACTTCTTCGGCTGGCGGGACCCGCAGGCCCCCGACCGCGCCTATCTCGTCGCCGAGATCGACGGCCGCCTGCAAGGGGTGGCGCTGCGGTCCTCGCACGCGGGGTCGTGGCAGAACCGGCGCAGCATGTGCTCGCTGTGCGTGACCACGCACACCGGCGGCGTCTCCCTGATGGTCGCGCCTAAGGCGGGCAAGGCCGGGAAGCAGGGGAACTCGGTGGGCGCGTACATGTGCAGCGATCTCGCCTGCTCGCTGTATGTGCGGGGCAAGAAGGACGCGGGCATGGGCGGGCGGCTGCACGAGACGCTGACGACCGAGGAGAAGGTCGAGCGGACCCTGGCGAACGTCGCCACGTTCGTCGCGAAGGTCACCGCGTGAACGAGGAGGGTTGAGAGCCTCTCCTTGAACCCCGTCCGCGCGGCGACGCCCCACCCGGCAACCCATCGCCCCGTCGCGACCACTAGGGGCTGAACCGGCACCCGCCGGTACGCGACGAGACGACCCGGGAGACCACGATGAGACGACCCCTGGCGACACGGCCCATGACGCTGCGACTCTCCGCGACGCTGTCCGCGGCGGCTCTCGCCGGCGGGGCCTGTGTGGCGCTGTCGATGCCGGAGGCGTCCGCGGCCGCCGCCGGCGCCACCGGCTACGCGAGCCAGAACGGCGGGACGACGGGCGGCGCGGGCGGGACGACCGTACGGGCCACCACGGGCACCCAGATCCACCAGGCCCTGTGCGGCCGCGCCGCCGACTCCACCCCGATCACCATCCAGGTCGAGGGCACGATCAACCACGGCAACACCAGCAAGGTCTCCGGCGACAGCTGTAACACCGCCGCCGACGTGATCGAGCTGAAGCAGATCAGCAACGTCACGATCGTCGGGGTCGGCGGCGGCGCCGTCTTCGACCAACTCGGCATCCACATCCGGGAGTCGAGCAACATCATCATCCAGAACGTGACGGTCAGGAACGTCAAGAAGTCCGGCTCCCCCACGTCCAACGGCGGCGACGCCATCGGCATGGAGAAGAACGTCCGCAACGTCTGGGTGGACCACGTCTCCCTGGCGGCGTCCGGCGGCGAGTCCGCGGGCTACGACGGCCTCTTCGACATGAAGAACAACACCCAGTACGTGACCCTGTCGTACTCCACGCTGCGCAACTCGGGCCGCGGCGGCCTGATCGGCTCCAGCGAGAGCGACCTGTCCAACGGCAACGTCACGTTCCACCACAACCTGTACGAGAACCTCGACTCGCGCGCGCCCCTGCTGCGCGGCGGCACGGCCCACATCTACAACAACTCGTACACGAGCCTGAACGAGTCCGGCATCAACTCGCGGGCCGGGGCCAAGGCCAAGGTGGAGAACAACTACTTCAAGAACTCCAAGGACGTCCTCGGCACCTTCTACACCGACGCCAAGGGCTACTGGCAGACCAGCGGCAACGTCCTGGACAACGTGACGTGGTCGGCGGCCGGGGACGAGAACAACCCGGCGGGACCGGACATGAAGTCCACGACCACCGTCTCGGTCCCGTACTCCTACACGCTCGACAAGGCGAGCTGCGTACCTAGCATCGTCAGCCGCACGGCGGGCGCGGGCAAGGGCCTGAAGGAGTCGGACGGCTCCTGCTAGCAGCGGCCGGTCACGGACGCGCCATGCACAGTTCCGCCCCGCCCGCGCGGACCCCCTCCGCCGAGGCCTCGGTCAGGGACGCGTCCGTGATCACCGTGGAGAACGCCGGCAGCGGAGCGACCCGGTACTTGCCGAACGTGCCGAACTTGGCGGAGCCCGCGACGAGGACCGACGTGCCCGCCGACTCCATCGCCGCCTGCTTGACCTCGACCTTGGGCTCCGAGGGGGTCGTCACGCCGCGCAGCAGGTCCCAGGAGCTGGTGCTGATGAAGGCGATGTCCAGGGCGAGCTGGCGCAGGGTCGCGGCGGCCAGCCGGCCCACGCTGGAGCGGTTGGCGATGTCGACCTGGCCGCCGATGTGCACGAGGTCCAGGTGGGGTGCGGTCATCAGCCGGTCGACGGTGGTGAAGTCGTTGGTCACCACCGTCAGGGAGTTCAGGCGGGCGAGCGCCGGGACCATCGCGAGCAGCGTGGTGCCCGCGTCGAGATAGACGGTCATGCCCTCCTGGACGAGTTCGGCGGCCCGCGCGGCCATGGCCTCCTTCTCGGGCTGGTCGACCAGGGACTTGTCCTGGAAACTGGGCTCGGTGTGGACGTGGCTGGCGATCCGGACGCCGCCGGGGACGGAGAAGACCAGTCCCTGGCGCTCCAGTTCGGCGATGTCCCGGCGGACCGTCATGTGGGAGACGCCGAAGAGCTGGGTGATCTGCGACACGCTCAGCACCCCTTCCCTGCGCAGGTGCCGCAGGAGTTGCTCGCGCCGCTGGTCCGGGATGAGCGGCAGGGGCTCCTGAGCGGTCATCGCCGCTCTCCTCTCTTTCGCATTTTTCGTACGCGACGTCTCGTTCGTACGCGACGGTAGCCGATGATCTTCTTTTCCGGCCCGGCGCGGTCCGGCGTCACCGGCCGTCCGTCAGCCGCCCACGAACGTGCTGAGCAGCAGGACTCCGCCGAGGCTCAGCAGCGACTGCAGGGACAGCATCAGCGTCCAGGTGCGGAACGTCTGGGAGACGGAGAGCTGGAAGTACTCCTTGAACAGCCAGAACCCGGAGTCGTTCACGTGCGAGAGCATCACGGCGCCGGACGCGGTCGCGAGCACCATCAGTTCCGGGGAGACACCGGGGTAGGCGGTGAGCAGCGGTGCGACGATGCCGGTCGCCGCGGCGGTGGCGACGGTGGCGGAGCCGAGGCAGATGCGCAGCAGCGCGGCGACGAGCCAGGCCAGGAGCAGCGGCGGTACGGACCAGTCGACGGCGTAGTCGGAGATGATCTTGTCTATGCCGGTCGCGGTGAGCATGGCCTTGAGGCCGCCGCCCGCGCCGAGGATCAGCACGATCGCGCCGACCGGGCCGAGGCCCTTGCCCGCCATCTTCTGGAGCTGTCCGAGGCCGAATCCGGAGCGCACGCCGAGCGCGAAGAAGGCGAAGACGACGGCCGCCAGCAGGGACAGGACCGAGGAGTCGCAGGCCTCGAAGAAGTAGTAGGGCAGCGTGCCCTCGGCGGTGTTGGAGGTGCCGAGCGTGCCGATGAGCATGAGGCCGGGCGGCAGGAGCACGGTGATGAGGGCGAGCGCGAAGGAGACGGGCCGCCGCTGGTTGTCGGGCGCCGGATCGGCCTGCGGCACGGGTCCGCGGTCCAGGTCGGGCGCGGGGCCGAACCACCGGGAGGCGAACTTGGTCAGCAGCGGTCCGGTGACGATGGCGAGCGGGATGCCGATGAGCAGCCCGTACATGATCGTCAGGCCGGTGTTGGCGTCGTACGCGGAGACGGCGAGCGTCGGCGAGGGGTGCGGGGGCAGCAGGCCGTGCGAGACGTACAGGCCCGCGGCCATCGGCAGGCCCACGTAGAGCAGGTGCGAGCCGGTGCGCTTGGCGACGGCGTAGACCAGCGGTACGAGCATGACGAAGCTGACGTCGAACAGGTGCGGCATGCCGATGAGGAGCGCCGCCGCGGTGATCGCGGTCGGGATCCACTTGACCGGGCGTGCGCCGATGAACACGGTCGCGATGCGGTCGGCGCCGCCCGAGCCGAGCAGGATGCCGCCGAGCAGTGTGCCGAGTCCGATGGTCGGTCCGCTGCTGGCGAGAGCGTCCCCGAAACCGTCCTGGAAGTGTTCGACGGTGGCGCCCGGCGCGATCCCGGCGGCGAGGCCGAGGCCGAGCGCGGAGAGCGTCAGGGCGAGGAACGGGTGGAGCTTGAACTTGGTGATGAGCACGACGAGCACGACGACGGCCGCCGCGCCGAGGAGCAGGTGCTGGACGTCGGTGCTCACGCCGTCACCGCCGGACGGGCGGTGCGGCCGGCCGCCCACGCCTGGGCGAGCCCGGCGTCGGCGTCGGCCAGGTCGTCGAGCCGGATGAGTTCACCGGCGGCCACCGGGCGGGCCAGCGTCGTGTGCGCGGCCAGATAGAGCGGGGCGATGTCCGCGGGCGTGTCCTCGTCGCGCAGCAGGACGGCCTGGACGCCGGTGACGTCGTGGTGGTGGCCGCCCATGTCGAGGACGGTTCCGGCGGGCAGGTCCCGGCGGGCACGGCCCGCGAGGACGGCGTGGCCGCGGGGGTCGGCGCCGCCGGAGGGGCGCTTGTGCAGCACCGCCGAGAGCAGGGAGACGGGCGTCTCCACGCCCATCAGGTGGTACGGGAGGTAGACGGCGGCGTACTTGCCGTCCTGGCTGACGACGTGGCCCTTGCCGCGCAGGGTCTCCCAGGTCTCCGGGTCGCCGGTGCGCACGACGACGAAGACGCCGCCGGCGAAGGAGGCCTCGCCGGGCAGGCGCAGCGCGCTGAACACGTCGACCGCGCCGGCCTTGTGCAGGACGCCGCCGTCCTCGCGCAGCCGGTAGATGTCGGCGAGTTCGGCGATGCGGGCGACCGGGTAGTGCAGCAGCTCGGTGTCGGGCATGAAGCCGGTGTTGGTGGCCACGACGGCCATCTCGCAGTAGTCGGCGGTCGCGCCGACGGGCAGCGCGGACACGGTCTCGGCCCGGGCGGCCAGGGTCGCGGGCACGCCGTCGCCGAGGTCGAGCAGGGCGGCGAGCCCCGGCGCCTCGACGGTGGTGTCGAGCTGGGTGACGGTCCCGCTCTCCGGGTCGAGGACGAGGTCGTACTCGCTGGACTTGCCGATCGCCACGATGTCGAGGCCGAGCACCTCGGCCCAGGTCACAAGGCCGATGAGGTTGGCGGGCTGGTCGCCGTCGGCGGTCGTGTAGACGAGGCCCGACTGCGCGGCGAGCTCGGCCAGGTGCAGACCGGCGACGGAGTCGACCTCCTTGCTGACCATGGCCACGTGCCGCCCCGCGAGCAGGGCGTCCTTGGCCATGGCGTAGCCGTGCACGGGGCTGCCGGTCGCCTCGACCAGGATGTCCCAGTCGGCCGCGCCGAGCAGTGCGCCGTCGGCCACGAGCGCGATGTGCCCGTCCCGCGCGGCGCGCCCGACCTCGGCGGCGTCCGCGCAGTCCGCGAGGCGCGTGGTGTCGTAACCGAGTTCGCCGAGCATCGCGCGCAGCCTGGGCAGGTCGCGGTCGCAGAGCACGGCCGGCCGCAGGGCCGGGATGCGCAGGGTCTGGGCAAGGAGGGTCCGGGCGAAGCCGCCGCCGGCGCCGGACAGTGCGTAGCGCACGCTCCCCGCTTCGGCAGTGGCGAACAGATGGTGCAGGTTCATGGGCCCTCCTCGATGAGCGCAATGACTGGAGTGCGGTGGCTGGAAACACTCCGCCGATTAACAACATGTATCAGGCATTCCCATACGAGTAAAGCTTGTTAACATAACTTCACAGACCCGGGTGATCGACGCACACGCCGACACCGCGCCAACCAGTAAGAGGGAGGTCAGATGCCGCTCCTCGGGGCCATCGCCGACGACTTCACCGGAGCCACCGATCTCGCCACCATGCTCGTCGCCCGCGGGTTCCGGACGGTGGTGGCCGTCGGCTCCGAGGGCCTGGCGGACGACGGGCCCGCCGCTCAGGAGGTACGCGCGGCCGACGCCGTGGTCATCGCGCTCAAATCACGCACCGCGCCGGTCGACGAAGCCGTCGGGACATCCCTTGCCGCGCTGCGCGCCCTGACCGACGCGGGCTGCGAGAGCTTCTACTTCAAGTACTGCTCCACCTTCGACTCCACACCGGTGGGCAACATCGGCCCGGTCACCGACGCCCTCCTGGACGCCCTCGGCGAGCAGGCGACCGTCGTCGTCCCGGCCTTCCCGGCCACCGGACGGACCGTGTACAAGGCGCGGCTGTTCGTCCACGACGACCTGCTCGAAGAGAGCCCCATGCGGGACCATCCGCTGACCCCGATGCGCGACTCCCACCTCGTACGGCTCCTGGCCCCGCAGACCCGGCGTCCGGTGCGGGTCGTCGGCCTGGACACCGTGCGGGCCGGGGTGCAGGCGCTCCGTTCCGCCCTCGCCTCGCCGGAGTACGCCGCCGCCCTCACCGTCGTCGACGCCACCGAGGACCAGGACCTGCGGACCATCTCCGCGGCGACCTCCTCGATGCGCCTGGTCACCGGCGCGGCAGGGCTCGCCGTCGGACTGACCGGGCCGCACGAGGGGACCGCACGGGCCGCCGCGGCCTCGCGCCCCGGTGACGTCGGCGCCGTCCTCGCCGGCAGCGCCTCGGCCGCCACCCGCGCCCAGGTCGCGCACGGCCGGGAGCACCTGCCGCACCGCAAGCTCGACCTGGCCGCGCTGCGGGCCGACCCCGAAGCCGCCGTCGCCGAACTCGTCGACTTCGCCCGCGCCTGCTGGCGGGCGGACCCCGAGCGGCCACCGCTCCTCTACGCCGTCGGCTCGCTCGACGACCTCGAACACCAGCCGCCCGAGGGTGCCGTCCCCGCCGCCGAACTGGTCGAGCGGGCGCTCGCCGAGTGCGCCGTCGGGCTGGTCCGGGCCGGAGCGCGCCGCCTCCTCGTCGCCGGCGGGGAGACCTCCGGCGCCGTCGTCACCGCCCTCGGCGCCCGGACGCTGGGCATCGGCGCGCAGATCGCCCCGGGTGTCGCCTGGGCCCGTACGCACACCGGTGTGGACGGCCGCGCCGAGAGCGTCGATCTGGCGCTGAAGTCCGGCAACTTCGGCGGCACCTCCATCTTCACCTCGGCCTGGGAGCACCTCGCATGAGCGCCGCCCGTCACGACCTCGCGGCCGCCGGCGCACACCTCGCGTCCCTGGGCCTGAGCCCCGGCTCGTCGGGGAACGTCAGCATCCGCGAGGACGACCGGATCCTGATCACGCCCACCGGGGCCGACCTCGCCGCGATAGACGCCGGGAACCTCACCGTCCTCGCCCTGGACGGCACCCACCTGGACGGCCCACGGCCGTCCAAGGAGTTCCCGCTGCACACGGCCTTCTACCGGCGCGACCCCGCCACCCGGGCCGTCATCCACCTGCACTCGCGCCACGCGGCCGCGCTCTCGTGCCGCCCCGCCTGGTCGGAGCGCAGCGCCCTGCCACCGCTGACGCCGTACTTCTTGATGCGCGTCGGCCAGACCCCGCTGCTCCCCTACGCACCGCCCGGCGACGTCCAACAGGCCGCGGATCTCGAGCAGTTGCCGTTCGCGTTCCGGGCCGCGCTGCTCCAGAACCACGGCCCGGTGGTCGCCGGACCGGCCCTGGCGACGGCCGTCGATGCCGCCGTCGAACTGGAGGAGACGGCAGCGCTGCTCCTCACCCTCGGCACCCTGCCCGCCCGCGTCCTCACGGAGGAGGAGGCGCGAGCGATGGCCGACAAGTACGGGATGCCGTGGTCCGGTCGAGAGCCTGTGTCATAGCTCCGACCGGGGTCATGACACAGGCTCCGAGGGAGCGGAGCCGGTCCGTGGCCGCTCACGCGGCAGCGGTGGGCAGCGCCGGCAGCCGCGTCCCGTACAGCCACGCCTCGAACAGCTCGTCGACGGGTTCGGGCGCGAACCTGTCGACGTGCGCGGTGAACATCGGTGTGCTGACCACGCCGTGCCGGTGGAGCACCGCCCACTCGCGCAGCATCCGGAAGAACGCGGCGTCGCCCAGTGCGCAGCGCACGGCGTGCACGGCCAGGCCGCCGCGTTCGTAGAGCCGGTCGTCGAACATCGACTTGCGGCCGGGGTCGGCCAGCGTGAGGTCCTGGGGCTGCGCGGCGAGCAACCGGTGGGCGCCCGCGGCCAGTTCCCGGGTGCCGCGGGCGCCCGAGCGCTCCGACCAGAGCCACTCCGCGTACTTGGCGAGGCCCTCGTTGAGCCAGATGTGCCGCCAGTCGGCGACGGTGACACTGTTGCCGAACCACTGGTGGGCGAGTTCGTGCGCGATCAGGTGTTCCGCACCGCGGGTGCCGTCCACGTGGTTGACGCCGAAGAGCGACAGGCCCTGCGCCTCGACGGGCACATCGAGTTCCTCGTCGACCACGACGACGGTGTACTCACCGAAGGGATAGGGGCCGAGCAGTTCTTCGTAGAGCGCCATCATCTGCGGCTGGCGCGCGAAGTCCCGGCTGAACTCGGCGAGCAGGTGGGCCGGGAAGTGTCCGGTCTGCGTCACTCGACTGAGCCCGGGATCGCCCAGCAGCGCCGCCTGGTACCGGCCGATGACCAGCCCGACCAGATAGCTGGACGTGGGCGCGCTCTGTTCGTAGAGCCAGGTGGTGGCGGCGGCTCTGGTGGTGCGGGTCAGCAGTCGTCCGCCGATCACCACCTGGTAGGCGGCGGGTGCGGTGAGCGAGATCTGGTACGAGGCCTTGTCCGCGGGCCGGTCGTTGCACGGGTACCAGGAAGGCGCCCCCACCGGCTGGCTGGCGACGAGCGCCCCGTCGGCCAGTTCCTCCCAGCCGAGCCCGCCCCAGGGGCTGCCGACCGGTTTGGGGCGGCCCGCGTAGTGCACCTCGACGGTGAACGGGGACCCGGCGGGCAGTGTCTTCGCCGGGCGCACCCGCAGCTTGCCGCCGCGCAGCGTGTGATGCGGGGTGCGGCCGTCGACGCGGATGCGGCCGATGCGGAAGTCGCCGAGATTGAGCTGGAGTTCGGTCAGCGGGGCCGGGCCGGCGATCGCGCTGATCCGGGCCGATCCTTCCAGCCGGTTGGGGCCCGGCCGGTAGTCGAGTTCCAGTTCGTAGCGGTGCACCCGGAAGCGGGAGTCACCGTTGCCCGGGAAGTAGGGGTCCGGCGCCGCCATCCGATACCCGCTCCTTCCATGACGGCCCGCCGCCCCGGCAGCACCAGGCCTCGATCGGGTTGCCCAGCCAGCGGGTGTCCGCCGGTACCGATTCGCCGGCCATCACCAGGGACGCGGGTCCCAGGGTCGAACGGGCCCCGATCTCGCTGCCGGGCAGCACGATCCCGCCCGGACCCAGGGTGGCACCCTCACGCAGCATCACGGTATCCGTGCGCAGGATCCGGTCGTGGAAGAGATGGGTCTGCAGTACGCAGCCCCGGTTCACGCTCACCGCGGAGCCGAGCGTGACCAGGTCGGTCTCCGGCAGCCAGTAGCTCTCGCACCACACGCCCCGGCCGATGTGCGCGCCGAGCCCGCGCAGCCACAGCGTGAGGAGCGGGGTGCCGGGGACGGCTCCGGCGAGCCAGGGCACGGCGACCATCTCGACGAAGGTGTCGGCGAGTTCGTTGCGCCAGACGTATCCGCACCACAGGGGATGCTGTCCGGGGCGGTGCCTGCCGACCAGCAGCCACTTGGCGATCACGCAGACGCCGCAGCCGAGTGTTCCGGCGCCGAGCAGTACCGCGCCGGACACCAGGGCCGCGAGCCACCAGCCGTGCTCCGCGGCCGCGGCGAGCAGCGCGACCACGAGGACGACGAGGGCCGCCGAGCAGAACACCGGAACGATCCGGCACAGCTCGACCAGGGCGCGGGCCGGTTTCAGACGGGCGGGCGGCGCATAGGTGCGGCTGTCGTCGTGGGCGACGGCCGCGCGGGGCAGTTCGACCGGCGGGAGCCCCAGGTAGGAGCTGCCCTTTCTGGCCTTCTTGGGGGCGGCCGAGAGCACGCCGATCAGGCCCTCGTCGGGCACGGAGCGGCCGGGCGCGATCATGCCGGAGTTGCCGAGGAAGGCACGCCGGCCCAGCTCCGCACGCCCGATCCGGACCCAGCCGCCACCGAGTTCGTACGGGGCGGTCAGGGTGTCGTCGGCGAGGAAGGCGCCCTCCCCGACGGTGGTCAGGCCGGGCAGCGCGAGCACGGTGGACACCTCCGCGCCGCGCCCGACACGCATACCGAGCAGGCGCATCCAGACGGGGGTGACGAGACCCGCGTACAGCGGGAAGAGGACCTGCCGGGACAGGTCCATGAGCTGGGTGACGGTCCACGCCTGCCAGCCGGTACGGCTGTGGGTGGGGCGGGTGCCGGCGCGCAGACCGAGGCTGAGCAGCCGGACACCGGCGAGGACCAGCACGGCGTAGACGAGACCGAAGGCCAGGGTCGCGGGGACGAGCGCGAGCAGTGCCCCGCGGACGGTCTCGCCGAGCGCCGCCTCGGCGGACACGAAGGTACGCGCCACGCACAGCGCGGCCACGAGGGCGGCGACCGGGAGGAGCCCGAGAGCCGTGCCCGTCACGCCGTACATCGCCCGCCAGTGCGCCGCGCGCGGCGGTCGCTGCCGCGGCCAGTCGCGCCTGGCCTTGCCGAGCTTGACCGCGGGCGATCCCGCCCAGCGCTGACCGGTCGGGATCTGCCCGCGCACGGCCGAGCCGGGGGCGACCTCGGCGCGCTTGCCGATGCGGGCGCCCGGGAACAGGAGGCTGCGGGTGCCGACCACGGCCCCGGCGCCGACCTTGACGGCGCCTATCTCCAGGCGGTCGCCGTCCAGCCAGTGCCCGCACAGGTCCACCTCGGTCTCGACGGAGCAGCCGCGGCCGAGCTTGAGCAGACCGGTGACCGGGGGCAGCGAGTGCAGATCGACGTCGGGGCCGACCCTGGCGCCGAGCGCACGGGCGTACCGCTCCAGCCAGGAGCCGGTCAGGGAGGTGGCGCCGCTGCACTCGGCGAGGCGTTCCGCGGTCCACAGGCGCAGATGGACGGAGCCGCCGCGGGGGTGGCTGCCGGGTGCGACACCGTGCAGGAGCAGCCGGGCGCCGCCCGCCGCGATGAGCAGGCGTCCGGGCGGGCTGTGCAGGAGGAGGGCGCCGGCGGCGATCGGCCACCAGGAGGCGGACGGCAGCCACGGGTAGGCGCCGAAGGAGTGCAGGACGTTGCCGAGTGCGGCCAGCACGACGATCCAGCGCATCCCGACCAGGGTGAACAGCGGCAGCAGTATGGCGAGTTGGGCTGCCTGTGTGCGTAAGGGAACGGGGGCGACGCCTTCGGCCGCGCCGTCGTCCTGCACGGACTTCTCGAGCCGGCGGGCGAGCTTGCGCAGGACGGGCCGCTCGTAGATGTCGATGACGGCGGCGCCGGGGTAGCGCGTGCGCAGCCGGGTGGTGAGCCGGGCGGCGGCCAGACTGCTCCCGCCGCTCGCGAAGAAGTCGTCGGACGCGCTGGTCACCTGGGCGCCGAGGGTCGCGCTCCACTGCTCGGCGAGCCAGGCCTCGGTGCCGTACAGCTGCTCGGCGGCGCCGCCCGGGCCGAGGTCGGGCAGCGGCCAGGGCAGTGCGTCGCGGTCGACCTTGCCGGAGGTGCGGGTGGGCAGTTCGGCGACGGGTGCCAGCAACGGCACGAGGGCGGCGGGCAGTTCGGCGCGCAGCCTCGCGACGGCGGCCGTGTGGTCGAAGCCGTCCTGGGTGACGAGGTAGCCGACGAGCAGCTGGTTGCCGCCGCGGGCCGTGCGCACGGCGGTGGCCGCGCCTGCGACGCCGGGCAGCGCCCGCAGGGCGGCGTCGACCTCGCCGAGTTCGATGCGCCGCCCGCCGAGCTTGATCTGCTCGTCGCCGCGGCCGAGGAAGACGAGGCCCTCCGGGTCCGCCCTGACGAGGTCGCCGCTGCGGTACGCGCGCTGCCAGCCCACCGGTTCCAGCGGCGCGTACGTCTCGGCGTCCTTCTCGGCGTCGAGGTAGCGGGCGAGTCCCGCGCCGCCGATGACGAGCCGGCCGCTCCCGCCCATCGGCACGGGACGGCCGGTCCCGTCGACGACGACCAACTCCCAGCCCCTGAGCGGCAGTCCGATCCGGATCGGCTCCTCGCCGGTCAAGAGGGCGGCGCAGGTGACGACGGTGGCCTCGGTCGGGCCGTAGGTGTTCCACACCTCGCGTCCCTCGGTGACCAGGCGCCGGGCGAGCTCCGGCGGGCAGGCCTCGCCGCCGAGGATCAGCAGGCGTACGTCGTCGAGGGTCTCGGGCTCCCACAGGGCGGCGAGGGTAGGCACGGCGGAGATCACGGTGATCTCCTGCTCGATCAGCCACGGCCCGAGGTCGGTGCCGCTGCGCACCCGCGAGCGCTCCACCGGCACCAGGCAGGCGCCGTGGCGCCAGGCCAGCCACATCTCCTCGCAGGAGGCGTCGAACGCGACGGACAGTCCGGCCATGACTCGGTCGCCGGGGCCGATCGGCTCCTCGGTGAGGAACAGCGTCGCCTCGGCGTCGACGAACGCGGCGGCGCTGCGGTGGCCGACCGCGACGCCCTTGGGTTTGCCGGTCGAACCGGAGGTGAAGATGATCCACGCGTCGTCGTCGGGCCCGGGCCGCCCGGCCGGGATCTCGGCCGGCTTGTCGACGGTGAAGCCGTGACCGGCGCCGATGACCGTACGGACCTGAGCCTCACCGAAGATCAGGGCGGCGCGTTCGTCGGGGTCCTCCGCGTCGACCGGGACATAGGCGGCGCCGGCGGCGAGAACGGCCAGGATCGCGATGTACAGCTCGTTCGTCCCGCTCGGTATGCGCACCCCGACGCGGTCGCCCCGGCCGACTCCGGCGGCGTCGAGTGTGCGTCGTAGGTGTTCCACCTCCGCGGCCAGCACGCGGTACGTCAGCTGTCGGTGTCCGTCGTCGAGGGCGGGTTCGTCGGCGTACGACCGCACCGTCGCGTCGAGGATGTCATTGAGGGTGCGCGGCGGCGCCGCGCTGCCCGCGGTGTAGAAGGCAGAATCTCCGAACTGGTCGCTCATCTCCGCCTCGAGCAGGCTGAGCTCGGCGTTCGCGCGCGTGGCGTCCATCGGGTCCTCTCGTCGAGGGCCGCGCATCCCCGGGAGTCCGCCCTGCCGCCCCCGGTTTGCCCGAGACTGTCCGCTCCTGGAACCGGACAGCCGGCACAGCGTAGTCGGTCGCCCGGAGGTTCAGGGTTCAGCGTGGGGTCAGTCCGGCGTCGTGGGCGAGGACGGCGGCCTGGACGCGGTTGGCGCAGCCGGTGCGGGTGAGGATGCGGCTGATGTGCGCCTTGACCGTGCCGGCGCTCAGATACAGCTGCTCGGCGATCTCCGCGTTGGACAGACCGGTGCCGAGCAGTCGCAGGACATCGCGTTCGGCCGGGGTCAGCTCGTCGGTTCTGCGCACGGCGGCCTCGGTGCTTCGGCCGGACTCCACGTGCCGCTCCAGCAGCTGACGGGTGATCCGGGGTGCCAGCACCGGTTCGCCCTGCGCGGCGAGTCGGACGGCGCGGATCAGTTCGGCGGGGCCGGTGTCCTTGAGCAGGAAGCCGCTCGCCCCGGCCCGCAGGGCACGCGTCACGCTCGCTTCCTCGCCGAACGCGGTCAGCATCACGACGCAGGTGCGCGGGGAGATGCGGGCGATGTCCTCGGCGGCGGCGATCCCGTCCCTGACCGGCATCTGGATGTCGACCAGGGCGACATCGACGTCCTGTGCGCGGCATGCGGCGGCGGCCTCGCGACCGTCGCCCGCCTCGGCGACCACCTCGATGTCCTCGGCGTGTTCCAGGATCAGCCGGATTCCCGCGCGCATCAAGGTCTCGTCGTCGGCGATCAGGACTCGGATCATCGCCTCATGTTAGGACCTCGAAGATCAGCAGCGCGACGAGGGAGACGACCGTCACGAGGACGACGAACAGCGCCACGCAGCCGGATCCCAGGACACGCGGCCAGGTCAGTACCTCGTCCGGCAGAGGAGCATGTGCGCCTCGCTGTCCGATCAGGTCGGGGCCGCCGGCCGGGAAGCGAGGCGTCTCTGCGGAGGGGTGGGCACAAGGGTCGGGAGACGGATCGGCAGCGGCGTTGCCACGGGCGGGCAGCCACGCCGCCACCCGGAAACCGCCGTCGGCCAGGGCGCCGGCCCAGAACGTCCCGCCGAGCAGCGAGGTCCGCTCCTGGCAGCCGGCCAGACCACTGCGCGTCCCTCCCTGGGAGGGGCCCGTCGCGCGGGGTGCCGCGTTGGTGACGGACACCGCGATCCCGCCGTCCGCGCCGGTGATGTCCACCCTGGTGGGCGCTCCGGACGCGTGTTTCAGTACGTTCGTCAGCCCTTCGCGGACGATCCGGTGAAGGGCCTGGCGTGCGGGGGCTCCCACCTCGGTCTCGTCGGGAAGGGACCAGTACAGCTCGACAGTGCTGCCCGTCTGCCGGGATTCCGTCACGAGAGCACTGATGTCCTCGCGTGTTCCCCGCTCCTCCCGTTCCCGGTCCGTCGGGTCCGTCAGGTCGGTGAGGGACTCGCGCCGCAGGACGCCGAGGATCTCGCGCAGTTCCTCCATGGCCGTACCGGCCGTCGTACGGAGCAACTCGGCCTGGCCGACGAGGCCGGGTGCCTGCCGGGAGGCGGCGAGTTCGAGCGCCCCGGCGTGCACCGAGATGAGGCTCAGCCGGTGGCCCAGGAGGTCGTGCATCTCGCCCGCGACCCTGGTCCGTTCCTCCATGCGGGCCGCCGCGGCGGTCAGCGCGCGGGCCTGTTCCAGATAGGCGTTGCGCTCCCGGAGCAGCCGCACCAGCGGCCGTCGCCGCGCCAGCAGGGTTCCGGCCAAAGCGGGCAGGACGAGGAGCAAGACGGCCGAGACGGCGTTCCCGGCAAGCCGCACCGCCAGGGTCTCGATCCGGGGTGCGGCGAGGACGAGGGTCAGGACGCCGACGACGGCACAGGCCGCCCCGACGAGCTGCCACGCGCGCCGC
This sequence comes from Streptomyces kunmingensis, assembly GCF_039533535.1. Taxonomy (NCBI): domain Bacteria; kingdom Bacillati; phylum Actinomycetota; class Actinomycetes; order Kitasatosporales; family Streptomycetaceae; genus Streptomyces; species Streptomyces kunmingensis. The sequence continues at coordinate 349,756 of NZ_BAAATS010000006.1, forward strand.
GGCGGTGAGAGGCGACGGGTGGCGGAGAGCACGACCAGCGGCGCCACGGCCATCGTCCACACGTTCGCGCCTTCGACCAGCAGCGAGGCCCCCAGGACAGCGACGGCCGGGCGCCCACGCCGCGCCGGGACCAGGAGCGCCGCCCACAGCCCCTGCACCACGGCGAGCACCGGCCGGTGCGGGTTCACCAGCAGCAGCGGCACCAGGCAGAAGACGGCCGCCAGGGCACAGAGGATGGTCTCGGCAGTGACCGTACGGCGGTCGGCGGCACGCACAGCGGCCCAGGTGACGGCCGCCTCATGGCTCACCCACCGCCGCGCACCGGTCAGCAGGCGCCTCGGCCGTACGGGCGGGCGCGAAGGCCGTGCGTCTTCGCGCACCTGACTCGTCATGTCCCTCGTCTCGCTTCGTCTCGCTGCGATCAGTGCCAGGAGGAACGGTAATCACGGCGGCGGCCCGCGGTGTCATGCCCCCGACCGGCGGCTCAGCTCTGCCCGCAGCGCCGCCACGTCCACGCCCTCGGCCGCCAGCAGCCGTGCGACATCCTGCCCTGTGTCCGTGTCCGTCACCGCCGCCTCGTCGAGCAGCGCCGCCAGCAGATGGTTCGTACCGGTCGTCGGCGACCCGTGCTCGGCGGCGGTCAGCCGCGCCACCGCCATGGCCCGGTCCGCGGCGGCGGACAGTCGGAAGGTGTCGGCGCCAAAGACAGCGGCGGGCGGGACCGCGCGAGCGGCGCGGACCAGGGAGGACTGCCGGGCTCCGTGCCGGTACAGCAGGGCGGAGGCGGCGTTGGCGTCCGCCAGGTCCGCGGGCAGCGCACACCCGGCGACGGCCAGCGCCCGGTCCAGGGAGAGCATCCCCAGCACGAGGTCCACCGGTTCCGCCGCGGCGCGCCCGCCCCGTACCGCTTGCCGCATGGCCTCCGTGGATACCGCGGCCAGGACCGGCGACCCGTTCAAGGCGGTCCCGTAGGCCCACGAAGCCAGCCTGCGGGACAGGAAGTTGCCGCTCTTGCCCAGCGTTCCCGTCCGGCGAAGAAGGGTGACGCCGACGGAGTACGACGCCTCTTCCTCCGCCGGGGCGCTCGCGTCCAGCCGGTCGAGCGCGGCGGACGCGGCGGCCCGGTCGAGGCGCTCCAGCAGCAGAGCCTCCTGTGCCCTGGTGCCCGGCACATCGAGCAGGGCGCGGGCCACATGCCTGCAGCGAACCGAGACGGTCCCCTCGGCACGGGCGGCCCGCAGCGCGCGCAGCAGGCATGCGCGCACGGCCCCGGTCGTCCCGGGCAGCGCACGGCCCTTCTCCGTGTCCGGCCCCCGCGCACCGGACTCGCAGCGCCACCGTGCCTCACGCCAGACGGCATCGACCTCGAACTCGTCGGGTTCCTGATGGGTTCCGGCACAGTCCCCGGCGGCCGCGTCCAAGGAGGCATCACCCGGTACGGCGTCCACCTCGTCGTCGCTCACCCAGCCCCGGCCCGCCATGGCCTTGATGCGGCCGCCGAGCGCGCCGGCCCTCCGCATCCCCGGGGCGATCGCCGCCCCGGCCCCGGTGTCCCCCGAGACGAGCGCCTCCAGCAGGGTGTCCGTCCCCACGTCCGGCAGCTCGGCCCCGGCCGCACGGCGCAGTGACCGCACGAGCAGATCCAGGACGTCCGCCTCGAACTCCGTGGTCGCCCCGGTCACGGCCGTGTCGTCGGTGTCCGCTCGGCTCGTCCTCAGCTGATCCATCGTCATCCCCTCGACCTGCGGTGGCTTGGCGGGAACAACGCTAGGCGCGCGCCCCGCGCCGCCGCGTCGGCCGATCGGCCAGGTCCTCGGGCCGATCGGCTCAACGGCTGCTCGCCGGAGGCCCGAGGTGCGGAAAAAGGCCCTGCCGCGCCCCGAAGGGCACGGCAGGGCCGAGTGCGGAGCCGATGGTCAGTTCATGGCGCCTGCCCAGGATGTGCCCCGGGTCTGGGCCCACTCCCCGGCCGGGGACCAGAGTTCCGTCCCGCCGCCTCCGGAGCCGGAGTTGTGGCCCTGGCCGTTCCACGGAACGGAGGAGGTCCACCGGCCGGGTCCGCCCGTACCGGCGTCGTGGTCGTGGCCGCCGGCCGCGGTCGGCCGGTGGTCGCGGTCCGTGCGGTGGAAGCCGACCGTGTAGGTCCGGGTGACGGCGCCGTTGGCCGAGGTGACCTTGATCGTGCGGGCGGTGAAGCGCGCCCCCTTCGACGAGAGGACGTCGCTCCCCTCGGTCACCTTCACCCGAGCGCCCGACTCGGCCGTCACAGCGCCGACGGCCGGGATCCGCGCGTTCTTCGGCCAGTCCACGACGTACGTGGACACGTCCGGGTCGAACCCGTCGATCGCGGTGCCGCCCACGGTGAGGGCGGAGGCGTCGGCGGCGCTCGCCTTCGTGGCGTCCGGGAAGTCGGTCACCGTGACCGATCCGTCGGCGCCGACGCGCACGTCCGCCGCCATGGCCGCCGCCAGGTTGATCCGCTGCCAGCTCGCCTCGCCGCCGGCCGTGAGGTCGAGCGGGTACCCGGAGTCGGTCGCGGTCTGTTCCAGGATCTGCGTCCGCTGCTCGGTGCTGAGGCCGGGGAAGGCCGTGATGAGCAGCGCCGCCGCGTCGGCCGGTGTCTCGACGGCCTGACCTGCCTTGCCGGTCCGGGAGAACCCGTAGCTCAGGCGCTGCGTGTACGTGTCGATGTGCTGCGCCGTGCTCTGCCCGGCGTAGGGGTCGCCCGCGCAGTCGGTGAGGGTGGAGCCGTAGCCCTCCTTCTCGCACCGCGCGAGCAGCACGGTCTCCATCTCGGTGTGGGCCTGCGTCAGCAGCTTCTCGAAGTCGGGGTCAGCCCACCGGTGCGCGACGGTGGCCTGGGCGCCGATGCGGCCGCCCATGACGTCGAGCGGGTAGTGGAACCCGAGGATCAGGCGGTTGTTCCCGTACTCCGAGGTCCGCGCGAGGATCGAGGGTGCCAGCTCGGGCAGCAGCGTGGCGAGGACGGTCCCCGCCTCGTAGCCGCTGTAGGTGTGGCCGCTCGGGTAGGAGCCGCTGGTGGCGAGTCCGGCGTAGGAGCCGTCCTGCGACTCGTACACGCGGCCGCCGTCACCGACGAACCCGAGACGCACGTACGGGCGCGGGTAGTTGTAGTGCTCCTTGGCCGCGTCGTGGGTGTCGAGGTTCTTGGTGACTCGGGAGAAGAGGGCGCTGGTCTTGGGCAGGTCGCCGCCCTTGAGGGCGGTCAGGTAGATCTGGCCGAGCCGGGAACCGAGGCCGTCGCCCATCGTGTTGGTGGCGCTGTTGGTGGCGTCCGTCTCGGCGCGGTCGACCTCCTTCTGCGTCGCCGCGTTGTTGATGCCGAGGACGATCTCGTCGTTCTCCGCGGTGACCGGGGCGTCCTCGGGCAGCTTCGCGTCGGCGCCGAGGGTGGAGGCGCCGAGGTCGTCGAAACCGCTGAGCAGGTGGGTGAAGTAGTCGTCTCCGTCGTCGGTCCTGGGCCACGCGTCGGACGAGTAGGTCGCGTTGAGTACGTCGTCGGGGAACGGGGCCGGCTCGTACGTGGCCGGGTCTGCCGCGGCCGGGGCGGCGGCGGCCTCTGTGGCGGCCGAGGACGTCCCGGCCAGGGTCACCGCCGTCACGGTGGCGGTGTGGGTCTTCGCTGTGCTCCGGCCCCCGGTCGTGAGCAGCGCGGTGTCCATGGTGGCGGGCACGTGCGCGGTGGTGCCGTTGTCGAGCGTCACGGTGTAGCCGATGACGGGGAAGCCGCCGTCAGCGGCGGGCCGCCAGGCCACCCGGACCTGCTTGCCGTCGGTGACCACACGGGTCACGGTCGGCGCCTGCGGCCTGCTGTCGCCTGCGATCACGGGCTGGGTGGCGGCGCTGGGGGCCGAGGCACCACGGGTGTTCACGGCGCGGACGCGCGCCTTGTACGAGGTGCCTGCCTTCAGCATGGTGAAGGTGGTGCTGCGGCTGTCCGGATCATCGATCGTGACCTGGTGGCCGTCGCCGAGGGTGATCTCGTAGCCGGTGACCGGTGAGCCGCCGTCGTCCTTCGGGGCGGACCAGGCGACCGTCACGCTGGTGCCGGAGGAGGTCGCCGACACCGCGTCGGGCGCGGCGGGTACCGTCTTGCGCTTCAAGGTGAGCGCGGACCGGGCGCGGTCGAGGGTCTCGTACCGTGCGGTGAGGGTCTTGTCCGTCGCCGCGTCGTCCGCGACGGCGGTCTTCGCCTTGCTGAGCGCGTCGGTGAACTTCGCCCACGAGGCGTCCGTGTAGCGGCCCTTGTCGACGGCCGAAGCGGTGGTGACCAGGTTCTCCAGTCGCAGCCTCGGCAGAGGCGTCAGCTGCTTGGCGGCGAGGGTGAGGCTCCGGGTCCGTGTGTCGGCTTCGAGCTGGGTGGCGTCGTCGGCGGCGAGGAGGGCGCGGGCGGCGGCGAGTTCGCGCTGGTACACCGCGAAGTCGATGGTGCCGTACCGGTCCGCGTCGCCGGACAGGCCCTCGTAACTCTCAACGGCCTTGCGCAGGGCGGTCAGGTCCGTCTCGGCGGGGGCCTCGACGTGGCTGAAGGTGACTCGGCCCAGGTTGGCGACGTACGGGTGCGAGGAGTCCGCGGTCGTCGTCAGGCGCAGGTGGACGGCGTGCTTGCCGGTGACCGCCTTCGGCAGGGTCAGGCTGGTCGTCCCTCCTGAGCTCCAGGAGGAGCCGGTGACCGGCAGCGGGACGGTCGCGTACGGGGTTCCCGGCGTGTCCTTGTCGAAGCTGTCCAGGTAGACCTCGACGGCCGAACCGGTGCCGCAGCGCGCCGAGTTGTTGACGTAGGTGAGGGTGACGGTGTTCTTCGGCCGGATGCCGAAGTCGATGTCGCCGTAGTCGAGCCAGGCCTTGTCGTAGGTGCCGCCGAGCGAGGTGGCGGACCCGGCGTCGCTCCAGGCGGGCGTCTCGCTCTTGAGCCCGCCGCCGCTGTTCGCCCTCCAGGCCGTGGCGTCGAATCCCGCCGGGGTGTCGGCGCTGCGCGTCAGGGTCAGCGAGTGGACGTTGGCCACGTACGGCTGCGCGTCGGTCTGGGTGCTGGAGGCGAAGACGGCGTACACGTCCTGGGCGCCGGCGAAGACGCCCGGGTCGAGCGGCACACTCGTGGTGGCGACGGTTCCCCAGCCCGAACCGGTGTAGTCGAGGGGGATGTCGGCGACGGCCGGGCCGTCCTTCTTTCCGAGGCGCAGTTCGATGTGCGAGTCCGACGCCGCGCGGGAGCGGGGCTTGTCGTAGCTGATGGCGACGGTGTCGGCGCCGTCACCGAGAGCGGTGTTCCGCCACTCGGCCCACGCGCCATCGGTCACGTTCTCGAAGATGCCGTTCGAGAGCTTCAGCGCGGACGAACCGCCGCCGATCGTAGTGGTGTTGGGCGCGGTCAGGGTGGCGAGCGTCGTGGTCGTGCCGGACGACGGGAGGTCGTACGGCGAGAACTGGTACCAGTCGAAGTTCGACACCCACTGCTGCCCGGACGGGGCGTGGAACACCATCGTCGCGCCGCCCGCGTCGAGGAGCGCCTGCGCGTCGGTGACGGCGGCCTGAACGGTGGTGTAGTTCGACCAGGCGCCCGTTCCGGGGAGCTTGACGGTGGCGACGACGGGGCCGTCGGCGTCACCGGCGTGGATGTCGACGCTGCTGGGGGCGGCGGTCGCGGCCTGCGAGTTGGCGTAGCGCACGGAGACGCTGCGCGGGGTGACGCCGCCGAAGTCGAGGCCCGTGTACTGCTCCCAGGCCCCTTCGGTGACGCCGCCGAGGTCGCCGTCCGAGTAATAGGCCTCCTTCATCAGGCTGGGGCCCTCCATCCGGTCGGGGTCCTCGGCCTGGAGGACGGCGTAGCCGCCCTCGTCGAGGGTGAGCGCGTCGACGGCGGACCGCAGCGCGTCGTGCGCGGCCATGAGCGTGCCCGTGGCGGACGCGGTGTCCGCGAGGACGGTCCGCGCACGTTCGAGCGCCGCCTTGAACAGCCCGTACGAGCCGTCGGAGTAACTGCCAGGGCGCACCAACAAGGCTTGCTCGACCAGCGAGTTGAGCGTCGCCCGCTGTACTGCGGCGGCGGAGACGACGAACGGGTCGGTCACCGATATGCCGGTGCCGGTCACGGTGGAGGCCGGCACCTTGTGGGCGAAGGCCGCGTCGCGGAAGGTGAGTCCGAACCGTACGTCGGTCTTCGTGCTGCCCTTGAGCGTGAGCGTCGCCTTGCGTGAGCCGGCGACCTCGAGATCCGCGGTGACACCGTCCGGGAGGCCGGTGACGGTCGCGGCCCCGGTGCGGGTGAGGCTGGTGCCCCTGCGCGCGACGAACGACGCCTTGCCGGTCAGGGTGAGTGCGAGGGAGCCCTTGACGGTGCCGTCCGCGGCGGTGGCGACGGTGTCCGGGCGGGCCGAGAGAACCGTCTTGCTCTTGTCCGTGTCACCGCCGCCCGGGGTGCCCGTGTCGGTGTTCAGCGAGTAGGCGGGCTTCGTGTCGGCGCCCCACGACGAGGGCTTGGAGCCCATGGTGAAGTCGAGGGTGCCGCCACCGATGATCTGCGTGTAGTCGAGCCACGTGTTGCCGAACCGCTTGCCGTTGTAAGTGGCGTGCTGCACGTAGTAGTTGCTGGGCGACACCCCGTCGGCGTTCACCGAGAACGTGGTGCCGTTGGCGTAGGTGATGGTCGTGGACTCGAAGAACGGGCTGCCGATCTGGAACTGGCTCGATCCGGCGGTCACCGGGAACAGTCCGAGGGCGGCGGCGACGAACATGGTCGACATGGTGCCCGCGTCGTTGTCCATGGTCGGCAGGAAGCCGTCCGGGGCGAGCTTGTAGACCTTGGTCTTCACCGGCGGCCGGAACTCGCCACCGGAGCTGGGGACTTCACCCGTGGAACCCGTCGCGATGTACCGGTTCCAGGTCTCGCCCGTGTAGATGGAGCGCACCCACTTCTGCGTCAGGCTCGGCTCGCCGACGTAGTTGAAGAGGTAGGGGGCCTGTAGATCGATCTCGTTGGCGTTCGAGTGCAGCATGGTCGATCCATCGTCAGCGTCGGCGTCGGAGTCCTCGCCGAACATGTGCAGCACCGCTGCCTTGCCGGCCTTCTCGCCGCCCATGGCCTCGATGAGGCCGCCCATGTCGTAGGCGTCGTACCAGTGGTACTGCCAGAGGGTGCCCTGGTAGAGCTTGGCTTCTTCGAACTTCTCGTAGTCGACGCTCTGCCACTTGCCGTCGCCGTCGCGCGGGGTGAGCAGTCCGACCTCGGTCCCGTCGGCGGCGGTCCATGCACCGGACTTGACGAGGTTGTCGGTCGCCATGGTCGCCTGCTTGCGCAGTTCCTCGGCGTCCGCGTCCTTGCCGAGCGCGTCGGCGACGATGGACAGGGCCCACTGGTCGTAGCCGCGCTGGACGGTCGTGCCGGGGTCCCCCGCGATGTACCCCTGCCGCAGCTGCTCCCCGGTGTAGTGGCCGGTGTAGGACTTCAGCGCGGGGTACGCCTCGTCGAGCCGGTCGAAGCCGTCGTACCCCTTCGAGAGCGCGTCGGCGATCACGACGGGCAGGCGCTCCCAGCGCACGGTCGGCACCGAGTGCGTGAGGCTGCCGAGGCTCTTGCCGGAGGCGCGGGCGTCGGCGAAGAGGATGATGGCCGACTGGACCATGTCCCGGTAGGTGGCCGGGTCGATGTACGCCTCGACGGAGAACTTGCGGAAGTCGTCCCAGGACGACCAGCCGTCGTAGTAGGTGAAGCCGTTCGCCTTGTGCACCGCGCCGTCCACGCCGCGGTACGTCCCGCTGGTGCTGGTGGCGTTCACGGGCAGCGCGTACATGCGGTACAGGTGCGTGTAGAACTGCTTGACCAGCGTCGAGTCCGGGTCGGACTTCTTGGACGCCTTGACGGCGACGGCGCCGAGCGCGCGGTTCCAGTCGGCCCTGGTCTGCGCGCGTGCCTGGTCGAAGGTGAGGTCGCCGACCTCGTGGTCCTGGTCGGTCACGGCCTGTTCGGCGCTGATCGGCGACAGGGTGATCCGCAGTTCGATGTCGTCCCGGTCGGCCGCGTCGAACGCGAGGACGGCGCCGGTGTCGGTGCCGTCCTGCGTGGTCGCGTCGCTCAACTGCCCCTTGTCGCCCCAGGTCCGCAGTGAGGTCACCGGGACGTTCGTGGTGGCGTGGTAGTACATCCGGTACGAGGCGCCGTTGAACGACCCGGCGATGATCCCGCTGATCGCGGTGGTCCCGTCCGGCAGCTTCTTCGTTTCCAGGGTGGCGCGGGTGCGGCTGGTGAAGTTGTTGGCGAGGTCGAGGACGAGCTTCGGGTCGGATCCGGCGGGGAAGCGGTACCGCTCCAGCGCCGTACGCGTCGTCGCCGTCATCTCGGCGTCGATGGTCCCGGCGGGGGAAGCGAGACCCACCTGGTAGGAGCCGGGCGTCGCGGTCTCGTCGTCGTGGCTGTACGCGTGCGCGTAACTGCTGGTCGCGGGACGGCTGTCGTACGTCTGCGAGGTCGGGACGACGAGCAGGTCACCGCCGCCGCCCGAGCCGCCGACGCCGTCGAGGTTCGTGGCGGTGAACCCCGCGATGTGGTCCTCGTTGTAGTCATATCCGCTGTGGTTGCGGTCGGGCGTGGTCATCGGGTTGACCTTGGCCAGACTGTGCGGGGCCTGGGCGCCCGGCAGGTCGTTGCCGTCGTCGCCGGCGGTCGACACGAAGGGATCGACGAGCGCGGTGTAGTCCGTGCCGCCGGACGCCCCCGAGGACCGCTCCGCGACGGGCGCCGCCGCGGCGCTCCCGCCGCCGGCCGTCAGCGCGCCGAGGCCGAGCGCTCCGGCCAGCAGCACGGCGACGGCCGCGCGGGGTCTCGGTCTTCTACGTTTCGTCAGTCTCATGGGCACGGAATCTCTCCAGCGTCGCGGTACACGCGCACGGCTAGGCAGCCCACTGAAACCGACAACGTTGTCAGCCACCACCCGGACGATGCGCATTCGGGATCATCACATACGGAGAATTCGTACAACGGGCGAACGGGATCCGTACAGAGGGTGCGCACCAGAAAAGCAGGTCGGACACGCCCTAATGCCCCCGGAACGCCTCCTCCAGCCACCAGGAACCGTGCTCGCGCACCACCTTCGCGTCGATGAGCAGCGGCGCCGACCGCGCGCCCGCGACCCAGTCCTCCACGGCCTTGAGGTCCGCGGGTGTCCGTACAGTCACCGCTTCGAAGCCGTAGCCGCGGGCCACGGCGGCGATGTCGGTGGGCGGGAACTCGACCGTGCCGAGCGGGAATCCGTCGGGTCCGAAGTGGTGCACCTCCGCCCCGTACGCGTCGTCGTTGTAGACCACGATCACCATGGGCAGGCCGATCCGTCGCACCGTGTCGAGTTCGACGGCGCTCATCAGCATCCCGCCGTCGCCGAGCGCGGCCACCGCGAGGCGGTCCGGGCGGGCCAGGGCCGCGCCGATCGTGGTGGCGAGGCCGAGGCCGATCGACTGGAACGCCTGGGTGAAGCAGAGTCCCTGCTCGTCGGGGACGGACAGGTACATGGTCGGGTGACCCATGAAGTTGCCCGAGTCGACGCCGATGACGCGCTGCGCGGGCAGGATGGCGTCCAGGGCGATGCTGAGCGTGCGCGGGTCGATGCGGTCCCGGGTGCCGGTGTCGTCGTACGGGATGTCGCGCCACCGCAGGCGCGCGGCGAGGGCGTCGCCGGTCTCCGGCGTCCGGTGGCCGGGCCCGCCGCGGTCCCCGAGCACCGCGCGCGTCGCGTCCGCCGTGGTACGGACGTCGCCGGTGATCCCGAGGTCGACGGGGCGGTGCGCGCCGAGCGCCGCGGGGTCGTCGTCGACCTGGACGAGGCGTGTGCCGGGGCCGATGAGCCGGCCGTGCCGCGTCGTCCACATGGTGAGCGAGCAGCCCCAGGCGACGAGCACATCGGCGCCCTGCATCAACTCGGCCGCGAGCGGCGACGAGAAGCCGCCCGCCACATCGAGCGACCAGGGGTTGCCCTCGAACAGGCCGCGGGCCACCGCGGAGGTCGCGAGGAGCGCGCCGCAGCGTTCGGCGAGTGCCTCCAGCGACCGGCGGCAGTCGGGGCCGCGCGCGCCGCGTCCGGCGATGAAGACCGGGCGTTCGGCCCGCGCGAGGAGTTCGGCGAGCGCCGCGACGTCGGCCTCGGCGGGCTCGACGGCGGGCCGCGCGGCCGGCGGCGCGACGGCGGCCAGGGAGTGGACCGAGTCGGGCACCGATTCGGCCTGGACGTCCAGCGGGAGGTTGAGGACGACGGTGCGGCGTTCGTGGACGGCGATGCGCACGGCGGCGCACGCCTGGGCGACGGCGTCCGCCGCGGACGTCACGCGGGTGGTCCTGGCACCGACCGCCTGCGCCAACGCCGCCTGGTCGACAGCGAAGTTGGAGCGGGGCTGTGTGGCCTCCGCCGCGACGACGACGAGCGGCGTGCGGCTCTTGGCGGCCTCGCCGATGCCGGTGAGCGCGTTCGTGAACCCGCATCCCTGGTGCACGCTGACCGCGGCCACGTCGCCCCGCACCCTGCTGTACGCGTCGGCCATGGTGGCGGCGCCGCCTTCGTGGCGGGTCGCGACGAAGCTCGCTCCGGCCGCCACCATCGCGTTGGTGACATGGAAGTTGCCCGAGCCGACCACGCCGAACACCTGGCCGATCCCCGACGCGACGAGCGCCCGCCCGACCGCTTCGGCGACCTTCATGACGGCTCACCCGCCCGTTCGACGAGCGCGAGGACCCGGGCCGGTGCCCCCGAGCCCGAGACGATGGGCAGCGGCCCCGCGATCAGGACGGCTCCCGTCGGCGGCAGCTCGGCCAGGTTCTGCAACTGTGTCAGCCCGTACTTGCCGCTGCCCATCAGGTACGAGTGACAGGGGAACGCCGGCTCGAACGCGTGCGCCCGCCCTGCGTCGGTGCCCACCGTCTCCACCCCGAGCCCGATGACCGGCGTCTCCTCGGCCACCCAGCGGGCGCACTCGGCGGACAGGCCCGGCGTGTGCGGCCCGTCCTCGTCGGCGTTGAGGAACGGTTCCTGGGCGTACGACCTGCTGCTCCACCCCGTCCGCACCAGCAGCCACCCGCCGTCGGGCAGCGCCCCGTACCGGTGCTGCCAAGCCTGGATGTGCTCCACCTCGACGAGGAAGTTCGGGTCCTTGGCGGCCTCGTCGGTCACATCGAGCACCGCGGCGGGCGCCACGAGCCGGCGGGCGGGCACCGAGGCGACGTCGGCGAGATCCTTGCCGGTGAACCAGTGGTTGGGCGCGTCGAAGTGGGTGCCGGTGTGCTCGCCGCTGCGGAAGTTGTTCCAGTACCAGGCGGGCCCCCGCTCGTCGTACCGGCTGATCTCCTCCAGCTCGAACCGCGCGGTCTGCCCGAACGCGGGAGGCAGACGCAGCACCGGGGTGGCGGAGGACAGCGGCGCGGTGAGGTCGACGACATCGATCGCGCCGCTCTGCAACCCGGCCACCAGGGCGCCGAGAACGGACGCCGGCGAGGAACCGGACGCTGCTGCGGATGCTGACGTTGGCTCGGGCATGTTCGCATCCTGGGGGCAGCGCCGCGGTTCGCGCCACCATGGCTCCCCATTTTCTTGCAAGGATCCGCCAAGTATCCATCCAAGTGTGGCGATCACCCTCAAGTAGCTGCTAAGCACAGGGTTGTGACGTTACGTCAGGTACGGACCAGAACACGTGGGGCGGCGGTGGCCACAGCCGTGCTCGCCCTGCTGCTCACCGCGTGCGGGGACAATGAGCCGGAAAGTTCCGGCGGCGAGCACGACTCTCATGTCACCGTCGCCGCACTGCCGTTGACGGACTCCGCAGCGCTGTACATCGCCCGGGACCGCGGCCTGTTCGAGAAGGAGGGGCTGGAGGTGACCATCCAGCCCGTGCAGCAGAGTCTCCAGGCCCTGCCCGCGCTGGCCAAGGGCCAGGTCGACGTCATCGCGAGCGCCAACTACGTGACCTTCTTGCAGGCGTACGAGAAGAGAACCCTCGACGTACGCATCCTCGCGGAGGGGGTTCGGACCGCCCCGCACATGATGGATGTGCTGGTGCCGAAGGACTCCCCCATCAAGAGCCCGGCCGACCTCAAGGGGAAGAAGGTCGCGGTCAACATCCTCAACAACATCCAGACGCTGACCCTGAACGCGATCCTCGACGAGCAGGGCGTCGGCCGACCCGAGTACCGGCAGATCGCGTTCCCGCAGATGGGGCCCGCCCTCGAACGGGGCCAGACCGACGCGGTGCACGCCGTCGAGCCGTTCGACAGCGCGATCCAGGAGGATCTGCAGGCCCGGGTGCTCCTCGACGGAGGCGCGAGCCCCGTCCGGGCACTGCCCATCAGCGGATACGTCACCACGGCGCAGTACACGCAGAAGCATCCGGAGACCGCCGCCAAGTTCCGGCGCGCGATCGAGGCCGCGTCGAGGATCGCGGCCCGGGACCCGGCGGCCGTCCGCGCCGAGCTGCCGAAGTACACCAAGGTCACGGCCGCGCAGGCCACATCGATGGGCCTGCCCGCGTATCCGGCCGCCGCGGACCCTGGCCGGCTACGTCGGCTCACTGAACTCATGCGCGCGCAGGGGCTGTTGAAGAAGCCTCTCGATCCGTCGACGTTGCTGGTGAAGTGAGCCGGCGCGGCCGTCGGGACGTCGGGCAAGGCGTCCTCGGCGTGCTGCTGGCCTTCGGTGTGTGCGAGGCGGTTCCACGGTCGGGGATCGTGCGGCGCACCTATCTCCCGCCGGCCTCCGAGATCCTTGCCCGCGCCGTGGAACTGGCGGGCGACTCCGCGTTCCTCGACGGGGTCGCCGCCACCACCCGCTCCTGGGCGCTGGGCCTCGCCCTCGCGTGCGCGATCGCCGTCCCGGCGGGGCTGCTGCTCGGGAGCGTGCCCGTCGTCGACGCGGCGGTGCGCGCGATCGTGGAGTTCCTGCGGCCGTTGCCGTCCGTGGCGTTGATCCCGCTGGTGTCGCTGCTCCTCGGCTCCGGGACCGAGACCGAGGTCGCGCTGGTCACGTACGCCTCGGTGTGGCCGATCCTGTTCAACACGATGTACGGGCTCGGCGAGAGCGAGCCGCTGGCCAAGGACACGCTGCGTGCCTTCGGCTTCGGCCGGGCCGCGGTGCTGCTGCGCGTCGAACTGGTCGGCGCGGCACCGTTCATCGCCGCCGGCATCCGTATCTCGGCGGCCGTCGCGCTCGTCGTCGCCGTCGCCACGGAGCTGTTGTCCGGCTTCGGTGAGGGCCTCGGCATCTTCATCGCGCAGGCCCAACTGGCCACGGCAGGCAGCCGGGACGTCCTCGCGGGCGTGGTGTGGGCCGGCGCGCTCGGCCTGGTCATCAACGGTGTACTGGTGTGGACGGAGCGGCGCTTGTTCCCGTGGACACCCGAGCGGCAGGCGGCGCGCAGGTGACCGGGCCACCGGGGGACGCGAACGCACGCGGCGCGGAGGCGACTCGGTCGCCGAAGGACGGGAACGCGCACGGCGCGAAGGTGACCCGGTGGCCCAAGGCCGGGGACGCGCTCGGCGACCTGCTGCGCTGGCCGGTCCTCGCCCTTGCCCTGGGCGCCTGGGAGCTGGCGGCCCGCGCCCGCGACAGCGTCTTCTTCCCGCCGCCCTCGCGCATCGGGCGCCACGCCTACGACCTGTGGTTCAGCGGCCCGGGCGGCCGGCTGTTCCTCACGGACGCCGCGCTCGACACCATCGGCCCGAGCCTCGGCCGGATGGCGGCCGGGTTCCTGCTCGCCACCGCCGTCGGGATCGCGCTCGGCATCGCCATCGGCCGCTCCCGGCGGGCGTACGCGCTGTGCGACCCGGTGCTGCAGTTCGCGCGGGCCGTTCCGCCGCCCGCCCTGGTCCCCGTCTTCGTCGTGGTCCTCGACTTCGGGACGCCGATGCAGGTCACGTCGATCGTGTTCAGCGCCGTTTGGCCGGTGCTCATCAACACCGCCGAGGGCGCCCGCAACACCGATCCGCTGCGTCTGGAGGTCGCCGCCGTCCTGCGACTCACCCCGGCCGAACGGCTCGGATACGTGATCGTGCCGTCGGCGCTGCCCCGCATCTTCGCGGGGCTGCGGCTCAGCCTCTCCCTCGCACTGATCCTCATGGTCTTCTCGGAGCTGCTGCCGGGCACCGAGAACGGCATCGGCTTCACCCTCACCGACGCCCAGTCCCGCTCCGACCTGCTCACCGTGTGGGCGGCACTGGCCCTGCTCGGCGTCCTCGGTTACCTGCTCAACACCGGCCTGCTGGCAGTCGAGAGGCGCCTGCTGAACCCAGGGAGACGGCATGACCAGTAGGAAGAGGGCCACGACGACCACGGTCCGGGAAGCCGTCGTCCGGCTGCTGCGCTCCACCGGCATGACCACCGTCTTCGGCAACCCGGGCTCCACCGAGCTGTGCATGTTCCGCGACTGGCCGGACGACTTCACGTACATCCTCGGCCTTCAGGAGTCCACGGCCGTGGCCATGGCCGCGGGACACGCCCTGGGTACGGGCCGTGCCGCCGTCGTCAGCCTGCACTCCGCGGGCGGTGTCGGGCACGCGCTGGGCGCCGTCTTCAACGCGTACCGCGACCGCGTGCCGCTGGTGATCGTCGCCGGTCAGCAGGCGCGCTCCCTGCTCCAGCTGCGACCGTTCCTCGGCGCCGACGAGCCCGCGCAGTTCCCGCGCCCGTACGTCAAGTTCGCCCGGCAGCCCGAACGCGCCGCCGATGTCCCGGCCGTCCTCGCCGAGGCGCACCGCGTGGCGATGACGCATCCGCGCGGGCCAGTGTTCGTCTCCGTGCCCGAGGACGACTGGGACCGGCCGGCCGAACCGGTCGAACCCCGCGCCGTACACGCCGGATTCACCGCCGCCCCGGACGCCCTGGCCGCGCTCGCCACCCGCCTCGACACCTGCGCGCGCCCCGCCCTCGTGATCGGCCAGGGCGTGGAGGACGAAGCCGCGCTGCCCGAGGCGCTCGCGCTCGCCGAGCGGATCCGGGCCGGGGTCTGGATCAGCCCGCTCTCGGGCCGCTCCGGCTTCCCCGAGTCGCATCCGCTCTTCCAGGGCTTCCTGCCGCCGGTGGCGGGACAGTTGGCCGCGCGCCTCGCGCCGTACGACGTGGTGGTGGCGCTCGGGACGCCCGTGTTCACGTACCACGTGGCGGACGACAGCCCACCGCTGGCGCCGGGCACCGACCTCTTCCACCTGGACTGCGACCCGGCCCAGGCGGCGTGGCTCCCCACCGGTACGAGCCTGGTCACCACGGTGCGGCCCGCCCTGACCCAACTCATCGGCCTGGTACGCGCATCGGGCCGGACACCTCCGGCGCCCCGCAGACCACCGGAGGCGGTGAGCGCGGGCGACCACCTCACACCCGAACTCGTCCTTGACCGACTGCACCGGATCCTGCCCCGCGACCGGGTGCTCGTCGAGGAGGCCCCCAGCCACCGGGACGCACTGCACGCGCGCATGCCGGTCGATCTGCCGGGCGGGTTCCTGACCGCGGGCAGCGGCGCCCTCGGCTGGGGCCTGCCGCTGGCCGTCGGCCGCGCGCTCGCCGACATGCGGCGCGTGGTGTGCGTACTGGGTGACGGGTCGGCACTCTATTCGGTGCAGGCGCTGTGGACGGCGGCCCGGCACCGGGCCCCGGTCACCTTCGTGGTGCTCGACAACGGCGGCTACGGCGCGGTGAGCGCGCTCGGCCGGCGCCTCGGCATCGACCCGGTGCCCGGCACGGAACTCGGCGGCATCGAGTTCGCCCGGCTCGCCGAGGCGTTCGGCTGCGCGGCCGGCCACGCGGACCGGCCGGCCGACCTCGACAAGGCCCTGGACCGCGCGGTGACGCGGCCCGGCGACGACGACGGTCCCCACCTGCTGCACCTGCGTGTCACCGGCACCGAAGGCGTGCTGTACGAACCGTGGGCCGGGTGAGCCCCCGCATGCTGCGCATCGACTCCGTGAGCCAGTACTACGGCGACCACCACGTCCTGCACGAGGTGGACCTGGCCGTGCCGGACGGTCAACTCCTGTGCGTCGTCGGCCCGTCGGGCTGCGGCAAGTCCACGCTGCTGCGCACGATCGCCGGGCTGCTGCCCGCGCGCGCGGGCACGGTCACCGTCGACGGCACCCCGGTCACCGGCGTCCCGGAGCGGCTCGCGGTCGTCTTCCAGGACTACGGCCGCTCCCTGCTGCCGTGGCTCACGGTCCGCGACAACGTGGCGCTGCCGCTGCGCCGCCAGGGTCTGCGCCGGGCCGAACGGCGGGACGAGGCCGAACGCATCCTGGACCGGGTCGGCCTGCTCGACGCCGCGCGCCGCCACCCCTGGCAGCTCTCCGGCGGCATGCAGCAGCGGGTCGCCATCGCCCGCGCGCTGGTCGTCCGGCCCGCGCTGCTGCTGATGGACGAGCCGTTCGGCTCGCTGGACGCGCAGGCGCGCGAGGACCTGGAGGACCTCCTCCTGGACGTCCACCGCACCGACGGCACGACGATCGTGTTCGTCACGCACGACATCGACGAGAGCGTCTACGTCGGTGACCGCGTGGTCGTCCTCTCCCCCGGCCCCGGCTCCCGCGTCGCCCTCGACCTGCCGGTCGGACTCCCCCCGAAACGCGACCAGATCGCGACGCGCGGCCTGCCGGAGTTCGTCGCGCTGCGCGCCGAGGTGGGACGCGCGGTGCGGGCTCCAGGGCCGGAATGACCGCCTGCCCGGGTGTGAAGTGGCCCGTGAAGCCCGGGCGTGATTGGCCCGCAGCGACGGGCCATTGGCTGCCTAGCCTGAAGCCATGACCAAGACCCGAGTCGACTTCTACTTCGACCCCGTCTGCCCGTTCGCCTGGATCACCTCACGGTGGATCCTCGAGGTGGAGCCGCTGCGCGACCTCGACGTCCGCTTCCATGCCATGAGCCTCTACCTGCACAACGAGGGAAACGAACTGCCCGAGTGGTACCGCGATCTCGTCGACCGGTCGATCGGCCTGGTCCGCGTCGCCGTCGCCGCATCCGAGCAGCACTCCCCCGATGTGCTGCGCGACCTCTACACCGCCTTCGGCACCCGCATCCACACGCACGGCGAGAAGGACTTCGACGCGGTCGCCGCGGACGCTCCGGCCGAGCTCGGGCTGCCCGCGGCCCTGGCGGACGCGGCCGGCTCGACCGACCACGACGCCGCTCTGCGGCGCAGCCACGACGCGGGCAAGGATCCCGCGTCGGACCGCTACGTCGGCACGCCCACCCTGCACATCGACGGCACGGCCTTCTTCGGTCCTGTGCTCAACAGCATCCCCCGCGGCGAGCAGGCGGCCCGGCTCTTCGACGCCGTCCGCACGCTCGCCGGGCACCCGGACTTCTTCGAGTTCAAGCGGGAGCGGACCGGGAGCCTGCGCTTCGACTGAGCACAGCCGGCACGGCTACAGGCCCAGGTCGCGGGCGACGATCTCCTTCATGATCTCCGTGGTGCCCCCGTAGATGGTGGTGATACGCGAGTCGAGATAGTCGTGGGCGATGCGGTACTCGCGCATGTAGCCGTAGGCGCCGTGCAGTTGCAGACAGCGTCCGACGATGTCGACGTAGTGCTCCGTGGCCCAGAACTTCGCCGCCGCGGCGTCCACGGCGCTCAGTTCGCCGCGGGAGTGCCGGGCGAGCAGGTCGTCGAGGTAGGCACGGCCGACGCGGGCGGTGGTGACCATGTCGGCCAGCTCGAAACGCGTGTTCTGGAAGGAGCCGACGGTCCGTCCGAACGCCTTGCGCTCCCTGACGTACTCCACGGTCCGCTCGAGGACGCCCTCCATCGACGCCACGGCGTTGGCGGCGATCGAGATGCGCTCCTGCGGCAGATTGCGCATCAGGTCCTTGAAGCCGGCCCCCTCCTCGCCGAGCAGGTTGGCGGCCGGCACCCGGACGTCCTGGAAGAACAGTTCGCTGGTGTCCTGGGCGTGCAGGCCGACCTTCTCCAGGTTGCGGCCGCGCGCGAAGCCGGGCCGGTCGGCCTCGATGACCAGCAGGCTGAGCCCGCCGTGGCGGTCCGGGCCGGTGCGTACGGCGGTGACGACCAGGTCGGCGTTCTGGCCGTTGGAGATGAAGACCTTGCTGCCGTTGACGACGTAGTCGTCGCCGTCGCGGACCGCGGTGGTGGCGATGCCGGCGAGGTCGCTCCCGGTACCGGGCTCGGTCATCGCGACGGCGACGATCAGCGTCCCTGCCGCGATGCCGGGCAGCCAGCGGGCCTTCTGCGCGTCGTCGGTCAAGTCGGTGAAGTAGGGCACGACGATGTCGTTGGAGAGCCCCACCCCGGCGAGGCCGTCCGAGGCGGGATGGCGGGAGAACTCCTCGCCGATCACCGCGTTGAAGCGGAAGTCGGTGACACCGCCGCCGCCGTACTCCTCGGGGATGTTGAAGCCGAGGATCCCGGCCCGGGCGGCCTCCTGGAAGAGTTCGCGGTCGACCTTCCCCTCGGCCCGCCACCGCTCGGCGTGCGGCGCGGCGTGCTTGTCGGCGAAGGTGCGGACCGTCTCGCGCAGGAGTTCGTGGTCGTCCTCGTAGAGCGAGCGTTCGGCGGAGATCGTACGGGCCATCAGGACTCCGATCGGTTCGGGAGGAGTACGGGTTTCAGCGTCCGGCCGGACCGCTGGTCGGCGACCGCCTGCTCAAACTCGTCCAGGGCGTACGTGGTCACCAGCTCGTCGAGCGGCAGCCGCCCCTGTGCGTGACGGCGCATCAGTTCCGGTATGTGCAGAGTCGGTTCGGCATCTCCTTCGACGCAGCCGCGCAGCTGGAGCCCGCGCAGCATCAGGTCACGCACGTCGATGGCGGCCGTGGCGGGTCCGAGGCCGACGACGGCCAGCGTTCCGCGGGGGCGCAGCAGAGCCAGTGCGCGTGCCGGCACCTCGGGTCTGCCCGTGGTGTCGAGCGCATGGGTCACGGGCGCAAGGGGGTCGTCGAGGGAGGCGACGGCGCTCGCGCCGCAGCGGACGGCGAGTGCGCGGCGCGCGGCGACGGGCTCCGCCACCACGACCTCGGCGCCTTCGGACAGGGCGGTCAGGACGGCCGCGGTGCCGACCGCGCCGGCGCCCACCACGAGGAGCCGGTCGCCCGGGCCGGGCCGCAGGACGTTGAGGACCGCGCCCGCTCCGGTCAGGAATCCGCAGCCCAGCGGGGCGGCGACCTCCGGGGGCACGTCGCCGACCGGGACGCACGAGCGGGCGTCCGCCAGAGCGGCGGTGGCGAACGACGACTGCCCGAAGTAGGCGCCGAACACCGGGCTGCCGCCGACCCGGATCGTCGGTGACCCGTCGGGCCGTCGCCCCGATCCGTTGAGCGCGGTCGCCCGGTCGCAGTACGCGGGATGGCGGGCCCGGCACTGCTCGCAGCTGCCGCAGGACGCGAAGGAGATCACGACCCGGTCCCCCACACCGAGGGTGTCGACCGCGGTGCCCGATCGCTCCACGACGCCGCATCCCTCGTGGCCGAGCACGGCGGGCCGCTCCCCGAGCGCCTTCCGGGTGACGAGGTCGGTGTGGCAGACGCCGACCGCCTCGATCCGGACGATCACCTCGTGCGGGCGCGGATCGTCCAGTTCGGCCTCGACGATCTCGCTGTCTCCGGGGCCGCGGGAGAGGAGCACCGAGGCCCTCACCCCTGCACCGGACCGGACACGCCGCTCTCCGGCCCGGACTCACTCCCCGGCCCGGATTCGCGCTCCAGGCCGAAGTAGAAGTGACGGCCGCCCGCGAGCACGACCGCGGGTCTGCCGTTCATCACGCCCATGAGGGTGTCGTCGTCCACGCGCTTGAAGTGGTCGAGCACGGCCATGCCGTCGTAGACCATCGTGGCGGTCACCTCCCCGCGGAACTCGACGTTCCACAGCGTGGCCTCGCCGCGGCCCGCCTTGGTGTCGGAGTAGAGGCTGCCGTCCTCGGCCCGGCAGATCAGCGGTTTCGCGTCGTCGAGCGCGTCGAACCGCTTGCCGTGCCACCGGCTGGCCGCCAGCACCTTCTCGATGGGATGGCCGGTCAGGAAGGCGAAACCGCGCCAGGAGCCGAGGATCGACTCCGCGTCGACTGTCTCCAACTCCGCCCACAGGGCGTCGAGTTCACCGGTGTCGACCGGCCCCGGCGCCGCGCGCAGGGCGTTCCACCACTCGCCCACGGGCGAGGGGCCGCGGCTCACCGGACACCGAGCTTGCGGAGCAGGGCCAGCTGTCCGTTGGCGCGGCGGACGAAACTCCGTACGCCGCTCTCCCCCGGCTTCGTCGGTCCGAGCGGAAGGAGCCGCTGCGTGGCGACCGTCTGGCTCTCGGTGTACTTGCGGATCCCCTCCGCGCCGTGGCGTCTGCCGAGTCCGCTGTCGCCCATGCCGCCCATCCCGGCCTCGATGCTGCCGGCCGCCGCGGCGGCGCCGTCGTTGATGTTGACCGACCCGGCGCGGATCCGCGCCGCCATCCGGCCGGCTGCGCGGGTGTCCTTCGACCAGATCGACGCGGACAGCCCGTAGGTCCCCCGGTTGGCCAGGCCCAGGGCCTCCTCGTCGGTGCCGTAGGCGCACAGCGAGATCACCGGACCGAACGTCTCCTCGCCGCACACGGCCATGTCGTCCGTGACGCCTTCGAGGACGGTCGGTTCGTAGCAGAGCGGGCCGAGGTCCGGGCGGGCCCGGCCGCCCACGAGGACCGTCGCGCCCTTGGCCACCGCGCCGTCGACATGGGCTTCGACAGCGGCGAGTTGTGCCGCCGAGGTCAGTGATCCGACATCGGCCGCGTAGTCGTAGGACTGCCCGATCCGCAGCGCCCGCGTCGCCCGGACGAGCTCGGTGCGGAAGGCGTCGTGGATCCGCTCCTGCACATAGACGCGTTCGACGTGGATGCACATCTGCCCGGTGTTGGCGAAGGCCGCCGCCACCGTGCCGGCCGCCGCGGCGGCGAGGTCGGCGTCCGCGCGCACGATCAGCGGGTTCTTGCCGCCGAGTTCGAGGGAGGCCCCGACCAGTCGCCGGGCGGCCCGCTCGGCGACCGTGCGTCCGGTGGCGGTCGACCCCGTGAAGCAGACGAAGTCGACGGCGTCGACCAGGGCGGTCCCCACCACGGGCCCGGGGCCGGTCACGATCTGCCACAGATCGGCCGGCAGCCCGGCGTCGGCCATCAGGGCGCGGGTCCACAGCATGGTCAGCGTGGTCTGTGAATCCGCCTTGGAGACCACGGCGTTGCCGGCCAGGAGAGCCGGCAGCACATCGCCGACACCGAGGTAGAGGGGGTAGTTCCACGGGGAGATGATGCCGACGACGCCCTTCGGCACGCGCACCTCCCTGACCTTCGTCAGACCGGGCACCATGCCGCGCACGTGACGGGGCGCCAGGTAGTGCCGGGCCCGCCGTGCGTAGTGCCGGGCGATCGTCGCGACCTGCGCCACCTCCTGCCAGGCGTGGTAGCGCGCCTTGCCGGTCTCCCACTGGATCAGGTCGAGCACCTGGTCCTGCCGTTCCAGGAGCAGGTCGTGGAAGGCGAGTACGACGTCGGCGCGCCGCCCCGGCCGGGCCTGTGCCCACGTGGGCCGGGCGGCCCGGGCTCCGGCCACCGCCGCCGCGACGTCCTGCGCGGCGCAGGCGGGAACGGCCGCGACCGGCGCCAGGTCGAAGGGGGCGAGCGCGGTCACCGGCTCGGCGCTGTCGGGTCCGTGCCGCGTCGCGTCACGGCGCACCCACGTGCACCACTGCTCGATCGACTCGTCCGTCACCCAGGCGGGCCGGGAGCGCGCCGCCGCGGGGCCGGGAGGCGCGGGGGTCTGTTCCTGCTCCGTGCTCATACGGGCTCCTCGGTCACGTCGATGCCCTTCGCTGGATGCTTTCGCTCGACGCCTTCGTCGATGTCGATGTCGATGTCGCGCCTGTGCCTGTGCCTGTGCCTTTGCAGTCGCCCTTGTCCCTGCCCTTGTCCCCGCCGACGCACGTCGTTATGTTAATCAGAAATCACATCCCGGAACAAGATCTGAGCCAAGGGGTGGTACCGCGAACTCCAGTGCACGTCAGGCAAGTTGAGCCGCGTGATCCATCAGGAGAGCGAGTAGGTCAATGGAAAATCTCAGTCGCAGAAGAGTCCTGTCCCTGGGGGCCGCGCTGGGCCTCGTGGGCGCGGCCGGCACCACCGACGCGTGGGCGTGGTCGCCGGCGGGGTCGGTCGCCGGAGCCGGCGCGGGCACCGATCCGGAGTACGTGTGGGACGACGAGGTGGACCAGCTGGTCGCCTCGCTCTTCGCAGGCGGTCAGATCCCGGCGGTCAACACCGCGATGGCGTCGTGGGTGAACAACAACGACCCGCTGCCCAGCGGTCTGCCGGCCGACCTCACCGCGTATCTGCGGAAGGTCAACAAGCTGCCCTCGTGGGCGGACCCGGCGAAGCTGGCCCGCGCCGCCGACTTCAACCGGCGCAAGGACACGTACCTTTTCCTGCTGTACGGCCTCGGCAGCGGGATCATGAGCACCGTGATCCCGCGCGAGGCCAAGAGCGTCTACTGGTCCGCGGGCGGCGCCGACATGAAGGACCGCGCGGCCAAGACCTTCACGTTCGGCTACGACCTGGCGCAGCTGAAGGGCCTGGAGCCGACGGGCCAGTTCGTGGTCACCGCCAACAAGACGCGTCTGGTGCACGCCGCGGTACGCCATCTGCTGCCGCAGTCGCCCCACTGGACGGCGGTCGCGGACCAGTCCATCCCGATCAGCAACGCCGACATCCTGGTCACCTTCCACAGCCTGGGCACCTACGTGCGCAGGAAGCTGCTCGACTGGAAGGTCCCCTTCTCGGCCGCGGACCAGGACGCCTTCCTGCACAGCTGGCAGGTCGCCCTGCACCTGCTGGGCGTGCGGGACGAGTACATCCCCAAGACGTGGGCCGCCGCGGAGGCACAGTCGGGCCAGGTGCTCACCCCGATCCTCGCTCCGACGACCGAGGGCATCGAACTGGCCGAGGACCTGCTCGGACTGCCCTCCCAGGTCGACCTGGGCGTCACCCGCGGCTTCCTCAACGAGTTCGTGCGCTACGTCCTCAGCGACGAGATCGGCGACTGGCTGGGGCTGAAGCGCGACTACGCCTCGGCGACCCTGATCCGCACCGTATGGCCGGCCTTCATCCTGTTCCGCGAAGGGCTGTCACCGGTCGCGCCGGGCGCCTTCTATCTGTTCGACCAGTTCGTGCGCGCCCTGGCCATGGCGTTCTTGAACAACGGCGCCTCGGGGGCGACCACCCCCATCGTGATGCCGACGGGGAACAGGGCGGGTTCCTGAGCCGCCGTGCCGACACAGGGGTGCGGAAAGAGCCCCTCAGAGGCCCAGGGCGCGTACGACGAGGCCGGTCACGGCGGTGCGGCCCGCAGGACTGTCCTGCCACCGCAGTCGCCGCCCGGCCTCGACCACCACGCCGAACCCGGCGTGCACCAGGACCCTGGCCTGCCGCGGGTCCAGCTCCGGACGGACCAGCCGCAACTGCTGCTCCCAGACCGCGATGTGCTCACGCTGCGCGAGCAGCAAGGGGCGCTGCAGTTCGGCCGGCAGTCCGACGAACTCGGCTTCGGCGACGCTCGTCAGCGCGGTGTGCTCGAAGCTGTAGGCCACGTACGTCGCCGCCAGCGCCACGACGGCCTCGTAGGGGTCGGCCACGCCGTGCAGGCTCTGGTCCACCGCCTGCGCGAGGAGCCCCGCCGCCTGGAGGCACGCCGCCGCCAGGATGTCGACCTTGCCCGGGTAGTGGCGGTAGAGCGCGGACGGGGCGAGCCCCACCGCCTCCGCGATCTGGCCGTTGGTGACGCTGGTGAAACCGTCCCGGGCGAACAGCGGGACGGCGGCCGCGAGGATCTCCGCGCGCCGCGAGCGCGGCACCGGCAGGGCCGGCAGCTCGACGGTGCGCTCGCTCCCCGCCACCGGCTCCGGGCCGGCCGCGACCACGCGCAGGGCGCACGCCGACAGCAGTTCCTCGACTCGCCGTTGCGCGATGGAGGTGTGATGCATCGTGAGGGAGCCGATGGCGCCGAGAGCCGCCACGACCCGCAGTTCCACGTCGGCCGGCGGGCACGGCCGCTCGCCTCGCACCGCCTCGGCCACTCCCTCACGTCGGACCGCTTCGGTCACCCGCTCGGTGACGTGCGCGAACTTCGCCCTGAGCAGCCGTCGGTCCGCGCGGTCGAGGTACCTGGCCTCCCACCGGTACACGCCGCCCGACGCGCGGTGCGCCACGGTGACCCTGATGAGGGCGGTGAGCACGTCCGCCGGGGCGGCCTCGGCCGGCATCTCGTCGAGCGCGGCGACGAGCCGGTCCACCATGGCGTGCGCGCACTCGGCGAACAGGGCGTACTTGTTCGGGAAGTGCCGGTAGAGGGCCGCGGCGGTGATACCCACACCGGCGGCGATCTCCTCCATGGACGCCGCGTGATAACCGCGCTCGCTGAAGAGCCGGCCCGCCGCCTCGACGATGAGCTGCCTGCGGTTGCGGGGGCGCGTGGCCGCGATCGGCTCGACGGTCATGACCGGACGGAGGCATGCGGGAACGGGGCCATACGGCTCAGTCAATCACACGCCGGGCCCGGTCCCCGGTCCCCTTGCGAGCGGACGGCACGGCGGGCGGCCCGGCACGCCGTCCCACGTGATTCCCGATTAACAAAATACGCCACGACGCTTCTCCGGCAACGGGGTTGATGGGCACAATGCCGCAGCGAGCACCGATGCACCGGCGCCTCGGTGCACCGATCGAGACGACACCCGAGGAGTCGCCCATGCCGACCGACACGGCTCCCGCCTGGACCTTCCGGCACCACTGGATGTCCCAGGCGGCCACCCACGCGACGATGCGCCCCGACAAGCCCGCGCTGCGCTATCTCGGGACGACCACGACGTGGGCCCAGTTGTCGCGGCGGTCGCTGCAACTGGCTGCCGCGCTCGCCGGCCGGGGCGTGGCCGCGGGCGACCGCGTGGCCCTGCTGACACTGAACCATCCGTGGTGCGTGGAGAGTGTCTTCGCGGCGAACAGCCTGGGTGCCATGGCCGTACCCCTCAGCTTCCGGCTGGCGCCCCTGGAGCTCGACTACATCCTGGCCGACTGCACACCTTCGGCGATCGTCGTCGACGCACGCCTGCTGCCGCTGCTCAAGGCGGTGCCGAACGCCGCGTCGATCGGCACGGTCGTCGTCATCGGCGAACCGGGCGACAGCGAGGAGCATGTCGCGTACGAGGAGTTCCTGTCGGCGTACGAGCCGATGGAACTGCCCGACGTCAGCGAGGAGTCGACCGCGCTGATCATGTACACCTCGGGCACCACCGGGCGGCCGAAAGGCGTGATGCTGTCCCATCGCAACATGCAGGTGCAGGCGATCACCTGCATCCGCGCGATGGAGATCTTCGACGACTCCGACGTCGGCTTCCTGACCGCGCCCTTCTTCCACATCGCGGGGCTCGGTTCGGTCGTGGCGAACTTCGTGGTCGGCGGCACGGTCGTGATCCATCCGCTGGGTGCCTTCGACCCGGCAGCCGTTCTCGACGCGTACGAACGCGAGGGCGCCACCGTCGTGTTCAACGTGCCGCAGCAGTGGGACCTGATCTGCGCCGAGCCCGACATCGACAAGCGGGACCTGAAGCTGCGGATCATCAGCTGGGGCGCCGCCCCGGCGAGCGACGCGACCCTGCGTGCCATGGGCGAGAAGTTCCCCGGCGCGCTGAACGTGGCCGTGTTCGGCCAGACCGAGACCTCACCCATCACCTGCGTGCTCCGCGGGGAGGACTCGCTGCGCAAGCTCGGCTCGGTCGGCCGCCCGATCCCGAGCATCCAGCACCGCATCGTCGACGCGGAGATGAACGACGTCGCCGTGGGCGAGGTAGGCGAGATCGTCTACCGCGGGCCGACGCTGACGCGGGGATACTGGAACAAGCCGCAGGAGACCGCGGCGGCCTTCGAAGGAGGCTGGTTCCACTCCGGCGATCTGGTCAAGCGGGACGACGAAGGCTTCATCTGGGTGGTCGACCGCAAGAAGGACATGATCATCAGCGGCGGCGAGAACATCTACTGCGCCGAGCTGGAGAACGCCGTGGCCGCACACCCGTCCGTCCGTGAGGTCGCCGTGATCGGCCGGTCCGACGAGCGCTGGGGCCAGATACCCGTCGCCTTCGTCACCCTCGCCCCGGACACCGAACTGTCGCTGCGCGACCTGACCAAGTTCCTCGACGGAAGACTCGCCTCTTTCAAGAGGCCCAAGGACCTCGTGATCCTCCCCGAGCTTCCGCGCAACGCGGGAGGCAAGGTGGTCAAGCCGGCGCTTCGGGCGCGGGACGGAGGGTGACGGCGTCACAGATGCGGGTGGTGGGCGGTCAGTTGAACGAGGCCGACACGCAGACCGTCGGCTCGCCGGCCGGCCCGCGCCGGCGCCGTCGCTGTCGAAGGAGCTCATCGTGCCCGACCAGCCGACCCTGGTCCTGGACCCCGAAGCCACCGACCACCACGCCGAGGACCGGGCGCTGCGCAGCCACGGCCCTGCCACCCGCGTGGACATCCTCGGCCTGACCGTCTGGTCGGTCAGCGACCCTGCCCTCCTCAAGCAGCTGCTCACCAGCCCGCAGGTCTCCAAGAACGGGCGCGCCCACTGGCCGGACTTCGCCGACACCGTGGCCACCTGGCCCCTGGCCCTGTGGATCGCCGTGGAGAGCATGCTCAACGCCTACGGCAACGACCACCGAAGACTGCGCCGGATGGTCGCCCCGGCCCTCAGCGCCCGTCGTATCCAGGAGATGCGACCGGCGGTGGAGGCCATCGTCACCGCTCTCCTCGACGACCTCGACTCCCGGCCCGCCGGGGAGAGCGTGGACCTGCGCGAACACTTCGCCTATCCCCTGCCGATCGCGGTGCTCGGCCAGTTCATGGGCATTCCCGAGAGCCGGATCCAGGGCTTTCGCACCGTGGTCGACGGCGTCTTCGACACCACGGTCACCGCCGAGCAGGCCGCCGCGAACACCGCCTCCTTGTACAAAGCCCTCGACGAACTGATCGCGGCCAAACGCGCCGAGCCCGCCGACGACATGACCTCGCTCCTCATCGCCGCCCGCGACGACGAGGGCGACGGCGGCGGCTTCAGCGACAGCGAACTGCGCGACACGCTGCTCCTGATGCTCAGCGCCGGCTACGAGACCACCGTCAACGTCATCGACCAGGCGGTCACCGCCCTGCTGTCCGACCCCGAGCAGCTCGGGCACCTGCGCGCCGGCCGGGCCGAGTGGAGCGACGCCGTCGAGGAGACCCTGCGGTACGAACCCGCGATCAAGCACCTGCCGCTGCGCTACGCCCTCACCGACATCGCCCTGCCCGACGGACGGACGATCCCCCGGGGCGAAGCGATTCTCGCCTCCTACTCCGCCGCCAACCGCCACCCCGACTGGCACGGCCCGACCGCCGACGGCTTCGACGTCACCCGCCCCACGAAGGAACACCTCGCCTTCGGCCACGGCCTCCACTTCTGCCTGGGCGCACCCCTGGCCCGCCTCGAGGTCGCCACGGCCCTGCGCCTGCTCGTCGACCGCTTCCCCGACATCGAACTGGCGGCCCCTGCTTCGGAGTTGCGCTCCCTGCCCACACTCATCAGCAACGGCCACCTGACCCTGCCGGTACACCTGAGGCCGAAGACCCACTGACCCGCCGGATGCGGGCAGCGGGGCGACGTCACTTCCCGTGGTACGCGTTACTTCCCGTGGTACGCGTTGTGGATCGTCAGTGTCGACTTGTTGCCCTGCTTGTCCGTGACGTCGGCGTGGAAGGAGATGCTCTTGTCCTTCGCCGGGTTCCGCACGGAGATCCTGCCGCTCTGTACCTTCACGGGCTGCCAGGTCGTCCCGTCGTCGTAACTGACGGACACAGAAAGCGACTTGAGGTTCTTCCCGGCCGCCGAGCCCTGCACGCTCACCGGGATCCGGACCGATGTGTTCGCCGGGGCGCGTGACGCGAGGTCGACGGGCGCGGCGAAGCGGACCGTGGACACCGGCAGCACCGTGGTGGCCGCGACCTGCCGGGAGCGGAACGTGAAACCGACGTCGATACGGGTGGAGGCCGCGGCGACCTTCGCCGAGCGCTCGACGGAGGTCGTCAGCCGGTACTCGGCATCGCCGGAGTCGACCGTGAAGGGCTGGGCGCCGCTCAGCGGATCGTCGTTCTCGCCGACCTCGACACCGTCGCGGTACAGCGTCGACGTGGCCGAGGTGTACTCCGTAGGACCCACGTGGCCCTGGCCGTCGGCGAACAGCGGCACGGAGGCGACGATCTGCTGCTCACCCGTCGCCGGGTCGGGCGCGGTCCGGAAGACACCCCGGCCCGCGTCCAGAAGCGGGCCGAAGACTCCGGTGTTGAACGTCTCGCGGTAGGTACGGCCGGCCTCGTAGCGCTGCGGCGCGGTCATCGCGTAGGACCCGTCGAAGGAGGGGTAGCCCCACTCGTCGGGTTCGCCGAACTGGTCCGTCTTGGTCAGCCACTTGACGCCGTCGGCAGTGGATACGTAGAAGGTGCGCGTGCCCGGCACCGGCTGCTGCGCCGAGAACCCCGTGCCTTCCGGAGCGCCCGGCAGATGGGAGAACGGGGAGGCGAGAGCGGTCTTCCCGGCGGCGGACGCGCCGACGCCGACCTTGAGCGTCGCCAGTTCGTCGGCCTTCACGTGCTTGGTGTAACCGGTCGCGACCTGTTGCGCCGTGCCGCCGAAGGCCACCGAGTACTGGGTGGTGGCGTCCTTGAGGAAGTGCGCGTCCCAGGTCTGCAGGAGCGAGCCGTCCGTGACGGCCGGGCCCATGTGTGCGGTGCGGAAACCGGTGAACCCTCTGAGGACCCAGCCGTTGCCGACGGTGCCGCTGTCGGTCGTGAGGCCGTAGTACGTCCCTCCGTAGTCCACCGTGTCGAGGCCGGGAACGGTGATGTCCACCGGTTCCGTGGTGCGCGCGTCGACGGTGAGCGTGGTGTCGGCGGAGACGTCCAGCTTCGGCTGCGCGATCCAGTCGGTGCCCTCGGTGAAGTCCGACGGATTCTGGTAGACGGCCGTGTTGAGCATGTACGAGCCCTTGGGCACGCGGATCGTGTGCGCGCCCGGCTCGTTGTCGATCCGGGCCTGGAAGCCCTCGGCGGGGCCGGAGACGCCGACCAGGCTGCTGGAGAAGGTACGTGCGTCGCTGCCGTCGCGGTCGATGGTCCTGAGCGTGACGTCGTAGGACTCGGCCTCGCGGACGGCCGCCGCGGCGGTGCGGACGGACCGGCCCGCGCCGGTGGCGACGACGTAGGCCGAGTACGTGCCGTCGGCGTCGCCGACGCCGGTGTCGGCGGTCAGCTCGACCTCGGCCCTGCCGCCCGCGGGCACGGTCACCCGGGTGGCACCGAGCGCGAAGAACCCGGCCGGGGCCGGCTCGCCCGCCGGGTCGAGGGCGGACACCGCCAGGTCCAGGGTGACGTCGCTGGTCCCGAGGTTGCGGTAGCCGACCTTCTTGGTGAGGGGCCGGTCGTCGGTGTGCGGCCACCGGGCGACGCCGAAGCTCAGCGAGACCGGGTCGGCGATCACGCTCTGGTCCAGCGCCTTGTCGACCTGGACGCGCCCCGAACCCTGCTGGAAGACGGTCGAGCCGCCGTCCTTGGCGGACGCGGTCAGCGCACCCTTGAGCTCGGCCGCCTTCCAGGCCGGGTGGCGCTGCTTGAGGATCGCCGCCGCGCCCGCGACGTGCGGGGTGGCCATGGAGGTGCCGTCGAGTTGCAGGTAGCCGGGGGCTGGGTGCGGTGTACCGGGGCTGGTGTCGATCTCGCTGCCGGGTGCGGCGGCCGCGGTGATGGCGACGCCGGGCGCGGTCACGTCCGGTTTGACGGCGCCGTCGCCGACGCGCGGCCCGACGCTGGAGAAGGACGCGAGTCTGTCGTCCTTGTCGACGGCGCCGACGGTCAGCGCGGCGTCGGCGCTGCCCGGCGAGTCCACGGTCGACGCGCCCGACTCGCCCTCGTTGCCCGCCGCGACGGCGAACAGGACGCCCTTCTCTGCGGTCAGCTTGTCGACCTCGGCCTCCAGCGGGTCGACGTCCGGGGAGTCCGGGCCGCCCAGGCTGAGGTTGACCACGTCCGCGCCCTCGGCGACGGCCCACTCCATGCCCGCGATGATGGCGGAGTCGTCCCCGTATCCCCCGTCGTTCAGCACCTTGCCGCTGATCACCTCGGCGCCCGGCGCGACACCCTTGTACGTACCGCCCGACCTGGCACCGGTCCCGGCGGCGATCGAGGCGACGTGCGTGCCGTGCCCGACGCGGTCCACGGTGTCGGGCGAGTCGGAGAAGTTCTTCTCGGCGACGACCTGGCTTCTCAGGTCTTCGTGGGTGCTGTCGACGCCGGTGTCGAGGACGGCGATCCTGACGCCGGTGCCGTCGTACCCGGCCGCCCATGCCTGGTCGGCGCCGATCTGCTTGACGCTACGGTCCAGACTCGCCCGGCGCACCCCGTCCAGCCACACCTTGTCGATGCCGGGGGCGGCGGCGCGTACGCCGTCCTTCCGCTGCTCGGTCAGGGCCGCCCACACCTTGGCCGCGTCGTCCTGCGACGTGCGGAGGGCGTCGGCGTCGATCCGGGGGAACGTGCGCCGCAGTTGCGTGTCTCCGGCCGTACGCACCTCGGCCCTTGCGGCGCGGGCGGATCCGGCGTACCGCACGATCAGCTTGAGTCCGTCGCCGTGGCTCTTGCGCAGCAGCGGGTCGGTGAGCTCGCTGATGTCGAACAGCCGCTGGTCCAACTTGTGTGTGGCGATGAGGTGTTGGGCGTCGCTGGGCACCACGAGCGTGTGGCCGCCGATGCGCCGCACCTGCACGGGTATGCGCTCACGGCCCTTGGCGGCCTCGAAGCCCACCAGTTGGCCCTCGGCGCCGACCCGTACACGGTCGCCCGTGAGGAGCCGGATCCACTGGTCGCCGTCGGAGCGGGTGATGGTGCCCGGTGCGGTGGTCGGGGTGACCGTCGTATGCGCGGCGAGCGCTGTCGTGGGGCCGGTCATGCCTGCCACGAGAGCCACCGACGTGGCCGCTGTGACGGAACTGCGGCCTCCTACTTCTGCCGGGCGGCTCGGGACCCGCAGTTCACACCCCGGTGGCGGCCTCGTCGAGCTCGGCGAGCGCGGCTGCGGCCTCGGCCTGACGTGGGCTGCGCAGCACGGTGAGGGCGTCGCGGGCGGCAAGCAGCGTGGCCCGGGCGTCCGGGTGGCCCATGGCGCCGAGTACGCGGCCCAGGTCGAGCCGGGCCTGTTCGGCCCAGGCCTGCGTCTGTGCAGCTTCGAAGGCGGCGAGGGCCTGGCGGAGCTGCGGCTCGGCCTCGTCCCAGCGTTCCAGGGCCGCCAGGTCGTTGCCGAGGTGCTGGCGGGCGGACGCGTGGTACAGCGCGATCAGCTCGTCCGGCCGGTCCGGCACACCCGCCCGGCAGATCTGTTCGCTGCGGCGGTGGATCTCCAGGGCTTCCGCCGCCCGGCCGGTCTGGCGCAGCAGGGTGCCGAGGGTGTTGAGGGTCGTCAGCTCGGCCAGCCTCGCCATCGGGGAGTTCTGCGCGGCGAGACAGCGGACGGCGTCGCGCAGCCGCGTATGGGCCTCCTCCGTGCGGCCCAGCCGGTTGAGCGCTGTGGCGCCGTAGTTGAGCGCCCAGCCCTGCTGGAGCCCGTCCGCACTGTCGCGGGCCGCCACGAGCGCGGCGTCGGCGGACTCCAGGGCGGCCGGGTGGTCGTGGACGCAGGCGTTGTAGGCCCAGGCGAGGTAGTTGAGGTGGACGGCCTCCTCCCGTCTGCTGCCGAGTGCGCGGGCGGATTCGGCGGCGCGCCGGAACACCTCCACCCACTGCTCCCAGTGCAGGTTGAGGTCGGAGAACCAGTGCATGGCCTCCGCCGTGTCCAGGACCTGCCGGTGCCGGCCGGTGTCGTGGGCACGGCGCAGCGCGGCGAGCCACTGGGGCTGTTCGGCCTCCAGCCAGGCCCGCGCCTCCTCCCGGCCGGTGGGCGCGGTGTCCGGGTCCGGGTCGCCGGAGGGCGCGGTCCGCTCGTGGTCGGCGTCGAAGTGCAGCGCGGCGGCGGCGGCCCGGTCCAGCATCCAGCACGCGGTCCGGTCGAGGGCCGCGTCGCGGACGGCGGGGCCGTCCTCGGCGGTGACCTGCTCGGCCGCGTAGAGCCTGAGCAGGTCGTGGAACCGGTAGCGCTCGGCGGCGGGTTCGCTCTGGAGGAGGCCGGCGTCGGTCAGCTCCTCGGCGCAGTCGACCGCTTCGTCGTAGGAGAGCCCGGCGAGGAGTGCGCCGGTCTCCGGGCTGAAGTCCGCCCCGGCGGCCAGCGAGGCGCGGCGCAGGAACGTCGCGGTGTCCGCGGGCAGTTGCCGGTAGGAGAGGGCGAAGGCGGCGCGCACTCCCAGGTTTCCGGCCTGGAGTCCGTCGAGGCGCCGCCCTTCGGCGGCGAGGCGGGCGACGAGCTTGCCGAGGCGTTCGTGCGGCCGGCTGGAGAGCCGTTGCCCGGCGATCCTCACGGCCAGGGGCAGATGCCCGCACAGGTCGGCGAGATCGCGCGCGGCCTGCGCCTCCGCCCGCACCCGTTCCGGGCCGACGATGCGGGTCAGCAGTTCCACCGCCTCCTCGCGCCGCAGCAGCGCCAGATCGCAGCGGTGGACGGACGGCAGGCCCGCCAGGGCCTGCCGGCTGGTGACGAGGGTCAGTGACGGTCCGGTGCCGGGCAGCAGCGGGCCGACCTGGGACTCGTCGGCGGCGTTGTCGAGGAGCAGGAGCAGCCGCCGGTCGCCGGCGAGGGAGCGCCACAGGCCCGCGCGGTCGTCGGTGCCGGCGGGTATCGCGGAGTCGGCGATCCCCATGGCGCCCAGCAGCCGGGCCAGCGCGTCCCGGGCGGTCGTCGGCTCGGCGTCCATGCCGTGCAGGTCGAGGGCGAGCTGCCCGTCCGGGAAGTACGGCGCGAGACGGTGCGCGGCGTGCACCGCGAACGACGTCTTGCCGAGGCCGGGCTGCCCGGCGATCACGGCGACCTCCGGCCGGTCCGGGCCGGTGTCCTGCGCCAGGTCGAGGAGCCGGGCGAGAGCCCCGTCACGGGCGGTGAAGTCCTGGATGTCGCGCGGCAGGGCCAGGGTGAGGGACGCGGCCGGGCCCGCGGCCGTCCGAAGGCGCGGACGTCCAGACGCGGCGGCCTCCTCCAAGCCCGCCGCCTCGTCCGCGTCGAGGCCGAGCGCTTCGGCGAGCGCCTGCACCGTACGGCGCTGCGGCCCTCGCGTACGCCCGCGTTCCATGTCCGCCAGCGCTCTGACGCTCACCCCCGCGGCATGCGACAGCGCCTCCTGGCTCAGCGCTGTACCGGTCCGCAGACGGCGCAGCCGCTGCCCGAAATCCTCCGTGGAAGGCATGCCATCGCGCACCGTCGACGTCCCCGATCATCATGCTCGACCGAACGCGAGCCCCGGCAGAAGTATGGCGGACGTCATTCCTGCCGGTAGAACCGCCTGGGATGCGCGGCCCGTCGGTGATCGACTGAGGTCAGACGGGGAACGCCGCTCCTACGGCGTCGACTGACCACCGCACCACGACCCTTCCGGCCCGCGGCACCGAGCCGCGGCCCGGCATCACTCACGGGGGAACTCTCCATGAAGAATCTGCGTCACCGCTCCACGCTGCTCGCCCTCGCCGGCACGGCCCTTGCGCTGTCCCTCACCGCCTGCCAGGGCGACACGGACACCAAGTCGGCCCCCGCGGCCTCCTCCTCGGCGACGGGGAAGGCCGCCGACAACGCGGCGGACGGCAAGCACAGCGACACGTCCGACGCGTCGGACACGACCGGCACCGCCGATTCGGCACACTCGACGGCTTCGAAGGGCTCTACGGGCTCCGCAAAGAAGAGCGGCTCCACGGGCACCACCGGCGAGCAGGCGTCCGCCGCGACCCGTCTCTGCACCGCGCGGGACGTCACCATCACCGCCGCGACCCAGGACGGTCCTCCCTACACCCACCTCGTCCTCACGGCGAAGAACAAGTCCGGCCGCTCCTGCCGGCTGGCGGGCGCGCCGCACATCCAGCTCCTGGAGAGCCACAAGCAGGACGTCCCGGCCGTCGCCAAGAGTAAGCCGGCCTCGCCGGTCGTCCTCACGGCGGGAGCCCCTGCCTACGCCCTGGTGAAGGTGTCGGACGGCGGGGTCGACGAGGACAACGAGCCCGTGTCGGCGTTCTCCGTCACGCTGGAGGGCGACGACTCCACGGTCATCGCCGTCACCGCGCCCGGCAAGGGCGGCATCGCCGCCGACCCGGCGAAGGCCCTCACCGGCTACTGGACGCCCGAACTCCGCAACGGCGCGGACGATTTCTGAGAGACCGGTCTGCACTGAGGCCGCTGCCATGGAGCGGCTCCACTGAAGCGGGAAGGCGACCCCGTGCTCGTCCGCGGGCCGGGGTCGTCGTGCTACTGGGCGTTGATCGCCCGCAGCATGTCCAGCCGGGTCGCCCGCCGCGCGGGCCAGACCGCCGCCAGGACCCCCGCTGCCAGGGCGAGCAGGAGGAACAGCGAGCAGCAGTGCACCGTGGACCGATGCGTACAGGTCTCGCACGATCCTCTACGTGAGGACCAACAGCAGCCCGCTACCGGTCACTTCGGCGAGCGCGCGCCACGCTCCCCGGCGCCGCTCCCCGGGGCCGCGTTAGGACCGCGGGAGGTGTGGATCGTCGGTCAATTGTGGGGGACGAGGATCGGGCGGCCGCCGCTCAGAACCAGTGCAGGCAGTGCGGGGCGCGTTCCGTACGGAAAAGCGCGTCCGCGAGGGCGGCGGCGCCCGGGTGGTGGGCCCGGACGTGTCCCGCGCGTACGAGCGTGCTCGGGGCGATGCCGCCCAGGTAGAGCGAGCTCAGGTCGCGCACGTCCGACGACAGGTCGGGCTGCCGGTCCGTGGGGACGCAGACGGCCTTGCCGTCACGGACCGTCAGCAGGTAGCGGCCGTGCTCGTCGAGGAACGGGTCGTCGACATCGAGGACGAGCTCACCGTCCGTGCACCAGCCGCGCGCTGCCAGGGCACGCGGGACATCGAGCAGGCGCACCCACAGCCAGTCCGAGTCCTCGCCGACCTCGCCGGCGCGCAGGTCGGCGAGTTGCCAGCGCAGCGGGTGCGCGGGCGGGACGTGCCGGAACACGACCCGAGAGACGAGGTCGTGTCCGAGT
This sequence comes from Streptomyces kunmingensis, assembly GCF_039533535.1. NCBI lineage: Bacteria > Bacillati > Actinomycetota > Actinomycetes > Kitasatosporales > Streptomycetaceae > Streptomyces > Streptomyces kunmingensis. The sequence continues at coordinate 384,923 of NZ_BAAATS010000006.1, forward strand.
ACGAACCGGGCCAGGGCCGTGAAGACCGCGTCCTCGGTGGCGATGGTCTCGTCGACCGTCAGGGTGGAGGGGTCGCCGCCGAGGGAGTAGCTGGCGTACCCGTCCGCCACGCCGTCGGCGTCCCGGTGGACAGCGATGTAGCGCGGAGCCGGAGAGACCGGCGACTGCCCCGCTCTCGTGGCCCACCAGCGGTGCGGCCGGGAGAGCGCGCCGGGCTGGGCGCGGCGGTACCGGTCGTAGACCTGCTCGAGGATCTCGCCGCACTCGGCACGCCGCAGCACCTCGACCGACCCGGTATCCGCCCCGCTGTCTGCCCCGCTGTCCGGGCCGGTCGCCCGGGGGGCCGCGAATGCTGCCCGGTGGCGCGGCACCGTCAGCCGGCCGGTGAAGGTCGCCGGTCCGTACCCGAACCTGCCGTAGATCGGGGCCTCGGACGCCAGCAGCACCGAGAGGAACTCGCCCCGGGCCCGCACCTCGGCGAGCTGGCGCCGCATCAGCGCGCTGAGCACGCCCCGCCGCCGGTGCGAGGGCAGGACGCCGACACCGGTCACCCCGGCGACCGGAACGAGGGCCCGACCGGGCAGGGTGAGTTCGAAGGAGTACGCGGCTGCGGTGCCCATGGGCCGCCCGTCCGCTGCCAGGGCGAGCAGGCCGCGGTCCATCTCGAGCGCCGACCACCAACGCCCGCCGCCCGCGATCGGGGTCTCCGGGAAGAGCCCGAACGCCGTGTGGACAGTGTCGACGAAGAGGTCCAGGTCCTCATCGGTCGTGGAACGTATCTCCATCGCTTGGGCTTCCCTCTCGAAGTGGCGAAGTGGCGAAGTGGCGAAGTGGCGAAGTGACCGAGACGCTGAGTCACGGTGTCAGGATCGGTGGCGGACGCGTATCGCGCCTACGGATTCGGGTGCCCTACGGGTTCGGCTGCGGGTTCGGGTGGCCGATGGTCACCGCTCCGCGGAAGCCCTCCGCCGAGACGACCGACATCGTGTCGAGCGCCGCGTCGGGGACCGGCAGCAGATGCGCGTCGACCCAGGTGTCCCCCGTCGCCGCGTTGGCCCAGGGATCCTCGATGACGACGGCGCCGGGTACGACGCCGTGGCAGAGCACCCAGTGCGGTACGTCGAACCCCTGCATCCCGGCGAGCGAGAGCAGGAGCAGTACATGCTCGCGCCGGCCGATCGCGTCCCGGATCGCGGTCAGGGAGAGGCGGCGCGGGTCGACGGGGACGCCGACGCGTTCCGCCTCCGTGCGGGAGGCGCGCTGGAGCAGGGCACGCCACTCCTGGTCGCTGTCCGGAAGGTGGTCGAGCATGACCGGCCGGTCCGTGTCGAGGTGGACCGTGACGGGGGAAGCCGGCCAGGCGCGGTGCAGGGCGACGCCCAGCCCGACGGGCTCGCACGCGAGGAAGTTGGTGGCGTCGCGCCACAGCGTCAGCTCCGCCTGCCGGTCGAGCGCCTCCCGCGGCAGCGTCCCCGCGTGCGCCTGCGCGACCAGGGCGGTGACGGCGCCGCAGGTGAAGTGCGTGGTCTGCCCGTAGTAAGGAGGTTCGGACAGCTCAGAAAACGCAGACAGCTCGGATGGTTCGGACGACTCAAGCGGCTCGGACGGCTCAAGCGGCTCCGACGGCCCGGTCGTCGGCACGCCGTCGCACAGCCAGCGGACGTAGCCGGCAGCAGGCCCGGTCGCCCCCTCCGACAGCGACAGCGGAGCGCTCAACGCGGTGAAACCGGCGGCAGCGGCCTCCTCGGGGTCTGCCGTCCACCCTTCCCACTTGAGCTGTGCGAGCCCTCGGCGGCGGGCGTGGGCTTCGACGGCTCGCAGGGCTGCTGCCACGTCGCCGACGGCGTCGACGATCTTCAGATAGGCCGTGTTCGGGCGTGCCGTCACGAGCGCGGCGGCGATCCACTCCTCGCCCCCCTCGACGGCTGCGGCCACAAGGTGCGGGGCGTGTGCGGAGCGGTCGACCGCGCGCCAGCGCTCCGACACCTCGTCAGGTACGAGCCGCGCCAACTGGATCGGCGGGGCATCGGGCTCGTAGGGGACGACGAACATTTCTGGGCTCCTGGTGGCGCGGAGGCGGGAAGAGGAGGACGGGACGAGGGGCGGCACCGGCCCCGGGGTCATGCGCGGGACCGTCGCATCACCCACACGAAATACGGCGCCCCGACCAGCGCGATCATGAGCCCCGCCGGTACCTGCGCGGGCGCGACGACCGTACGGCCCAGCGCGTCCGCCACGCACACCAGTACTCCGCCGAGCAGCATCGCGACCGGGATCGCGCGGCCGTGCCGGGTCCCCACCAGGGAGCGGGCGAGGTGCGGGGCGACGAGCCCCACGAAACCGACGACACCGATGGCGATCACGCTGAGCGCCGCGAGCACCGCCGCGATCGCCAGGGCGGTGATCCGGGTACGTTCCACCCGGACGCCGACGATGCGCGGGGTGTCCTCGTCGACGGCGAGCAGGTCGAGCCGGCTCCGCATGGACAGCAGTAGGGGAAGGGCGAGAGCCAGGGCCACCGCGACCGGGACGACGTCGGAGAACGTGCGCCCGTAGGTCGTGCCGGAGAGCCAGGTGAAGATTCGCGGCGTGTTGTACGGGTCGGCCCGCAGCAGGAGGAAGGTGGTGACGGAGCTGATGCCGTACCCCATGCCGATGCCGATCAGCACGAACCGGTCGGGCAGGAAGCCGCCTCGCCAGGACAGCAGGGCGATCACCGCGAACGTGGCGAGCCCCGCCACGACCGCGACCGCGACGAGCACGGTCTGTCCGCCGGGCAGGCCCGACGTGACGACGGCCGCCGCACCGAGCCCGGCGCCCGCCGTGATGCCGAGCACCCCCGGTTCCGCCAGCGGATTTCGTACGGAGCCCTGTACGACGCATCCGGCGAGGCCGAGCGCCGCCCCGGCGAGGATCGCGGCGGTCACCCGGGGCACCCGGTCGTCGAGCGCGGCGCCGATCAGGTCCGGGGCCGCGCCCTGGGCCCACAGCACGAGGTCCCCCGTACGCAGCCAGAGGCTCCCCGCGAGGACACCGACAAGGGCCGCCACGGCCAGCAGTGCGGCCGCACCGGACGTGACGAGGAGGAAGGCGCGGCGTGAGCGTACGGCGACCCGCGCGCGCGGCGGCTGCCGGAGCTGACCGGTGTCCCGCAGCCGCAGCGCGAGGACCACGATCACCACGGCCCCGAGGAGCGCGGTCGGTACGCCGGTGGGGATGGAGGCGGCCCCGTCCGCGCCCTGGATCGCGCGCAGGGACGCGTCCGCGAGCAGGACGAGGAGCGCGCCGAGCAGTCCGGCGGCAGGCACCAGGAAGAGGTGCCGGCGCAGCGCGCCGACCCGGCCCGCGATGAGGCGGGCCAGGACGGGCGCGCCGAGTCCGACGAACCCGATGGGGCCCGCGAGGGTCACCGCCGTGCTGGTCAGGAGCACCGCGCAGAGCACGGCGGCCACACGGGTGGAGCGGATCGGCACGCCGAGGGTGGCCGCGGTGTCGTCGCCGAGGTTCATCACGTCCAGGCGCCGGGACAGGGCCAGAGCCGCGCCCAGGACCACGACGATGAGGGGGATGGCGCGTATCGACGCGTCGATGTTCAGCTGCGCGAGCGAGCCGCTCCCCCAGGCGTAGAGGCCGGTCGTGTTCTGGTTGAACAGGATGAGGAGCATGCCGGTCGCCGCGTCCAGGGCCAGCGCCGTCGCCGATCCGGCGAGGATGAGGCGGGTGCCCGCGGTGCCGGCGGCCCGGCCCGCGAGGAGCAGGACGAGCGCTGCCGCGACCAGGCCACCCGCGAAGGCGACGGCGCCCGACGCCCACAGCGGGACGGAGAGGCCGAAGGCGGCGACGAGCGTGAGGGTGAAGTAGGCCCCGGCCGTGACCGCGAGGGTGTCCGGCGAGGCGAGCGTGTTGTGGGTGACGGACTGGAGCAGCGTGCCCGCGCAGCCGAGGGCGAAGCCCACGGCGACGCCCGCGAACAGGCGCGGCAGGCGCGAGCCGGTGAGGATCTCACCGACCGGCGCCCCGCCGGCGCTCTCCTGTCCCCCGGCGAGATGGCGCACGAGATCGCCGACGCCGACACCCGACGTCCCCTGCGTCAGGTGCCACATGCCCACCAGGACGGTCGTGACGAGGAGCAGTCCGAGGACGGCCGCCCCGGCGGGACCGCCGCCGCGCTCGGCGCGCGGCAGCGGTCCCTGTTCGGCTGCCACCGTGGTAGGTGCGGTGCTCACTTCTTGTCGAGAACGTCGACGTAGGCGTCGATCGCCTGGGCGCAGGAGCGGGGGCCGCCGGCGCCCCAGACCCGTGCCGGGAAGGAGTGGGCGCGGCCTTCCTTCACCGCGGGGAGCTTCTTCCAGATCGGGTTCTTGGCGAGCGCCGCGACGTACCCGCCGGCGCCCTCGTCGTTCGCGTAGAAGAGGTTGGCGTCGCCCACCGCGGTGAGTCCCTCGACGTCGGTCTGCGCGAGGCCGTAGGCGGGGTCGACGCCTCCGTCACCGTGCTTCTTGTTGACGTCGTTGGTCCAGGCCGGGTTCATGCCGAGTTCCTTGCCTATCTCGGTGAACAGGGCGCCGTCGCTGTAGGGACGGACGGTGAGGTTGCCGCCCTCGAGCCAGCCGTCGAAGAAGAGGAAGTCCTTCGTCGGCAGGTCGGCGTCGGTGACCTGCTGCTTCGCCGTCGCGAGGTGCTCGTCGAACTCCTTGAGCACCTGGTCGGCCCGCTCGGTGCGGCCCGTCGCCTGGCCGATCATGCTGAAGACGTCCCGCATGTTGCCGATCGGGTCCTTCGGGTCGGCGCCGCGTGTGGCCATCACTGGGACGCCGCGCTTCTCCAGCTTCTTGATCATGTCGTCCTTGGCGTCGAACGCCTCCACGACGATGAGGTCGGGCTTGGCCGCGTACAGGGTGTCGAGGTCGGGCTCCTCACGGGTGCCGATGTCGGTGACGCCCTTGGGCAGCTTCTCCGCGCTGACCCACGTGCTGTATCCCTTGGCGTCGGAGACGGCGGTGGGGGTGACGCACAGCGTCAGCGCGTCCTCGACCTGCTGCCATTCCAGGACCGCGATCCGCTCGGCGGGCTTGTCGAGCTTCACGGTGCGGCCGACGCCGTCCTTGAAGGAGACCGGCTTCGTCGAGGTGGCCGTGGTGTCCGCGGCGCAGTCCTTCGACGCGGGCGACGCACTGGCGCCGGCGCTGCCGCCGGCCGTGGCCTTGTCGACATCGGTCGTCCCGCAGGCCGTTGCGGCGAGCAGGGCGAGCCCCATCGAGGCCGACGCCGCCAGGCGACGGGCACGGGCACGGTTCATCGAGGGTCCTCTTTCGGGTTTCTCAGGGGGTTGCGTGGGGTGGCCCGTGGGAGCGGGCCGGATGTGGCGTTCAGGACAGGTGGCGTCCGACCGGATCGATGCGGACACGGCCCGTCCGCGGGTCGACGTCCACCTCGACGCGGATGTCGTAGACCTCGCCGATGTTCGCGGCGGTGAGGACCTCGGCAGGCGTGCCGGCCGCGTACACCCGGCCGGAGCGCATGAGGACGAGCGTGTCCGCGACGCGGGAGGCCTGGTCGAGGTCGTGCAGCACGATGCCGACCGCGATGCCGTGTTCCTCGACGAGGTCCCGTACGAGGTCGAGCGTCTCGAACTGGTAGCGCAGGTCCAGGTGGTTAGTCGGCTCGTCCAGGAGTACGACGCCGGTGTCCTGGGCCAGGCAGGAGGCGAGCCAGACGCGTTGCATCTCGCCGCCGGAGAGTTCTCCGACCTGCCGGCCGGCCATGTCCCGTACGCCGGTGACTTTCATGGCGTGGTCGACGGCGGTCCGGTCCTCGGCGGTGGGTCCGGCGAAGCCGCGCCGGTAGGGATGGCGTCCGAACGCGACGACCTCCGCGACCGTCAGCCCCTGGGGCGCGGGCCTCGACTGGGAGAACAGTGTGACTTCGCGGGCGAACTGACGGGGGCCGAGCAGGGCCGCGTCACGCTCGGGCTGTGTGTCGGGGGCACCGAGGGTGACCCGGCCGCCGTCCAGCCGATGCAGTCGGGAGAGCGCGCGCAGCAGCGTGGACTTCCCGCTGCCGTTCGGTCCTACGAGGGCGGTCGCGCGGCCGGGTTCCAGGGCGACCGAGACACCGTGGACGACGGGCTTGCCGCCGTAGCGCAGCACCAGGTCGTGCCCGTTGAGCGCGGCCACGGGGGCGGCCGCCGGAGCGCCGGGGTCGGCCTCGGGTCTTCCGGTCTGCCGGAAGGGGCTTGTGAACATGAAGGGGTCCGGACAATCGGAGGGGCGAGGACGGCGGCACCCTCCGTGCGGCCTGCACCGGCCGCCGTGCCCGGCACTCTCCCGCGAACGGACGGACAGCTGAACCGACAGCTGAACGAACAGAGGGACGGACAGCTGAACGGACAGCCGAAGGGACAGCTCCGTTCGCGGCAAGCACCAACTAAGGGTTACCTAACTCCGAGAAGGTTATATTCCGCTTGCCACGTCGACAATCAGGAGTTCTGGTCACTCGATACGGGATTCCGGACATCCCCGGGCAGGCCGCCCGCCGCGGCGAAGAACGCACCCGGCGTGGTGCCCGCGACCCGCCGGAAGGCGGCGATGAAGGAGCTGGGCTGCGCGTAGCCGAGCACTTCGGAGATCGTCGTCACGTCGAAGCCCTCGGAGAGCAGCAGCAGTGCCCGGTGCACGCGCAGCATCTGGCGCCACTGGGCGAAGGAGAGACCGGTCGCCTGGCGGAAGGCGCGGGTGATGGTGCGGTCGCTGGTCCCGAGGTGTCGCGCCCACTCCTCCAGGGAGCGGTTGTCGGCGGGGTCGCCCAGCAGGGCCTCGGCGATCGCGTCGATCCGCGGGTCCCCCGGCAACTGCAACGCGAACTGCCGCTCCGAGGGCTGGATCACATCGAAGACGACCGCTTCCGCCCGCGCCCTGGCCTCCGCGTCCAGATCCGTACGGGACAGATGGGTCAGCAGTGACTCCAGCAGCGGCGTCATGGCGATCGCCTTGGGTTCCTCGAACGCGATCGGCGTGCGATCAGGGGCGAAGAAGGCGTCGGAGAACTCCGCGCCCGCCGTCGCCCGGCCCGCGTGCACCACCCCGGCGGGCATCCACAGCCCGTGCCCCTCGACCACGGTCAGGACGCGGTCCCCGACCCGGGACGTCAGGGTCCCCCCGCGCACCCAGACGAGCTCGTGCAGGGGATGCGAGTGCGGCGACCACTCCGTGGGATCACGCACTATCCGGAACCCGGCGAGGATGGCTCCCGCCCCCGCCTGCACCGGCAGCGCTTCGGCCCGGCGCACCACGGTCCCCGCCTCACGCCGCCACATCCCGGGGGTCACCTCACCACGGGACGCTCGAACCATGCGCAGAAGTCTATCGGTGCTGGTGAGCGCGACTGCGGCGGCCACCGCCGCACCCTTTTGGCCAGGACTGAAAGGCATGGCGACCGCGTGCCGATCCCGGCAGGCTCTCTCTCACCGGCTCCTCCCGCCACTCATGGCAGAGGGAACACCGGAAGTTCCGTGTCATCACCAACGCACCCCGACAGCGATCTCGAAGGAGCATCATGCGCACTCGTACATGGTTGGCCGGTCTCGCGGTGGGAGCCGCTGTGCTGGCCGTCGGTCCGGTCGCCTCCGCGCAGGCGGTCCCCGCGTCACACCAGTCCGGCGGGGCCACGGCCGGCGCCGTGGCGTTGGAGGACTGGGTCGACGTCGGCACCTACAAGACCTACGGCGCCTGCATGTCGGACGGGGCAAATTCCATCTACTCCCGCTACAAGTGCAAGGTGAGCACCACCACGACCAACTGGCACCTCTGGGTCGACCTGGACTCGTAGATTCAGACCGGCCCGGGCAGTGGGTGGGGGCCGCTGCCCGGGTCATCCGCTCGCGCGATCGCTCCGCAGGAGGGCTTCGCCGAGCGGGGTGAGGGTGTGCAGAACCGCTGTGCCGGTGCGCGTCGTGGTGATGAGACCGGCGTTGCGCAGGACGGTGGCGTGCTGGCTGGCCGAGGGCAGGGAGATGCCGACCCGGTCGGCTGTCGCGGTGGTGGTCGCCGGATGGCGCAGCGAGGCGAGGATCGCGGAGCGGGTACGCCCGAGCAGCGGCCCCAGGGCGTCGGCGGCGCCGGCCGGATGTTCGCCTGCGTGCACCGGGTAGCACAGCATCGGGGGCTCACCGTCGCGGTGCCCGTACAGCGGGCTGTACGCGAAATAGGACGGGATGAGAAGCAGGCCGGCGCCGTCGAGGTGTACGTCGATGTCGTGGGCGCACGGCGCATTTATGTGCCAGGTCGGGGGCTGCCAGCGCCAGCCGGGCACAAGGCCGGCCAGCAGGGCGTCGACGCCGCCCCGTAACAGGGACTCCGCGCGTAAAGCCCGGTCGGTGACGGCGACGGCCTGCAACTGGGGCCATATAGGCGCCAGACAGGAGTTGAAGTAGCGCACCGCGTTGTCGGCGAAGATGCGGCGGCCTTTGTCCGTGCCCTCAGCGAGTTCCCGTAGCGCGGGGTTCTCGCGTGAGGCGCGAGGAAGGAGAGCGATCTCGTCCGCCAACTCGCGGGTCGGCGTCCGGACAGCGACGTCGAGACCCTCCCTCAGGTCCGGGGTAAGAGGTTGAACGAAGAATTCCGGTACGCCCCCGTCCGGAGAATTCATGTCCATGAGGGTGCGCACGTGGGGCAGTGTGCTGCCCGCCATCCATCGACGCCACCGTCTTATCCCGTCATGCGGACGGAAAAAAGGCGAATTGCCACGTAAATGGTACTGGCTGAGTGTTATTTCGAGTAGTGCGTTCGGAACCGCCGCAACAGTAATTCGACGCAGGTCGGCCTCGGTGAAATGGATGCGCAGCATAGGAATGATCGTCCAGGCATCGGGCCCATCTGACCACAGCCGAAAAGAAAGCGGCCGAAATCATGCGCAGGCTGCCGCCTCCGCCGGTGCGGCGTGCTGCGCTATTTCCGCGGCTCCAGTGATGCACACAGCTTCGCCGGGAAGGACGGTTCGACGCTTCGTACGTCGACGCAGCCTCCCTTCGAGCTGTGGGCGACCGACGCCCAGCCGGTTTTCTTCGCGCGGTGTCGGTGACGACTGCTTTGAGGTCCCGGTAGCAGCGTCGGGAGCCACCGTTCGGCACCGTGGCGGTGACGGTCAGCGTCCGCTGGTCCTCGGCGAGGCGGGCGGCGGTGACGTCGGAGGGGGCGTAGGTCTGCCGTGGGGTCGGGGCGGTCGCCGTCCCGGCCGCTCCCCCGGCTGTCGTCCCGTCACCGGTGGCCGCGTTCTGCGTACCGCACGCACTCGACAGGAGCGCTGCCGCGACACCCCGCGACCACCGCGCCGATGGATCTGCCGGCTCTCCTCATGCTCACCGCTTGCGTCCGACTCCGCCGAACATCGCCACTTCCTCCGGCTCCTCGCCGGCGGGGCCGTCCACGCGCCAGCGTGAGCAGGAGACCACGCCGGGCTCAAGAAGCTCCAGGCCGTCGAAGAAGCGCTCCACCTGCTGGGGTGTGCGCTGGTTCAGCCGCGGGGTGCCGTTCTCGTTCCAGAACGCGACGGCGGCGTCGACGTCCGGCATGGCCGGGCTGGTGATCGTGTGGGACAGCACGAGATGGCTGCCGGAGGGCAGCGCGTCGAGCAGGTTCCGGACGATGCCGTACGGGTCCTCGTCGTCGCCGACGAAGATGACCACGCCGAGCAGGATGAGGGCCACGGGCCGGCTGAGGTCCAGCGTCCTGGCGGCGTGGTCCAGGATCTGTTCGACGTTGCGGAGATCGGCGTCGATGTAGTCGGTCGCGCCCTCGGGTGTGCTGGTGAGCAGCGCCTGGGCGTGGCACAGGACGAGGGGGTCGTTGTCGACGTAGACGATTCTCGACTCGGGGGCGACCCGCTGGGCGACCTCATGGGTGTTGTCGACGGTGGGCAGGCCCGTACCGATGTCCAGGAACTGGCGTATCCCCACCTCGTCGGTCAGATACCGCACGGCGCGCCCCAGGAACGCCCGGTCGGCGCGTGCGTAGTCGACGATGCCCGGGTGCAACTGCCGGATCTGCTCGCCCGCAGCTTCGTCGACGGGGTAGTTGTCCTTGCCGCCCAGCCAGCAGTTCCAGATGCGCGCCGTGTGCGGCCGGCTGGTGTCGATCCTGTCGCGGAAGTCCTCGGTACGGGCTTCGGTGTGTGCGTCAGTATGTGCGTCGCGTTTCACGGGGCCACTCCTCACGTCTGCCGATCACGAATTCGCCCTCACGATAGACAGGTTCGCCGCCGGATGGTCTTGATGGGTGAACGCGGCCTCCAGCGGCCCCATAGCGGTCGCGCCGCTCCCCTGTACCGGCGCGACCGCTGAGACGGCCTACCGCACCACGGCGCGTGACACGACGGTGGATCCGGCAACCCGAACTGCGCCGAGTCCTGGCCTGGTGACGCGCCCGAAGCACGTACCGGAAGGAGCGGCGTCCTTCCATTTCAGCGGGTCAGCCGGTTGCGGGCCGGGCGCGGTCCGGGCGGATACCGGCCGGAACTCGCTCCACCAAGGCCGCCGCCTCCGGTGTGCGCACCACGAAGTGGACGTCCCACGACGCCCCGCGCGCCAACTCCGCCTCGATGGCCGCCCAGACGGCGCCCAGGCTCACGTGGTACGGCAGTCCGCCGCGGCCGGATCCGAGCAGCGGGAAGCACACCGACCGCAGCGGCGGAGTACTGCGGCCGGACTCCTCGGCGAGCAGGGCGAAGACCCGGGACACCGCTCTCGTGACGTCGGCCGGGAGCACGTGATAGTCGTTGGTGCCCGCCCGGGGCACGGCGATCGCGGCGTGGTAGACCCGCCGCACCCCCTGGGCCGCCATGGCGCCCGAGCCGGTGACCGCCACTGTGCCGGGCAGCACTGCGCGGCCCGAAGTGCCGTGCCGGGACGCCCACTTGCGCAGTTCGTCGTGGAGCGGGTCGTCCAGCACGTCGCCGGTCACCCCGCGCACGGTCGCCGCCCGCCGCAGCGACGCCGCGACCGAGGACTTGTAGGGCTCGGGCAGCGCCAGGTGCACATTGGCGGGAGAGACGACGACGTCCACGTCCCGCAGCAGATCCACGGGGTGCAGGTGCACGGTGAGCGCCGCCTGTCTGCCGCCGGCGAGTATGCGGACCGTCCGGTGCGTGACGACACCCCACTCCCCCGTGCCACCCAACGGGGCGCCCGCCGCGGCCCCTTGTTCGTCCCGCGCCGCCACAAGGCGCACGACATGCTCGGCGACCTGTCCCAGGACCATCACCTCGTGGTCCTTGCGGAAACGTTCGACGCTCACGCCGTACAACGACGCGGCCCTCGCCCGCCGCGAGGAGGCCGGCCAGTCCCGGGTGCCCTGCGCGAGACCCAGGGTGTATTCCGCGGCAGTACGCAGGGTGCCCGCGTCCAGGAGCGACACGGCACGCCGCAGCAGCGCCTCGACGGTCGCCCCCCGGATGCGGGAGCCTTCTTCGGCCACCGCTGTCGCCGCCGACTCCAGGTGCGGCAGCGAGCGTCCCCTCAGTCGCACCAGACCGATGCGTCGAACTTTCCTGATCTCACTGAGAACTGACGCATGGTCAGGAACAGGCGTTGCCATGCGCTCACCATGGCATCACGCCTCCCCGTCGACAAGCGAGCCCGCGAGCGCCGGAGTCGAGTCCCGGTTACGGAGACGCGCTCGACCGTCCCGGGATCATCCGGCATGCAGCTGCTGGTATTCGTCGAGCAGGCGTCGCAGCTGCCCCACCATGAAGTCGTAATAGGTGTACATGTCCCGCAGCCGCGCCTGCTGCGCCTCCGGCATGCCAAGCCCTCGCTCCCGCGCGGTCCGTGCGAGTTCGAGCAACTGCTCGGTCTGGTGGAGCTGGTGCTGGAGGCATCCACTCCATGCGTCGTCGCGCCATACGTAACCGGCCTGACGCACGCCGGGCACCTTGACCCGTTCGACCGTGCCGTTCGCGATGAGCAGGCGGGTCATCTCCGACGCCGAACCCTTGCTGGCCCCCAGGGTCGCCTGCAGTTCCGAAAGGGTCATGGGGGCCGGGCTGAGCATCAGGACTCCTGCCAGCCGTCCGGCCATGGGCGGCCACCCCATCGCGCGCCCGATCCGCTGACCGAAGTCCTCGACCAGCGGCCCGTCATCCATGGCTGAGCTGTTGTCGGCGGCTGGCGACACCGATCCCCCTGTACGGAAAAAAATGAATATTCAGTCTTGACTGAACTTTCCTGGTGCATCAGATTACCAGCATCCCGCAGGAGTCACCGGCGCGGGCCGCTCCCGCATCAGGAGTAGAGATGGCACAGCACGATCGCGACCTGATCGTCGTCGGCGCGGGCTCCGCGGGTGCGGCGCTCGCAGCCCGCGCCGCCGCCCGCGGCCGACGGGTCCTCCTGCTGGAGGCGGGCCCCGACTACCGCTCGGCGCAGATGCCGGAGGCGTGGCGCTCGCCCAATCCCGTGGTGGCCCTCATGGATCCCGCGGCCTCGCAGCACCTTGTGTGGACGGGCCTGAACTCCTCGCGCACCGAGAAGCAGCCGCAGGCCCCGTACTGGCGCGGCCGGGGTGTGGGCGGCAGTTCGTCCGTCAACGGCCAGATCGCCATTCGTCCGCCGGTGGACGACTTCGAGGAATGGGCCCGGCTCGGCTGCACCGGGTGGACGCCGCAGGACGTGCTGCCCTACTTCGTCAAGCTGGAGGACGACACCGAATTCGGCGACCGGCCCTTCCACGGCCGCGGCGGTCCGACCCCGATCCACCGCACCCCACGGACCGACTGGGGAAGCATCGACCGGGCCCTCGCCGCCTCGGCCCTGGCGGCGGGCTTCGGCTGGGCGCCCGATGTCAACGCCCCCAACGCCACAGGGGTTTCCCCTTACCCGATCAACTCCCGTGACTCCCGCCGCGTCAGCGTCAACGACGCCTACCTCGAACCCGCACGCCGACTGCCCGGCCTCACCGTCCGCGGCGACGCGCTGGTGGACACCGTCATCTTCGACAACGACCGCGCGATCGGTGTCCGTGCGGTGATCGACGGCTCCGTCGTCACCGAGTACGCGGACGAGGTGGTCCTCAGCGCGGGGGTGATCCACTCACCGGCGATCCTGCTCCGCTCGGGCATCGGCCCCGCCGGTCGACTGCGGGCGCTGGGCATCGAGGTCCGCCAGGACCTGCCGGTCGGTCTCGGTATGCAGGACCACGCGATGACCGTGCTCTCGCTGCCGTTGCGGGCCGAGGCCGCCATCAAGTCGCCGCACGAGCGGCACACCAACGTCTGCGTGCGCTGGTCCAGCGAGGCGGGTACGCACTCCGACGACCTCATGTTCGTCTCGCTCAACCAGAACGTGCTGGCCATGGCCACGGCGAACACCCAGTCGCACGCCGGTGCGTTCGGAGTCTGGCTGAACCGGACCCACTCGCGCGGTGAGCTCACCCTCGTCTCCACCGACCCCTCGGTGCACCCGTACGTCGCCCAGCGGATGCTGTCCGACGAGCGCGATCTCGCCCCCATGCGGGAAGGCGTGCGCGCCCTCGTCGAGTTGAGCGGCAGCGCCGCGACAGCCGCCGTCCTCGGCGGACCGGTCGAGGAGGCGAACCGTCCGCTGTTCGCCGCCCTGGCGAACGACAGCGACCTCGACGACCATCTGCTCTCCACGGTCATCGACGCCCAGCACGGCACGAGCACCTGCCGGATGGGCGCTCCCGGCGCCGCCGAGACGGTCGTCGACCCGGCCTGCCGGGTGCAGGGTGTCCGGGGCCTGCGGGTCGTGGACGCCTCGGTCTTCCCTTCCGTGCCCCGGGCCAACACCAATCTCGCCGCCATCATGACCGGCGAACTCATGGCCGACCGCCTCGACGCCTGACTCCGCCCCGTACCGAACAGAAACGGTCAGCACCATGGAAACCCTGCAGAACTTCATCGGCGGCCGGTGGGAAGAGGCAGTCGGCGAGGATGTCGTCGCCGTGGTCAACCCCGCCACCGAGGAGGCCTTCGCGCAGTTTCGCGCGGGCAGCGCCGACGACGTCGACCGCGCCGTGGCCGCGGCGGGCGCGGCACAGCCCGAGTGGGCCGCGCTCACCGTGGCGCGCCGCGTGGAACTCCTGCACGCCTGGGCCGACACGATCGCCGCACACGCCGACGAACTGGCCGAACTGGAATGCCGGGAGATGGGCAAACCGGTCGGCATCGGGCGCACTTTCGTAGCGGGGGCCGTGGCGGGGTTGAAGGCCGCCGCTGACCAGGCGCTGACGTACCCGTTCAGCGAGACGGTGACCGGTCCGGCGTCGGGGTCGGAGGCGGGGTCGGACCCGGCGCGAGAGCGGACCGACATCGTCCGCCACCCGCTCGGCGTCACCGCCGTCATCACCCCGTGGAACTTCCCCGTCGTCATGGTCCTCGGCGCGCTGGGCCCGCTGCTCGCCGCCGGGAACACCGTCGTGGTCAAGCCCTCCGAGCGGTCCCCGGTCTCCTCGGCCCGGCTGGTCGAACTGGCCGCGTCCTCCGGGCTGCCCGCGGGCGTACTGAACCTGGTCCTCGGCGACAGCCGTACCGGCGCGGCGGTGACGGAACACCAAGAGGTACGGCTCGTCCACTTCACCGGCTCGGTCGGGGCCGGCCGCGCCGTGGGGACAGCGACCGGAAGGCGCCTTGCCCGCAGCGTGCTCGAACTCGGCGGCAAGGACGCCGTCGTGGTCGACGCCGGAGTCGATCCGGTGGCCACCGCGCAGGCCGTCGCGTTCGGCGCGTTCATCAACACCGGCCAGATCTGCACCTCCATGGAACGCGTCTACGTCCATGAGGGCATCGCCGACGAGTTCATCAGGGCACTCACCACGGCAGCCCGGACCTTCACCATCGGCGACGGTCTCGACCCCGCCACGGTGCTCGGGCCGCTCGTGGACGCGCGGCAACGCGACACCGTACGCCGCCATGTGGACGACGCCGTGCACAAGGGAGCCACCGTGCGGGCGGGCGGAGCCGTACCGGAGCGTCCCGGCTACTTCTATCCGGCGACCGTGCTCACCGGAGTGGACGACACCATGCTCGTGATGACCGAGGAGACGTTCGGCCCCGTGGCGCCCGTGACCGTGGTGTCGAGCTTCGAGGAGGGCCTCACCCGCGCGGCGGCCTCCCGCTACGGCCTCGCCGCCACCGTGTACACCGACGACCCCGACCACATCGCGGCCGCCGCCCGGCTGCCCGTGGGTGTCGTCTGGGTCAACCAGTGGCAGGGCGGCGGCCCGGAGCGGCTGTACGAGCCGGCCCGCGACAGCGGCATGGGCGCCACCGGGGCGCGTGCCGCCTACGACGCGGCGACCCGGCCCGCCGCCGTACACATCGCCGCCGCCGACCCGGCGGTCGCCCGGTGACCGCCGCCAAGGAGACCGCGGCACGGCACGTCCGCGCCGCGGCGGACGACCTGATCGCCCTGTCCCACCGCATCCACGCCCACCCCGAGTTGGCCTTCGAGGAACATCTCGCCAGCCGCTGGGTCGCCGACGCCCTGAGCGACGCGGGCTTCGAGGTCAAGCACGGCTACTGCGATCTGCCGACCGCCGTGGAAGCGACGATCGGCAGCGGGCCGACCCACATCGCGATCTGCGCGGAGTACGACGCCCTGCCCGACATCGGACACGCCTGCGGCCACAACATCATCGCCGCCGCGGCGGTCGGCGCCGGTATCGGACTCGCCTCCTTGGCGGACGAACTCGGCCTGACGGTACGGGTATTGGGCACTCCCGCCGAGGAGGGCGGGGGCGGCAAGGTGCTGATGCTGGAGAAGGGCGCCTTCGACGGAGTGCACGCGGCCATGATGGTGCACCCGGCCGCGGTCGAGATGGCAGCGATGCCCGGCCTGGCCGTCACCCAGTTCGACGTGACCTACAAAGGCAGAGCGGCGCACGCCGGTGCCTATCCCGAGCTGGGCGTCAACGCGGCGGACGCCATGACCCTCGCCCAGGTGGGCATCGGCCTGCTGCGCCAGCAGACCACCGCCTCCGACCGCATCCACGGCATCGTCACCCAGGCCGGCTCCGCCGCCAACGTCGTCCCCGACACCAGCCGCGGCCACTGGATCGTGCGCAGCGACACCCTGGACGCCCTGCAACCGCTGGCCGAGCGGGTGCACCACTGCTTCGAGGCGGGCGCGCTTGCCACCGGCTGCGACCTGTCCACCGCGCAGGTCGGCCCCGACTACGCCGACCTGCGACCGGACCAGGGCCTCCTCGACCTGTGGGTCGCCAACGCGACGGCGCTCGGCCGCAGTTTCCCCGAACTGCCCAACAGCGTCGCGGGCGCCGCCACCGACATGGGAAACGTCTCCCATGTCGTGCCGGCCATCCACCCCATGCTCGGCCTCGACTGCGCCCCCGCCGTCAACCACCAACCGGAATTCACCGCTGCCTGCGTCACGCAGGCAGCGGACCGGGCCGTGATCGACGGGGCGACCGGCATGGCCTGGACGGCCATCGACGTCGCCCTCGCGGCCGCGCTCACCCGCCGCTGAGGGGGCCGGGAGCCACGGCGTCACTCGTCGCGCAGGCGGGCCGCCAGTTCGGTCAGTGGAGCACGTTCCTCGGGGCGGTCCAGCGCGGTGAGGTGGCGGATCGCCGCGTCGAGGCGGGTGAGGGCGGCGGCGGTGCGCTTCAGGTAGATGCCCTCGACGACGCCCGTGAGGCGGACGGCCTCGGCCCACTCGGCGATGCGCTCGTCCTCGGGGCCCGGCTCGCCGAGCAGGCCGAGGGTCTTCTCCAGAGCCGCCAGGGACTCCTCGTACGCGCCGACATAGGCGTGCACGCGTCCGTGCTCGTAGGACAGGGCGGTGTCGAGCGAGCGGCCGTGTGCCTGGTGTCCGGCCGCGCGGGCCTCTTCGGCCAGCCGGGCCGCGTCGGCCAACAGGGCGAGCGCGTCGTCGAGGCCGTCGGTCCCTTGCTGCTGGGCCTGGAGCCGGGCGACCTCGCGCAGGCCGTTGCTGACGTTCTCGTAGTTCGGGGCCTTGGCGTGGGCGGCCAGGGCCTGGCCGAGGGCGTCGTGTGCCGGGCCGAACTCGCCGGACTCGGCGAGGAGCATGGCCGTCTCCGCCGCGATCATCGCGTGGCTGCCAGGGTCGTCGTCCCAGCCGGCCGACTCGGCCGCGAGGGCGGCGAACTCCGCCGTGGCCGCCTTGAGGTCGCCACCCGCGTGCAGCGCGCGGGCGCGGGTCAGCCGCAGCTGGGCGGTGAGCCGGTCGTCCAACTCGCCCTTGGTGACGTCCGGTTCGGCGAGGACGGAGTCCAGCAGGGCGATGCAGTCCTCGATCCGGCCCAGGTCGAGGCTGAGCTGTGCGGCGTTGCTGTACGAGCAGAAGCCGTCGATCCGCTCGTCCTCGCGCAGTTGGAATTCGGCCGCGCGGGTCAGATGCCGCAGGGCTTCCTCGGGGCGGCCCAGGTGCATGGAGGCTTCCGCCAGGTCGCCGTGGAGGCGGCCGCGGTCGACCGTGCGGGCGGGCCAGTCGGCGGCAAGACGCAGCGCCTCGGTCAGGTCGGCGTGGGCGGTCTGCGCGTCGCGCAGGCCGAGCTGGATGCGGCCGCGCAGGCCCAGGGTCCGGGGCAGGTGCCAGGCGGGTCCCTGCGCCCGCAGCAGGTCGAGGAGGGCGTCGATCTCGGCGACCGCGGCGGGCAGGTCCCCGGTGAGGGCGTGCGTGCTCGCCCGCAGCAGCCGGGCACCGGATATCTGGGTGGCGACGTCGTGCCGGACGGCGAACGTGTGCAGCAGGTCCACCTCGGCGGTGGCCGCCGCGGCGTGCTCGGCGCCGGGCGACGTCTGCAGGCGGAGCCCGGCCGAGGTCGCCCGCAACCGCAGCAGCCGGGCCTCCAGCTCCGGCGCGAGACCGTTGGCCTCTTCGTGAAGGCGTACGACGGTCGCGTGGGCGTCGGTCAGCGCCACGACCCTCGCGGCGACGACGGCCGCCTCGTCCTCGTCGGCGCCGGGACGCTTCTCCGCGAGGAGCTCGGCGGCTGCCACGGCCGCACCGGCACGGCAGAGCACCGTCCGGCCCGGCAGACCCGCGTCCTCGTAGAGCCCCGCCGCCTCCTCGAACAACTCGACGGCGACGGCGTGGTCGTCCTTGGCCCAGGCCCGCTCCGCCTCCTCGTTGAGCAGGTCCGCGCGCAGGCGGACGAGCGTGCCGACCGTCTCGATCTCGGGGTGCGTGTAGTCGCGGGCGGCGACGAGCGTACGAAGGCGCGCCCAGCACGCGTCCGCGTCCGGGTGGCCCTGATCGCCCAAGTCACGTGCGCGGGCGATGAGTTCGGGCAGCGACTCGGGTACGGGTGAGACGGTCCGGGCGGTGGGGACGGCGGCCGGGGCGAGCGGCTCGGACACGTCGTCGAGGCTGCGGGTGCGCAGGGTCAGTTCCAGCGCGTCCAGGAGCGGAGCGCGCTCCAGGCGGGCGCGGCGGCGGTCGGCGTGGGCCGTGGTGCCGTTACGGGCGTCGAAGCGGGCGGCGAGGTCGTCGGCCCGGCCGCGCACTTCGGTGTGCAGCTCCGCCACGGTCCAGGTGCGGCCCGCGTAGCCGGCGGTGGGGAGTTCGCCGCGGCCCAGGGCCGCGACGCGCCGGAGGAGGACCTCGACCCCGGTGAGGAAGTCGAGCTGCTCGCGCGGCGAGTCCACCTCCTCGAACAGGTTCCGGTTCTCGGCGAGCAGTTCGAGGCCGCGTGCCTCGTTGCCGGTCAGCGCGCAGAACTCCAGGTGGCGGCCGACCTCGGGGGACATCGAGGGGTTGCGGCGGCAGGCCCGGTACCCGGCTAGGTGCAGCTCGCGGGCCCGGTCGGCGCCACCGGTGCGCAGCAGCGGCAGCAGGGCGTACGAGACGGAGCGGGCGGGCTCCTCCTGGCAGGAGTCCTCGCCCTGGAGGACGGGTTCCCAGGTGCGCAGGGCCCGTTCGTCGTCGCCCGCCGCGAGGTGGAACCGCGCGCGCTCGCAGATCTCGCAGGCCTCGCAGTCGCTGAGCCGGCCGCGGGTGCGGCCCGCCCACAGCTCGTACGCGAGGGAGGTGTCCTCGCCGAGGTGGGCGGCGAGTTGGTACGCCTGCCCGTAGTACGGCTGGAGGTCGAGGCCGGCCGCGGTGTAGCGGTCGCGCATCTCGCCCAGCCACTGGCGCAGGCCGGCCAGGGGTACTTCGGGCAGGGCGAGCAAGGCGTTGGCGACCCACTTGAAGCGCCAGAAGAGCAGGTGCCGCAGGCGGTCGTCGAAGAGGTCGGGCTGCTCGTCGAAGAGGTTGAGCAGGCGGGCGAAGACGACGGGCGACTTACGGGGTTCGGAGCCGTAGGTGTACGCCTCCTGGAGTTCGAGGAGCGCGTGCACCAGGGCGGCCGGGTCGTCGAACTGCTCGGCGGCGTCGACGAGTTCCTCGGCGGTGACGGTGCGGGTGCGGCCGTAGGGGCGCTGGTCGTTCGCGGTCAGCGCCTCGTACAGCTCGTCGGTGTTCTGGGGGAGAGAGATGGTCGGCATCGTCGGCGGTCCTTAGCTGTCCTTGCGGAGGGCGTGGGCGAGGAGATCGAGGAAGGAGCGGTTGATGAGGCTCGACTCGGCGGGCCGCAGGGGGCGCCGGGAGAGCATCACGGCCTGCCCGTAGAGGGCTTCGGCGCTGGTGCGGGCCAGCTCGGGCTCCTCGATGGTGACGGCGGTGCGGACCAGGGGGTTGAGCTGGTTGAGGATCAGCTGGGCGCGGGGGGCCTCCTGGCGCAGGGCGCCGAGGATGTCGCCCCACAGGCCGCCTTCCTGCTCGCGGGCGAGCCGGGAGCGGGTGCGCTCGTGCCGGGCCTCGCGGCTGTCGACGAGCAGGGCCGGCGCGGAGGCCGGCTGGAAGGTGCGCAGCGCGACGTCGCAGTCGAAGACGGCGAGGGCGTCGCGGGCGCGGGCGAGGTAGGCCGCGGCGGCCAGTTCCGTCTCGCGGTCGACGGGGTCGAGGTGGGCGGTGAGGGTCTCCGGGTCGAGGTCGGAGACGGTGACCTCGGGCCGGATCTCGGGGAGCCGGTGGACGAGTTGACGGTCGTAGGTGTAACCGCCGTTGACGACGCCGAGTCCGGCGGCCGAGGCGATGGCGGCGACCTGCCGGAACTCCTCCACGCTGGAGGTGACGAGCACCGTGCGGTGGGTGCGGGCGAACTCGTCGAGGGTGGCGTGCCCCGCGGTGGTCTCGAAGGGCAGCCACGGCAGCAGCATCCGCAGGATCTCGTCGTCGTGCACGGCGAGGGACTTCACGGCCAGGTGATGGGCCTGGAGGAAGCGGCCGAGGAGGTCCGGGTCCTGGGCGGCCGTCCCGGCGATCCAGGCGCGCAGCCGCTCGGCGAGCGCGTCGCGGACGGCGGCGAGGGTGTCGTCCTCGTACAGCGACTCGCGGGACGCCGTCGGGCGCAGGCTCTCGGCGTCGACCACACAGCGGACGAAGAACGCCCAGTCGGGCAGGATCTCCTCGGCCTGCTCGGACAGCAGCATGCCCTTGACGTGCACGCGGTGCCCGTGGCGCCGCCCGGCCGGGACGGCCTCGGGCAGGATGCAGGCGATGCCCTTGAGTCCGACGGCCGGCAGGTCCAGCTCGATGGTGTCCAGCGGGGTGAAGCCGAAGACCTCCTCGCCGTACGCGGCGAGGGCGCGGGCCCGGGCGCCCGGCGTGGGGTGGTGGCGCGCCCAGGGGGCGGCCTCGGGGTTGACCGGCACGGCGGTACCCCCCGTCGCGCCGTCGTCGAAGGTCACCGGGTGGCGCAGCAGCGACCCGAAGTGCTGCGCCAGGGCGTGCACCTGGGCGGGGCGGGTCCATTCGACGGCGTCGGCTCGGGGCGTCAGCGTGACGGTCGTGCCGGGCCGGGGGCGGGCCGACGCGGGCAGCGTGCGGACGCTGTACGAGCCGTCGCCGCGGCCCCGCCACTCCACTGCGGGCGCGTCGGGGGTTCGGGCGGAACGGCTGACGACGTGGATCTCGTCCGCGACGAGGAAGCACGAGAGGAGGCCGATGCCGAACTGGCCGATGAAGTCTGCGCGTTGTTCGGCGATCCGCTCGGCGCGCTTGCTGCTGCGGCCGATCGTCGCGAGGAAGGTGTGCACGTCGGCCTCGGTGAGGCCGACACCGTCGTCCTCGATCCGCACCACTGAGCCGTCGGCGTACAGGCGGATGCCGAACTCCCCGGCGGAGGCTCCGGGTTCGAGGGTGTGGCGGGCGGTCAGCGCGTCGACCGCGTTCTGCATCAGCTCGCGCAGATAGACGCGGGGGCTGGAGTACAGGTGGTGGGAGAGCAGGTCGACGAGGCCGCGCAGGTCGACCTGGAAGGTGCGGTCGGCGGAGGTGTCGGGCAGAGTCATCGGGCAGTCCGGGGTGAGTGAGCGGCAGGTGGCGGGGCGAGGCGGGGCGGGCTCAGGCGTGACGCCGGAAACGGGCGTACGTCTTGTCCGGGTCCGACATGTAGGTCCACGGCCACAAGGTGTAGGCCCCGTCCAGTTCGTGGAAGACGCGCGCCGTGACGATGCTCTCGTCGGACAGGGCGAGGGCCAGGGCGAAGATGCTGAAGTCGTGCTGCCAGCCCGGGCGGCGCTCGTAGTCGGGGTGGAGGATGCTGTGCTGGGCCGCTTCCCTCAACTCGGCCTGGATGGCCGGTGTGTCGAGACAGTCGTGGCGGTCCGACTCCACCCAGTCCTCGATGTGCGCCATGGGGATCACACAGCCGATGCGGTGGCCCTCGGGGGAGCCGGCGAAGGCCCGGCGGGCGAAGGCGAGGGCCTCGCCCGGTTCGCCGGACCAGCGCGGCTGGAGCTGCGAGATCCAGTCGATGTGGGTCTCCAGGTCGAGCGGGGCGCGGCGCAGCGCGGCATCGAGACGGGTCTCGTTGACAGCGGGGCCCAGCGACATGCCGCGGCCCGAGGTGAGCAGGCGGCGCCACGGCGTGACCCAGCCGGGCCGCAACTCGGCGGCCTCGAACAGCTGCTCCTCCGCGATGTGGAGCCGCTCGTGGAAGGTGCGCCACTGCTCCTGCGAGACGTCCTTGGCGCGGGCGGCGGTGCGTGCCTCCCAGCCCCAACGGATCTGCCGCGCACCGGATATCAGCAGCGCGGTCGCCCGGTGCTCCTTGTCCTCCTCGACGGCCCGGCCGATCCAGTCCTGCACACCGTCGAGGTCGGCCAGTTCGTCGAGGACGAGGTGGTCGCGCCCGAGGTCGAACGGGGCCAGCGCCTCCTTGACCGCGCTCCAGTCCCCCGCGTCGGCCGCCTCCACCAGGGCGAGGACGCGCGTGTCGCCGAGGGCCCGCAGCCGGTACACGCCGTGGGACCTTTTGCGCGGGGCCGCGAGGGCGTACGGATCCGCCGATGCCCCTTCCCCACCCCTACCGAACAGCTTGCCGAACATGCCGCGCCCTCCCCAGGTCCCGCGTGAATCGTTTGCGCAGCATAAGCGGCCGCTCTGACAACGGCTTCACAGGGTGCCCGCGGGGCCTTCACACATTCACATCGGGACCGGGCAGGGGTGGATCGCCGTCCGCCGACCGAGGTCACACAGCTTCCGGAGAGGCCGACCACCCGCGGCGGAAGTGCGGCGAGTCGGCCTCTCATGGATCACCTCGTCCCGCACCGCGAACATCACGGCAGGACGTGAGGCACCACCCGCGTGGAGGGCATGGCAGGATCGCGAGCATGTCCCTCAGCGTTCCGCGTCTCCGGATCGGCTCGACCGAGATCATCGCCCTGGCCGACGGCGAGGGCCCGTTCTTCTCCCCGCGCGCCGAGGCCTTCCCCGAGGCCACGCCCACACAGTGGGCCGAGGCCGACCGCTACGACCCGGGCGCGGTCGACGCCGAGGGCCGCTGGCGGCTCCAGTTCCGCGCGTACGCGATCCGCGGCCCCAGGGGCCTCACCGTCGTGGACGCCGGGATCGGGCCTGCGGACAGCCCGGCCCGCTCATGGGCGCCCGTGCCCGGCGCACTCCCCGAGTCGCTCGCCGCCGCGGGCATCGACCCGGCCGAGGTCGACACCGTGGTGCTCACACATCTGCACACCGACCACGTCGGGTGGGCGGTCGTGACCGAGGCGGCCGTCCCGTCATCGGGCGGCGCGGTGCACGGCACCGCTTCGGCCATCGGCCGCCGCCCCTATTTCCCGAACGCCGAATACCTGCTCCAGCGGGTCGAGTTCGACGCCATCGACACCCTCAACCCGCAACTCCGCGAGACCCTCACCGACCCGCTCGCGGCAGCCGGTCGGCTCCGGCTCCTCGACGGAGACACACCGCTGCGCGCCGGGCGCGCGGTCGCCACGCCCGGTCATACGCCCGGCCACCAGAGCGTGCTGGTCACGGACGGGCGCGAGCAGGCGCTCGTCACCGGTGACCTCCTGGTGCACGCGCTCCAACTGCTCCACCCCGGACTCGCCTACGCGCACGAGGCCGACCCCGATGCGGCCCGGCAGTCAAGGAAGCGCATGCTCGGCCACGATGCCGCCACCACGCTGCACGTGGCGACGCCGCATTTGACGGAGCCGTTCCTTCCGGCGTGATCGCCGGAGCGCGGGCCACATCTGGTGCGGAGGTCCTGGCCTCCCACCCCACTTTGTCCCCGGCAAGGAAGAAGAAGACGGTTCATTGCGCGGAAGGGGTTACGCCCTTCGACGAAGGCCGCTAGCTTCCCTGAGGCGTGGTCGCCTCCACGGTGACCGGTGACCCGGTGACCGGTGATCGGCGACCCGTGACTTCATGGCGCGACGGCGCGCGCCCGCACTTCCCAGAGGACCACTCGGTAAGCCAACCCCTCACTCCTGGGAGACATTTGTGCGCACAAGACCGTTCAGACCCCTGAGACCGTCGAGTTCATCGAGTCCGTCGAGTTCATCGAGTCCGTCGAGTTCATCGAGTCCGTTAAGACCTTTGAGACCGTCACGGTCCCGCCCGTCCCGGCCCCGCCGGATCCGCTTCCTGGCGCTGGCCGCGATATGCGCCGTCGGCTGTCTCCTGCCGGGGACCCCCGCAGGAGCCGCCGGGCCCGCCGCCGCCTCGGTCGCCGGGGCCGCCGCGGCACCCGAGGACTTCCAGCAGGTCACCCTCGCCAAGGGCGTGGCCGAGACCGGTGAGCCGATGACCCTGGCGGTGCTGCCCGACCGTTCGGTCCTGCACACCTCGCGGGACGGCACTCTCAGGATCACGGACGCGGCCGGCACCACCAAGGTCGCGGCGAAACTGAACGTCTACAGCCACGACGAAGAGGGCCTTCAGGGCGTCGCGGCGGACCCCGCATTCTCGTCCAACCGGTACGTCTACCTCTACTACGCGCCCCAGCTCAGCACCCCCGCCGGTGACGCACCCTCGGACGGTTCGGCCGCGGACTTCACCCCGTTCGACGGCGTCAACCGGCTCTCCCGGTTCGTGCTGAAAGCCGACAACACCCTGGACCTCGGCAGCGAGAAGAAGATCCTCGACGTCCCCGCCTCGCGCGGCATCTGCTGCCACGTCGGCGGCGACATCGACTTCGACGCGGCCGGCAACCTGTACCTGTCGACCGGTGACGACTCCAACCCGTTCGCCTCGGACGGATACACCCCGATCGACGAGCGCGCCTCCCGCAACCCCGCCTACGACGCCCAGCGTTCGGCGGGCAACACCAACGACCTGCGCGGCAAGGTCCTGCGCATCAAGGTGAACGCGGACGGGTCGTACTCCGTCCCGAGCGGCAACCTCTTCGCGCCGGGCACCGCCAGAACCCGCCCCGAGATCTACGCGATGGGGTTCCGCAACCCGTTCCGGATGAGCGTGGACAAGGCCACCGGCATCGTCTACCTCGGTGACTACGGCCCCGACGCCGGCACCGCGAACGCCTCGCGCGGACCGGCCGGCCAGGTCGAGTTCAACCGCATCACGAAGGCAGGCAACTTCGGCTGGCCGTACTGCACCGGCAAGAACGACGCCTACACGGACTACGACTTCGCCACCGGCACCTCGGGCTCGAAGTTCAACTGCTCCGCCCCCAAGAACACCTCGCCCCGCAACACCGGCCTTGCCGACCTGCCGCCCGTCCAGCCCGCCTGGATCCCGTACGACGGCGGCTCGGTGCCGGAGTTCGGCAACGGCTCGGAGTCGCCGATGGGCGGCCCGGTCTACCACTACGACGCCTCCTCCACCTCCGAGGTGAAGTTCCCGCAGGAGTTCGACGGCGACTTCTTCGCCGGTGAGTTCGGGCGCCGCTGGATCAAGCGGATCGAGGCCGGCGGCGACGGCACCGTACAGTCCATCAACGCCTTCCCCTGGAGCGGCACCCAGGTGATGGACATGGCCTTCGGCCCGGACGGCGCGCTGTACGTCCTCGACTACGGCACCGGCTACTTCAACGGCGACGAGAACTCCGCCCTGTACCGCATCGAGCACGTCACCGGCGGCCGTGCCCCGGTTGCCCAGGCGAAGGCGAACGTGACCTCGGGCAAGGCGCCCCTCGCGGTGTCGTTCTCCTCGGCGGGCAGCTCGGACGCCGACGGCGACGCACTCACCTACGCGTGGAACTTCGGCGACGGAGCCACCTCCACCCAGGCCGACCCGTCACACACGTACAACGCCGACGGCCAGTACTCGGCGACGCTCACGGTGACCGACTCCACCGGCAAGTCCGGCTCGGCCTCCGTACTCGTCACGGTCGGCAACACCGCACCCAAGGTCACCCTGAACCTGCCGACGGACGGCCGCATCCACGACTTCGGCGACGCCATCCCCTTCACGGTGACGGTGACCGACGCCGAGGACGCCTCGATCGACTGCACCAAGGTCAAGGTCACCTTCATCATCGGCCACGACAGCCACGGCCACGCGCAGACCTCGGCCACCGGCTGCTCCGGAACCCTGCAGACCCTGGCCGACGGCGAGCACGACCCGAACGCCAACATCTTCGGTGTGATCGACGCCGAGTACACCGACCGGGGCGCGAACGGTCAGCCGGCGCTCACCACCCACGACCAGCACATCACCCAGCCCTCCCACCGGCAGGGCGAACACTACGGCGCCTCCTCCGGGGTCTCGGTCGTGAACCACTCCCCCGCCCGCGGCGGCAAGACGGTCGGCAACATCGAAAGCGGCGACTGGATCTCCTTCCAGCCGTACGCGCTCGACAACGCGACCGCCTTCACCGCCCGCGTCTCCTCCGCGGGCAGCGGCGGCACCATCGAGGTCCGGGCGGGCTCCGCGACCGGCACACTCCTGGGCACGGCCACCGTCCCGGTGACCGGCGGCTGGGAGACGTTCCAGGACGTCACCACCACGCTTACCAACCAGCCGCGCGGCTCGACCACCCTCTACCTGGTCTTCAAGGGCGGCGCAGGTGCGCTCTTCGACGTGGACGAGTTCTCCTTCACCACACCGCAAGGGTCACGTTCCGGTGCGGTGAAGGGCGTGAACGGCAAGTGCCTGGACGTGTCCGGCGGCGCCACCGCCGACGGCACCCAGATCCAGCTCTGGACCTGCAACAACACCACAGCCCAGACCTGGACCCTCCCGGGCGACAACACCCTGCGAGCCCTGAACAAGTGCCTGGACATCTCCGGCGGCGCCACCGCCGACGGCACCAAAATCCAACTCTGGACCTGCAACGGCACCCCAGCCCAGACCTGGACCCCGCAGACCGACACCACCCTGCGCAACCCCCAGTCCGGCAAATGCCTCGACGCATCCGGCGGCACCTGGAACGACGGCACACCCGTCCACCTATGGACCTGCCACACCGGAGCCAACCAGAAATGGACCCTGCCGTAGCGAGAGGAGGCAACACCTCATGCGACACCTCATGCGCCATCTCATGCGCAAGCAACTGAGCACAGCTACCGCCCTGTTCGCGAGTGCCCTGTTCTGCATGGCATCGCAGTCACACGTATCGGCTACGCCCGCGTCCGACACGACCGCGGCCGTAGCCGAAGCCGAAGCCGTAGCCGATCCCGCCTACAAGATCCTCGTCTTCTCCAAGACGGCCGGTTTCCGCCACTCCTCCATCGACGACGGCATCGCGGCCCTGCGGGACCTCGGGACGGCGAACAACTTCACCGTCGACGCGACGGAGGACGCCGCGGCGTTCACCACCGGCAACCTCTCCCAGTACAGAACGCTCGTCTTCCTGTCCACCACCGGCGACGTGCTGAACGGCACCCAGCAGACCGCGATGGAGCAGTACATCAAGGGCGGCGGCGGGTACGTCGGCATCCACGCCGCCGCCGACACCGAGTACGACTGGCCCTTCTACGGAGGCCTTGCCGGGGCACTGTTCCAGTCCCACCCCGCGATCCAGCAGGCCACGGTCGACGTCGAGGACCGGGCGCACGACGCCACCGCACACCTCGGCCCCGTATGGCAGCGCACCGACGAGTGGTACAACTACCGCGCCAACCCCCGCTCGACGGCGCACGTCCTGGCCTCGCTCGACGAGTCCACCTACTCGGGCGGATCGATGTCCGGGGACCACCCCATCGCCTGGTGCAAGGACTACCAGGGCGGCCGTGCCTTCTACACCGGGCTCGGCCACACCGATGAGTCCTACGCCGACCCCGCTCTTCGCCGGCACCTGCTCGGCGCCGTCCGCTGGGCGGCGGGCATGACCGAGGCCGACTGCCGCCCCGAGACGGGCTATCGCGCCCTCTTCGACGGCACCGGCACCAGCGGCTGGAAACAGGCGGGCCCCGGCGGGTTCACGCTCGCCGACGGCACGCTCACCTCCCACGGCGGCCTGGGCATGTACTGGTACGACGGCAAGGAGTTCACCGGCGACTACTCGCTGAAGCTGGACTGGAAAGCGAGCGGCGACGACAACTCGGGGATCTTCGTGGGCTTCCCCGCCTCCGACGACCCGTGGTCCGCGGTCGACAATGGCTACGAGATCCAGATCGACGCCACCGACACTCCCGACCGCACCACCGGCTCCGTCTACGGCTTCCAGTCGGCCGACATCCCCGCGCGGGACGCCGCACTCAACCCGCCGGGCGAGTGGAACACGTACGAGATCCGGGTCACCGGCGAACGCCTCGAGCTGTTCCTCAACGGCCGCAAGATCAACGACTTCACCAACACCGACCCGGCGCGAAGCCTGAAGCAGGGCCACATCGGTATCCAGAACCACGGTGACGGCGACGACGTGGCGTTCCGCAACATCCGGATCAAGGAGTCCGGCAGCACCCCGGGGCCACGTTCCGGTGCGGTGAAGGGCGTGAACGGCAAGTGCCTGGACGTCTCCGGCGGCGCCGGCGCCGACGGCACCCAGATCCAGCTCTGGACCTGCAACAACACCACAGCCCAGACCTGGACCCTCCCGGGCGACAACACCCTGCGAGCCCTGAACAAGTGCCTGGACATCTCCGGCGGCGCCACCGCCGACGGCACCAAAATCCAGCTCTGGACCTGCAACGGCACCGCAGCCCAGACCTGGACCCCGCAGACCGACACCACCCTGCGCAACCCCCAGTCCGGCAAATGCCTCGACGCATCCGGCGGCACCTGGAACGACGGCACACCCGTCCACCTATGGACCTGCCACACCGGCCCCAACCAGAAATGGGCGCTGCCCGGTTAAGTGCTTCGTCCGGATCCCCGAACCGCGGCGCTCCACCGTCAGGTCCTCCGGCCCCAGCCCTCATCGGCGGACCTGACGGTGTGCGCCGCCTCGCAAGCAGGGCCCGCTGACAGGCCCTGAGCGCTTCTCCTCAGCGGACCGGGGGGCGGGCAGGATCCGGACGGTGCAGTTGCCCGACGCCTCGACCCGTTCCTTCGCCCAGTGGACACCGTCGGTGTCTGTCACCACCCCGTTCTGCAAGAAGGGGACGTTCCCCACCCTGGCGGTGTCGTGTCGCCGCTCAGGCGCGTGACCCAGAGCCCTTCAGTATCCGAATCATCGCGCAGTGACCTGCATGCATCGAACGAAGGCCCGGCTGCCCTCACTCGGCCTTCCTGAACAGCTCCGACATCCGGTCCCCCGCCTCATGGTCGAGCGGTCCCGCCTCGTCCGCCCCGGTCAGGCCGATCCGCCCGGCCAGTTCCCGGCCGTGGACGTCGACGGCGGCCTCGATGAGTCCGGCGAGCGCGTCGAGGGCGTCGCGGGCGCGGGAGCGGGCGACCGCGGCGCAGCCGACGGCGACCAGCGCGGCCGGCCACCACCAGCAGGCGAGCAGGGCATAGCCCACGGCCCAGGCGGCGAGGCGGGCGGCCGTGCTGAAGGAGTCGTGCGCCGACTGGATGTGGCGTACGGCGGGTTCGGGAAGGATCAGCCACAGGCGGGGCCAGAGAGCGGCGAGGTCCACGCCGTAGGCGGCCTCTACGCGGTCTGCCGTCGCCTGCATGCGGTCGCCGTGCCAGGTGGGTCGGGTGGGTTCGCGCAGTGCTACGCGGTCACGGGCGTCGGTGAGTGCCTGGATCCGTGCAAAGTGCTCGACCGGGGTCGGCACCGCGTCACCGTCATGGGCAGGGGCAGGGGCAGGGGTAAGGGCATCGGCATCGGCGTCGGTGCGCGTGACAGGGTAGGCCGCATCGAGTTCCTGCTCCCGGCGCCCCCACCTCCGCCTGCGCCGGTCGACCAGGACGTGCGACAGCGGGTCGCGGGCGAAGCGGAGCCAGTACCGCTCGATCACGCCGCCGAGGAACTGCGCGGCGAGCGAGGCCGCCGTCGCGGTGAGCAGGACGAGAGCGACCAGGAGCGCGGCAGTCCCGGTGCGGTCGAGCGCGGGGCGGGCGGCGAGGTCGTCCAGGGTGGTGCGCAGCCGGTCGATGTCGTTCCAGTGCCGGTGGCCCAGGGTGGTGCCGACGGCCGTAGCGGCGAGGAAGAGTGCGCCGGGCAGGACCAGCAGGTTCAGCCAGCGTTCGGTGAGTTTGCCGCCCAGGGTGGCGAGGAGAGCGTTCATGCGGGCGGGGTCACTGAGCGGAGCCCAGTCGGCCCTTGCGCATGCGGGTGTCGTTGACGGCGCAGTGCGGGGCCGGGATCAGGTCGCGGGCCCGTGCGACGCGGTTGCACTCGGCCGGCCCCGGACATACGGCCACCTTGATGTGGGGCGTGATGCCGGGGACCACCCTGCTCCGGGACGCGTTGACGAGGCCGCGTGCGTCCCCGGCCCGGCGCAGCAGCACGTCCAGGGCGCGGAAGGAGGCGGCGAGTTCGTCGGAGCCCGCGCCCGACCGCAGCAGGTCCCGTGCCCGCTCGGCCGCCTCCCGGACCCCGGGCTGCCGCAGGTCCTCCGGCGAGCCGAGCAGCGCGCACAACGCCGCTGCCGCCCTGCGGCCGGGTCGGGGGAGCTCGGGGGATGCCGTCATGGTCCAAGTGTGCCGTAGATCGGGCAGAGTTGAGGGAGAGTTGACGCGCCGTCGAGGGTGGCGGCCGGGGGGAGCGAAGCCGTGAGGTACGACCGGGAGTGGTTCCTCCAGGCGGTCCGCGTGCGCCTCGACCGGGCCGTGACGGCGGACGGAGGTGTGGACGCGGACGTGGTGTTCGGTCCCTTCGCGGACGCCGAACTCCGGGGGCTGCTACGGACTTGCGACGTACGCACCGACATGGAGGCCCGGCACACGGCCGGCTGGCTCTGTGCCGCCCGTGCGATGGCCGCCCCGGGGGCCGGCGGCACCGTCCACGGGTGCATGTCCGGGACCCTGCTCTACCCGGTGTGGGTCGCCGAACCGGGCCTGGTGCCGCCGGAGTTGGCGGCGAGTTATGCGTCCAACGATCCCGCCACGCACCCCGACCCGGCGGACGCGGACGGCCCCGACGCGTGGGCGGCCCAGGTCGCCGCGTTCGAGATCGTCGTACAGGGGCGGCAGCACAAGCCGCCGCCGGACGCCTCCGAGGACGTGCGCCGACTCCACGAGATGGCCGAGGTGCTGGCCGCCATGCCGTTCTCGCCCGAGGTCCGGCTCGCCACCGCGATCGGGCTCGGCAGCCTCGCCGTCCTCGCGACACCTGAGTACGACCCCTGGTTCCCGGGGCGGCTCAGAGGCGTAGCCGCCCTCGTGACCCTCACGGGGGCGGCCTGGCCGTTCGGGGACCTGGCGGACGCGGATCCGGTCCGGTTCGTCCACGGTGCCCTCAAGCGGATCCCGGCCGGCTCCCCCGAACGGCCTCGTGTTCTCACCGGTCTGAGCCGGCGCCTCCTCGACCGCTACGTGGACGCGCACGACCCCGAGGACCTGCACGAGGCGGTGGGTATCGCGCGGGACGTAGTGGCCCAACTGCCGCCCGGCGACCCGCACCTGCCCCACTCCTTCAGCGCTCTGGGGACAGCGCTGATGCTGTTGCGGCAGGAGGAGGGGGCGACGCCCGAGGAGTGCGACGAGGCGGTGGACGTGTGCCGCCGCGCCGTCGCCGGCCATCCGAAGGGCGCCGCGGCGGCGGGCCACGACCTGGGCACGGCGCTCGTCCTCAGGGCGCACCACACCGGCCGTGTGGCGGATCTGGACGAGGCGATCTCCGTGTTCACCGAGGCCCTGCGGGTGGCAGGGGATCCGGGAGAGACCACCGCCCTGCGCAACACACTGCGCAACGCGCTGGGCAACGCTCTGCGCGCCCGCTCCGTAGCGACCGGCTCCCAGGCCGATCTGGACGCGGCGCTCGGCCTCACCGACCACTCCCAGGCCTCCGCCTCCGCCTCCGCCTCCACCGCCGCCTCTACCTCTACCTCTACCTCCGCGTCCGCCTCCGCCTCCGCCTCCGCCTCCGAGGACGCTGGGGACGGCCCGCAACCGCCGCTCATCGCCCCCGCGATGGCCCTGTACAACCGCTACCTGCGCGACCCGACGGCGAACGGGGCCGATCTGGACGAGGCGCTGCGCCAACTACGGCACGCCGAGGCGCTCATGCCGCCGGGCCACCCGACCCGGCCCGCGGCACTCGACGACCTGGGCCTGGTACTGGTCGCCTGCTATCAACGCTCGGGAAAACCGCAGCAGTTGAACGAGGCCGTACTGGCTCACCGGGAGTCGGCGTCACTCACCCGGGAGGGGCACGGGTCGCTCGGACCGCGGCTGCTCAACCTCGGTGCCGCGTTGAATCTGCGGCACCTGCTGACCGAGGACGGCGACGATCTGCGAGAGTCCCAGGAGTGCCGGCGACGGGCCTTCGAACTGCCCGGCATGGGCCCGGCGCACCGGGCGGCGCTCCGGAGTTCGGCCGGGCTCAGTCTCATGACGGGCTTCGAGCGTGCCCCCGACCCCGTGGCCCGACTCGACGAGGCGGTACGGCTCCTGAGGGAAGCGCTCGCCCTCACCCCGGAAGGTGACCCGGGGCTGCCCCGGCGTCGCCACAACCTCGCCGTCGCCCTCATGACACGTATCTCGAAGACGATGCGGATCGACGAGGCCCGCGAGGCCCGCGAGTTGGCCGACGCGGTGATCGCGGCGCTGCCCCCGGACTCCCCCGACCTGCCCCGCGCCCTCACGGTGGCCGCGGGCGCACGGCGCGCGAGCCTGCGTGCCCTGCTGTCGTCGGCTGCCCGGGACGAGGTGGTCGCGCTGTACCGGCGGGCGGTCGAAACCACTCCGCCCGGTCACCCCACACGCACGCAGCGCCTGTCGAACCTCGGCGGTGCCCTGCGCGACCTGGGGCCCCGCCGCCGTCGCCGCCCGGCCGATCTGGTCGAAGCGGCCGAGCGGTTCCAGGAAGCGGCCCTGGAGCAGCAGTGCGCGCCGGTCCTGCGCCTGGACGCGGCGCGGTCCTGGGGCGAGGTCCGAGCGGAGCTGGGTGACTGGGGCGGCGCCCTGGACGGCTATGTCGTGGCGGTCGACCTGCTGCACTCGGTCGCGCCCCGCCATCTCGTCCGCGACGACCAGGAGTTCCTGCTGAGCCGTACCGTCGGTCTCGGCGCCGCCGCCGCTGCCTGCGCGGTGCGCTGCGGCCGGCCCGGGCTCGCCGTCAAACTGCTCGAACAGGCGAGGGGCGTGATCCTCTCCCACGCCTTCGACGCAGACAGCGATCTGACGCGGCTGCGGGAGAGCGCCCCCGGCCTCGCCGACCGCTTCGAGGAGCTCCGGGAGGCCCTCGACACGGCGACCGGCAGCCAGAGTTTTCTGGCGGAGGAACCGTCCGGCCCCGCCGACACCCCCGCTGACACCCCCGCCGATGCCCCCGCCCCCGCTGACGCCCGGGCCGACGTACGGCAGCGCCTGGCCGCCGAGTGGCACGACCTGACCGCCCGGATCCACGCCGAGCACCCCGAACTGGGTCTGCTGCGTCCGCTGCGGGACTGGGACGAGGACGAGCTGCGGGCCACGGCCGCGGCGGGCCCGGTGGTCCTGGTCAACGTCTCCCCGTACGGCAGCGACGCCCTCATCGTCACCGAGCACTCCATCGACGCCGTTCCGCTCCCGGGTCTCGACCCGCGCACGACGGCCACACGCCGGCAGACCTTCCAGAACGCGCTGATCCGCATCGCGACACCCGGGACCTCCCGCAAGCAGTCGCAGCGCGCGCAGCAGGACGTACGGGAAACCCTCGCCTGGCTGTGGCAGGCGGTCACCGGCCCGGTCCTCGACCACCTCCCCGCGGCAACCCGCGTGTGGTGGTCGCCCGGCGGCCTCCTGGGCACGCTGCCCCTGCACGCGGCGGCGCCCGCGGACACCGCTCCGGGCGCCCTGGACCGGGTGGTCTCCTCCTACACGCCGACTCTGCGCGCCCTGCACCACGCCCGGCTGCGCGCCGCGCGCCCGACGGGCACCGGAACGCTCGTCGTCAGCGTCGCGCAGGCCACCGGCCAGCCCCCGCTCCCCGGCGCACGCGGCGAGGCCGAACACCTGGCCCGCCTGCTCCCCCGGGCCACGCTCCTCGCGGACGCCTCCGCCACACACTCCGCGGTCGTCTCGGCCCTGCCCCGCCACGCCTACGCCCACTTCGCCTGCCACGCCCTGGGCGACCTGGAGCGCGCCTCCGGCAGCCGGCTCGTCCTGCACGACCACACCGAACACCCGCTGACCGTCCGCGACCTGGCCCGGCTACGGCTGCCGTCGGTCCGCCTCGCCTACCTGTCCGCCTGCGACACCCTGCGCACCAGCCCCGAACTCGCCGACGAGGCCGTCCACATCGTCAGCGCCTTCCAGATGGCCGGCTTCCCCCATGTCGTCGGCTCCCTGTGGCACGTCGACGACGAGATCGGGGCGGAAGTCGCGCTCAGCGTGTACGCCACCCTGCACAGAGGCGACGGCACACTCGACGTCGCCCGCACGGCCGAGGCCCTGCACCACGCCGTACGCACCCTGCGCGACACCTACCCCCGAACGCCCAGCCTGTGGGCATGCCAAGTACACGCGGGCCCCTGAGGACTACCTTCAGTGCGGAAAGCCGCGGGACGGTCTGGTCGTGACGCCTTCCCGGAACTCGGCGATCCGCGCATGCACCTGACGCATCAGATACGTCTCCTCGATCCGGTCCAGGTAGAGGCAGCGGGCCGCCAGCCCTGGCAGTTCGAAGGTGAAGTACAGGGACATCAGCGGGTTGACGAAGAGTTCGCTGCCCCGGGTGCGGTCGGTGAAGCGCACGTCGCCGAAGGAGCCGCTCACCGCTGCCGCGATCGAGCCGTTGACGATGCTGGGGCGCTGCGGGGTGGCCTGCTGTGCGTGGGCCACCGCGTCGAGGTAGAGCGCGCCCTCGCGGGTGGCGCGGGGTATCGAGAACGCGCCGAGGTAGGCGCCGTCGCGTTCCAGGGCGGCGATGTTCTCCAGTACCTGGACGTGGTTGACGCCGTGGTACGCGTCCACGCCGAACCCGACCGACGCCACGAGCCGGGTCGGGACGCCGTCGAGGCCGGCCAGCGCCGCCACGCTGGTCAGGTCCTCCTCCGGGGTGCCCAGACCGGCTTCGTCGCCGCGCAGCAGGATGTCCGTACCACCGTCGACCAGCACCACCGCGTCGATGCGGTGCAGTTCGGTGAGCGCCCGGTAGGCGTCCCGCAGCGGTTGTACCCCGGTCTGCGGAAAGGCGTACACCGTGGACGGGTAGCCGTGCCGGTGCAGCCACTGGGCGAGGGTCCGTTCCGGGAAGTAGCTCTGGTGTGGCGCGCTGCCGGGGGTGACGGCGGCCAGGTCCGGGGCGGCCCAGTCGTCGACGGGGAGCCCGTCGAGCATGCTGAACGACAGGTTCGCGAGCCGGACCTCCTTGCCCTGGTGCAGGAGCGAAAGGGCGAGCGGCAGACCGGAGTAGATGTCGAAGCCGCCGCCCGCGCCCGCGACGAGGACCCGTTCGGCATCCGCCAGCCGTGCGAAGAACGGGTTGGTGTGAAGGGAGGTCATGGCGTCCATTGTCCCGGGCCGGTAGTGCCCCCGGCCTTTCGGTCGAAGCCGACGGTGTTCCTGCGCAAGCAGGCTTCCGGCCCCGATGCGGAGTGCTTCGCGCAGATGAAGTGTGCGTGTCGTGGAGCACGCACGTCGTTCCGGCGTTCACCACCTCCGGTTACGGTCGCCTCAGTTGATGTCCATCGCCCGAGGAGAGTCATGAGTCAGCCGACCCACGCTTCGCAGCAGGCGGCCTTACGAGGGCCTGGAGTTCTCGTCGTCACCGGTGGTACGGACGGGATCGGGCGGGCGCTCGCCGAGCGGCGGCTCCGGGAGGGTGACACGGTCGTCGTCATCGGGCGGGCGCGGGAGAAGGGCGAGGCGTTTCTCGCTCACGCCCATGGGCTCGGCGCCGCGGGCCGGGCGCATTTCATCCGCGCCGATCTGGGGCTGCTCGCGGACAACCAGCGAGTGATCGACGAGCTGCGCGGCGCCTTCCCGGTCATCGACACACTCGTCTTCTGCGCCCGCTACTACCGTTCCGACCGGGCGGAGACGGCCGAGGGCATCGAGGAGACGTTCGCGCACTTCTACCTGAGCCGGTATCAGCTCGGCCACGGACTGGCCGGCCCGCTGGGCCGGTCGGCGCATCCTGTCATCGTCAATGTGGCCGGACCGGGAGCCGGTCTGGACGTGATCCGGTGGGACGACCTGGAGTTCCGGGACGGCTACCACGGAGGTGCGGCGCTCGGGCAGGCCGGGAAGCTCAATGATCTGCTGGGGGTGACCTCCGCCGAACGGTACGCCGCCGCCGGACTGCGCTACGTACTCGTGCATCCCGGGGCGACCGTGACCAGCATCGCCGGACAGTACGACGAGGCGACGCGCCGGCACATCGAGGAGATGCAGCGCACCGCGAAGCCGGTCGCCGAGGCACTGGAGCCGATCGCCGCCGTCATCGGCCGTCCGCCCAGGCAGCCGCTCAGCGCGTTCGTCGAGGGCCACGAACTCGACGTGCTGACCGGGGACTTCGACCCGGCGGCCGCGCGACGGCTCGACGCGTTGACCGAGTCGTTCCTCAAGGACGCGTCGGCATGAGCCCCTGCCGCGGCGGGCCCGTCAGTCCACGTCGGGAGTCTCTGCCCCGTAGGCGTGCAGGAACGTGTCGACCGCGGCGTCGGCCAGCTCGCGCAGCTCCGCGGGGCCGATCCTGCGGGTGCCGAGCCGTGAGCGGACTTCCAGCGGGCCGGTGATCAGGGCGAGGAGCTGCTCGGCCGCGAGCTCGGGGTCGCATGGGCGCAGCCGGCCCGAGACGGTGAGGCGGGACAGCCGGTCCGCCAGGGCCTCACTGATCCGCAGCGAGGTGCAGCCCTGGACGACCTCGATCAGGTCGGGGAACCGGGCCACCTGCGCGTAGGTCAGCCAGCGCAGCGAGCGTGAGCGCTTGTCGCAACAGGAACGGGCGAGGCGGAGCGCCACCTCGGACAGCGCCGCGCGCAGGTCGTCGCCGGGCGAGCGCAGTCGGTCGAGCACATCGATGTTCTTCCGCATCACGGCCTCCGCCTCCGCCGTGAGGCTGGCCCTGAAGAGGGCCTCCTTGTCGGTGAAGTGGTTGTAGACCGTCGGCTTGGCGACGCCCGCCGCCTCGGCGATCTGCTGCACCAGAGTCTGCGCGTAGCCGTGGGTGGCGAAGACATCGAACGCCGCGGCGAGGATCGCGTTCCGTTTGTCGATGCGCCCGCGCGGGGGCGTCTTCGCTGCTGGTGCCGGTGCGGATGCCATGCCCCCAGCGTAACCGTCGCCCTCCCCGAGTGAACCCGTGGATACAGATTTCCTGACCTGCCTGTCGCGTTACTCATGAGGTTGGTAGATTGAACCTGCTGGTTCAGTTCGAGAGTGCCGACGTACGTCAGTGGAGACCGGGAGAGTCATGACCAACCCTCTGGAAGACAAGCTCGATCCGGCCTTGCGCCGGACGATCGGCGTGATCCTCATCGGCGGGATCATGGGTATCCTCGACAGCTCCATGACCGCCGTCGCGGTGGACACCCTGTCCACCGAGTTCGACGCCTCGATCAGTACGACCGGCTGGGTCTCCACCGGTTATCTGCTGGCGCTGACCGTGACGATCCCCGTCACGGCCTGGGCGGTCGACAAGGTCGGCGGCAAGAAGCTGTGGCTGTCCGGCCTGGTGCTGTTCATGGTCGGCTCCGTCGCCTCGGGGCTCGCCTGGAACATCGGGAGCCTCATCGCCTTCCGTGTCCTGCAGGGCTTCGGCGCCGGGCTACTCGATCCGCTGATGCTCACCCTGCTGGCACGCGCCGCGGGGCCGGCCCGGATCGGCCGGGTGATGGGCGTGATGGGCATCGTCAGCTCGACCGGTCCCGTCCTCGGTCCGATCGTCGGCGGTGTCATCCTCCAGGGCCTCGACTGGCGCTGGATGTTCTTCGTGAACGTGCCGATCGTGATCGTCGCGTTCCTGCTCGCCCGCCGTGATCTGCCCGCCGACGCCCCGGGTGAGCAGGCTTCCGTGGGCAAGCTCGACGTGGTCGGCGTCGCGCTCATCGGACCGGGTGTCGCCGTCGGCGTACTCGCCATGTCGGAGGTCGCGCTCCGCGGCACGTTCACCACCTGGCAGGTACTGCTGCCGCTGGCCGCCGCCGTCGTGCTCCTGGCCGGTTACGCGGTGCACGCGCTGCGCGAGCGCGAGACACCGCCGCTGATCGACCTGCGGCTGTTCAAGCGTGGCAGCTTCACCGCGAGTGTCGTCGCCGCGGCCATCCTGGGCATTGCCACGTTCTCCAGCATTTTCGTGATCCCGCTCTACTACCAGCAGGTGCGCGGCATGGACGTGTTCGAGGCAGGTCTTCGGCTCGCCCCGTTCGGCGTCGGTTCCGCGCTGGTGATGCCGCTGGCGGGCCGGCTGTCCGACCGCTGGGGCTCGCGCAATCTCGCCCTCACCGGAGCGGTGATCGCGCTCCTCAGTTCGCTGGCGTTCTCCCGGTTCGACGCCGGCACCAGCCAGTTCTGGCCGCTGCTGGCCGCGTTCACCCTCGGTATCGGCACGGGTTCCGCCGGAGCGCCGGTCATCGGCTCCGTGTACCGGACGCTGCCGCCCGCACTCGTCCCGCAAGGCAGTTCCGTGTTGTACATGCTCAATCAGCTCGGGGCGTCGCTGGGTATCGCCCTGGTGGCCCTGCTCATGCAGAACGCCGGTCCGGATCGTCCCGTCGACGGCTTCCAGCACGCGTACACAGCCGTCATCGCGGCGCTGGTCGTCATGATCGTCGCGGCCTTCTTCATCCCGGGGAAGGCCACTCCCCCGCTCACGCCACCCGCGGGACCTGACGACGCGGAGGCCCCGCCGGCCGCCGCGCAGGTCGGCGGCGAACAGCCCGCCAGGTGAGCGGTGGTGTGCCAGGACAGCCCGTCATGGAAGGTGATCCCCCTTGTCCGAGCCGTGGATCGACATCCTCCTCGCACCGGAGCGCGACCGGCTGTCCGTCGCGGAGGTCTGTCGGCGCAACGGAATCTCCCGCAAGACCTTCTACGTCTACCGTGACCGGTTCCGCGCCCTGGGCCCGGAAGGCCTCACCCCGCGCTCGCGCCGCCCGCTGAACTCCCCCCTGCGGACCGCGCGTTCGACGGAGCGGCTCATCCTGCAGATCCGCGACGCACACCCCGGTTGGGGCGCCCGCCGCATCCGGGGCGAACTGGTGCGGCAGGGCGTCTCGTCCGTGCCGGCCGTGTCGACGGTGCACGCGATCCTGCGCCGGGGCGGTCTGCTGACCGCCGCGCGGAAGACCACGGTGGCCGACGCGGGCGGAGCGCAGGAGTGCGCACGGGCCTGATACCGGCCGACGCAGCGGGTGGGCCCACCGGAACCGTCGGTGGGCCCACCCGCTGCGTCGCACCCGGCA
Organism: Streptomyces kunmingensis; assembly: GCF_039533535.1. Taxonomy (NCBI): domain Bacteria; kingdom Bacillati; phylum Actinomycetota; class Actinomycetes; order Kitasatosporales; family Streptomycetaceae; genus Streptomyces; species Streptomyces kunmingensis. The sequence goes on from NZ_BAAATS010000006.1 coordinate 424,046, forward strand.
ACCGCTACCAGGTCACCGGCAGCCTGTTCACACCGAACACCAAGGCGTCCTCCCGGTATTCGACAGCCTCGAAGTCCACGTCGAGACGGAGTCCGGGCAGGCGTCGCAGCAGAGCGGGGAGGGCGATCTGCAGTTCCAGGCGGGCCAGTTGCTGACCGATGCACTGGTGGGCGCCGTAGCCGAACGCGAGATGCGCCACCGGGCCCCGCCGGACGTCGAGCCGGCCGGGGTCGTCGGGCACCAGGTCCCTTCCGTGGTTGGCGGCCAGTGTCGACAGGACGACCCTCTCGCCCGCTTCGACCGGCTGCCCGCCGAGGTCCAGACCGGTGTTGGCCTGACGCACCAGGGGCGGTGCCACGGACAGCAGCCGCAGCAGTTCCTCGACGGCGTCCGGCGCCGCCTTCTCGTCGTCGCGGACGATCGCCAGCTGCTCGGGGTCGCGCAGCAGCGCGAGCGTGCTCATGCCGATCATGCTGGACACGGTCTCGTGGCCCGCGACGAGGATGCTGTTGCCCATGCCGATCAGTTCGTCGTCGCTGAGCACGTCGCCGTGCTTGCGGATCAGGTCGCCGAGGATGTCGTCACCGGGCCGCTCGCGCTGCCGGCGGATCAGGTCGCCCATGTAGGCGGCCATCGCCGCGAAGTTCTCCAGTTGGTCGTCCAGGGTGTTGGCGACATCGGTGCCGGTGGCGCTGCGGCGCTGGATGTCGTCGCGGTCCTCCACCGGGACACCGAGCAGTTCGCAGATGACGAGCAGCGGGACCGGCCCTGCGAACGCCTCGATCAGATCGGCGCCGCGGCCGGTCTGCTCCAGGATGGCGAGCTGGGCCTCGATGATGCGCGTGATGGCGGGCGTGAGCGATCTGACCCGCTTGACGGTGAACGCGCCGGTGAGCATCCGCCGGTAGCGGGCGTGCTCCTCCCCGTCGTAGTTGAGCAGGATCCCGGGCTGGTTCATCACGGTGCGCGGGCCGGTGCGGTCGAAGGCGAAGCCGGCCTCGTACCGGGGGTCCGACAGGACCTGGCGGGCATCGGCCGCCCGGGTCACCAACACCGCGTCGAAAGCGCCGAGTTGAGGATTGCTCACCGGCACCCGGGGAATCTCCGGGTCCTCCCGGACGCGTTCCAGTTCCGCGTCGGGCCGGAACGGGCAGCCTGCGGGGCGCCGGTTGTTGGGCATGGGTACGGAACCCGTCATGGCGGGCCTCCTCTGGGTTGCGGGACGTACGGGACATGGGGGGATCCGCGGCCGCGGGTTCAGGGTCCGCGGGAGACACGCGCGGCCGGTCCGGACCCGGCGGTGTCGTGCAGCAGGCCGCGAGCCGTTCGGAGGCGGCCCGGGGCGTTCCAGCCGATGACAGCGACGAGTTGCCCCGCCGCCTCGGCATGGGCGACGAACCGGCGACTGTCGAGGGTCCCTTCGACGATCCGGATCGAGGAGCGCGCGGGCACGGTCCCGTAGACCTGGATGCGGGCCCGGTACTGATCGGACCAGAAGTACGGCACGGGCCGGTAGCGGGCGGCGGCGCCGAGGATGTCCGCGGCCACGAACATCGCCTGCTCGGTCGCGTTCGTACGGTTCTCCAGTCGTACGCCGCGCTCGGCGGTGCCGCCCGAGGCGCCGAACCGGGCGACGTCACCGACCGCGTACACCCCGTCAGCCGCGCGGCACCGGTCGTCGCAGACCAGCCCGTCGTCTACGGTGAGGCCGCTGCCGGCCAGCCAGTCCGTGGCGGGGCGGGCACCGACAGCGACCACGACCACGTCACCGGCAACCACCTCGCCGGAGGCCGTGCGCACCCCGGTGACCCGGCCGTCGGCTCCGGCCAGGCCCGTCACCGGTGTCGACGTCAGCATGCGGACGCCGTGCTCGGTGTGCAGCCGCGCGAGCTCGCCCCCGATCGTGGGCCCGAGCAGCCGTTCCATGGGGTACTGGGCGGGTTCGAGCAGCGCCACGGGCAGGCCGAGGCCCCGAAGCGTCGCGGCGATCTCGCAGCCCAGCACTCCGGCACCCACGACTACCGTCCGACGGGCGGTACGCAGGTCCTCGCGGAGCCGGGCGCTGTCGTCCAGGGTCCTGAGGGTGTGCACACCGGCGAGTTCGGCCTGGCCGGGGAGGCGACGGGCGTGCGCCCCGGTCGCCACGACGAGCCGGCCGTAGCGCAGGGTGCTGCCGTCGCGCAGGGTGACGCGGCGCCGTGCCGCGTCGAGGGCGACGGCCGGCCGGCCGAGGCGCAGGTCGAGGTCCAGGCCGTCGAGTTCGGGGCGCTCGCGCAGCCGGGTGCGGGCCGCCGGCCACTGGCCGGAGAGCACTTCCTTCGACAACGGCGGCCGGTCGTAGGGAAGTTCGCGCTCGGCGCCGATCAGTGCGAGCGAGCCGCGGAAGCCGCGCCGCCGCAGCGCCTGCGCCACCGTGAGACCGCCCACAGAAGCTCCGACGATCACCACGTCGGCGCCCGCCGCGCCCTCCGAATCCGCCGCGTCCGCCGCGCTCACGGCCCGCTCACGAGGCGGATGGCGGCAGCCGGGCACAGCAGCGCCGCCTCTTCGACGGCCGCCCGGGCACCGGCCGGGGGCCGTGGGTCGAGAAGGACGACGACGCCGTCCTCCTCCCGCTGGTCGAAGACCTCGGGGGCCGCCACGACGCAGTGTCCCGCGGCGACGCAGCGGTCCTCCTCGGTGCTGATGCGCAGCGTCCCGGGCTCGTGCGGCGACTTCATCGGAGCTCCTCGATGACCTTGGCGAACGCCTCCATCTCGGGTTCGAGCACACTGAAGTAGGTCAGCCCGAACCGTTCGCCGCGCTCGCGGAGCTGGTCGGCGCAGTCGCGGGGCGAGCCGATGAGGATCGAGGGGAGCTGGGCGAGTTCGGCGGCGTCGAGGTCGAGATTGTTCTGCCACACGTCGGTGACGTCGCCGAGTGGTCCCGACGCCAGCACGCGGTGGATCGGGACGTTGAGTTCGACGTCGCGGGCGCGGTCGCCGAGCAGCGCGCGCACCTCGTCGACCTGCCGGGTGATCTCGTCGAGGCCGCCGAGCCGCAGCCCTTCGCCGTCGCGTACGGGCACGGTACCGGTGAATCCGATGATGTCTGCGTGCTCGGCGGCCAGGCGCAGCACGCGGCGGCCCCGGCCGGCGATCATCAGGGGCGGTCCGTGCGGCTGGTCCGGTGGCGGGGTGAGGCCCGCTCGGCCGGGCCCGCCCAGGATGCGGCGCAGCTCCTCGACGGTGCGCTCCAGGTGGTCGACGCGTTCGCGCGGCGCCGACCAGGGCAGGCCCGCCGCGTCGAACTGCGCCTTGTCGTAGCCCGCTCCGAGGCCTATCTCCACGCGGCCGCCCGTGTAGTGGTCGACGGTCGCGATGTCCCTGGCGAGGACGGTGGGGTTGTAGAACTGCGTGTTGAGGACGAGCGTGCCGACCCGGATCCGTTCGGTGGCCTCGGCGGCCAGCGCGAGGGTCGTCATGGGGGCGGGCATGCCGAGGTGGTCGGAGACCGACACGACGTCGAAGCCGAGGCTCTCCGCCCGGCGGGCCTTGGCCACCCAGTCCGCCCGTGTGCGGGGGGTGAAGACGCCGAGGCCGAAGCGCAGGGGCCGGTGGTGCAGGCTGGTCACGGTGGAACCCTTCTGTCAGATGCGCCGAACCCGGAGGTGTCAGCGCTGATAGGGGCGCAGGGCGCGGGCGGTGCGCAGGGCGTCGGCCCACCAGACGAGCCGGTTCAGCATGGTCTTCGCGGCGACCTCGCTCTCCTCGGCGTCCCGGGGACGGCCGCCGTCGAATTTGTTCCAGGCCTGGTGGAAGATGAGCGACTCGCGCAGCGGCACGGCGTGGAGTTCGGTGAAGACATGGCGCAGATGGGCGACGGCCCACAGGCCGCCGCTCATTCCGCCATAGGAGACGAAGCCGACGGGCTTGGCCGCCCATTCGTCAAAGATCCAGTCGATGGCGTTCTTCAGGGCGGCGGGGATCGTGTTGTTGTACTCGGGGGTGACGACGACGAACGCGTCGGCCCTGCCGAGCCGTTCGGCGAGGTCGTCGCGGAGCCGGCCGGTGGCTTCGTCGGGCGCGTCGCCGGGCGTGGCCAGTTCCATCGGCAGCGGGTAGTCGATCAGGTCGATCGATTCGACGGCCACGTCGTCGCGTTGGGCGGCCTGCTCGGCGAACCAGCGGGCGACGGTGGGGCCGAAGCGACCGGCGCGGACGCTGCCGACGATGACGGCCACGTGCAGCGGCCCGGTGGGCGCGGTCGAAGTCGGGTTCGACGGGTGCTCGGTCATGTCGGTTGGCTCCCTGGGATGGAAGGGCTGCGGGGACCGGTGAGGGCGACGGCCAGTCCCGCGGCCCCGGCCAGCGCGATCACGAGCAGGGCGGGGCGCGGGCCCCCGCCGTGGGTGAGCAGGGCGGCGACCAGGGGCAGCATCACGACGCCGCCGAGCTGGACGCCCGTCTGGTAGAGCGGCACGGCCGAGCCGCGGTCCTGCGGTGAGAGGCCCTGCGTCGCCTGTAGGTTGAGCGCTGCGAAGGCGAGCACGAACGCGGCGCCGACCAGCAGGAGTGTCGGCAGCAGCACCGTCGCGTAGGACCCGGTCGTGGGCCGCAGCAGGAGCAGCAGCTGTCCGGCGAACGCGGCGGCGGCGCCCGCCGCGATGGGCCCTCGGGTGCCGAACCGCGCGCTCAGCCGCCCCGCGAACGCGGCCGACCCCGCGAGCGGAACACAGGCCGGCAACAGCGCGAGCGCCAACTGCCATGGTGCCCAGCCGAATTGACCGGTGACGCGGAATGTGATGAGCAGCAGCAGACTGGCGTACGTGCCGTTGAGGCTGGCGGCGACGAGCGCGGAGCGGAGCAGAGCGCGATGTCGCACGAGAGCCGAGACCGGCCGCCGCGCGCTGCGGCCGCCGTCGCTAGGGATCACCCGCAGGCCCCCTACCAGCAGGACCAGCGCGACGGGCGCCGGGAACAGGAAGGTCCAGCGCCAGCTCAGCGGCGTCAGCACTCCGGACAGCAGCAGGCCGAGTGTGAACCCGCAGGCGCCGAACAGCGAGTACACGGACACCGCCCGGCGCAGGCGCGGGCCTTGGGGGAAGGTGGCGCCGATCAGTGTCAGTCCCGCCGGCGCGGTGAGCGCGGCGCAGCCGCCCTTGACGACGCGTGAGGCGATGAGCAGCCAGAGTGTGTCGCCGAGCCCGCCGGCCACCGACGCCAGTGTGAAGACGAGCAGCGCGACGAGGTAGCAGCGGCGCAGCCCCCAGCGGGCCGTGAGCCGCGGGCCGATGAGCAGGACGGCCGCGAAGCCGAGCGCGAAGCCGGTCATCAGCCACTGCACCGTCCAGATGGACAGACGCAGATCGGCGGCGATCGACGGCAGGGCGACGAGCACCACGGACACCTCGACGGCGTCGAGGACCATGTTCCCGGACAGGACGAACAGCATCCGGCCCCCGTGGTCCTTGCGCGCCGGGGTGACGAGGGTCTCAGCCACCGGTCGGCACTCCGGCGGGCTCCGTACCGAGATGCTCGGCGAGCAGGACGGGCAGCCGCTCGCTGATCAGCTCGATGTTGCGTACGACGAGGTCGTCGGGCATGCCCGCGACGCTCGCCCAGAAGATCAGGTGGCGTACGGGAAGTCCTTTGGTCCGCTCGATGATCCGGGCCGCGGCGGCCTCGGGCGTCAGGATCTCCAGGAGCGAGAAGGAACCGTCCTCGTTCGGCCGCTGCGGGAACTCGTCCGCGCTGAGCAGGGGCGGGCGGGTCAGGTCGGTGCCCTCGACGGAGCCCTGCATGTAGCTGTTCATCTGGTGGGCGACATGGGGTGCGACCCGCGGCCAGGCGGCCTCGGGGTCGTCGGCCAGGATGATGGGGAGCAGATCCGACACCCGTGCCGACTCCGGGTCGTGTCCGCCTTCGGCGAGACCTTCGCGGTAGTGGCCGTACATCTCGTGGGAGATGTGCAGCAGTCCGATGCCGAGGCGCCCGGCGAGGCGTGCGCCGCGCGGACCGTAGAAGCCGCCCCACAGGGGCACGGGCGACTGGAGGGGCCCCGGGGTGACGCCGCCCTCGTCCCAGAGCCGCCGTATCTCGCGCACGTTGTCGCCGACCTGGCTGATACGCCGGTCGAAGTCCGCGCCGTACAGCTCGTATTCGGGTACCCGGTAGCCGGCGCCGACGCCGAGTTCGAGGCGGCCGCCGCTGATGAGGTCGACGACTGCGGAGTCCTCGGCGATCCGGGCGGGGTGATGGAGGTTCGGCAGGAGCACCGAGGTGCCGATGCGGACATGGCGGGTCCGGGCCGCGGCCGCGGCGGCGAAGGTCAGGGGCTGCGGCAGATAGCCGTCGTCGAACAGGTGGTGCTCGGTGAACCAGACACCGCCGGCGCCGCGCCGGTCCGCCTCCTCGCAGTACTCCAGGGAGCGGGCGTAGTGGTCGGCCCACGGGCGGTGCCACTGGGCGGGGTTGCGCAGGTCGAAGAGAAGTCCGACGTCCATCCTCAGGTCTCCGTTCGGGTGGCGCGGCTCGGGCGGGCGCCGTGGTGGTCGGGCACCGTGGCGAACACGCGGGCGACGAGCGCGCGCAGATCTCCGGTCTCGTCCGGTTCCCCTGCCGCGTACGCGGGAGGGCGGGGCGGGGTGGGCGGCCAGGGGGCGCGGGCGGGTGTCATGGGCGGTCACGCTCCTTGTCGGGTGGGCGGGCTCCGGGCCGGTCAGCCGAGCAGGGTGCCGCCGCTGGCGTCGATGAACGCCCCGGTGACCCAGCGGGCGTCGGGCGAGGCGAGAAAGGTCACGACGTCCGCCACGTCGACGGCCTCGCCTACGCGCTTGAAGGCGGAGAACTGTGCCATCTGCTCGACGGCCTCGGGGATGTCGAAGAGCGCGCTGCCGTTGTTGGTGATGCCGGGCGCGACGCTGTTCACGGTGATGCCCCGGGGTGCGAGGTGCCGTGCGAAGTGCAGGGAGATCTGCTCGACGGCCGCTTTGGTCATGGCGTAGGCGGCCTGGTCGGGGCTGGCGAACCGGGTGAGGCCCGAGGAGATGTTGATGATGCGGCCGTTCTCCCGCAGCAGCCCCAGGGCGCGCTGGACGATGAGGAACGGGGCCTGGGCGTTCACCGCGAAGAGCCGGTCGAGGTCCTCGGCCGTGACGTCCTCGGGCTGCACACCTGCCGGGGTGGTGATGCCCGCGTTGTTGACCAGGATGTCGAGTGCGGTTTCGCCGGTCCGCTCCTTCAGCCCCTGTTCCACGCCGAGGAACAGCTCGTGCACGTCGCCGGGCACGCCGAGTTCGGCGCGGACCGTGAAGGCGCGGCCACCGTCGCGTTCGATCAGCTCGACGGTGTGGCGGGCGGCGTCCTCGCCGGTGGAGTAGTGGACGGCCACCAGGGCACCCTCGTCGGCGAGGCGCCTCGCGATGGCCCGGCCGATGCCCCGGCTCGACCCTGTCACCAGTGCCGTCTTGTCGGTGAGCCTGCCCATGGTGTGAGTCCTCTCGGTTGTCCGTGTGTCGGGGTCGGTGCTGGTGGTGGCGGCCGGCGCGGCCAGGCCGCTGATGGACCGGGCCAGGCGGTGGCGTACGGGCGCCAACCGCAGGAGTTCGCCGAAGAGTTCGCGCAGCGGCTCCACCTCGGCGCCGCCGAGCAGCAGGAACGACTGGGCCTGGATGTCGGTGAGGGTGCGGGCGCCGACCGCCCTGCGGATCTCGTCGTAGGTGTCGAGAGCTCCTGGGTCGTGCGGGGCGGCCAGGTGTGCGGCGAGCCGGGCGCCGAGTTCAGCGGCGTCCTGGAGGCCGAGGTTGAGGGCCTGTCCGCCGACGGGCATCTGTACGTGGGCGGCGTCCCCGGCGAGCAGGACCCGGCCCCTGCGGTAGCGGGTCGCCTGGCGGCGTGTGTCGTCGAAGGCGTTCAGCCACGTCGGCCGTCCCTGGCCGATGTCCTCGCCCGTCACCTCGGCCCAGGCGGCCACGATCTCGTCGAATGCGGGCGGTCCTGTGCGCCGACCGGGGGCCGTGCCGAAGACATGCACCATCACCCGGGTGCTGCCGTCCGGCCAGCGGTGGGCGGTGGCGAGACCGCGGGGGTGGCGTTCGAACCGGCGGTCCGGGATGCGCAGGCCTTCGACGTCGGCCCGGAGCATCTCGCGTCGGGCGTCCGTTCCGGCGAAGTCGAAGCCTCCCAGCCGGCGTACGGTGCTGTCGCCGCCGTCGCAGCCGATGACGTGGGAGCAGGTGAGGCTCTCCCGACGGCCGTCGGCAGCGACCGCCTTGACGCTCATGCGGCCCCCGGTGTCGCGCAGGGCGACGAGGCGCAGGCCGCGCCGGACGACGGTGCCCAGTTCGACGGCCCGTTCCTGCAGCACCGCCTCGAGGCGGGTCTGCGGGCATTTCCACTGTCCGGCGTACGGGTGGTCGGGGTCGGCGGCCGTGAGGTCGAGCGGCATGCCGCCGAAGTGGCCGGGGCCGCCGCCCGGCAGCTCGCCGAGCCGTGCCAGGATGCCGCGCCGCTCCAGCAGTTCCATGGTGCGGGTGTGCAGAGTGGATGCCCTGGACTCGGTCATCGGCTCGGTGAGCCGCTCCACGACGACCGTCGGCACGCCGTGGGTGCGCAGGTCCCCGGCGAGGAGGAGCCCGACCGGTCCGGCGCCGACTATCACCACTGCGTCGTCGGGCATGGGTCAGCGCCGCGCTTCCGCGTACCCCTTGGCGTGCTCCAGGGTGGCCCGGCTGTTGGCCCCCAGCGCCTTGCGGACGAAGTCCCGTGCCTCGGGCACCCCGGCGTCCGGTCCGAGGACCTTGGTGATGTTGTCGGCGTTGAGCACGACGGTGTGCTGGGAGCTGGCGGTGACGCCACCGTCGTCGTCGCGGAACTCCCAGTACCCGGTGTGCAGGGCCATGAGCGCCGGCAGCGTCGTCTGCTTGTACACGATCTTCTGATGGGGGAAGCAGACCCGTACGGACTCCGTGGTGTGGGTGCTGCCGTCGACAGCCTTGGTGTCCATGCGCAGGACCTGGAGTCCGGGAGTGTCCTCGGTCAGCCGGACCTCGCTCACGTGCGGCAGCCGCTCGGTCCACCGGTCGGCCTCGTTCACGAAGTCGTACAGGTCCTTCGCGGAGCCCTCGACACGGACCGAGTCGACGAACGACAGGGTCAACTCGGCTTCGGTCGTGGCCTGTTCGAGGCCGTCCTTGAGACCGGGGAGTTCCTCGCGGCTGTTGCGGTCGACGGCCTGGTCGATCCAGGTCAGCCCGTCGGGGTCGTCGTCGACGGCGCGGTAGGTGTGCAGGAGCCGCAGCCGGGTCTCGTCCGGGCCCTGCGGTTCGACGATCCAGGTGCCGCTCATCTCCGCGACGGGCGGTGCGGAGACCTCCTGGCGGAACGTGATGCGCAGCGCCTCGGGGTCGAGTTCGCGCCGCGAAGTCCAGTTCTTCGCCTCGCCGTTGGCGGTGGCCCAGATCCGGATGCGTTCATGGCCGGGCTCCCGCTCCAGGTACTCGACGTGGACGTTCGGCGGGAAGAGGCGCGGCCAGTTCTCCACCTCGGCGAGCAGCCGGTAGACATCGGTGGCCGGGGCGTGCACGGTGATGCCGTGTTCGACCTCACGGACGGTCATGGGTGTGTTCCCTTCAGCGGTCGGTGACTTCGGTGGTGGGCTCAGAAGTTGCCGAGGCCGCCGCAGACGTTGAGGGCCTGCGAGGTGATGGAGGCGGCGGAGTCGGAGGCGAGATAGCCGACGAGACCGGCGACCTCCTCCGGCGTCGAGTAGCGGCCGAGCGGGATCTTCGACTGGAACTTGGTGAGGATCGCGTCCTCGGACGTGTCGTAGGCGGCCGCGTAGCCCTGGCGCACGCGCTGGGCCATCGGTGTCTCGACGTAGCCGGGGCAGACCGCGTTGACGGTGATGCCGGTCGGCGCGAGTTCGTTGCCCAGCGCTTTGGTGAAGCCGACGACGCCGTGCTTGGAGGCCGAGTAGGGAGCGCCGAGCACGACGCCCTGCTTGCCCGCGGTGGACGCGATGTTGATGATCCGGCCGCGGTCCTTGCCGCGCATGCCGCCGGTGTTCAGGGCGGCGCGGGTGACGAGGAAGACGCTGGTGAGGTTGGTCGCGATGACGTCCTCCCAGAGCGCGTCGTCGATGTCGGCCGTCACGCCGCCGCCGGAGCGGCCCGCGTTGTTGACCAGGACGTCGAGCGGCCCGAACCGGGCGACGGCGGCCCGTACGACCTCCTCGACCTGCTCCTTGGAGCGGACGTCACCGGTGGCGCCGTCGACGTCGAAGCCTTCGTTCTGGAGGGACTTGACCGTGTCCGCGACCGCCTGCGCGTCGCGGGCGCACAGGAAGACCCGGTGGCCCTGTTCGGCGAGGAGCCGGGCAGAGGCCAGGCCGATGCCGCTGGTGGCCCCGGTGACGAGGGCGACGCGGGCCGTCTTGTCATGGATGTCCGTCATGGCTCGTCCTTTGGGTCAGGCGGTCGCGGCGGTCAGGTGGCTGTTGACGAGGTCGATCAGCCGGCGCGGTGTCCTGGCCTCGGCCAGTGCCTCCTCGTCGAGGCTGATCCCGTGGGTGCGCTCGATGCGTCCGGCGGTCTCCAGGAGCGCCAGCGACTCGTAGCCGAGCTGCTCGAAGTCGCTGTCGAGGATGTCGCCCGCGAGGTCGACGTCGTCGTCGGCACCCGCGGCCTCCAGAAGGACGGTCCTGAGGTCGTTCAGAGTGAATGCGCTGGCTGGCATGTCAGGCCTTTCGCAGGGGAGTTGAGGGTTCGGCGGCGCGCACGACCATCGCGGAGTTGAAGCCTCCGTGGCCGCGGGCGAGGACGAGGGCCGTGTGCGGCGCGGTGGGGCGTGGGGCTCCGGTCACCAGGTCGATGTCGTATGCCGCGGAGAGCACGGTGTGGGTGGTGGGCGGGATGACGCCGTCGCGCAGGGAGAGCAGGGCGGCGGCGAGATCGAGCGGGGCCGCTCCCGAGTACAGGCGGCCCGTCGTCGTCTTCGGCGCGGTCACCGGTACGCCCCGCACACCGAACACCTTGGTGATCGCCTCGGCCTCGGTCCGGTCGAGCTCGGGGACCGCGGCCGCGTCGGCGAAGACCACGTCGACGTCGTCGGGAGTCACGTCGGCGTCGGTGAGGGCCAGCTCGATGGCGCCCTGCAGGGCGGGATCGCGGTCGCTGCCGGGCCTGGGGTCCATGGTGGAGGCGTAGCCCGCGATCTCTCCGTAGATGTGGGCGGCGCCGCGTTCTCGGGCGTCGTCTGCGTTCTCCAGGACGAGGAGCGCTCCGCCCTCTCCGGGTACGTGTCCGGCGGCGCGGTCGTCGAAGGGGAGGTAGGCGCGCTCGGGGTCGTCGCCGGTGTTCAGGCGTCCGCTGGTCAGCTGTGCCACCCAGCCCCAGGGGCAGATGGAGGCGTCGACGGCACCGGAGATCACCATGCGGGTGCCCTTGCGGATCTGCCGGCGGGCCTGGGCGATGGCGTCGAGACCGCCGGCCTGGTCGCTGACCACCACGCTGCTCGGCCCGCGCAGTCCGCCGCGGATCGATATCTGGCCGCTGTTGACCGCGTAGAACCAGGCGAACGACTGGTAGGCGCTGACGTACTGGCCGCCCTGGCTCCACAGCGCCCGCAGTTCGTTCTGGCCGAACTCGAAGCCGCCGGAGTGGCTCGCCGTGATGACACCGACGTCGTAGTCGGGCAGCTCGGCCGGGACCACGCCCGCATCCGCGAACGCCCAGTCGGCGCCGACGAGGGAGAGCCGGGTCATCCGGTCGGTCTGCGGCAACAGCCGGCCCGGCAGATGTTCGGCGGCGTCGAAGCCCCTGATCTCGCCCGCAAGGCGCGCCGGGTATCCGGAAGCGTCGAACCGGGTCACCGGGCCGATGGCGCCGCGTCCGGCGAGGGTCGCCGCCCAGTACTCCTCGACGCCCAGGCCGGTCGGCGCGAGCACGCCGAGACCGGTGACGAGTGTGCGTCGCGTCATCGCTGCTCCCGCTCGGGGTCGGCGAGCACGATCGCGCTCTGGAACCCGCCGAACCCGCTGCCGACCGAGAGGACCGCGTCGGTCAGCTGGTCACGGGCCGTCAGCGGTACGTAGTCCAGATCGCACTCGGGGTCGGGCGTGTGCAGGTTCGCGGTCGGCGGTACGACGTCGTGGACCATGGCGAGCGCGGAGGCGGCCACCTCGATGGCCCCGATGGCGCCCAGGGAGTGCCCCACCATCGACTTGATGGAGCTGACCGGCGTGCGGTACGCGTGATCGCCGAGGCTGCGCTTGAAGGCGGCCGTCTCGTGCCGGTCGTTCTGCTTGGTGCCCGAGCCGTGGGCGTTGATGTAGTCGATGTCCGTCGGGTTCATCCGGGCCTCGTGGAGCGCGACCCGGATCGCTTCCGCCATCTCCTTGCCATCGGGGCGCAGGCCCGTCATGTGGAACGCGTTGGAGCGGGTCGCGTACCCGGCCACCTCGGCGTAGACGCGGGCGCCGCGGGCTCGGGCGCTGTTCAGTTCCTCCAGGACGAACACGGCGGCGCCCTCGCCCAGGACGAAGCCGTTGCGGCTCGCGTCGAAGGGGCGGGAGGCGTGTTCCGGGTCGTCGTTGCGCGGGGTCGTTGCCTTGATCGCGTCGAAGCAGGCGACGGTGATCGGGGAGATCGGCGCGTCGGACGCACCCGCGATCATGACGTCGGCGGTGCCCTCGCGAACCAGGTCGGCGGCGTAGCCGACCGCGTCGAGGCCGGAGGTGCAGCCCGTAGAGACGACGGTGGCCGGGCCCTCGGCACCCACCGCCCAGGCGACCTCGGTCGCGAAGGAGCTCGGCACCATGAAGTTGTAGAGGTGCGGCACCGCGTAGGTGTGGTCGACGAGTTCCAGGCGGCCGTCGTCGCTGACGGTCCGGTACTCCTGGTCGAGGCCCATCGTGGCACCGACCGCGCTGCCGATGGTGACGCCGGTGCGGCGCGGATCGAGCGCCTCGAAGGCGAGCCCGCTGTCGGTCACCGCCTCCCGCGCGGTGACCACGGCGAACTGCGCGGCCCGGTCCATCCGCCGGATCTCCTGCGGTGTCAGGCCGGCCAGTTCCGGGTCGAAGTCGACCTCGGCGGCCACCTGTGAGCGAAACGGCGAGGGGTCGAAGGCGGAGATGCGGCGGGTGGCGGTGCGGCCGTCGGTGAGCAGATCCCAGAAGGCCTTGGCCCCGACGCCGCCCGGTGCGCTCACGCCCACTCCGGTGATGACGACCCGCCGTTCACCGGCGCTGCCCACGTTGTTTCCCATCACGCGCCCCACTCGTAGAAGCGCCGGGCCATGGCGTCGGCGGGTGAGCGCCAGGTCGCCGGGTCGTACGCCTCGATGTACGGCTTGAGGTCCTGGCTGATCGCGGTGAAGCGCGGGTCGGTCCTGGCGTCCTCGATGCGTCCCGCGCCGTCGTTCTCGTCGAAGTCCTGCAGGTGGAAGTAGAGGCCGCGGTAGGCGAAGAGCTGCCGGCGTCGGGTGCCCATCCGGGCGGGCATGTCGGTGCGGTCGAACGCGCCGAAGAGTTCGGCGACGTTCTCGGCGGAGGCCGGGGCCATCCGCGCCACGATCAGTGTGCTGTGCATGGTTCTCCTTGGTCGCTTGTGCGGCGGTCGCTCACGCGGCGGTAGCTCGTGCGGACAGGGCCGGGCGGGCGGGGCCGAACCACCGGGTCAGCGCCATGGGCAGGTCGTGGTGGCTGCCGGGTGCGGCCCACGCGACGTGTCCGTCGGGACGCACGAGCACGCCCGTGGTCCCGGTCAGCGGGCCGGACTCCGGGAGGCCGCGCGCAGCGGCCGTCACCACGTCGATCCGGTGGTTCCAGGGCTGGGCACGGCGGCGCAGCCCGGCGCTGTCGTCGAGGTCGAGGAGCAGCCCGCGTCCCGGGCGCAGCAGTTCGGTGGAGGTGGTGGTCCGGCGCCCGTCGTGCAGGGCGAGTTCGGGCAGGCGGGCGCCGAGCAGTGGGTGCCGGCCACCGCCGACGTCGTAGCGGATGTCGAGACCGGCGGCCCGTTCGGCGAGCCTGCGGGCCACCTCGTCGATGTCCAGGAGAGAACCGAGCACGTCGCGCAGCGGTGCCACGTCGTCGCCGCCGAGGATCAACAGGCTCTGGGCGCGCGTGTTGGCGAGCAGCCGGCGTCCGACCTCGTGCCGCTCCTCGTGGTAGGTGTCCAGGAGCGCCTCGGGGGCGGTGCCGCGGACCACGGAGGCCAGCTTCCAGCCCAGGTTGACGGAGTCCTGCAGCGAGGTGTTCATGCCCTGGCCGCCGGCCGGGAGGTGGATGTGGGCGGCGTCTCCGGAGAGCAGCACCCGGCCGCTCCGGTACTGGGTGACCTGCCGCGCGGCGTCGGTGAAGGCGCTGAGCCAGACCGGACGGGCGGCGGAGATGTCTACGTCGGTGAGGCGCTTGAAGACGTCCGCGACCTCGCTGAACTCCGGCGGCTCCGTGCGCCGCACCGGGGGTGCGCCACGCTCGGCGGCGATGATCCGCGTGATCCCGTCGGGCAGGTGCGCCACCATGACCAGGCCGCCGGCCGACGGGTCCGCGGTCATCTTCGCCGCGAGGTCCACGCCGCGCAGGTCGGCGACGAACAGCTCGGTCGTCGCGGGCGTGCCGGGGAAGTCGAAACCGGTGAGTTTGCGGACGGTGCTGCGGCCTCCGTCGCAGCCGACGACGTAGCGTCCGCGCAGGGCACGGTCGGCGCCCTTGACGGCGACGCTGACCCCGTCGGCGTCCTCGGTGAGCCCGGTGACCTCCTGGCCGCGGCGGATGCCGGCGCCCAACTCCCGTGCCCAGGCTTCGAGTACGGCCTCGGTGCGGGACTGCGGGACGGTACGGACGGCCTCGTGGGCGGCGCCCAGGACGCCGAGGTCGAGCGGCAGCCCCCCGAAGTGTCCCGCGGTGCTGGTCTCGATGGCGCCGAACCGGGGCAGCAGGCCCCGCTGGTCGAAGATCTCCATGGTGCGGACGGTGAAGCCGATGCCGCGGGACTGGCCGGTGGGCCGTTTTAGGCGTTCGAGCACGATGACGTCGATGCCGGCGAGTCGGAGTTCACCGGCCAGCATGAGCCCGGCAGGGCCTGCGCCGACGACGATGACAGAGGTGTCCGTGCGGTCCATGCGATCCCCCTAGAGGTAGGCCGAGTTGGGTTCGAGGCCGCACAGGGACCGGCCGTAGAGCTCCACGTTGACGCCGGGCGTGATCATGGCGTGCAGGGTGGCGGCGTGCAGATCCCGCTGGATCCGGGTGATGGGCACGTCCTGGTGGATCGAGGAGCCGCCGCTGGCCTGCGCGAGGATGTCGACGGCCTTCTTGCACTGCTGGGCGATCCAGCCGATCTGCACCCGGGAGGCGACCCGCTCGTCGGTGCTCCACGACTCGCCGCGCTCGGTCTTGCCCGCGATCAGGTCGGCGAAGCGATGGGCGCGGCTCTCGGCGTCCTCGATGAGCAGGGCGGCCTCGCCGACCTGGAGGTGGGTGAGCGGGGCCTCGCGCTGGCTCGGGTAGTCGGTGTAGGTCATCGGGCGGCCGGGGAGCCGTTCGAGGAACGCGGACAGTGCGTACCGGGCGGCGCCGATGAGCTGGCCGACCTGGATGGCGTTCGTGGTGACGAGGACCGGGACGCCGTAGGCGGGCTTGGCGGCGTTGACCAGGGACCGGCCGCCGCTCTGGTAGAAGTCGGCGCCGGTGATGACCCGGTGCTCTGGGACGAAGACGTCCTCGGCCACGGTGGTGACGCTGCCGGAGCCGCGCAGCCCCGTGGTGTACCAGTCGTCCTTGATCCGCAGGTCGGAGACGGGGACGAGGCAGAAGAGCGGGATCGCGGGTCCCGTGGAGTCCTCGGGCATCGCGACGTTGATCTTCCACTGGCTGTGCAGGACACCGCTGTTGAAGCCCCAGCTGCCGTTGAGGACATAGCCGCCCTCGGTGCGGCGGGCGGTTCCGGTGGGCGCCGTGGTGCCGCTCACCCGCACCTGGGGGTCGGTGTACACCTCGTCGAGCGCCTCGTCCGGCCACAGTCCGGTCATCCAGCCGAGCGAGGCGTACACGGAGAGGCAGAAGGCGACGGAACTGTTGCCCCTGGCCACCTCGGCGAGTACGTCGACGTAGGCGCGGATGTCCGACTCGTATCCGCCGTACTGCGCCGGCACCTGCATCTTCAGCAGTCCGGAGTCCTCGATCGCCTCGATGACGTCGTCCGGCAGCCGCCGGTGCTCGTCGATCCACAGGGCGCGGGAGCGCAGCAGGGGTACCAACTTGGCTGCGGCGTCGACGAGTTCGGCGCGGCTCGGGGCGGTGCGGTGCGGCATCAGATCCTCCGGCGGGGGCTTGTCGCGGTCTCGGGCACCTGGCGCTCCGTCACTCGCGCTCGAGGTTGGCGGCGATCCGGGCCAGAACGTCATTGGCGGCGAGGAATTCGGCTTCCGTTATGCCCGCCAGGGAGTTCGCGGCATGTGCGTTCACGAGCTTTTCGGCCCGCTCGTGCGCAAAGTGCCCGTTGTCGGTGAGGGCGACCTGTTCGCCGGTGGCCGCGACCCAGCCGCGTCCGATGAAATCGTCGACCACCGGCTGATAGGTTTCTTCGCCGTCGATGGCCAGGAACGGCGCGAAGGCGCTGTCGATGGCGGAAACCGTGGGAAGTCCGATACTGATGGCGTGCAGCACCTGCCATTGCCGTCGATTCAGTTCTTCCTCGGTCAGCGCGTGCGCGGTCGCCTCGTCGAAAAGCCGGTGCAGATGGAGCAGCCAATAGCCGAGACGCTTCGTCGTGTTCTTCTGGAGCATGAGAATTCTGCCTGCCTCGCTCGATGGTGGACGGTTCAGGCGGCTGCACCGTCTTGCGCGGATAGTCCCGCGGGGTGGGGAAGAACCCAGTAGAGGGTCAGTTCGATGCGGGAGAAGAGCCACGTGCCGTTCTCGCGCACATAGGTGTCGGTGAACTTGCCGGCCACCATGGCGCTGTCGTCGTCGAAGACGACCCGCTCCTCGAAGAAGCTGACTCCGGTGGCCCGGTCGCCGTGCACCTGCACGTCGTGGGCGTGCAGGAACTGCTTGACCAGCAGCCGGGAGCCGGGCCTGTCCTGCTGAATGAGGCCCGGCAGCGCGCTGAAGTAGGCGTGGATCGCGTCCTTTCCCGCGGCCTGGCCGAGGTGCGCGTAATCGAGGTGCGAGTCCTGTGCGAAAAGGTCCGCGACCCGGTCCCACTGTTCGTCGTTGATGCGGCGCGGCAACTCGGCACGCAGTCGGCCGAGTTCCTGGATGTCCTCCAGAATCCGGACCCGCTCACCGAGCGACTTCACGAGGTCGGCGAGTTGCGCCTCTTCCGGATTTTCTGCGTTTTTCGTGTACTGCGACATGGACGAAGGGGCCCCTCGGTCGACGGTACGGTCATCGGGAAGCTGTCCGGCTATTCGACCTTCGCAGTCGGTACCGGTTCCTCACAAGGGGCGCCGGGAGAGTCTACGGTTCGACCGTAGGCTTCTTTGCGGGTTCACTGCGGGCAGGCGTATGCGCTACGGAAAAGCGCCGCCCACCCGGTGTTCGGGTGAGCGGCGCGTCGGGGACGCTCAAGCAGGACGGCTTCTATTGCCCCGAATGGACCGAGCCGAGGGCGGAATGCAGTTCCCTGCGACCGGAGATGCCGAGCTTGCGGTAAACGCTGGACAGATGGAACTCGACGGTGCGGACGGCGAGGAACAGTGACTCGGCGATCTCCCGGTTGCTGTATCCCGACCGTGCCAGCCGGCTGATGCGCAGCTCCTGGCTCGTCAGCAGGGGGACGTCCTGTCGGTCGAGCGAGGCCCTGATGCGGTCGAGCCACAGGCCGTTGCGGCTCTCGCGGGCCACCGCGGCGGCGGTCTCCAGCCGGCCGCGCCCCGCGGCCGGGTCGCCGCGTTCGCCGTGCAGAGTGGCGAGGTCGTGCAAGGCGTGGATCAACTCGCCACGGGCGTGGGCGAGATCGAGCAGGTCTACCGCCTCCTCCAGGAGTGCCACGGCGGGGCCGTCACCACGGGCCACCGCGACGGCGTGCAGGGCGAGGCCGATGCCTCGCGGCGAACCCCAGGTGCGGGCCGCGGTGAGTTCGTCGTCGGCCAGGGCGGCCGCGAGATCGCGGCGTCCGGTGCCGAGGGCCGCGAAGACGGCGCGTGAACGCCAGGGGATGACGGCGGGGTTGGCGACGTTCCAGGTGACGAGCAGCCGGCCGCACGCGGTGAAGTCGTCCAGTGCGTGCTGGAAGTGGCCGGTCGCCATGTGCAGCGAGCCGCGGGCCGCGAGGACGTGGACGACGTCAGGCATGTCCGCGGCCAGCCGGCCCGCGAGTTCCTGCTGGAGCAGGGTCCGATGGGCGTCGTCGAGGCGGCCGGTCAGGATCTGCGCCTCGATGAGCCAGGCGGCGGCCAGCCGGGAGACGGATTCCGGCATGTCCTGGCCGAGGGCGTCGGCGAGCAGCCCCGCCGCCTTGACGCCGTCCCCGGCGAGCAGGCTGATCCGGGCGCGCAGCAGCGTGAGCATGACCTGGTGCTGCGGCGAGCCCAACCACCGCGGATCGCGGGCCAGTTGACGGCACTCCTCGTGGGCGGAGGGGAGGTCACCGGTGTAGAGGAGGGTGAGGAGCGCGAGCCACATGCAGTATGCGTGCCCGCGTCGGTCCTTCTGTCCGAGGATGCTCTCGACCTGCTCGTGCACGGCGGCCCGGCGGACGCCGAGATGAGCGAGTTCCAGGCTGTGCAGGGACAAGCAGACTTCGTCCGGAGGTATTCGTTCGGTGTCGGCCGGGTCGAGCCGGCCGGGTATGTAGATCGCCGAGCCCTCGCGGAACAGGCCGGGGCCGCCCCGTGTCCCGCCGCATGCTGCGGCCGGGGCCGCGGCGGCTCGGGTCGCCGCCGTGGGTCTCACGCTCGCGGTCGTCTTCATCATCGATTCCCCCTGGCCTGGCTTGTGGATTCCGTTCTCGTGCCGCAGGTACTCCTGCGTGCGAGCCCTCGGCCACGCCCGGACGGACGTCATGGCCTGCTCGGCGACCGGGAGTTGAACGACGATCCGGTGTGGGGGGAGGGCGGGCGCCGACGCCGGACGCGCCTTCACGGGCACGTTCGGTTCGTCGGGGTGGCGCGCGGTGCGTCGGAGGAGACGGCCGGTGCCCGGGGTAGGGCGGCTGGGGGCGGTCGTCGTTGTCCGCGCGCCTGGCCGCGCCCCTGTGGGGCGGGGGCCGGAGTGCTTCGTGCCGACCGTACACTCCTGACATTGCTGCCGTGTGAAACCGCAGACCGGCCGGTACGGCTCATTTCTGCCGCCGTGGAACGGTCGCCTGCAGACAGGAGCGGGGCGGTCTTCGTGCACATCCGGTAACGCGGCGGCTCAATCGGCCCTCAATTCCCGTCCGGGAAAGACTCCGGCACTGTCCGGAAAGCGTCGTCCGAGACCGGACCGCACTGTTGAAACGTGAAGATTGCCACAACCGGGAGTCGGTCGCGGCCCCATCGGTCGCCACTGTCCGTGAATTACACGGACTGCCCGCGGAATGTTCCGGGAACATAGGTGACAGTTATCGCGACAGGACGGCCCAGTATTCGGATACATAGGTAACAGGTATTCAGGAACACCCGCCCTCGAGTGTGCGTGGGCACTGGTGAAAGGCATTCGGATACATAGGTGACAGGTGACGGCAGACCAGTGCGCCGCACCGCGGCGGCACCGGTGCGACGCTACATCGGCCCCCTCCCCGCCGCGACGAGCCCGGCGACCGGCGCGACATGGCGGCGGCTGATCAGCCAGCGGCCGTCCTCCTGCTCGAAGTCGTCCTCCACCAGGCCCACCACGGTCCAGTCGGCAGGGCGGTGGCGACCGTCGGCGGTGCGGGTCGCGCTCCAGTGCCAGACGGTGGCATAGGCCTGGACGTGCGGCTTGCCGTCCGTCCACTCGACGATGGTCTGGCCCAGTACGTGGGCGACGGTCGGTTCACGCTTCCACGGCAGACTCCGCGACATGAAGGCGGTGAACTCGTCACGTCCGTGGAACCGCTGGACCGGTCCGGGCATCACGTCGTACTCGATCAGCGCGTCCTTGGTGAAGCACTCGACCAGTTGCTCGTACCGGTTGGTGTCCACCAGCCGGAAGAACTTGTAGAAGGTCTGGTAAATCTCCCGCTCCGCGGCGACGGTGGCGAGGAGCTCGTCGTTCGATGACGTCACTTCTTTCCTTTCGGACAGGTTCGCTGAGTTCTCGCTCATGATGCCACGACGGCTCCCGATGCCCGGCCGGCGCTGAACCGTTGTGGAATTTCCGCGGACGCATATTCACGCAGGCCGCTGTTGACCACGTTCCCGGGACATCTGTATGGTTCCCGGCATTCGGCGGTCCGGCATCCGCAGGCAGGAGGTTCATTCACCATGCGGAAGTCGCGATTCCCCGCCCTTTCAGATCTGCCCGTAGCGGCCCGCCTCTTCTTCGCGCGGCGTCACATCGATCTGGCGCGTGTCAGCAGCGCGGCGTGTCCCGCCGGCTGACCGACCCACCCTCTCTCGTCCCGGCGGCTTCTCTCCCGCGGTGACGACCCCCGTACGCCACATCTGCCGTGCGCTGCCGCCCTGCCGGCGCAGCGCCCCTCCCGCATGGAGTTGCGCCTGTGAAGACGTTGCGATCCCGGCCGGCCCGGGTGTTCTGGATGCCCGCCCTGGCCATGATGACCCTGTTCTCCGTCGGCGCTTGTGGCGGCGCCGTGTCCGGCAGCCAGAACGGCGACGCCGGTCCCCCGCGGTCGGGCGGGAATCTGACCTTCGCCGTGGGCACCGACGCCGGGTGCCTGGACCCGCAGCAGGTCGGCAGCAGCGACACGCTGTACGCACTGAGACAGACGGTCGACTCACTCACCGACCAGGACCCGTCCTCGGGCCGTATCGTCCCATGGCTTGCCCGGAGTTGGCAGGTGAGCGACGACGCGCGGACTTTCACCTTCCAGCTGCGCCCCGGCGCCACGTTCAGCGACGGGGTTCCGGTGGACGCGGCAGCGGTGAAGAAGAACTTCGACGCGATACCGGAGCTCGGCGGCCTCGCCATCCTCGCCCAGGGACATCTTGACGGTTACCGACGGGCCGAGGTCATCGGCCGGCACACCGTCAGAATCACTTTCGACCGACCCAACGCCCAGTTCTTGCAAGCCACTTCGACGGCTGCGCTCGGCCTGGTGTCCCCCGCCGACACCGCCCGCACCCCTCAGCAGCGATGCACTGACGGTGTGCACGGCTCGGGCCCGTTCACGGTCTCGCGCTATCGCCCCAGCCAGTCCCTCGTCCTGAAGAAGCGCGCCACGTACGACTGGGGACCGACGCGGTGGGCGAAGAGGGGCGCGGCGTACCTCGACACCGTGACGTTCGACGTCGTCGCCGAACCGGGGGTGCGCGCCGGGAGCCTGGGTTCCGGGCAGGTCGATGTGATCGGCGGCATCCGCCGCCAGGACGAGGTGTCCCTGCGCCGTTCGGGATCGGCGGTCGTACGGCGCGCCAACCCGGGCGTGGTGCTCAACCTTGGCTTCAACAACGACCGTCCGCTCACCCGTGACGTCCGGGTGCGCCAGGCGGCGCAGGTGGCGGTCGACCGCAAGGAGATCACCGCCGCGGTCTTCCCCTCCGGCACGCGTCCCGCGACGAGTGTGCTGTCCCGTACGACGCCGGGCCACGTGGACCTGACAGCCGATCTCGACTTCGCCCCGGCACGGGCGAAGTCCCTGCTGAAGGCCGCGGGTTGGCGCGAGGGCGGCGACGGCATCCGCCGCAAGGGCGGGCAGCGGCTGAGCCTGACCGTGGTGTCGTTCAGCACGGCCGGGGCCCAGCGCACCGCTCTCGAACTGGTGCAGCAGCAGCTGAAGGACGTCGGCATCGAGCTGACCGTCCGGCAGCTCCAGGTACCGCAGTTCCCGGAGACCATACGGGCCGGGAAGTACGACGCCCTGTGGGGCGGTGACCTCACCCGTGCCGACCCCGACGGCCTGCGCACCCTCTACTCCACGCGCCTCGTGAACTCCTACCGTCTCCCGGACGGCGCCGGGCTCGACTCCCCGCTGGACCGGCAGGCAGCCACCCTCGACCCCGAGAAGCGCGACGGCTTCGTGTCACAGGCACAGAAGTTGATTGTCCGTCAGGCATACGTCGTACCGATCGCCGACCAGGAAACGCTGATCGGTGCCTCGGGCCAGGTGCACGGACTGACCATCGGCGCCTCGGGCGGCGTACAGCTGCACGACACATGGAAGCGCTGAAGCGCCGGCCGGGCGGGGCCGGGATCGTACGGAACATGGGGAGAGCGAGATGAGACGGTACGTGGCCTGGCGTCTGGCCCAGACCGCCGGCGTGCTGTGGGGGGCGTACACGCTGACCTTCTTCCTGCTGGATCTGCTGCCCGGCGACCCGGTCGCCGCGATGGCGGGGACGGGGTCGGACTCCGGACCCGTGGGTCAGCGGCGGCTCGACGAACTGCGGGCGCAGTACGGCTTCGACGAGCCGGTCCTGGTCCGGTACGCGAGTTCGCTCGGCCGTGCGCTGCACGGTGACTTCGGCAATTCCCTCGCGACCGGCCGGCCGGTGACGGACATCCTCTCGGATGCGTTGCCCCCGACACTGCAACTGACGGGTGTGGCACTGCCGTTGGCGGCACTCCTCGGCGGTGGCCTCGCCCTGACCGCGACGTCCGTACCGCGACGCCGGCTGCGCAATCTGCTGCTCTCGGTGCCCGCCGTGGGCATCAGCCTGCCCTCGTTCTGGGTCGGCCTGATGCTCGTCCAGCTGTTCGCGTTCCGGGTCCCGCTGTTCCCCGCGTTCGGCGACGGCGGTCCGGCCGGGCTCGTGTTGCCCTCACTCACCCTGGCGCTTCCCGCGGCGGTGCTCGTGGCGCAGGTGCTCTCCAAGAGCCTGCTCACCGAGCTCGGCACGCCGTACGTGCACACCGCGCGAGCCAAGGGCGCGGGGCGGGCCCGCGTGCAGTTCCATCACGCGCTGCGCAACGCGTCGCTGCCCGCACTCACGGTGGTCGGGGTGCTCGCGGGTCAGCTGACGGCCAACGCCGTCGTCGTCGAGAACGTCTTCTCGCGGCACGGTCTGGGCCGTGTCACCACGGACGCCGTCACCGTCCAGGACGTGCCGGTCGTCCAAGGCGTCGTGGTGTTCGGCGCGCTGGTCTTCGTGCTCGTCAATCTCCTGGTCGACCTGGTGTATCCGCTGCTCGACCAGCGCATCGCCGTCTCCGTACGAAGGAGCCCCGCATGAGTCCGGACACCGAGGCGGCGAGCGTGCAGGAACGGCTGGACCTCGCGCCGCCGCTCCCCCTCGCCGGGCGCGGGCACGACTCCGGCGGCTGGCGTCTGCTGCGTTTCCTGGTGCGCCGCCCGGGGCTCGTACTGGCCCTGCTCGTGGTCGCCGCGCTGGTGGTCGCCGCGTTCTGGCCCGAGGTGTTCACCGGCCGTGATCCGCTGCGCGGCGTGCCCGCCGAGATACTCCGACCGCCGAGCGCCGCGCACTGGTTCGGCACCGACGAGCTGGGCCGTGACCTCTTCGCGCGGGTAGTACACGGTGCGCGGGTCTCGCTGCGCGCGACGCTGGTCGCCGTGGCCGTCGCGTTCGTCGTGGGCGGCGGGCTCGGGCTCGTCGCCGGATTCGTCGGAGGGCCGGTCGAAAGCGTGCTGATGCGGATCGTCGACGTACTCCTGGCCGTGCCCGGCCTGTTCCTCTCCCTCGCCGTGGTGACGGCGCTCGGCCGGGGCACGATGCCGGTGGCGCTGGCGGTCGGGGTGGCCGGTGTGGCCGGGTTCGCCCGGGTCACACGCGCGGAGGTGCTGCGGGTGCGGCACGCCGAGTACGTGGAGGCGGCCCGCCTCGGCGGAGCACGGTGGTACTCCGTCCTGGCCCGCCACGTGGTGCGGAACGCTGCCGGGCCCGTACTGGTCCTGGCCGTTCTCGACCTCGGGACGGCCGTCCTGTCCGTGGCGTCGCTGAGCTTCCTCGGTTACGGAGCGCCGCCGCCCGCACCCGAGTGGGGCACCCTCATCGCCCACGGCCGGGACTATCTGTCCGACGCTTGGTGGATGTCGACGATCGCCGGTCTCGTCGTCGCCGCGTTCGTCCTGTCCACCCACCGCATCTCCCGTGCGCTGGGCGGCGAATGGGAGGAGAGCCGATGACCATGGTGCGCGAGAGCGACAGCGTACAAACGGACTCGGCCCTGCTGTCGGTACGCGGCCTGACGGTCTCCTACCCGAGCCGGGCCGGCCGGGCGGAGGCCGCGCGGGGCGTGGATCTCGACATCGCGGCCGGGGAGATCGTCGCGCTCGTCGGCGAGTCCGGGTCGGGCAAGAGCAGTACGGCACACGCGATCACCGGGCTGCTGCCGCCCGGCGGCCGGGTCGACGCCGGGCGGGTCACGTTCGGCGGGCGTGAGCTGACCGGCCTGGCGGAGCGGGAGCTGCGGGCGTTGCGCGGCGCTCATATCGGCCTGGTCCCGCAGGATCCGGCCGTCTCCCTCAATCCGGTGCGCCGCGTGGGGACGCAGGTCGCCGAGGTGCTGCGCATCCACCGTCTCGCGTCCCGGCGCGACGCGCGCGAGCGGGCCGTCGAACTGCTCGAGCTGGTAGGACTGCCCGAGCCGCGCACTCAGGCGCGGCGCCACCCCCATGAACTGTCGGGCGGGATGCGGCAGCGTGTCCTCATCGCGATCGCGATGGCGGCGGGCCCACGTCTGATCGTCGCCGACGAACCCACCAGCGCCCTCGACGTCACCGTGCAGCAGAGCATCCTCGACCACTTTCAGTCCCTGGCCCGGGACACCGGAACCGCGGTACTGCTCGTCACGCACGATCTCGGCGTCGCCGCCGACCGAGCCGACCGGATCGCGGTCATGGCCGACGGACGGATCGTCGAACAGGGCCCGACCGCGCAGGTCCTGACCGCACCGGCGGCCGCCCGCACGCGCCGTCTTCTCGACGCCGTACCCCGGTGGGACGTCCGGCCCGCCCCGGTGTCGGGGTCGCCGGCTGCCGCCGGTGTGACGCCACTGCTGGAGGTCGAGCACCTCACCAAGGACTTCCCGCTGCCCCGCTCCGGCGCCGGGCCGCGCACCGTCCGCGCCGTCGATGATGTCGCACTGACACTGCGCCGCGGCGAGACCCTGGCGCTGGTCGGTGAATCGGGCTCCGGCAAGACGACGACGGCCCGGCTGATCCTGCGCCTGCTCGCGCCCACCGCCGGCCGGATCCGGGTCGACGGCGACGACGTCACCGAGGCCACCGGCAGCAGGCTGCGCGCACTTCGCCGACGCATCCAGCTGATCCACCAGAATCCGTACGCCTCCCTGGACCCGCGCCAGGACATCGCCGACATCGTGGCCGAACCGCTGCGCGCCTTCCGGGTGGGCGACAGCGCGGCCAGGGCGGACCGGGTCCGCGACCTGCTGGACCACGTCGCCCTGCCTTCCGACGTAGGGACACGCCGGCCCGCCGAGCTCTCGGGCGGGCAGCGCCAGCGCGTGGCGATCGCCCGAGCACTGACCCTCTCCCCCGAGCTGGTGATCTGCGACGAACCGGTGTCGGCGCTGGACGTCGCGGTGCAGGCGCAGATTCTCGACCTGCTCACCACGCTCCAAAAGGAGACCGGTGTGGCGTACCTGTTCGTCTCGCACGACCTCGCCGTGGTGCGCCGGATCGCCCACCGCGTCGCCGTGCTGCGCTCGGGCCGGCTGGTCGAGTCGGGGCCGACCGGGGACGTGTTCGCCGCGCCCTCCCATCCGTACACCCGTGCCTTGCTGGACGCCGTACCGGGCCGCGCCCGGATCGCCTGAGAGGAGACCGACGTGCGCATCCTGGTGGCCGAGGACACCCGGGCGACGGGCTGGTCGCCGGTGGGCGATCTGCGGCGCAACGGCCACCGGACCGTCGTCGTCGGCACCGGACGCGCCGCCGTCACGGCCTGCCGGCAGACGGACCTGGTCCTGCTCGACCTGCGGCTCCCGGACATGGACGGCCTGGAGGTGTGCCGCCGGATCCGGGAGAGCACACGGGCCCCGGTCATTGCCCTCACCGACGGGACAACCGGGATCGAGCGGGTCCTCGCTCTGCGAGCGGGAGCCGACGCCTGTCTCGACAAGCCCTGTACGTTCCAGGAACTCCTCGCCCGTATCGAGGCGTTGGCCCGCAGGTCCGACACCCGCCCGTGGGCGCCCCCGGCCGTTGGTCCCATGACACTGGGCCCGCTGCACATCGACACCGGCGCCCGCGAGATACGTGTGTCCGGGGCTCCGGTCGCGCTCACCCGCAAGGAGTTCGACCTACTGCGCTGTCTGGCCCGGCATACCGGTTCGGTGGTCGGCCGGCAGCACCTCATGCGGGAGATCTGGCAGCTGGACGAGGGTGCCGGAGTACGGGCCTCGCGCACGCTCGACACCCATGTGAGCTCGCTGCGGCGCAAGTTGGGGCACAGCGAGTGGATCCGCACCGCGCGAGGCGTCGGGTTCCAGCTCGCCCTCGAACCCACCGGCGCCGCGGCAGCAGCGTATCCCCGGTCGTCACCGCCGCGCGGCGTGCTGGTCGCCGTGCCCGATGCCGACACACGCACGGCTCTGACGGCGCAACTGCGCCGGCACGGCTGTCACGCCCGCGCCTGTGGCACCGGGGCCGAGGCGCTGGCCGTGCACGAGGCGTTCGATCTGCTGCTGGTGCACGCCCAGTTGCCGGACATGGACGGCGTCGAGGTGTGCCGGAAAGTACGCGCCGCGAGCGACCTGCCCGTCATCGCCTTCACCGCGCCCGGCCGGACACTCGACCGGATCCTGTTCCTGCGGGCGGGCGCCGACGACTGCGTCGCCCACCAGGACGATCCGCGGGAGCTGCTGGCCCGCGCCGAGGCCGTGCTGCGCCGGGCCCGGTCCACTCGCCCGCATCCACATGGAACCGCGCTGTGCCGGGGGCGGCTAAGGCTGGACACGACGACCGGGGACGTGCGCTTCGCCGACCGAGCGGTCCGGTTGACGCGCAAGGAGTTCGCACTGCTGCACCGCCTGGCGTCGCAGCCGCGGACGGTGCACGCGCGGGCGCAGCTCATCGCCGACATCTGGGGCGGGCAACCGGGCTCTCCCGGCTCGGGCCCCGGCTCAGGGCGCACGCTCGACACACATGTCAGCACGCTCCGGTCCAAGATCGGCCTGCCGGGGCTCATCGTGACGGTATGGGGGGTGGGGTTCAGGTTCGGCGAGGCCTGAGGTCGGCGTCCGCCGGACCGGTCGGCGAGCAGGCCGCCGTGCGGCATCACGATGCGGAGCCTGGCGCCGCGCCGCCGGACGGTTCTGAGAGCTGCCTCGTACGGAGTGATTCCTCCAGGAAGGCGAAGGCGCGCAGGTGGTATGTGCGGGCGGCCAGGCCGAGGCTGATGTTGTGACCGGCGCCCGGCAGCCGGTCCAGGACGACGCGGGGCGCGCGGACCAGCCGCTCCCGGAGATCGGCCAGGTCCTCGTCGGTGTGCCGCCACCACGCCTCGTACTCGGCGAACGTCAGCCGGACCGGCACCCGGATCCGCGGCAGCAGTTCCTTGCTGCGGCTCTCCCAGTCCGCCACGTTCTCCGCCTCCCGGCGCGGCATGGGTGTCACGATGCGCGCGCTGGATCCGACGGCGCCGGGCGGATACAGCCGCGACGGGCCCCAGTTGAGGTGCCGTCCGCGCAGCCCTCGAATGCCGCCCGCCGGGTCGTTCAGGTCGGCGGCCGGACGGCGCCCGCACCCCGACACGTCCACGGCGATCACGGGGTTTGGGGCGGATGCGGCGACGACGCTCAGGGCGAGTTTGCCGCCGTAGGAGTGCCCGAGCAGCAGCACGCCCGCTCCCGTGGCGCGCTCGGCGGCAAAGGCCGCGATCGCCGAACGGACCGCCACCGTCTGCTCGTCGAGGCTCCTGCCGTCCGGGAAGCGCTTCGCGGACCGCCCGTAGCCGGGCCGGTCGAGGGCAAGGACGGTGTAGCCCAGGCGGGCCCCCAGGGTGAGCAGGGACAGATCGGGGTGGGCCGTGCTGTCGAAGTATCCGGCCCGCATGCCGCCGCCGTGCAGGGCGACGACCGCGGCCCGCGGGGGTCCGCCGGACGGTTCGCAGAGGAGCGCGGACAACGGGCCGTCCGCGGAGTCGAGCGTGACGTCCCGTACGCCGCGGGACATCGTCTCGGCCATGCTGGTTCCGCGCACGCCCGTCCCCCGCCTCACGTCGACCGCTCGCACATGCCGAAGTCCACCGAGCGGAACGGCGCCGTCGCTGCCATCAGGTCTGCCCCGTCGGCGCCGGACCCGTAGACCCCTCGCAGGGGAATCGTCCGTAGCGTGACCCGGTGGTCGTTCCGCGTACGGACAGCGACGGCCGCGACGGCCTCCCGGGCGTCAGCGCCTCCCCCGACATCACCCAGATCGCGCACGAGCCATTCGCCGACCGCTCCGGCCGGGCGTCCGCGGCCGCCGAAATAGTCGGCGTCGAGCCTGCGGGCCAGACCGAACCCGAGTCCTTTCAGGTACGCCTCCTTACGGGACCACAACCGGGCGAAAGCCAACGGCCGCTCACCGAAGGGGAGTTCGGACATCTCAGCCCGCTCCTGCGGGTGCAGTCGATGCCCGCACAACTCCATGGTTTCCAGCGGCGGAACGGTCTGGACATCGACACCGACCGGCTCCCTCGCCACAGCCACCATCGCCAGATCCCCGCTGTGCGACAGCGAGAAGTGGGGCGCGCCCGCGGCACCCCGCACCTCCGGCCGCCCGTGCGGTCCGCGGCAGCGCGGGCACTCGGCCCGGCCGAACCGGACGGCCCCCGGCTCCAGCCCCAGGTAGAGCGCCAGAACGCGGCGCAGCGCGACATGGGCGGCGACATAACGCAGCCGATCGCGCGTACGCAGGAATCCGGCGGCCCGGTGCCGTTCGCGCGGGTCGAGCTCCGCCAGGACCTGGCTCGGCGGCTCCTGCCCAGGGCCGGGGACACGCAAGGCCCAGAGGTGCGTCGCACGGAGGCCGAGGGGCAGGAGAGCCGTCGCGGACGGTGGCTCGGAAGGTGCCTGCCGATGGCCGCCGAGCAGTTCACACACAGTGCCCCCTCCCCCGGCCACCACCGGACGCGATTCCCCACGGACTCGGGGTGTCACGGACGCAAGGCCTCACGGACTCAACGCCTCACGGACTGACGGGAACCGGCGCAGTACCGGCCCCGTCCCCCAAGCCTCCCGGTCCACGAACCGGCGCTTCAATACCGTCCGGTGGAAATCCGCACGCGCAGATACAGGCGCGAGTCAGAAAGGTTCGGGCCACGTCAAGCAGTGTCAGGGGAACGTCAAATCAGGCGCCCTACGGGTCGGGGGACCGATGTCCGACGCCCGCCCCCCTGGCCACGTGCGTCCACCGGCTCTGACGAGCTCCAGGATCGGCATCCTCGGTAGCGTGACCATCTGCCGCATGGGGCGTCCATGTGTCCGGCCGGCCCGCGCGAGGGCCCCGACGGAGAGTGATGAGACGGCGATGAGTGAATCGACGAAACCCGAGGTCGATGTTCCGAAAGGGGACGCTCCTACCAAGCTGACCATCCGGGACCTGATCGTCGGGGACGGGGCCGAGGTGAAACCCGGCATGGTGGTCAGGGTCCACTATGTCGGGGTGACCTTCGAGTCCGGGAAGGAGTTCGATGCCTCCTGGGACCGGGGCGAGCCGTTCAAGTTCGCCCTGGGCGGTGGCAGGGTCATCAAGGGCTGGGACCGGGGACTGAGGGGGATGAAGGTCGGCGGCCGGCGCGAGATCATCGTTCCCCCGCGTCTCGGCTACGGCAATCAGTCGCCCTCGCCGTTGATCCCGGCGGGCTCGACCCTGGTCTTCGTGGTGGACCTGCTCGACTCGTACTCCAGCGCGACTGGGTGGAGCAGAGCCCAGCGACCCTGACCGCTCCTCCCCTGCGACAGGCTGCATCGCCGCCCAGGGGGGGGTACCACCGGCGCCTACCAGGTCGCGACCGCCCCGCACACTTTCCGCCAAGCCCCGAAGGCACTACCGGCTGGAACCACCCTTCAAGCTCCCATCTGTGTTCACTCTATTGACACCCGGGTTCGCTCAGCCATACGTTCCGGCCACTTGAGAGCGCTCTCAGGGAGCTACGACCGTGATGAGTCACTGAGTCAATAAGCCGATGAACCAATGAGCCAGTGAGCCACCCCGCACCACCCCTCCTGGCCGCCGCGCGGCTCCCCCGCCGCGCCGGCCGTGCCGAGCCGCCCTGTCCACCGTGAGACACGAGGTGTTGTTCATGCCAGTGACCCGAAGACGACCAGCCGCCGTGCTGGTCCTGGCCGCCGCCCTGGCCGCCGCCGGAATCGTTCCGGCCGCCTCCCCGGCAGCCGCCGCCAACGTCCCCGTGGGATCCGGCAGTTACTCCGACACCCGGCCCGCCGGCACGTCCGGCCCCACCACCAACACGGGTACGCCGGTCACCCCCAAGGTCACCGAGGCCGCGAAGGGCAAGCCCGTGCCCACCAACGACTGGTGGTCCTCGCTCGCCTTCCAGCGCTACGGCGACAACCCGTACTCGACCCCGATGTACGGCCATCCGCTCACCTACCAGGCCGTGTCCGGCGGCCTCGAGGTCGGCTATCCGACGTCCCCCGCGATCGTCGGCGACGGCCGCCAGTACGAGTACGCCCACAAGCGCGATCTGACCCTCGGGCTCTCCGGGCTCAACTCGGCTGACACCAAGGCCGATTCGTGGTCCGACTGGACCGTCACGCCCTACTGGTCCGACGGCAGCCGCACGCTGCGCACCACGATCGGCCACGGCATGCCGTTCGTGTACGCCAAGGGTTCCGGCGGCGACGCCAGGATCACCACGGCCGCCACGCCCACCGTCTTCGCCGACCAGGGCAACGTCCTCGGCATCACGGTCGCCGGACACCACTACGCCCTGTTCGCGCCGAGCGGCAGCGACTGGAACGTCTCCGGCTCGACGATCACCGCGGGCCTCGGCGGCAAGGACTACTTCTCGCTCGCCGTGCTCCCCTCCACCGACGCCCTCGCCACGTACCGGAAGTACGCGTACAGCTTCGTCACCGGCTCCACCACGGACTGGAGTTACAGCGGTGGCATTGTGCGGGCCACGTACACACTGACCACGGAGGCCAAGGAGGGCACCGAACGCGGCACACTCCAGGCGCTCTACCGTCACCAGTGGCTGCACACCAGCGATCCCCTCACCTCGTACACGTACGTCTCCCCGCGCGGCACCATGAAAGTCCGCGAGTCGGCCTCCTTCTCCACCGCGCAGAAGTCCTCCGCGGTCCTTCCCGGGCTGCCGAAGTCCAGCGGTGTCGACACCGCCCGGCTGCGTACGTATCTGAACGAGGTGGCGAACTCCTCCGACCCGTTCTCCAGCGCGGCCGACACCTACTGGACCGGCAAGGCGCTCGGCAAACTCTCCCAACTGGTGCCGTTGGCCGACCAGATCGGCGAGACCGCGGTCCGCGACAAGCTGCTCGGGCTGCTCAAGGGACGCCTTCAGGAGTGGTTCACCGCGGGCGGGGCCAGTGAGTTCTCCTACGACTCCGCCTGGAAGACCCTCACCGGCTACCCCGCGTCGTACGGCAGCGACACCGAGCTGAACGACCATCACTTCCACTACGGCTACTACGTGTACGCCGCCGCGATCGTCGCTCAGTACGACCAGGCCTGGGCGGCGAACTCCGCCTGGGGCGGCATGGTGAAGACCCTGGTCCGCGACACCGCCAACCCGAGCCGCACCGACGGCTCCTTCCCCTTCCTGCGCGGCTTCGACGTCTACGCCGGGCACAGCTGGGCCTCCGGGCACCAGGGCTTCGCCGCGGGCAACAACCAGGAGTCGTCGTCGGAGTCGACCAACCTCAGTGCGGCGCTCGTGCTGTGGGGTTCGGCAACTGGCGACAACTCCCTGCGCGATCTGGGTACTTACCTCCTCACCACGGAGTCCGAGTCGATCGCGCAGTACTGGTTCGACGCCGATGAGCAGGTCTTCCCCTCCTCCTTCGGACACGACACGGTCGGCATGGTCTGGGGCAGTGGCGGCGCCTACTCCACCTGGTGGACCGCCAACCCCGAGGAGATCCACGGCATCAACGTCCTGCCCGTGACCGGCGGTTCACTGCACCTGGGCGGTGAAAAGGCCGCGATCCGGCGCAACCTCACCGAGATGGAACGCGAGAACGGCGGCCCGGCCCAGGAGTGGCGCGACATCCTCTGGGAGTTCCAGTCCCTCGCCGACCCCGCCGCCGCCAAGTCCAAGTGGGACGCGGGCAACGCCTCGTACACACCCGAGGCCGGCGAGTCCAAGGCACACACGTACCACTGGATCAACACGCTCGACACCCTCGGCGCACCCGACGCCACCGTGACCGGTGACATCCCCACGTCCGCCGTCTTCACCAAGGGCACCACCCGCACCTACGCCGCCCACAACTACGGTTCCTCCGCGCGCACCGTGACGTTCTCGGACGGCAAGTCCCTGACCGTACCCGCCCGTTCGACGGCCACGGGCTCCGGAACCGGCGGCGACCCGGACCCCGACCCCGATCCACCGACCGGGAACACCTTCCAGCTGCGCTCGGGCGGCGCCCTGACCACGGCGACCGGCGGCACCGCGGGCAGCGACACGATCGCCTCGGGCGGCGGCGCCAACCACGACGGCACCCCGTACCAGCCGCTCGTCTACGAGGTCCGCGGCGTCAACGGCACGTACGCCTCCGGTGCGTCCACGGCGTTCCGCCTCCAGGTGGACGCGGGCACCACGGTCGGCCTCGGCCAGCAGGCCAGGGTCAGCTACGACCTCACCGGGGACGGCAGCTTCGATCGCGTGGAGACGTACCAGTACTTCGCGACCGACCCGGTGACCGGGTGGGAGGAGTACGCCCAGTCACGCGGCCTGAGGTCGGCCACGGGCAGCCTCGGGAAGATGACCGGCGGCACCGTCCGGCTCGAGGTGTGGAACGCCATCGGCAACGGAGCGTCGAAGCTTCAGACGGGTACGGACAAGTCCGTGCTGGTCATCCCCTATAGCTGAGCGCCCCACGGCGAACCGGCACCCGGCGGGCATCGGAGATCATGCCGATGCTCGCCGTACCAGTTCCGTCGGAGTGATCACCGACTCGGGGACCGAGCCGTCGGTCCCGTCGAGGAGCCGCATCAGCAGCCGCACCATCAGCCGGCCCATGCCCTCGATGTCCTGGTGCACGGTGGTCAGCGCCGGTTCCGTCGCGCCGGCCACCGACACCACGTCGTCGAAACCGACCACCGCCACGTCGTCGGGAACCCTCGCCCCCCGCTCCCGCAGGGTCCGCAGCGCGCCCGCCGCCATCAGGTCGTTGGCCGCGAAGACGGCGTCGAGATCCGGGCACCGGTCCAGGAGTTCGGCCATCGCCCGGGCTCCGCCCTCCTCCGTGAAGTCACCCTGGGACGTCAGCGCCGGATCCGCGTCGATCAGCACATCGCGGTACCCGTCGACACGGTCCACCGCGGCCATCAGGTCCCGTGGACCCGCGATGTGCCCGATGCGCCGGCGCCCCAGCGAGACGAGATGCCGTACGGCCTCCCGGGCACCGCCGCGGTTGTCGCAGTCGACATACGGCACGGCGAGTTCCTGCCGCGCCGGCGGCCTGCCGCCGAACACGGTCGGGATCCGGGCACGCGTGATCAGGGCGGGCAGCTCGTCGTCATCGTGCAGGGAGAAGGCGAGCGCGCCGTCGACATGTCCACCGCCGAGATAGCTCGCGATCCGGTCGTACTCGCCCGGGCTCTCGGCCCACAGCAGGACGAGCTGCGAGTCGAGCGCGGTCAACTCACGGCTGATTCCCCGCAGTTGCCGCTCGAAGAACGGATCGGAGAAGATCCGGAACTCCGGCTCCGCGATGATCACACCGACCGCGCCGTTGCGCCGGGTCACCAGCGTGCGGGCGGCGTGGTTCGGCACATAGCCGAGCTCCTCGACCGCCTGACGCACCTTGTCCGCCAGCGGGGCCCGCACACCCGCGCCGCCGTTCACCACCCGGGAGACCGTGGCTCGGGAGACGCCGGCTCGAGCGGCGACGACCTCCAGCGTGGGGCGCGGCTCCGTGGTCGGTTCGGTCAATGCAGGCGCTCCTCGACTGGCGCACCGTCGGTTCGGTGAGGTGTCCTGCGTCCAGGGTATCCGGCGCCCTTGCCTGTGCCGCTCGAGAACGCTCCGTCGCTCTTGGTGCCCGCGGTGGGCCGAGCAGGATTTCCACGTCGTCGGCCTCGAAGACAGCGTCGAAGACGCGTTCCACCTGCCGACCGACGGAGGCAGCGGCGGTCACGAAGGCAAGAGCGGCCACGGTGGGATGCAGCCCGCCTCGGCCGACGGCGCCGGAGGCTCGGGCGGCTCGGGCGGCTCGAAGAAGCGCACCTACATCGACCACATCGAGTTCGAGGACGGTGCGGACAAGGTCTCCGGGCACGGCACGCACCTCAAGTCGACGTCCACGCATCCAGGTAGAACTCCGCTCGGCGTCGGGGGCCGCAGCGGGGGACCCTTCGGCCTCGATCGTCGGGTTCGTCGGGTAAACCTGTGCGTGCCGGAAAATGCATCCGCGCCGGCCCGGCGGGAGTTGGTATCACCACCGGAGCTGCCGCCGCCTCCGGCCCAGCCCGGACAGGTACTCGCGAGCGCGCCTGGCAGCTTCGAATACGCGCCGAGCGGCCCGCCGCCACACCGCTGCCATCCGTACCGGATCGAGCGGGTAGACGGCCGTCGCAGCTGCGTACAGAGCCGTCCGCCGACCTCCGATATCAACGCCCCCTGCACTGATGCCTGCACCCGTCACCTGGGCCGGTGGGCACCGGCGCACCGGGTCCTGCGGCTCGACGTCTCACTGCGCGCGGCCCGAACCGGTGGCGACCGCGCGCAGCGGGTGCGGACGGCGACCTGTGTCGGTCCGTCTACGAGGCACGCCTCAGGCGCGCGGCGTCCGCCGACCCACGCCCCACTCGCCGAGCGGCGCGACGAGGTCGGATTCGGACAGCGTGGAGCCGAGGGCGACGGTCGTGTAGGAGGCAGGGGCGGAAACGGGCCGTCCCCGGTCCGCCGCGGACGCCTGGCCGGTGGCCGCGGCCGCGATGACGACACCACCGGCCACGGTCATGGCCCCGGCAAGCAAAATGCTCTTCTGCTTCATACTGGCTCTTACCTTTCGCTCTGCTCGACATGTCCCGCTGGGCAGCGCCCCTGCGGCAGGCCCAGTCGATCACGGTGGACGGGTACGGCCCCAGGCACTTCCACCGGCAGAAATACGGCCGGCGTTCTTTTGCCGGGCCGGGGGCCGAGCCCGCCGCATGTCGGGTGATCTCGTCAAGAGATCCGTCCTGGTGGAGCCAGCGTGCGGAGTCTGAAGCGTGGCAGATGCGGCTGATGGACCGGCCGGCCGCGCATCGTGCACTCCCTCCGGGCTCTGGTCCTGCGCCTGGCCCGGGAGAATCCCCACTGGGGTTACCGGCGCCTGCACGGCGAACTGCTGGTCCTCGGCGTGAAGGTGGCCGCCTCCACCGTCTGGGAGATCCTGCGGGAGGCGGGGATCGGCCCGGCGCCCGAACGAAGCTCAAGTACCTGGGCGGACTTCCTGCGCTCGCAGGCCGAGGCCCTGCTTGCCTGTGACTTTCTGGAGACGATCACCTTGTCCGGCGCGCATCTGGAACCAACACCATCTCCGCCATGCCCTGCGGGAGTTCGAAGACTTCTATGACTCCCATCGGCCTCACCAGTGCCTCGCGAACGCTCGCCGCTTGCGCCCCGCACCTGTGCCAGTCGCCGATCCAGAGGAGATCGCGCACCTGGCTATACGAAGACGTGAACGCCTCGGCGACATCCTGCACGAGTACCACCACGCCGCACGACCTGCGCGGACGGAAGCGTCGGCAAGGGCAGCATCCCGCACACGGTCCCCGAACGGGCCGAGCAGGCCGGCAACCGGGCCCGGCGAGGCAGCCGCGGAGGCCGCCGGCCTTCGACCGTGAGGTCTACAAACACCTCACCCTCGCGTATCCCTGATGTGGGCCTGAAGGCTGACGAATCAACTCAGTCCATGTCCTCGTCCTCGTCCTCGTCCTCGTCCTCGTCCTCCTCCATGCTCTCGTACCCGGAGCGGAACAGTGCGGAGAAGCTGGGGTACTTCGTCGGGTCGCCGTACTTCGGTGCGAACTCGTAGGCGGCCCACTCGCCGTCCGGCCCGACGTCGGTCGGATCGAGTAGCCAGAAGTCCTCTCCCCGGGTGAGCACGATGGACCGGCGAAACAACTGAACATCGTCCTCGTTGCCGGGTATGGAGTCGTAGATCTCGGTCACGCGTCTGCCGGCCTCGCTGTCCCGCATCCACAAGACGCGATCGCAGGAATGGACAGCGTCCACGCGGTCATCGAGGTGCGTCCACCCGTCGCTTGCCAGGAAGAATCCCCGCAGGCTGGGTGGGAACCGCACGCCGAGCCGCTCCTCGGATGCCGCCAGAGCCTCCTCCCGAGCAGGGGCTTCACCCAACCACAGCTCAACCCGCCCCCCTCGATCCAGAACCTCCAGCTGATCCTCATCCAGCAGGTCGACCAACTCTTCGTCGTCGGCACGGACCTTCACGTACAGCTCGCCGTATCGCTCCAGAAAGACACGCCACTCCTCCGGCGTGGCCAGAACAACGTCAACTTCATTCTCTACAGGCTCGGTTGTCTCACTCATGCCGATCATGGTGCCAGGTGGCTATGACAATGCCGACGGCTGCCGACCGTACCGTGCGAGGGCCAGCTCGTAGTTGCTGCCTCTGATGCGGACGTGGCATCTGACGACACCGCCTGAACTCCAGCAGGACTTCGCCGTCTGACCTGTGGCTTTGGCCGCGGCGGCTTCCCCTCAGGACGAGGCGGCCGGCCTGTCACGGCCGAGACGGACGAGGGCGCGGTCGTGGACGCGAGTCAGAAACAGCAGGGCACATGTGGCCCCGATCAGGGCACAGAGCATGTCCCACTGGGTGTCCCAGACGTCACCTTGCGTGCCCAGGAAGGCGTCTGCGGCCTCGCCTCCGGTGGCCGCCGCGAGCCATTCCAGCATCTCGAAGACGGCACTGAAGGCCAGGCACGCACAAACGGTGAGCGGGGCCAGCCAGCGGCTGCCACGCAACGGGGAGGTGCGGACGAGGAGTTCGCGTACCAGGACGGCCGGGACGAAGCCCTGCATCAGGTGGCCGAAGCGGTCATAGGGGTTGCGATCCCATCCGAGCCAGTCACACACCCAGTCCCCCGCCGGCACCTCCGCGTAGGTGTAGTGACCGCCCACGATGAGGACCAGCGCGTGCGCCGCCAGCAGCCCGCACAGCAGGCCACTCAGTGGGAAGCGATGGCGCAGCAGTACCGCCAGCGGCAAGCCCGCCATCACCCACACTGTCTCCAGCAGCCAGGTCGTCGGATCGGCCGCCCCGAATCGTGACACGACGAGCGCGGCGCTCACCGAGACGGCGAGGGCGACTGGCAACCGGCGCCGAGGCGACAGACTCGCCTCCCGCGTCGGGGCAAGGGCTGGGTGGGTAGAGGTCATCGCCTGCTCCTCGTGCCTGGGGCGGACCTCCACCTTCAGGCCCGGTCGCGATCGGGCCCATGAGTACGCGTACTCAAACCATCCGCTGGGCCACCCTGATCGGGGTGAGTAGGGCGCAGGGCAGGTCTTGCTTCGCGCTCCGATGTCGTGGGGGGCGGGCTACTGCCTTGCGCACGAGACGGCCGCTGTTCCTGCTCACAGGCGAGGTGAATCTTCGTTGTCCAGCCCTCGGGTGAGCAGGCCATCTGCCGAGCGCCTCCTCGACCACACTCACATCAGCTTCCCGCGCAGCGTTGATCCAGGCGCCGCGCTAGAGGGCCGCATGGTCCTGGCATGGGAAGGGGTCGGTGAGAAGCGCGAGGAGGCGCAGACGGCCTGTTGGAACTGACGACTACCGCAGTGTCGATCACCGCCCCACCGCCTCACCGTCACCGCCTCACCGGTGGTGCGGCGAGGTCAGGTAGTGCTGCCTGAGGAACTCCTTTCCGTAGTCGTTACCGTTGGGTGTGCGGATGATGGAGTGGACGTGTCTCTGGGTCGGGCCGCTGCCCGGTGTCGTTCCGTATGCGCCCGCCAGCGGGCCGGGAGCCTGGCAGTCGACCTCGACCCAGACGACCGGGCTGTGCACGCGGACGTAGAAGGCGTCGTCGTCACCGGTGCCGCCGGCCCAGGTGACGTACGTGTCGTCGAGATGTGCCCGCACCTCGGCCGTCCGCACCTTGGCGACGTCGGCCTTGGCCCGGTCGACGAAGGCCTCGACGATGCCGATGAGCTTGTTCTTCTGGGTGGAGTCGAGTGCGTTGCCGCGCAGACCCACGTACTCCTGAACCGTGTTGTCGGAGAACGCGAGGGCTCGAGGATCTGGGCGGGCAGGGCCGCAAGCGGCGGATCACCGAAGGGGAACGATCCCGGATCATCTCCCTGGTCAAGACCGTGCCGCCGGGGCGACTGCGGTGGGAGCCCGTCGGGGAGCTGTGGGCCTTCGACGAGTCCGGACCCGCCGAGTGGACCCTGAATTCCCTGACCGCCGCAGCGCGGGCCGAGGGGATCGAGGTGGGCCGCTCACAGGTCAGACGCATTCTGCTCGCCGAGGGCGTGCGCTGGCGCCGCACCCGGTCCTGGATGCGGTCGAAGGACC
The DNA here is from genome assembly GCF_039533535.1 of Streptomyces kunmingensis. Taxonomy (NCBI): domain Bacteria; kingdom Bacillati; phylum Actinomycetota; class Actinomycetes; order Kitasatosporales; family Streptomycetaceae; genus Streptomyces; species Streptomyces kunmingensis. The sequence continues at coordinate 462,761 of NZ_BAAATS010000006.1, forward strand.
CGGACTTTGTCCCAAAAGGACAAGGATCATCGGCCTCTACACCCACCCGCCCGACGACGCGACGGTGATCTGCGCCGACGAGCTGGGGCCGGTGATCCCGCGGACTTTCCCACCCGCACCCGCCTGGTCACCGGAAGGCCACCGCATCAAGGCGGAACTCGACTACAGCCGCGGACCGGAGAAGACCTGGGTCTACGGCGGTCTGCGGCCAGCCGATGGCCAGGCCCTCACGATGACCGCGTCCTCCCGCAACAGCGTCTTCTACCAGCGGTTCCTGCAACTGATCGAGAACGCCAACCCGGAGGGAAGGATCTGGATCGTCACCGACAACCTGTCCAGCCACAGCAGCCTGTCCACCCGGACCTGGCTCGAGGACCATCCCCGCATCCACCACGCCTTCATCCCCGTCGGCGCGTGCTGGCTCAACCTGCAGGAAGGCTGGTGGCGCATCTTCCGCAAAGCCGCCCTCGCCGGCCAGTCATTCGCCAACCCCAATGACATCGCCCAGGCCACGAGCCTCGTAACCGACCAGCTCAACGCACGTGCCGGTCCATGGATCTGGGGCAGAACCACACCAACAACCCGTTCCCTACGACGCCGATATGTGTACCTCCTTTGAGGAATTCAGCACTATGTCGTGCACGAATGTTCACATCCGTTCCCGACCGTACGTCGACGGGGAAGCACAGGCTATCCTCCGTCCGAACCATGTCGGCTCTTCTCCTGACACGATCCCGACGTCCGCGGAGCGTGCCCAGGGCACGTAAGCCGCCGAGCATGGCCGTAAGCGCCGCTCAGTCCCTCTTCGTGGCCTGCTCGTAGGCCTGCCGCACCTCCGCCGGGATACGCCCACGCATGGGGACGCTGAATCCGTTCGCACGGCCCCACTGACGGATACTCTCCGGATCGGAGGACTGCTGTACCGACGGCATCGGGGGCGACCACTGATCGAGGACCGACGGCACGAAACCGACACCGCCCTCCCGGAGATCCTTGGGGAACTGCGGGACCACTGTCTCCCCAGTCAGCACAGACACCAGGAAGTGCGTCAGATTTCCTGCGAAGGTGAACCAGCGGGGCCCTCGTGCCTCGTTGACAGCGATCGTCCAAGCGTCCGGCTGCCCCTGCGGATCGGTCACCCAGAACAGTCGCTCACCGTTGTCCGTGCCACCGCAGGGGAGCAGGAGCGAGGGAGCCACGGGCGCGGGGTAGATGCCCTGAGATTGATCGGACCGCATCTGTTCCCGGAGCTGGCTGCTCGCGGGGCCTGTCAGGTTGACGTGAACCGAGGTGTGACGGGGGTCGTAGACCCAGAGGTAACCGGCAAAGCAGCCGGGGTCATACGCGGCGGTGAGTTGTTTGTAGTCGTCCGGAAGAGGGGTGCCCAGCGTGGACTCGACGTGTGCCCAGTCCACCGGCTGTTGGCGGACGGTGGGAGGGGGGCAGAGCTCCGTGAGGCGCTCAAGGGGACTCATTCGATTCCGCTCCTGCGTCGGATCTGCTGCGCGGCATGATCGGGGTTCTCAAGGTCGGCTCTGAGCTGGAAGCCCCGGTCACCGTCGGCTTCCATGGTTATCCACTTGGGCACAGAGGTCTTCGCGTCGTCGGTGTATTCAAGATAGACGCTGTACTGGACGATCTCACCCGGGTGGCCGGGGGCTCCGCGCACGGCGTCGCGGATCTGCAGTTCCAGATCCCGCATGTGCGGTGAGTTGGTGGGGTTCTGGGTGATGGTGAAAAGATTGTCCAGGGTGTCACCGGAGCCGCCCAGGGCCTGCGCGAGCATGTGGCCGCGCCCCTGGTTGTGGTCGGTGCCGTGGACGAAGCCGGGTGGCCGCAGGGACTTTTTGGCATCGGTGCCCTCGCCGAGCATGTCGCGCGTGATGGTGGCGTGCATTTCGTAGGGGCGGCCGTGTTCGTCCCGCACCCAAGACGACTTTGTCGCCCCAGGTGGGGTCCGGTTCGCAGCCGGCCAGGCCGAGCGGGTCGGCGAGGGTGAAGGGGTTGGGAACGTAGGCGTAATGATTCGTGGAGGGGGCGAGTCCGAGGGGGTCTGGGCTGAGATATCGGCCCAGGTGCGGGTCGTAGTACCGGTTGACGTTGTAGTGCAGGCCTGTTTCCGGGTCGTACTGCTGGCCGGGATAGCGCAGGGGCGTGTAAGTAGTGCAGTCGCGGTTCCATTGGGTGGATCCCCACACGCTGTCGCGGGCACGCCAGGCCAACGTGCCGTCGGGGGTCACGAGCTCGCTGGGCGCGCCGGTCAGGTCGGCCACGATGGCGAAGAAGCGCCGGTCAACGTCGTCCTGCTGGCCGTTCGGTTTGGCCTCGCGTTGGGCCAAGGGGCGAAGGCACAGGTAGTCCCAGGTCAGGGTGACGCCGTCAGCTTGCTGCTCGACCAGTTGCGCGCCGTCCCAGATGTAGGTGCTGCGCTCGACGGGGTGGTCGTTGTCGTCGAGGCGGTGTTTGGCGATACGGCGCCCCAGGGCGTCGTAGAGGTAGTGCCAGCGGCCGTGGTGGGGGGTGGTGGCGTGGGTGAGGCGGTCCTCCGCGTCCCAGGTGAAGTGCCAAGTGAGGGTCTTGCCGCTGAGTGTGGTGCTTCGACGGCGGATAACGCGGCCTTGGGCGTCGTAGTGATCGTGTGTGCGTCCCGCCTGGGCCAGACGGCTACCGCTGTAGCGGTGCTCACCGGTGCGGTCCTGTCCGGGGACACGTTCGGGCAGGCTGGCATGGGTGAGGTCGCCGGCTGTGTTGTAGGCGTAGGTCTCGTTCCAGCCGCGGGCGTGGACGGCCGTGACACGGCTGGCGGTGTCGAGGCTGTAGGTACGCTGTCCCGTAAGGCTGTCGTCGATGCCGGTGAGGGTGCCGTCGGCCTGGTAGGTGAACTCTCGCCGGAGCAGGCTCTCCTGGCCGCTGGTGAGGGATTGGGACAAGACACGGCCGACGCTGTCCCAGCTCTGGTGAAGGCTCAGGAAGCCGTCCAGGGTACGGGCCGTTTCGCGACCCAGGGCATCGCGTTCGAAGGTAAAGGTGTGATCGCCGCTGGTGTAGGAAGACAGTCCGCCGGTGTCGTAGACCAGGGTGCTGGTGGCGCCGGTGGGAGTGCGGCGGTGGATGCGGCGCCCGAGCGCGTCGAAGCCGTAATAAGTGGTGGCGCCGTTGACAGTCTCGGCCACGATGCGGCCTGCCGCATCCCGCTCCAGATCAATACAGGCGTGCGGGTTGGTGATCTGGGTGACGTGGCCGCGCTCATCACGGGTGAATGTGGAGACGGCGCCGTCGTCGTGGTGCAGGCTGGTGACGCGGCCCAGCACGTCGCGCTCGAAGGTGAGGGTCTGCCCCGCCCCGTTGGTTCGGGAGGTCAGACGCCCCAGGGCGTCGTGCCCGTAGCTGATGGTACGGCCGTCGAAGTCGGTTTCGGACACCAGGCGGCCGGCTGCATCATAGGTGTAACGCCACTGCAGGCCCTCTGCGTTGGTGACCTGGGTCAGACGCAGCTCGGTGTCGTGGGTGAAGCGGTAGTCGACTCCGTCTGTCGTGGTGGTGACACTGGGTTTGTCGAAGTGGGTGGCCTGATGGCGGCTGGTGCGGCCCATCCGGTCGGTGTGACTGGTCAGGTTTCCCTCGCCGTCCCAGTTCCACTCTTCTCTGCTGCCGTCGGGCAGTTCACGCCAGGAGGGTCGTCCTTCAATGGTCCAGCCTTGGCGCAGGACGCCTCCCAAAGCGTCGACGGCGTGGACGACGCGACCGAAGGCGTCGCGGGTCAAGGTCATCAAGGCGCCGTCGGGGGCAGTAATCCGGCTCGGAAGCCCGGCCGCGTCGGTGGTGATCCGGGTGCAGTCACCGACCGCGTTACGGATGGCAGTGATGTGTCCGCGGGAATTGTAGGTGTACTCCGTGCGCGCACCATCAGCCTCGATCACGGCGGTGCCGTTGCCGTGCTCGTCGTATTCGAAGGCACGGCGGGCGCCACCGCGTTCGGTGATACAGACCGGTAGGTCCCACTCGTTGTACACGGCGTGGCTGTAGGCGCCGTCCGCGGCGTGCAGACCGGTCAGATTGCCGCGTGCGTCACGCTCGTAACGGGTGGTAACCCCCAGGGGGTCGGTGTGGGCCAGGATCCGATCCTGGTCGTCGAAACTGAAGGAACTGGTGTGGCCCAACGGGTCGGTCTCTGCCACCACTTGGAGCGCGCTGTTGAGGTAGTAGGTGCTGGTAGCACCGGTGGAGTCGGTGTATCGGGTGATCCGGTCGCCGGTCTCGGTGTGTCGCGCGTAGGCGAAGGCGGACGAAAGGATGCCGTCCGGGCCGACGGTGCGGGTGATCCGCCCGTCGTCGTCGAAGACATAACGGAAGGTTGAATCGTTGCGGTCGGTCCAGGAGGTGTCGCGGTCCGCGTCGTCGTAGGTGAAGCGCAGGGGCAGGCCGGTGGAGTTGGTGACCGCATCCAGGCGACCCCGCCGGTCGTAGCCGTAGCGCAGCACGGGGAGCGGGCCCTCGGGAGTGCGCAGGGACAAGATGCGGATGCGGGCGTCCTCGACGGTGAGCGCCAGGTGGTAGCCGCCGCCGTGGGCGACGGCAGTCGGGGAGCCGTCGCCGTCGCGGTGCACGATGATGCGGTTGCCGTGACGGTCTTCGATCTCGCCGAGCCAGTAAGCGGGCGAGGCGTTGTAGGGGCTGCCGGTGAAGGTTCTCACGAGCCGGGTGACCGGCTCGGTTATCTGGTACGTGGTGGTGCCGTTGTCGTGCCCACCGTGCACCAGTGGCAGGCGGGGGCCCTCCAGAGGCAGGACGCCTTCCGTATCCCCCGGTGCGGGCAGAGCCGGGTAGACCAGTAGCGACCCGTCCTCACGCGCCCACACCGCTCCCTGCCCCTGGGGGTCGAGTTCGATGCGTTCATCCAGCGTGGAGGCCCAACTCCGGCCGAACCACTGCCCGTAGCTGTAGCCGGACAGGTGAGTGCGGCGCAGCACGAGCGGCAGGACGCCGGGCAGGGAGAGGTCTGTGTGCGGGAGGGTCATCTCTCCGGTCGCGATGTCGACCGGGTCGTTGAGGCATTTCTTCTTGAGCAGGGGAATGGCGTTGCGGCGCGGGTCGTTCTTCGCCCCGTCGAGCCGGGCCGGCTTGGCACGATCGCTGTCGAGCTTGCTGTGGGCGCCGGGGATTCCCGGCGCTTCACCGAAGCCCTTCCCGTCGCCGTGCTTGCCGACGTCGATGCCCTTGGCCTTGTTACGGACATCGATGTCGTTGTGCTTGTGCAGCCGCGATGTCGCCTTCGCCCGCTCGCTCGGGCACGATCTCCGTGATGTGCTTGGAGACTTTGCCGAGCGCCTTCTCGGAGCCCTTCAGCGCCCCGTGCAGCACACTGTCGAAGGCCTGCGTGAACGGGTCACGACCCTTGCTGCGGCCGAACGCACCGCGGGCCTTGCCCAGCGACGTGGACGAGGCAAGATGCAGCTCACTGCCGTGCTTGGAGACCTTGCCCGCGCCGTCCTCGAACTCGACATGGTCGATGTGAGTCCGCTTCTGCGCGCCACCACCAGAGCCACCCGAGCCGTCGGCCGAGGCGAGGTGCATCCCGCCCTTACCGTCGTGCCCGCCGCCCCCGCTGCCGTCGGCCGCCGGCATCGAGAACGCGCCCTCGGCCAGGTCGAGCACCATGTCCTCGACCATCGCCTCCAGCTTGGCGTTGACCGGCTCGGTGATCTTCGCGAGGACCTCGTCGACGATCCGGTCCACGGCCTCGTCGATGATCCGCTTGACGACCTGGCGCATCGCAGCGACCTCGGCCGCTCCGATCAGCGCCGACAGACCACCCGTGACCACCGCCAGACCGGCCGAGATGCCTACCGACCCCGCCATGACGGCGAGTTCGATCTCCGCCTTGGTCTTCATCCCGAAGATGATGTCCGCGAGCACATCACAGGCGTCCGCGAACAGCCGCGCCAGCTCCGGCATTTTCTCCAGGTGACTGGCCTTCACCTGGTTCCAGTGCTTCTCGAACGAGTCCACGGCCCAGCCCTCGGACGAGGACAGGATGCGCGTCACCGCCTTGTGCGCATCACCCCCGTGGCCCTCGAACTGCTCCGCGAACTCCCGCATGGCCGTTGCTATTTCACGGTAGTCGTCCTCGTCTACGTTCGGGAACTTGATCCCGATGAACTCCAGGACGTCGTCCAGCCAGCCCGGAATTGTGTAGCCCATCCCGTGTCTCCCCCCGTAAGCACGCCCTGCATCGCAGGCGCAACGTTTCTGCGGGCGCGAACAAGAACACTAGTAGACGGCAGTGACACCGGAGCAAGCAGGAACCAGTGGGGCCCGAAACCCGGCTATCCCTGCTGTCTTGGCCTTGCGGTCCAGGCCATGCGTGGCGAGATCCTGGGGTCTGTGACTGCTGTACCTGACCTTCTGGAAGGTCCTGGACGGATGGCGCTGCTGGCGCGATCCGAGGCTCCCAAGAGCGCGGAGATACTCGCACTGCGGCACCAACTGGCCGCCCTCAGCCGCCAGGTTGGCCGTGTGGGGCTCGTAAAGTCATCGCTGCAGGAGGGAGCCTACGTGCCAGGCCCTCCGCGGTGGCTGGGATGCTGCGCGTGTGATCATCTCGATGTTGTACCGGGCCACCCGGGCGCTGCTGTCCATACCCGCGGTCCTGCTGCGCCGGGACACGGCCAAGGACGCCGAACTGCTGGTGCTGCAGCACGAAAACTCGGTGTTGCGACGACAGCTCAGCGGTCCGGTCCGCTACGAGCCCGCGGACCGGTTCTGGCTGGCCGCGCTGTCGTCGCTGATTCCGCGCCGCTGCTGGAGCAGCGTCTTCGCGGTCACGCCGGGGACGCTACTGGCCCGGCACCGCAGGCTGATCGCCAAGGAGTGGGACTACTCCGACCGCCGCCGACGCACCGGGCGTCCGCCCACGGCGGTCCCGCCCAAGAAGCTGGTGTTGCGCCTGGCGCAGGAGAACCCGCGGTGGGGCCACCGGCGGATCCAGGGCGAACTGGCCCGACTGGGGCACCCGATCGCACCGTCCACGGTCTGGGAGATCCTGCACAAGGCCGGCATCGACCCCGCCCCGCGCCGCACCGGCCCGAGCTGGCGCGAGTTCCTCACCACGCAGGCCGAGGGGATCATCGCGGCGGACTTCTTCCACGTCGACACGATCACCGGCAGCCGGCTGTACGCACTGGCGTTCCTCGAACACGGCACCCGCAGACTCCACATCACCGGCGTCACCGCCCACCCCACCGCACAATGGGCGACCCAGCAGGCGCGCAATCTCGCCGATAACCTGGGCAGCCGCGTCGAGTCGCTGCGCTGCGTGCTCCGCGACCGCGACAGCAAGTACACCGGCTCCTTCGACGCCGTCTTCGAAGCCGAAGGCATGGACGTGCTGCTCAGCGCACCCCAGGCACCGCGCATGAACGCTCACTGCGAGCGAGTGATCGGCACGATCCGCCGCGAGGCACTCGACCACGTTCTGCTCCTGAACGAGGCCCACGCCCGGCAGGTCCTAGCCGAGTACCAGGACCACTACAACAGACATCGGCCGCACCGGTCCCGCGATCAACGACCGCCCGAGGCCTAGGAACAGCCAGCAGTCCTGGATGGTTTCGAGCCCCGCATGCTCTTGCGCACCCGGATCCTCAGCGGAGCAATCAACGAGTACCGGCACGTCGCTTGAACTGCAGCGATGACCTTTCGAGCCCCACACGCCGCTCAGGTTCGAAGCAGCGATACGCCGCCCAGCCACGACCCGCTCCCAGCCGCGTTCAACATCTCCATGCGTCACGCAACGGCCGTGCCCGAAAACCGGCATACCACCCACCCGAAATCGGAACTGGGGTCAAGAGTTCGCACGCCCCCATAACCCGGATTCCAGACATGGTGTCGCCGCTCCCGACCCCACTCCCACTGGGAGCAACCCCCACCAGCAGCAAGAGCGCCAGCCCATAACCAGAAACCCACCCATACGACGGGGAGCCACGGGTCACAGACCGGGCACGGATGTGAACGCCCGCGCAAGGAATCGAATATGCGCGCACCACCCCGAGTGGGAGCAAACAGACAAGGGGACAGTGGGAGCCCGCTCCCACTCCCCCGCTCCCTCCCGGGAGCGGGCCGGAAACAGAAAAAGGGCCGTTCGAAAACGGCCCTTCACCTGCGACGTTCGAATGTTCGAACTAGTCGGGACGACAGGATTTGAACCTGCGACCCCTTGACCCCCAGTCAAGTGCGCTACCAAGCTGCGCCACGTCCCGATACCCGCTGACCTGGGCTTTCCCCTGGCCGAACGTGCACCGAAACCATACCGCACTTGGGGCAGTGGTCGCGCATCCCTTTCCCGGGTGGGGCTTGACCTCAAGTTAGGTTGAGGTCGCAGGCTGACCGGCATGACGACGACAGTGCAAGCACACGCGTACGGGTATGCGGATCTGCCTCGCCTGATGAGTGCGATGACCGGGGACGAGAAGCACGGGCCCGCTGCCACCTCCACCCTCGACGTGTTGTGGGTGCTGTACGACCAGGTGCTGCGAGTCGGTCCGCGGACCGTCGAGGAGCCGGGGCGTGATCGGTTCCTGCTGTCCAAGGGGCACGGGCCGATGGCGTACTACGCGGTGCTCGCCGCGAAGGGGTTCGTGCCGGTCGAGTGGCTGGGCGGGTTCGGAGCGTACGAGTCGCCGCTCGGGCACCATCCGGACCGGGTGCTCGTGCCGGGCGCCGAGATCGGTAGTGGGTCGCTCGGGCACGGGCTGCCGATCGCGGTGGGGACGGCTCTCGGGCTGCGGGCGCAGGGGCTCGACGAGGCCGCCGTCTGGGTTCTGGTCGGTGATGCCGAGCTCGACGAGGGCAGCAACCACGAGGCCATCGCGTTCGCCGGGGCCGCCGGTATCGAGCGGCTGCACACCGTCGTGGTCGACAACCTGTCCGCCTCCTACGGCAGGGTCGGTGGCATCGCGGCGCGGTTCGAGCCGGCTGGTCGACGCTGACCGTCGACGGCCGGGATCACGCCGCTCTGTACGAAGCCTTCACCGCGCCGCATCCGGGGCGGCCGCACGTGGTCGTCGCGCGCGTCGAAGCGAAGTTCTCGTGATCTCCGCAGCTGACCAGGCCAGGCCGATCGGAAGGAACCTTCATGGACACCATGCGTGACCGCTTCGCCCCCGTCGTCTCCCGGCTGCTCGACGAAGATCCGCGGGTGGCCGTCGTGCTTGCCGACATCGGCCTCGTGCCGTTCGCCCGGGCCGCGCGTCGCCACCCCCACCGGGTCATCAACGTCGGAATCCGGGAGCAACTGCTGATCGGCGCCGGTGCGGGGCTCGCCCTCGCCGGGCTGCGGCCCGTCCTGCACACCTTCGCCAGCTTTCTCGTGGAGCGGCCCTTCGAGCAGGTCAAGCTGGACTTCGGGCATCAGGACGTGGGCGGGGTGCTGGTGAGCGCCGCCGGTTCGTACGACGTGTCGGCCGGTGGCTTCACGCATATGGCGCCCGGTGACGTGGCCCTGCTCGACACGCTCGACGGCTGGACCGTGCAGGTGCCGGGGCACCCCGACGAGGCGGAGGTGCTGCTCCGGCACGCCGTGAAGGACGGTGACGCGCGCGTGTACGTCCGGCTTTCCTCGCAGGCCAACCAGGAGCCGCTCGCCGTTGACGGGCAGCGGCTGATCACCGTACGCGAGGGGCGCGGGGGCGTCGTGGTCGCTGTCGGGCCGCTGCTCGACCCTGTGCTGGCGGCGACCGCGGGACTCGACGTCACCGTGCTCTACGCGTCGACGGTGCGGCCCTTCGACTCCGGGGCGCTGCGCCGGGCCGTGGGCGCGGGGCGCGCCGCCGACGTCGTTCTCGTCGAGCCGTATCTCGCGGGCACGTCGACGGCGGTCGCGAACGACGCGCTCGCCGATCTTCCGCACCGCGTACTCGGGCTCGGGGTGGGCCGTCGCGAGTTGCGGCGCTACGGCAGCCCGGAGGAGCACATCGCCGCGCACGGTCTCGACGCGGCGGCGCTGCGGGAACGGATCACCGCCTTCCTCGGCACGCCTGTCGCCGGTCAGGCGTGAGGACGGAGGCTACGGGCACGCGGCGTCCCTGCGGGGACGGGTCAGCGGGATCCTGGGCGGGCCGGCCGGCGGTCCGGCGTGGGCGCGGACCGTACGGGTGGCATGTCAGCCCGTACGAGGCCGCGGATCGGCCGGGCCGCGAGCAGGGCCGTCGCGCAGAGGACGGTGACGACGCCTCCGGTGAGGAGGACGTTCCGGGTGCCGAACGCTTCGGCCGCGGGGCCGGCGAGGGCCTGGCCGACCGGGGCCATGGCGAGGGAGCCGGCGACGTCGTAGGCGTGGATGCGGTTGAGGACGTCGCGCGGGACCTGGGTCTGCACGCTCGTCGCCCACATCACGCCCCAGAACGACATGCCCGCGCCGGCGACCGCGCAGCCCGCCATCATCCCGGGCACGCCGAGGCCCGCGCCGACGACGGTCGGGAACAGGGCGAAGGCGAACAGGGCGAGGGAGCCTGCGCGGAGCATGCGGCGAGGGCGCAGGCGCAGGGCGATCAAGCCGCCTATCACGGTGCCCGCGCCGAGCGCCGAGTTGATGAGGCCGTAGGCGCGCGGTCCGTGCTCCTGGGTGACCTGGGTGGCGATGAGAGGAAGGGCGGGGCCCGAGGCGCCGATCATCAGGACGCACCAGATGGCGATGACCCCCCACAGCCACGTGCGGGAGCGGAACTCCCGCCAGCCCTGGACGAGATCCTTGCGGAAGCCGTTGTCGGACGGGCGGCTGTCGGGCGGTGCCGGTGGCAGGCGCAGCAGGAGCAGGCATACGGCGCTCAGCGCGTACGTTGCGGCGTGCGCGGCGAAGACGAGGCCCGGGGAGGCGAACGCCACGAGCAGGCCGGCGACGGCGGGGCCCGCGAGCTGTGAGCCGGACTCGGCGACGCGGATCGCCCCGTTCGCAGCCTGTACGTCGTCGGCGAGGCGGGGCACGGTGCTGGCTACGCCGGGCTGGAAGAGGGCGGACGCCGCACCGTTGACGGCGCCGATGACGCAGATCTGCCAGAGCACGACGTGCCCGGTGAAGAACATCACGGCGGCCAGGGACTGGGAGAGGAGGCGGGTGGCGTCCGCGCCGATCATCAGCCATCGGGTGCTGAAGCGGTCCGCGAAGACGCCGCCGAAGATGACGAGCCCGGCGAAGCAGCCGACGGACGCGGCCGTCGCGAGACCGACAGCGCCCGCGCCGTACCCGTACTGGAGCAGTCCCGCGGCGAGGGCCACGGGCAGCATGGTGTCGCCGAGTTTGGCGACCGCCCGCGCCGTGAAGAACAGTCCGAAGTCGCGCGACCAGATGCCTGCCCGGCGGGGCTCGGAGCCGTCGTAGCGGCCCCGGCGTCGGCCACCGACGCGCCACACCGACCGGACATCCGACCCGAGCGGCCACCGTCTCCCACCGACGCGCCGTACCGGCTGGGCATCCGACCCCAGCGGCCACCGCCGCCCACCGACGCGCCGCACCGACCGGGCACCCGACCCCAGCGGCCACCGCCGCCCACCGACGCGCCGCACCGACCGGGCACCCGACCCCAGCGGCCACCGCCGCCCACCGACGCGCCACACCGACCGGACATCCGACCCGAGCGGCCGGTCATCCAGTCCAGGCGTCTGGCCATGCGGCCGGCGCACCGTCTGAGCATCCGACCCGGATGGCCGGTCATCCGCGTCAGGCGTCTGGCCATCCGACCCGAGCACCACGTCACCCGCGCCGAGCGACCGGCCCTCCGGCGACCGACCATCCGGCCCGAGCAACACGTCCTCCGGCTCGAGCAGCAGGCCATCCGGGCCAGGCGACCGCCCGTCCGGCCCGGCCGGTATCCGGCTCCCGTCGCCGTCGCCCTCCGGGCAGCCGTCGCCACCCGCCCCCGGGCAACCGCCTCCCGTCCCGTCCCCGTCCATGCCCGCCCCGACTCGTCCTCGACCGCTTCCACCCCGACGGGCGGATCATGCCACGCGGGCCGGGGCCGCCCCCACGGGATTTCAGTCCGTGGCCGGCGGGGCCAACTCCGGGTGGGCGTCGAGGAGTCGGGGCGGAGCGGCCTGGCGCCAGGAGTCGGTGAGGATGGCTCGTAGTTCGTCGGTGTCGTCAAGGGCGGCGAGCCGGGCGCGGACCCAGGCGGAGTACGCCTCGTGGTCGGCGATCCAGAACTTCTCGGGCTCGGCCAGGACCAGTTCGTCCCGCTCCGCCTTGGGGCAGCGCACGGCGATCGACGTCTCCCGCTCGGGCAGCGTGATGTACATCTTTCCCGCGACCCTGAAGGTCGGCATGGACCAGGCGATCTTCTCCGTCGTCTCCGGAAGGGACAGGGCGATGGCGCGTACATCCTCGGCGTCGGGCATGGGAGGAACCGTAGCCAAGGGCACTGACAGTGGGCACCGAGGGCACCGAGGGCACCGACAATGTGTACTGGCAGTCGCCGCGACGGCCCGGCTCACGGCACGCGTTTGTCCAGCCAGGCCGTGAGGTCGGCCTGGACCTCGTCGCGATTGGTCTCGTTGAGGATCTCGTGGCGGGCGCCCTCGTAGCCGCGCCAGGTCAGGTCGGTGACGCCGGCGTAGCGGAAGTCCTCGAGGAGTTCGTGGACGAGGATCATCCGCTGGTTGCAGGGGTCCTCGGTGCCGACCGCGATGTGGATGGGGAGGTCGGCGGGGATGCGGGCGAGGTTCGCCGGGTCGTTGATCCGGCGGACGGCGCGGACCCAGTCGAGGGTGAGGCCCGCCGAGAACGGGAAGCCGCAGCGCTCGTCGGCCACGTACCGGTCGACCTCGGCCTCGTCCCGCGAGAGCCACTCGAAGCCGGTGCGGTGCGGGTACGGGTCGTTGAAGGAGGCGAACAGGTCGGGGACGTAGGAGGAGAGCGCGGCGCGGCCGGAGCAGGCGATGTCCGCCTCCAGGGCGGCGATGGAACCCTCGTTGTCAGCGCTGGGCAGGGAGCGGAAGGTGCCGGAGAGGATCAGGCCGACCAGGTCGTCCGCGTGCCGCTGCGCGTAGTCGCGCGCGAGCAGCGAGCCGAGGCTGTGGCCGAGCAGCACGAAGGGGACGTCCGGGTACAGCGCCCGTGCCTGGTCGCCGATGGCCTTGAGGTCCTCGACGATGGCGACCCAGGCGTCGACGGTGCCGGGTTCCGCGTCGTCGGTGACGCCGTAGCCGCCGGTGGTCACGGCCGTGGCGCCGTGGCCGCGGTGGTCGGAGGCGATGACGCCGTAGCCGTGCGAGGTGAGGTGCCGGGCGAAGCGGTCGTAGCGCAGGCCGTGCTCGGCCGCGCCGTGGGCGATCTGCACGAACGCGCGGGGCCTGCCCCCTTCGGGAAGCCAGGTGTACGTGGCCACGGCGGCGCCGTCGCCGGTGCTGAGCGCGCTGGTGGTGTACGCGGGGTCGGTCATGGGGCGGCTCCTGATCACGGGTGGGGCGTGCGGGTTCTCTGCACCTCCCCTGCCCCGTCGGCGCTCATTCCTGCCGACCCGCCAAGAGGGTCTGTGCGAGGCGCTTGTAGAAAAGCGTTGTGGGGCGCAGGGTCCCGGCGGGGTCGGCCGCGTAGTCGGGGATGGTGCCGACCCGCGTCCAGCCCGCGGCGCGGTAGAAGGTCTCTGCGGGGCTGCCGGTCTCGGTGTCGAGGACGAGGAGGGTGAGGCCGGCGTCGGCGGCGGCTTGTTCCGCGGTCGTGAGGAGGGTGCGGCCGAGGCCCTTGCCGCGTGCGGAGTCGTGCACCATCAGCTTGACCACCTCGGCCCGGTGGCGACCGGTGGCCTTGTCGCTGAAGGCGAGGGAGACCGTGCCGAGGCAGCGGTCCGAGACTTCGTCCGCAACGGCCCAGACGGCGAGGGCGCCGCGCTCCACGGCGGGTGTGCGCTCGCGCCACCAGGCGGCGGCGGTCCGCCGGGTGAGTCCGTCGAGGAAGCCGAGGGAGTGGCCGCCGTTCACGACATCCGCGAGTAGCTGCCCCAACTGGTCGGCGTACGCGTCCACTTGAGTCGCCGTCAGCCTTCGGGCCCGGAGCGTCACGGGAGGACCACCACCAGTGCGTAGCGCACGGCCTCGGGGCCCGGGCAGTGGAAGTGCGTCGGACCCCATACGCGAAAGCGCAGGCAGTCGCCGGTGGTGAGGGTATGCGTGACGCCCTGCACGGTGAGGGCCATGCGGCCGCCGAGCACCCAGATGTGCTGTTCGAGGCCGGGAACGGGCGGCCGGTCGTAGACGATGTCGGCATACGGTTCGAGGTGGCCCTCGACGACCTCGGCGCGCAGGCCGGTGAGCGGCGGCGACACCGAGCGCCGCACGAAACCGCTCGCGCCGTCGCGCCACACGGGCTGCTCGGCGGCGCGGACGACCTGGGCCGGGGCGGACTCGACCTCGCTGAGCAGCTGCGACATGGTGCGTCCGTAGACGGCGCAGAGCCGGCTGAGGAGCGCGGCGGTCGGGCTGATCTCGGCGCGTTCGGCGCGGGACAGGGTGGACCTGCTGACGCCGCTGCGGTCCGCCAACTCCCCCAGGGACCAGCCTCGTTCGGACCGAAGCTCGGCCAGTCGCGCGCCGAGCCTGGCGTCGACCGGGTCCGATTCGGCGACGACGGTGGGACTCGTGGCGTCCGGGGCCGCTTCTCTCTCGCGTCTCATATTCGGCACGGTATCCCAGATATGAAACGAGAGAGGAAATGGTCAGGTTAAAAAATCAAGCACCCGATTCAGTCCCCGGCCGCCTCCCCCAGCGCATCCAGGACCGGCCGGATCAGCGGATGCGTCTCCGCACCGTGCCGGACCGCCGCGAAGACCTTGCGGGTGGGGGCGACGCCCTCGATCGGGCGGACGACGACCTCGGACAGCTCCATACCGACCAGCGCCGAGCGCGGGACGAGAGCGACGCCGGCGCCCGCCGAGGCGAGGGCGACGACGGCGCGGAAATCGTCGGACGAGTGCTCGAACTGCGGGGAGAATCCGGCGTGTTCGCAGGCCAGGACGACGACGTCATGGCACGGGTTGCCCGGGTAGGGGCCCATCCAGGTGTCCTTGGCCAGCTCGGCGACGGGCACCCGCTCGGCGTCCGCGAGCCGGTGCGCGACGGGCAGCACCGCGTCGAACGGCTCCGCGTAGAGGGCCAACCTTGTGATCCGGTCGTCGTCGGCCCCGGGAGCGCCCCGGTACTCGACGGCGACCGCCACGTCGATCCGCCGGTCGAGGAGCATCGGCAGGCTGGCGTCGCCCTCGGCGTCCTGGACCCGTACGCGGATGCCGGGCGCGGTGTGCGCGAGGCGGGCCAGGGCCGGGCCGACGACCAGGCCGATCCCGGTCGCGAAGGAGGCGAGGGTCACGGTGCCCGCCTCGCCTGTGCTGTACGCGGCGAGCTCCGCCTCGGCCCGCTCCAGCTGGGCCAGGACGGCGTTCGTGTGGGTGAGCAGGATCTCGCCCGCGGGGGTGAGCCGGACCCCGCGGGCGCCGCGCTCGACGAGCTTGTGACCCGTCTCCTGCTCCAGGGCGGTCAGCTGCTGCGAGACCGCTGACGGGGTCAGGTACAGCGCGGCGGCAGCCGCCGTGACCGTGCGGTGGTCGGCCACCGCCCGGAGGATGTGCAGCCGCCGCGCTTCGATCATGCCCCGATTATCACAAACCGGTCAGGGAGAGCCGTGACCGGTCAGCCCAGCTGCGCGCGGGCCGACACGAAGGCGTCCACGGCGCGGTTCACGTCCTCGGTCGAGTGCGCGGCGGAGAGCTGGACGCGGATCCGGGCCCGGCCCTGCGGCACGACCGGGTACGAGAAGCCGATCACGTACACGCCGCGCTCCAGGAGCAGCTCGGCCAAGCGGCCCGCGACCGACGCGTCACCGATCATGACGGGTGCGATCGCGTGGTCGCCGGGGAGGATGTCGAAGCCCTCCTCCATCATCCGCGTACGGAACAGCTTGGTGTTCGCGGCGAGGCGCATCCGCAGGTCACCGGCGGATTCCAGGAGGTCGAGGACCTTCAGGGAGGCGGCCGCGATTACCGGGGCGAGGCTGTTGGAGAACAGGTAGGGGCGCGAGCGCTGGCGCAGCAGTGCGACGATCTCGGCGCGGGCCGCGACGTAGCCGCCGGAGGCGCCGCCGAGTGCCTTGCCGAGGGTGCCGGTGATGATGTCGACGCGGTCCATGACGCCGTGCAGCTCGGGGGTGCCGCGCCCGCCGGGGCCGACGAAGCCGACCGCGTGCGAGTCGTCGACCATGACCATGGCGTCGTAGCGCTCGGCGAGGTCGCAGATGTCGGCGAGCGGCGCGACGTAGCCGTCCATGGAGAAGACGCCGTCGGTGACGATGAGCTTGCGCCGGGCGCCCGCTTCGTCGGCCGCCTTGAGCTGCGTCTCGAGGTCGGCCATGTCGCGGTTCGCGTAACGGAAGCGCTTGGCCTTGCTCAGCCGGATGCCGTCGATGATCGAGGCGTGGTTGAGGGCGTCGGAGATCACCGCGTCCTCGGGGCCGAGGAGGGTCTCGAAGACGCCGCCGTTGGCGTCGAAGCAGGAGGAGTAGAGGATCGTGTCCTCCTGGCCGAGGAAGGAGGACAGGCGCGCCTCCAGCTCCTTGTGCACCTCCTGCGTGCCGCAGATGAAGCGGACGGAGGCCATGCCGTAGCCCCAGCGGTCGAGGGCGGCGTGGCCGGCCGCGATGACCTCGGGGTGGTCGGCGAGGCCGAGGTAGTTGTTGGCGCAGAAGTTCAGCACCTCGCCGGGGCGGCCTTCCCCAAGCTCTCGGCTTCGCTCGAGCAGGGGAGACCCCAATGCCGTCACGGCGACGGTGGCGGACTGCGGGGTGCCGATGACCCGCTCGGGCTTGTGCAGGCCCGCGGCGACGATCTCGTCGAGGGTGGCCTGGAAATCTTCGCGTACGTTGTCGAACATGCCGTAAGTCCTTAGGTCTTCAAGTCCCCGGCGGGGAGGGCGGGTTCAGACGGTCCAGTCGAGGATGACCTTGCCGCCGCGGCCGCTCGCCGCGTCGTCGAAGGCCGCGTCGAAGTCGGTGTGCGCGTACCGGCCCGTGATCACCGGGGCGAGGTCGAGGCCGCCTTCGAGGAGGACCGACATCGCGTACCAGGTCTCGAACATCTCGCGGCCGTAGATGCCCTTGATGGTGATCATCGAGGTGACGATCCGGGCCCAGTCGACGGCGAACTCCTGCGCGGGCAGACCGAGCATGGCGATCTTGCCGCCGTGGGTCATGTTGGCGAGCATGTCGCGCATCGCGCCCGGGTTGCCGGACATCTCCAGGCCGACGTCGAAGCCCTCGCGCAGGCCGAGCGTGCGCTGGCCGTCGGCGATGGTCGAGTCGGCGACGTTCAGGGCGAGGCTGACACCGATCTTGCGGGCCAGCTCCAGGCGTTCGTCGCTGACGTCGGTGATCACGACGTGGCGGGCACCGGCGTGCTTGGCGACCGCGGCCGCCATCAGGCCGATGGGTCCCGCGCCGGTGATGAGGACGTCCTCGCCGACGAGCGGGAAGGACAGCGCGGTGTGCACGGCGTTGCCGAACGGGTCGAAGATCGCCGCCACATCGAGGTCGACGGGGACGCGGTGCACCCATACGTTCGACGCGGGCAGGGCCACGTACTCGGCGAACGCGCCGTCGCGGCCCACGCCGAGGCCGACCGTCGCGCGGCACAAGTGGCGCCGCCCGGCGAGGCAGTTGCGGCACTTGCCGCACACGAGGTGGCCCTCGCCGCTGACCGTGTCACCGACGGCGATGTCGGCGACGTCCCGGCCGGTCCCGACGACCTCGCCGACGAACTCGTGGCCGACGACCAGCGGCGCGGTGACCGTCGACCGCGCCCAGCCGTCCCAGTCACGGATGTGCAGGTCGGTGCCGCAGATCCCGGTCCGCAGCACCTTGATCAGTACGTCACCGGGGCCGATGGACGGCTCGGGTACGTCCGTCAGCCACAGTCCCGGTTCGGCCTTCTCCTTGACCAGCGCCTTCAACGGCTCGGCTCCTGTCGTCGCGCACCCGGACAGGGCGAAGCCGCCCGGGCACGGGATAAGGGTGGAAGAGTGAGGGTGGCGGCCGTCCGCCGCCGCCCCCGACTCTTCCGTACCGTGGCGCCCGGGTCCATCGAGGATTTCTTAAGCGCTGCCGCAGCTTTCCTTCAGGCGCAAGCCGGCCAGAGCCCGAGGCCGCGCCGGAGCCGGGTGCCGCGACGGTCACACCAACAGGCCCCCACGTCCACGCACCACCTCCATCAGCTCCCCGGCCGAGGCTTTGATCGTGGCGAGTCCGGCTCTCCCCCAGGGGCGAGGGGCCGTGTCCACCACGCATACGGTGCCGAGCGCGAGGCCCGTCCAGTCGTCGAGCAGCGGTGCACCCAGGTAGGAGCGGATTCCTATCTCGTCGACCACAGGGTTGCCCGCGAACCTCGGGTAGTCGCAGACGTCTTCGAGGACGAGTGCTTTGCGCCGCACGACCACATGGGGGCAGTAACCGTGATCGCGCGCCATGTAGCGGGCCGTCGCGCCGTCGCCCGCCCCGGCGGCGACCGCGCCCAGGTCGTCGCCGCGCTGGTTGCCGTCGGGGGTGTGCAGCCCCGCGAAGAACTGCCGGTTCTCGTCGATGAAGTTGACCATGGCGTAGGGCGCTCCGGTCACCTCGGCGAGCCGGTCGGCGAACAGGTCGAAGACCGGTTCCGGGCGCAGCCCCACGTCGAGGGCGCGCAGCCGGTACGCGCGCTCGGGGCCCTCCCGGTCGACCGGGGTCAGCAGCAGCCGCCCGGTCGCGTCGTAGGTCATCCGTGCGCTCCCCGGCCGGCGTCCGTCACGTGTGTGCCCCGAACCCGCTGGCCGTCGGGGCGGCGTGCGCCAGCAGGTGCCGGACCAGCATGAGCAGGGTCTGGATGCCGGAGCTGGAGATGCGCGCGTCGCAGCGGACCACGGGCACCTGGGGGTCGAGGTCGATGGCGGCGCGCACCTCCTCGGGTTCGTAGCGGTAGCCGCCGTCGAACTCGTTGACCGCCACGATGAACCCCATGCCGCGTTCCTCGAAGAAGTCGACGGCGGCGAAGCAGTCCTCGAGGCGGCGGGTGTCGGCGAGGATCACCGCGCCGAGAGCGCCCTCGGAGAGTTCGTCCCACATGAACCAGAAGCGCTCCTGGCCCGGTGTGCCGAAGAGGTACAGCACATGTTCGGGGTCGAGGGTGATGCGCCCGAAGTCCATGGCGACGGTCGTCTCGACCTTGTTCTCGATGCCGTCGAGGTTGTCGGTCGCGGCGCTGACGGTGGTGAGCAGCTCTTCGGTGCTGAGTGGAGCGATCTCGCTCACCGCGCCGACGAAGGTCGTCTTGCCGACCCCGAACCCGCCCGCCACCAAGATCTTCAGTGCGGTGGGAAAGGGGTCAGAGCTGTCGTCGTAGTCCATCGAGCACTGCCTCCAGTAGGGACCGGTCAGTGGGGTTGTCGTGGAACGTGGGGGGCTTGGTGGTGACGGCCCCGCAGTCGACGAGGTCGGACAGAAGGACCTTGGTGACGGCGGCGGGGAGGCCGAGATGACCGGCGATCTCGGCGACCGACGTGGGGTGCGCGCACAGTTCGAGCGCCTGGCTGTGCTCCGGCCCGAGGTAGCCGAGGGGGGTCGCCCCTGTGGCCATGACGAGGGAGAGCAGATCCATCGACGTGGTGGGCCGGGTGCGCCCGTTGCTGATCGTGTACGGGCGCACGAGCCGGCCGGCCGCGCCGTCGAGCCAGGGCCCGTCCTGCGGGGCCGACACTCTCAATTCCTCATCGCCGTGGGCTCGGCCGCGTGCTGACGGGGTGCGGTCATCAGGTAGGGGCGCACGCTCTTGACGAGCATGGCCATCTCGTAGCCGAGGACGGCGGCGTCGGCCTCCCGTCCGGCGAGCACGGCGAGGCAGGTGCCGGAGCCGGCGGTCGACACGAACAGCAGGGTGGAGTCGAGTTCCACCACCACCTGTCGTACGTCGCCGCCGTCACCGAACCGCAGTCCTGCGCTGCGGCCGAGCGAGTAGAGACCGGAGGCGAGGGCCGCCATGTGGTCGGCGCTGTCGGCGTCGAGTCCGTGCACGGACTTGACGAGACCGTCGGAGGAGAGCAGCACGGCGCTGTTCGTGTGGGGGACGCGCTGGACCAGGCCGCTCATCAGCCAGTCGAGATCGGACACATGACCCGTCGGCACATCGCTCGCCATGGGGGATCGACTCCTTGGTGGACTGCTCGGTGTGGTGCTGGTCGGGGGGACGGGGAGGGGCGGGGCGGGGCCCGCCGGGTATCACCCCGGGGTGCGGGGTCGCCCGGGCAACGGTCATCCGGCGCTACCGCCCGCGCCGCCCCCGGCGCCCGGCGCCTCACCGGGCAGCTCGCGCGGTTCGGCCGCTTCGGCGAGGGTGATCCCGCGCTGGAAGGCGGCCATGAGCCCGGGGTCGTGGCCGGCCGGCGGTTCGTCGTCCTGGCGTGGTGCGGGGCCGCCGCGCAGTTGCGGGGCGAGGTGTTCCTGGGCTCTGCGCCGCGGGAGCCGGGGGCGCTCCATGGTGCCGCGGACCGTGCCGTTGACCGCGAGGGGCGGCGGGGGCTGCTCGGGGCTCTGCCGGTCCTCGGGGCGGATGCCGGGCACGGCGTCGGCGGGGGTGAGCCGCGGGCCGCCCGCATGGCGCTGCGGGAGGGGCGCGGCGCCGGGCGCGCCGGGCGGCGGCTGCTTCAGATGCAGCTGCTGGAGCCGCTCCGTGGAGGGCTGATCGGGGCGCGGGCGCGGCACGGCGGTGATGCCTCCGTGCAGCGGGGCGGGGGCGGGTGTGACGCCTCCGGGCAGCGGGGCCGGGGCGGGTGTCATGCCTCCGGGCAGCGGGGCCGGGGCCGGTGTCATGCCTCCGTGCAGCGGGGCGGGGGCGGGTGTGATGCCTCCGGGCAGCGGGGCCGGGGCGGGTGGCGCCGAGGGCGCGTCGTCTCGTGTGTCGCCGGAGTGTCCGAGCGCGCTGTGGCCGTCGGCGATCGCGGCCCCCGGCGCCAGCACGCTGTCGGCGGTCGCCGCGGCGGCGGCTCTGCGCACGTGCGGGACCTGCTCGCCCTGGTCCATGCCGAGCAGTCCCTGCGGCAGTACGAGGACCGCCTGGACTCCCCCGTAGATATTGGTGCCGAGCCGTACGGTGATGCCGTGCCGCCGCGCGAGCTGCGACACCACGAAGAGGCCGATGCGCCCGTCCTGGAGCAGGCTGTCCACGTTGACCTGGTCGGGGTCGGCGAGCAGCGCGTTCATCTTGTTCTGTTCGGTGACGGGCATGCCGAGGCCGCGGTCCTCGACCTCGATGGCGAGGCCGGACGTCACCAGGTTGGCGCGGAGCAGGACCTGGGTGTGCGGGGCGGAGAACACCGTGGCGTTCTCGACGAGTTCGGCGAGCAGGTGGATGCAGTCCGCGACGGCGTGCCCGCGCAGGGTGCCGTCGATCGGCGGCACGAGCTTGACCCGCGAGTACTGCTCGACCTCGGCGATCGCGGAGCGCATCACCTCGGTCATGGAGACGGGGTGGCTCCACTGGCGCCGGGAGACGGCGCCGCCGAGCACCGCGAGGTTCTCGGCGTGCCGCCGGATGCGGGTGGCGAGGTGGTCGACGTGGAAGAGGCCCTTGAGCAGGTCGGGGTCCTCGACGTCGTTCTCCAGGTCGTCGAGGATGGAGATCTCGCGGTGCACCAGGGACTGCAGGCGGCGGGCGAGGTTCACGAAGACCTCGACCTTCTGCCGGCTGCCCGCCTGGCTGGACAGCCGGGTGGCCTGGACGACGGCGGTGACGGCGACGTCCTGGGCGCGGGTCAGATCGGCGGCGAGCTGGTCGAAGTCGTCGGCACCGGGCGCGGGCGCTTGAGGGGCGCGGCGCGGTGGCGGTCCTTCGCCCTTGCGCAACTGCTCGACGAGGCTCCGCAGTTCGGCCTGGCCCCGGGCGGTGGTGCGGCGCAGTGCGAGGACGCGGTCGCGGACGGTCGCGGCGGCACGGTCGGCGGCGACGGCCGCGATGACGATGCCGGCGACGGTGACGAGGCAGGCGCCGGCGAGCACGCTCCACAGGGCGGGGCCGGGCCGGGCGCCGGTGGACCGTACGGCGAACAGGACGGCCGCGGACGCGCTGAGCGCCACCGCGACCGGCGGCAGCACGGCGAGGCGCAGCAGCTGGGGCCGTATGTGGGTCTCGGCCGGGCGGGGCGCGGTCCGCCCGGCAGGCCTGCCGTGCCGGCCGCCTTCGCGACGGTCTGCGCGGGCGGCCGGCTGGCGAAGCTGAGACATACGGCGTCCTCGTCCTCGGTTCTCTCGGGGTTCGGGGCAGGTCGGGGCGACGGCAGGGATGTTCGACCGGGCGTCGCACGGCGAGCACTCACCGTAGTCAGCAACGGCTCATGTGCGAGGGGCAGTTGCCAAAGTCCGGTGGCTGACGTCCCGCTCTGGTATGAACCCTCGAACGGCCGGCCGATTACGACGCCGTACGCGCGGTGACCGCGCCCCGTCAGCATCCCGCCAGGGCCGGGCCGCCGGCCGTCAGCGTCGCGTCATGAGGGGGCAGGGCCCCCGCCACCCCGGGCATAGCGTCAGCAGCGACGTCCCGGCCCCCGTGATCGCGGGGGCGTTCGTCGCTTCTACTTCGCGAGAGTTCCCGAGGAGTCCCATGAACGACCTGCTGTGCGGTGAGGATCCGGAACCCGCCGAACGTGCCCCGGCCGGGCCGCTGCACGTTCCGGTCCGGCCGGGGCCCGCGGGGTGCGCCGCCCGCCTGTTCCGCACCCCGCTCGGTGAGCGCACCGCCGTCGGGTTCACCAGCCACGCGCGGCTCGTCGCCGCGCTGGGCCGGGACCAGCTCTGGGTCGAGCTCGGCGAACCCGCGCTGCGGGCCCTCGCCGCGCCCCTCGGCGTCACCGCCGTCACCGTCGACCCGGTCTTCGCCGCGCCGATGACCGCGGCGCCGCTCACCCGCACCGTCGATCCGGCCTTCGAGGACCGGCGCCGCCGTCGTCGCACACGCCCTCGCCCCGCGGAGCCGCTGAACAAGGGAGTCCGTACGTCATGACCGTCACGCACCCGCACGCTCCCGCCCCCGCCGCCCTGGACGATCTGTCGGTGTGGCCCGCCTCCACCGCCCGGGGGCCGCACGGCGACCTCACCGTCGGCGGGGCGTCGCTCGCCGAGGTCGCGGAACGGTTCGGCACACCGGCGTACGTGCTCGACGAGGCCGAGGTGCGGGAGCGCTGCCGCACCTACCGCGCCGCGTTCCCGGACGCCCACGTCCTGTACGCGGCCAAGGCGTTCCTGTCGCGGGCGATGGTCCACTGGGTCGGCGAGGAGGGCCTGGGGCTCGACGTGTGCTCGGCCGGCGAACTGGAACTCGCCGTCACCGCGGGCTTCCCCGCCGAGCGGACCGTGCTGCACGGCAACGCCAAGTCGCCGCACGACATCGAGGCCGCCCTGCGCCTGGGCGTCGGCCGCATCGTCATCGACAGCCCGGCCGAGATCGCCCGGCTCGCCGCCGCCGTCGGCCCGGACGGGCACCAGAAGGTGATGGTGCGTGTCGTGCCCGGCATCGCCGCCGGAGGCCACGAGAAGATCCGCACCGGCACCGACGACCAGAAGTTCGGCCTGTCCCTGACCGACGGCTCCGCGCACCACGCGATCGCCCGGATCCTCGACCAGCCGCAGCTCGAACTCAGCGGCCTGCACTGCCACTTGGGCTCACAGATCACCACGGTCAAGCCCTACGTCACCGCGGTGCGCCGGATGGTCGGGCTGCTGGCCCGGATCCGTGACAGCCACGGCGTCGTCCTGCCGGAGCTCGACCTGGGCGGCGGCCACGGCATCGCCTACCGCCCCGGCGAGGAGTCCCTGGACCTCACCGCGCTGGCCCGCCGGATGCGCGGCGAACTCGTCGAGAGCTGCGCGCGCGCCGGGCTGACCGTGCCGCGGCTGCTGATCGAACCCGGGCGGGCGATCGCCGGACCCGCCGGGATCGCCCTCTACCGTGTCCTCGCGGTCAAGCACACCGGCGCGAAGGTGTTCGTCGCCGTGGACGGCGGCATGAGCGACAACCCGCGGCCCGCTCTGTACGGGGTCCGGTACGCCCCGCGTCTGATCGGCCGCCGCTCCACCGCTGCGGCGACCCTGACGACCGTGGTCGGGCGGCACTGCGAGGCGGGCGACGTGCTGGCCGCCGATGCCGAGCTGCCGGGCGACGTCCGCCCGGGCGACCTGCTGGCCGTCCCCGTGACGGGCGCCTACCACCTCTCGATGGCCTCCGGCTACAACCTGGTGGGCCGCCCGCCCGTGGTCGCCGTCGCCGAGGGGCGTGCCCGGCTGCTGGTACGCCGCGAGTCCCTCGACGACTACCGCAGCCGGGACATCGGCTTGTAAGAAACAGTCCGTGCGTCTAGGGGCCGGGCCCCGGTCAGCGATCGCCCGCCAGGTCCAGCTCCGTGGCGGCCGGTCCGCTGTCCGTCAGGCTCGGCGCCGCCCGGCGCCAGGGGCGCTCGACGGGGGCGGACACGCCGCGCCACCAGGCGTCGGCCGGCACGTCACCGCCCGGCTCGAACGGCTCGCCGGGTCTCGGCGTGGCCAGGGTCTGCCCGGCGTCCCGCGCCACGTCGATGGACCATTCACCGGGCTCGGCCCATGCGTGGGGCGCCAGATTGAACGTGCCCCAGTGGATGGGCATGAGCACGCCGTGCGGCCGCCCGCCCTGTAGATCGAGGTGGGCGCGCAGCCCTTCCTCCGGGGTCATGTGGATGTCGGGCCAGAAGTCCGAGTACGCGCCCACCTGGATCATGGTCACGTCGAACGGGCCGTGCTCCGCGCCGATGTCCGCGAAACCCTGGAAGTAACCGGTGTCACCGCTGTGGTAGATCCGGTGCTCAGGGCCGGTCACGGCCCAGGACGCCCACAGCGTGTGCTGGGGGTTGCGCACGCCACGGCCGCAGAAGTGCCGGGCGGGCGTCGCCGTCAGGGTCACGGCGCCGACCTCGGTCGACTCGTTCCAGTCCAGCTCGCGCAGCCGGTCGGCCGGGACGCCCCAGTGCTCCAGGTGTGCGCCGACGCCGAGCGGCACGGCGAAGACGGTGTCCGTCCCCGCGAGCGCCTTGATCGTGGGCATGTCCAGATGGTCGTAGTGGTCGTGCGAGATGACGACCACGTCGACCGGGCCGAGCGCCGCGAGGGGCAGCGGCGCGGGGTGCAGCCGCTTGGGCCCCGCGAAGGCGAACGGGGAGCAGCGCTCGCCCCACACGGGGTCGAAGAGCACCCGGACGCCGTCGATCTCGGCGAGCACGCTGGAGTGCCCCATCCAGGTGATGCGCAGCCCGCTCGCGGCCGGTTTCGACAGGTCGGCGAGGGTCGTGGCGTGGACGGGGACGGTGCCCAGCGGAGCGCGCCGGGCGCGCTCCTCCTTACGGAAGTAGACCTTCGCGAAGTCGAGCATGGAGCCGTCGGGCCGGGTACGGGCCCCCAGCGGGTTCTGGAACTGCCCGTCGGCGAAGTTCGGTGACTTGCGGATCCGCTCCAGGCGCGCGCCGGTGGCCTCGGCGCCGAACGCGGCAGGCTGCAGCGAGCGCAGTCCGGGACTCAGGGAACGTGGCACAACGCCTCCTGTTGATCGATCAGGGTGTTCCATTATGTGCCGCACCTACGACAACGCGTCGCACCGCCCCTGGGACCATGCGGCCCGGACCGGTCCGGCCCCGCCGGTCCCCGCCCGCACCGCCCCCGAGGAGTTCCCATGACCAGCCCCGCGCCCGCCGCCTCTCCCGCGAAGCCGCTCATCGAGCTGACCTGGACGGACCATGTCACGGGCCGCACCGGCTACTTGGTGGTGGACCGGCTGGTGCGCGGCGTCTCCAGCGGCGGCCTGCGGATGCGCCCGGGCTGCACGCTCGCCGAGGTCGCGGGGCTCGCGCGCGGCATGACGATGAAAGAGGCGCTGCACTACGACCCGCAAGGGCGGTACATCCCGCTCGGCGGCGCCAAGGGCGGCATCGACTGCGACCCGCGCTCACCGGAGGCGTACGGCGTCCTGGTGCGCTATCTGCGGGCCATGCGGCCGCACATCGAGTCCTGCTGGACGACCGGCGAGGATCTGGGACTGACCCAGGACCTGGTCGACAGGGCGGCCGCGGAGGCGGGGCTCGTCTCCTCGATCCAGGCGGTGTACCCGCTGCTCGACGACGAGCGGGCGGCCCGCGCCCGGCTCGCGGCCGCGTTCGCGCTCTCCGTCGACGGGATCGGCCTGGACGAACTCGTGGGCGGCTGCGGTGTCGCCGAGTCGGTGCTCGTCGCGCTCGACCGCGCCGGGCTCCCGTACGAGGGCACCCGGGTCGCGCTCCAGGGCCTGGGCACCATGGGCGGTGCCACGGCACGCTTCCTCTCCCGGGCGGGTCTGAAGGTGGTCGCGGTCGCCGATCTTAAGGGCACGGTCGCCCACCCCGACGGGCTCGACGTGGAACGCCTGCTCGCCGCGCGCGACGCGTTCGGCACGGTGGCGCGCTCGGCGCTGCGTCCCGGTGACCGCGAGCTGCCGGGCGACGCCTGGCTCTCGGCCGACGCCGAGGTGCTCGTACCGGCTGCCGTCTCGTATGCGATCGACGCCGCGAACCAGGAGCGGATCACGGCGCGGTGGATCGTGGAGGCGGCCAACATGCCGGTGCTCGCCGACGCCGAGGAGTTGCTCGCGCGGCGCGGGGTGACCGTCCTGCCGGACGTCGTCGTCAATTCCGGGACCAACGCCTGGTGGTGGTGGACGCTGTTCGGTGACATCGGCGCGGACGCGGACGAGGCGTTCGCCCACACGCGGCGTTCCATGCGCGCCCTGATCGGTCAGGTGCTGGCGCGCGCGGAGGCCGACGGGACGACCCCGCGGGCCGCCGCGCACGCCCTCGTCGCCGACCGGCTGCCCGTCATCGCGGAGCGTTTCGGCTGGTACCGGTGACGGCGCCGCCCGGCGCGGCGTCAGTTCAGCTCGTACACCGCCGTCACGCTCACCGCGTCCTCGATCTCCCCGGCCGCCACCGGGACCTTCCCGGCCGCCTGGTCGAAGGCCATCGCGGGGACGGCCACCGGCCGGGGGCGGCCGCTCGTCGTCTCTTCGAGCGAGACGAGCCGGCCGAGCTTGTGACCGCTCGCCTTCGCGTACTGGACGGCCTTCTCGTGCGCGTCGGCGTACGCGGCCGCCCGGGCCGCGGACCGCAGCCGGCCGGGGTCGGCGATGTCGAAGACGACGGAGTCGATCCGCACGTCGTCGCCGGTCGCGTCCGCGATCGCCTGGATGAGCGCGCCGGTCCGGTCCAGGTCGCGGACCTTGACGGTGAAGGACTGGGTGGCCCGGTAGCCGGCGACCCGGGTGGCCGCGCCCGGCTCGGGGCCGGTCTCGTAGACGGCCGACGTCGCGAGGCTCTCCGTACGGATGTCCCGGTCGGCGACGCCCGCCTCGCGCACGGCGGCGAGCAGCGCGTCCGCCGCGCGGCTCTGCGCCGCCAGGGCGTCCTTCGCGGTGGGCCCGTTCGCCTCGACGCCCGCCGTGACGATCGCCATGTCGGGTTCGGCAGTGGCGCGGCCCTCGCCGGTGACGGTCAGGGTCGCGGGCTTCGGCGCCGCGGCGGCGGCCGCGTGCGGCGCCGCCTGGGCGGCTACGGCGGGTACGGCCGGCAGTACGAGGGCGAGCAGGGCGCCGGCGAGCACGGCGCTGCGGCGGGAGCGTACGGACATGGGATCGGGGTCCTTCCCGGTCGGGCCCGCCGACGCGGCGGGCGGCCGACATCCCAGCACCCGCACCCGGCCAGGCGAGGCACGCCACTCCGCCCGTCACCCCTAAGAGAACCCGCAGTACCTCTGGAAGGTGACCAGGAGGCGCAAGGAGAGTGGCTCGGCCTCCGGAAGGCGGCTAGGAAGCGGATTCCAGGTGCATCTTGATGAGGTGCGGGTCCACGAAGCCCTTCGCCTGCACGCGGTCCCCGGAGGACTCGCCGCGCAGCCGCCGCCCGATCCACGGCACCAGGAACTCCCGCGCCCAGTGGATGTCGTCGCGCCGCACCTCGAACGTGCCGCGCGGCGGCAGGAGCGGCCAGGCCTGCTCGGGGTCGGCGGGGACGTCGATGCCGAGCGCCTGTCCCGCGCGCAGGGCGACCCGGGTGTGGCCCTCCGCGGACAGGTGGAGCCGGTCCTCGTCCCAGGCCCGGCGGTCCTGGATGGACCTGAGGGACCACAGGTCGAGCATCGCGCAGCCGTGCCGGTCGGCGATGGCCCGCACATGCATGTTGTACGTGGCGATCTTGCCGCGCAGATGCTTGAGGACGGCCACGTCGCGGGTGTCGAAGCCGGTGGCCACCATGACGGTGCCGGCGGCCTCGGCGAGGCGTGCCACGGCCTTCTCGAAGCGTTCGGCCACGTCGTCCGGGTCGGTGCCGGGCCGGATGATGTCGTTGCCGCCGGCGACCAGGGTCACCAGGTCGGGGGCGAGTTCGACGGCGCGCGGGACCTGGTCCTCGACGATCTGGTCGAGGAGTTTGCCGCGCACGGCGAGGTTCGCGTACTGGAAGGTGTCCTCGGCCACGCGGTCGTCCAAGAGGACGGCGAGCCGGTCGGCCCACCCCACGAAACTGCCGTCGGGCCCGGGGTCCCCGACGCCTTCGGTGAAGCTGTCCCCCACCGCCGCGTAGGACCGAATCGTGCCGATGCTGAGTGATCTCGATTCGTTTGCCACGACCACACATCTTTCACCTTGAGGTGTGACCTACGCCAACGTAACCACGGGTTGACGAGCGGTGAGAAAACGCACTCGGCCCCCGGGGAATAACCCCGGGGGCCGAGTGGATCGCGCGAGACGCACGCGGTGCGGGTGGCTCAGATGCTGACGCCGTGCTCGCGCAGGTAGGTCAGCGGGTCGATGTCGGAGCCGTAGTCCGGCGAGGTACGGATCTCGAAGTGCAGGTGCGGCCCGGTGACGTTGCCGGTCGCGCCGGACAGGCCGATCTGCTGGCCGGCGGTGACGGTCTGCCCGGCCGAGACACCGATCGAGGACAGGTGGGCGTACTGCGAGTAGTCGCCGTCGGCGTGCTTGATGACGACCTCGTTGCCGTAGCTGCCGTCCCAGCCGGCGGAGACGACCGTGCCGTCGCCGACGGCCTTGACGGTGGTGCCGGTGGAGACCACGAAGTCCGTGCCGGTGTGGTAGCCGCTCGACCAGGAGGAACCGGAGGCGTGGTACGCGGTGCCGACGGAGCCGTCGACGGGCTTCACGTAGTCCGCGGTGCCCGTGCCGGTGCTGTCGCCGGTGCTCGACGCGGTGGTGGAGGCGGTCTTCGCGGCGCCGTCCAGCGTGAGCTTCATGCCGGGCTGGATGAGTCCGGCGTCGGAGCCGACGACGCTCTTGTTGGCCTCGTACAGCTTCTTCCAGCCGCCGTCGACGTCCTGCGCCTCGGCGATTCTCGAGAGCGTGTCACCGGCCTTGACCGTGTACGTCTTCGCGTCGGTCGAGGCGGCGTCGCCGGTCGCCGCGTGGGCGCCGGTGGCGCCGATGAGCGGCAGGGCGAGCGCGGCCCCGCCGGCCGAGGCCACGGCGGCGGCGCGAGTGATGCGCTGGGTCTTCGAACGGCGGTGCTTTCCCTTTGCGGGCATGGCGCTTTTCCTCTCCGTCGCCTACGAGGTGAGCTGTCGGGTTCGGGCTGGAGCTGCCCGGCCGCGCCCGGTTCACGGACACGGCTTCACCCCTAGCCGCATGGGGAATTCCCGCGGCGTACTGCCTGTGGGTCCCCCGCTCCTGCCGTCACGGGTCGTTGTTCGGAATCCGGGCGGCGGCAGGACTAGGCGTTCCGTCCGGATGGAGTGGTGACAGTAAGCCGACGAGAAAGGCGGCGACAAATGTCGAATTCACCGACGAGGCCGCTTTCTTGATCGACTGAGAGTTCCCTGTGTCACCCTGCGTCGATGTCCGCGCTTTGCCAGCGCCTTACCTTCTGGAATTCCCGAGGAAGAAATCCGGGACGGCCGCCACGGACGGTCACGAATATGAGCCTGCTCACGCGAACCGCACAATCCCCTTTGATAAATGGATAGTTAATACCAAAGCGGATAGAACGGACAGATAGTTGCCCCGGGAACCCATGTCGTATCGTCAGACGCGCGCCCGCAGACGCGCGCCCACCGACGAGCAACGCCGGTGACCCGACCGGGAGGAGCCCCCGTGACGCAGCACGCCCCGTCCACCGAGCCGGAGCTGTCCGGAGTGCGCAACTTCCGTGATGTCGGTGGCCTTCCGACCGTGGACGGCCGGCGCGTGCGTCCGGGTGTGCTCTACCGCAGCGGCCATCTCGCCCACGCCACGGCCGAGGACGCCGCGTTCCTCGCGGGCCTCGGCCTGCACACCGTCTTCGACTTCCGCAACGCCGCCGACCAGCGGCTCGAGGGCGCCGACGTCGAGCTGCCCGGGGTGCGCAACGTGAACCTGCCGCTCTCCGACCCGGCGGACGGCGCCGAGTTCTGGCAGATGGTCCGCGACGGCGACATAGAGCAGCTGCGCACCCTGCTGTCCGAGGGCCGCGCGGCGAACCGCATGATCACGTCGTACCGCACGATCATCTCCCAGCGCACCGCAGAGCACAGCCGCGTCCTGCACGCCCTCGCCGAGGAGAGCGTGCCCGCGCTGATGCACTGCGCGGCGGGCAAGGACCGGGCGGGCCTGTCGATCGCGGTGACGCTGCTCGCCGTCGGCGTGGAGCGCGAGGCCATCGAGGCCGACTACCTGGAGTCGAACGCCAAGCACCGCCGCTACAAGGTGCGCCGCAGCGCCACGTCGGGCGACGCCTACTCCCCCGAGGTCATGGAGCTGCTCAGCCCGCTCTTCGACGCCCGCGCCGCGTATCTGCACGCCGCCTTCGAGACCATCGACCAGACCTGGGGCACCACGGACCGCTACTTCGAGGAAGGCCTGCGCTTCAGCGCGGCCGACCGCGAGCGGCTGCGCGAGCGGCTCCTCGACTGACTCCCCGACGGACCCGGGTCACTGGCCGCCACCCAGCGTGAACAGCATGTAGATGAAGGCCGCGAGGGCGTGTCCCGCGAAGACGTAGACCAGGACCCGCACCCAGATGCCGCGCGGCAGCTTGTCCTCGATGTCCCGGCGGCGTGCGGGCCGTGCTTCGGCTTCGGTGGTGTGCTCGGTCGCGTCGCTCATGGTCAGACCTCCCGGATCGGGCCGGCCGCCGGGCCGAGACACAGCGCGGCGGTCGGACTCTGCAGCAGGGTGTGTACGAAGAGGAGCTCGGCCCCGCCCCGGTCCGCGGCGGCGATCCGGTGCGGGGTGAGCGAGTCGAAGTGCGCGCTGTCCCCGGGGTCGAGTCGGTGGGACGTGTCCCCGAGGCGCAGCCGCAGCCGTCCCTCGAGGGCGTAGAGCCACTCCTCGCCCGGGTGCACGCGCACGATGTCGCCCTGTGATCCGTACGGCACGTGGACCCGCAGGGCCTGCATGCCGCGGCCGGCGGAACCGGCCTGGAAGTACGTCCAGCCGCCTGCCTCGGTCGCCTCCATGGCGCCGCCCCTGATCACGGCGTCACGGTCGGCGGGGGTCTCGCCCAGGAGTTCGGAGACGGTCGTACTGTAGATACGGGCGAGCGCGAGCAGCATCGGCAGCGACGGCTGGCGCTGTCCGGTCTCCAGCCGCGACAGATGCGCCGGCGACAGACCGGCGGAGCGGGCCGCGACCTCGAGGGTGAGGGCGGCGCGACGGCGCAGGGCACGCAGCTGGGGCGCGACGGCGGGCAGCTCCGAGGGGACCGGAGCCTCCTCCGGGAGGGCAGGGCTCATACACTTGATTACGCCAGAGCCCTGCCTCGCAGGCAAATTTCTTGCCTCCGAGGCAAAGCCCGCTCAGGCACCGCCCCGGCGAACGGTGAGGGCGCGGGTCAGCGGTTGGCGACCGCCTGCTTGATCAGTGTCCTGCCGAAGTCCCACATCAGCCCGCCACCGCTGTGCGCGTCGTCCATCACGGCGGTGAACGCCTCCACGAACCGGTCGACGTCGGCCTCGTCCACGACCAGGGGCGGGATCAGCTTGATGACTTCGAGGTGATCGCCGGAGACCTGCGTGAGGATCCGGTGCTTCTGCAGCAGCGGCACGACCACCATCTGCGCGAACAGCCCCTTGCGCGCGGCCTGAAGCATGGCCCAACGACTGCGCAGCTTCAGCGACTTGGGCCTGCCGAACTCGATGCCGATCATCAGGCCGCGCCCGCGGACGTCGCTCAGCAGCTCGTAGCGGTCGACGAGCGCGGTGAGGCGGGCCGTCATCAGCTCGCCCATGGCCCGGGCGTTCGCGACGGTCTCCTCGTCCTCCATGACGTTCAGGACGGCGAGTCCGGCGGCCATGGCCTGGGCGTTGGCCCCGAAGCTCGCCGAGTGGACGAGGACGCGGTCCATGGACGAGTAGACCTTCTTGAAGATCCAGTCCTTTCCGATCGTCGCCCCGACCGGCACATATCCGCCGGACAGCGCCTTGGCGACGCAGACGAGGTCCGGCTCGACACCTTCCTCGTGCTGGTAGGCGTAGAAGTCGCCGGTGCGGCCGAGGCCGGTCTGCACCTCGTCCGCGATGAGCAGCGCCTTGTGCCCCCGCAGGAGTTCCTGCGCGGCCCGCAGATAGCCGGGCGGCGCCTCGTGCACGCCCTTGCCCTGGATCGGCTCGACGATGAGCCCGGCGACATCGCCCTTCTTCAACTCCCGTGCCAGCGCGTCGAGATCGCCGAGAGGGACGGCCGTGTCGGGCAGCAGCGGCGCGAATCCGTCGCGGAATCCGTCCTCGCCGTTGACCGAGAGCGAGCCGGTGGTCAGACCGTGGAAGGCGTGCGCGCAGTACAGGACGCGCGGCTTTCCCGTGGCGTACCGGGCGAACTTCAGCGCGGTCTCCACCGCCTCCGTCCCGCTGTTGCCGAAGAACACGCGGTCCAGGTGCGGGCTGTGCGTCAGCAGCTTCTCGGCGAGCAGTCCCGGCAGCGGCTGGCAGTCGAATCGGGTCAGGTCCGCGAGGGAGGCGTCGAGGACGTCGTGCAGCGCCTTGCGGACGACGGGGTGGTGGCGCCCGAGTCCCATCACGCCGAAGCCGGCGAGCATGTCCAGGTAGTCGTTGCCCTCCGCGTCCCAGAAGTGCGCACCCTCGGCCCGCTCGTACACCTTGTCGAAGCCGATGGTGTGGAGCATCTTCGGCAGCTGGTGGTTGAGGTACTTGGTGTGCAGCTCGTACCGTTCGGCGCCGCGCTCGGCCAGCAGCTTGCCGAGGTCGAACTCCTTGCTCATACGTCGTTCTCCTTGCCGACCTTTTCGGATGCGCTGGCTTTGGTGCCGGCTTTGATACTTGCTTCGGTACTTTCTTTGATACTGGCTTCTGCGCCGGCTTTCGCCTTCAGGCTCGTACTGATCCGGCCCGCGATCTCCACCGGCGTCAGTCCGATGTCGGCGAGCACCTCGGCCCGTTTCGCGTGTCCCAGGAACTGCTCGGGTATGCCGAACCGCCGTACGGGCACGTCGACTTCGGCCTCGCCGAGCGCCAGGGCGACGGCCGAACCGACGCCCGCGGCCCGGCTGTTGTCCTCGACGACCGCGACGAGCTCGTGCGCGGCCGCCAGTGGCGCGAGGCCGGGGTCGACCGGCTTGACCCAACGCGGGTCGACGACCGTGCAGTTGACGCCCCGCGCCTCGAGGAGTTCGGCGGCCTGGAGGCAGACGGGCGCCATGACGCCGACGGACACGAGCAGGACGCGGGGCGCGTCCGCGCGGTGCAGTACGTCGAGGCCGCCGATCCGGTCGACCGCGGGAACCGGCACCCCCACGGACTCCTTGGGGAAGCGCAGCATGGTCGGCGCGTCGTCGACGGCGACGGCTTCCCGCAGCTGCGCCCGGAGCTGTTCGGCGTCGCGCGGGGCGGCGATCCGCAGGCCCGGCACGACCTGGAGCACGGACAGGTCCCACATGCCGTTGTGCGAGGCGCCGTCGACGCCGGTCACCCCGGCCCGGTCGAGCACAAAGGTCACCCCACAGTTGTGCAGCGCGACATCCATCAGGAGCTGGTCGAAGGCCCGGTTGAGGAAGGTGGCGTAGACGGCGACGACCGGGTGCAGGCCGCCCGTCGCGAGGCCCGCGGCGGAGACTGCGGCGTGCTGCTCGGCGATCCCGACGTCCCAGACCCGGTCCGGGAACTCCTGCGCGAACCTGGTCAGGCCCACCGGGTGCAGCATGGCCGCGGTGATCGCGACGACGTCTTCGCGCTCCCGCCCGATCGCCGCGATCTCGTCCCCGAACACCGACGTCCAGGACGGCCCGTTGGACGGAGCGAGCGGCTCGCACGTCAGCGGGTCCATCACCCCCACGGTGTGGAAGCGGTCGGCCTCGTCGGCGAGCGCGGGCTCGTACCCCCGCCCCTTCTCGGTCAGGCAGTGCACGAGGACCGGGCCGTGGAAGCGCTTGGCCCGGCGCAGCGCGGACTCCATCGCGCCCACGTCGTGCCCGTCGATCGGCCCTACGTACTTCAGGCCGAGGTCCTCGAACATGCCCTGCGGGGCGAACGCGTCCTTGAAGCCCTTCTTGGCGCCGTGCAGGGACTCGTACACCGTGTGCCCGACCACGGGTGTGCGCAGCAGTACGTCCTTGCCCCAGGCCAGCACCTTCTCGTAGCTGTCCGTCGTGCGCAGGGTGGCGAGGTGGTTGGCGAGGCCACCGATGGTCGGCGCGTACGAGCGCTCGTTGTCGTTGACGACGATGATCAGGGGGCGGTCCTTGGCGGCGGCGATGTTGTTCAGCGCTTCCCAGGCCATGCCGCCGGTCAGCGCGCCGTCACCGATGACGGCGACCACGTGCCCGCGCTCGCCCTGCACCTGGCGCGCCTTGGCGAGTCCGTCGGCCCAGCCGAGGGCGGTGGAGGCGTGACTGTTCTCGACGATGTCGTGCTCGGACTCCTCGCGCGAGGGGTAGCCGGAGAGCCCGCCCTTGCCGCGCAGCTTGGAGAAGTCCTGCCGTCCTGTCAGCAGCTTGTGCACGTAGCTCTGGTGGCCGGTGTCCCAGACCAGCCGGTCGACGGGCGACTCGAAGACCCGGTGCAGCGCGATGGTCAGCTCCACCACGCCCAGGTTGGGTCCGAGGTGACCGCCGGTCCTGGCGACCGCGTGGATCAGGAACTCTCTGATCTCCGCGGCCAGTTCGCCGAGCTCCTCCTCGCTCAGCGCCTTCAGGTCGCGCGGCCCCCGGATGGTTTCCAGAATCGTCACGTTCGAGCCCCCTTCCCGTTCGAACTCAAGAACTCAAGAACTCAGAACCCAGAGCTCAGAACCCGGAACTTCGGATTCAGCTCACGGTGACGCCGGGCGCACCCGACGCGACGCCGTCCTTCTCCATCTGCTCGGCGATCTTCATCGCCTCTTCGATGAGCGTCTCCACGATCTTCGACTCGGGCACGACCTTGATGACCTCGCCCTTCACGAAGATCTGCCCCTTGCCGTTGCCGGAGGCGACTCCGAGATCGGCCTCGCGGGCCTCGCCTGGGCCGTTCACGACGCATCCCATGACGGCCACCCGCAGCGGCACTTCCATGCCGTCGAGTCCGGCGGTCACCTCGTCGGCGAGCTTGTACACGTCGACCTGGGCCCGGCCGCACGAGGGGCAGGACACGATCTCCAGGCGCCGCTGCCGCAGGCCGAGCGACTCCAGGATCTGGATGCCGACCTTGACCTCCTCGGCGGGGGGCGCGGACAGCGAGACGCGGATGGTGTCGCCGATGCCCTCGGAGAGCAGCGCCCCGAACGCCACGGCGGATTTGATGGTGCCCTGGAAGGCCGGGCCGGCCTCCGTCACCCCGAGGTGCAGCGGATAGTCGGACGCGGCGGCGAGCTGCCGGTAGGCGTTCACCATCACCACGGGGTCGTTGTGCTTGACGGAGATCTTGATGTCGCGGAACCCGTGTTCCTCGAAGAGGGACGCCTCCCACAGGGCCGATTCGACGAGCGCTTCCGGCGTCGCCTTGCCGTACTTCACCAGCAGCCGCCGGTCGAGCGATCCGGCGTTGACCCCGATCCGGATGGGTGTGCCCGCGTCGGACGCGGCCCGCGCGATCTGCTTCACCTGGTCGTCGAACTTCTTGATGTTGCCCGGGTTCACGCGCACCGCCGCACACCCGGCGTCGATGGCCGCGAACACGTACTTCGGCTGGAAGTGGATGTCCGCGATCACGGGGATCTGCGACTTGCGCGCGATCGTCGCGAGGGCGTCCGCGTCGTCCTGGGTGGGGCACGCGACCCGCACGATCTGGCAGCCGGAGGCGGTCAGTTCGGCGATCTGCTGGAGCGTGGCCCCGATGTCGGAGGTCCGCGTCGTCGTCATCGACTGCACGGACACCGGTGCGCCGCCTCCCACGGCCACCGGTCCGACCTGGATCCGACGGCTCACGCGCCGCTCGGCCAGTGGTCGGACCGGTACCTCGGGGAGGCCCAGTGAGACTGGTTCTCCGGAACTCATGGCATCGTCACCCACGGTTCCCGGCGACGGTCTCGGTCATCGCCCGCAGGGACTCCTTGAGGGAGCCCATGGTGGCGAGGACGGCGGTCGGCTCGTAGCCGCAGTGCGCCATGCAGTTGGCGCAGCGCGGGTCCTTGCCGCGGCCGTACGCCTCCCAGTCGGTCTTCTCGATGAGCTCGCGGTACGAGGGCACGTAGCCGTCGCTCATCAGGTAGCAGGGTTTCTGCCAGCCGAAGAGCGAGTAGTTCGGGATGGCCCACGCGGTGCACGGGAAGTCGACCTTGCCCTCGAGGAAGTCGAGGAACAGGGGCGAGTGGTTGAGGCGCCACCGCCGCCGGTTGCCGCCGGAGAAGGCCTTCTTGAACAGTTCGCGGGTCTGGGTGACACCGAGGAAGTGTTCCTGGTCGGGGGCCTTCTCGTAGGCGTACGCGGGCGAGATCATCATCTCGTCGACCGCGAGGTCGTCATTGAGGTAGTTCAGCACCTCGATGATGTTCTGCGGGGTGTCCGTGTTGAAGAAGGTCGAGTTCGTGGTGACCCGGAAGCCGCGCTTCTTGGCCTCCTTGATCGCCTCCACCGCCTCGTCGAAGACGCCTTCCTTGGCGACGGACTCGTCATGGCGTTCGCGCATGCCGTCGATGTGCACGGTGAACGCGAAGAACGGGGACGGCTTGAACTTGTCCATCTTCTTGCGCAGCAGCATCGCGTTGGTGCACAGGAAGACGTACTTCTTCTTCGCCACCAACTGCCGCACGATCTCATCGATCTGAGGGTGCATCAGCGGCTCGCCGCCGGCGATCGACACCATCGGCGCACCCGACTCGAGGACGGCGCCCACGGCCTGGGCGACGGGCATGCGCTGTTTGAGCACACCGGCCGGGTGCTGGATCTTTCCGCAGCCCTCGCACTTCAGGTTGCAGGCGTAGAGCGGCTCCAGTTCGACAATGAGCGGGAACTTGTCCCGCCTGCGGATCTTCTGTTCAGCGAGATACGTCGCAACCTTGATGGACTGACGAAGCGGCATGGCCATCTGGCTCACCTCCGAGGGAGCAGCAAAGAACGGTGCCATTCGAAAAATGCGGGCAGGACGGCACGAAGGACACGGAAAGCCGATAGTCCACCGCGAACTGTGCCGATCCGGACGAGTTCATGTTCTGGAGCGTCGACGACCACCCGGACGGCCGCAACCGGACGGCCGTCGGCTCCGCCGGCCGCCGTCGCCGCGCGCAGGGTCGCCGCGGACTCCATGTCGACCGCGATCGCGCCGGTGGCGAGGAGGTCGCCCCGCTCGTGACCGCGGATCACGTGATCGGAACCGATGAGCGGGCCGGTGTGCACGGTTCTCCCGGGCACCGCCCTGACCAGCTCTTTCACCAGAAGATCCGTACCGGCGCAGGGCGTACTGCCGTGCGCGTCGCGGGTCTCCCCGGCCACGACCAGGTCACCGGGGTGCATGCCGGGCGCGAGCCCGGCACAGAAGCCGGTGGCGACCACCGCGGCGTCGGCGAATGCCGCGCCTTCGAGGGCGCGAACCATGGCCCGTTCGGCGGCCCTGGGCCCCATGCCCGTACGCAGCACGGTGACGGGCGTGGTGGCTCCGGCGCGGCTGCCCGTGCGCAGGGCGAACTGTTCGATGCCCAGCGCGCACGCGACGAGCAGCGGCGAGGTCTCCGGCGGCGCCGCCGCCGGGTCCCGGGTCATCAGCCACCCTTGGCCGCGGTGGCGGCCCGGTCGGCGAACGGCTCGCCGTGCACGTACCGGCCGAGCGCGGTCAGCGGGAAGACCTGCCGGTACAGGTGATAGTTGATCGAGAAGTCCCAGGGGAACCCGGTCCCGGTGAAGTACGGCTCCTCCCAGGTGCCGTCCTCGGTCTGGGTGTCGGCGAGGAACTCGATCCCCCGCTCGACGGCCTTGGAGTCCCGCTCGCCGGCCGCGAGCAGCGCGAGGAGCGCCCAGGCGGTCTGCGAGGCGGTGGAGACGCCGCGGCCCTTCCAGTCCTCGTAGCGGTACGAGCGCAGGTCCTCGCCCCAGCCGCCGTCCTCGTTCTGGACCGACTCCAGCCAGGTGACCGCGCGCCGGATCGCCGGGTGCGAGGCGGGCAGCCCCGCCGCGGTCAGCGCGGGCACCACCGACCCTGTGCCGTATACGTAGTTGACGCCCCAGCGGCCGAACCAGGCGCCGTTCGCCTCCTGTTCGGCGAGGAGCCACTCGATGCCGCGCCGGGTGCGCGGGTCGTGCGACCTGCCCTCGATGGCGAGCATCTCGACGACGTGCCCGGTGACGTCGGCGGACGGCGGGTCGATGACCTCGCCGAAGTCGCAGAACGGCAGCCGGTTGGGGAACGGGCTGGTGTTGTCGACGTCGAAGGCGCCCCACGCCCCGTTCTTCGACTGCATCCCGAGGTTCCAGCGGACCCCGCGCTCAATCGCCTTCTCGACCCGCGTCTTGTCCGGGTGGTCCACCCGGCGCAGCGCGAGCACGACCTCGGCGGTGTCGTCGATGTCGGGGTAGTTGTCGTTCTGGAACTCGAACGCCCAGCCGCCGGACTCCAGTTGCGGCCTGCGCACGGACCAGTCGCCCGGCCGGTCGATCTGCTCGTCCATCATCCAGGTGACGGCCTTGACGAGGCTCGGATGGTCGGCGGGCAGTCCGGCGTCGGCGAGCGCGATGACCGCCAGACAGGTGTCCCACACCGGGGACTGGCAGGCCTCGATCATCCGGGCCCCGTCCTCGCGCCACACGGCGAACCGGTCGAGGGAGGCCAACCCGGCCTTCAAAACGGGGTGTTCGAGGTCGTAGCCGACCAGGTGCAGGGCGATCACGGAGTAGACGGCGGGGGGCTGGATGCCGCCCCAGCAGCCGTCGTTCTCCTGCCGCTCGATGATCCAGCGCGCCGCGGAGTTGATGGCGGACTTGCGCAGCCGCTTGAGGGCGACCTTCTGATAGCCGTGCATGATCTTGTCGAGGCGCTGGAAGACGCCGTCCCAACTCGCCACCGGGGCAAGGCGCTTGACCGGGTTCGGGTCGCTCGCGTCGGTGTGCAGTTCGTCCAGCGGGAACGGCGCGGGCCGCACCGGGCGCTTCGCGGACACGATGGTGAGCGGCACGATGGTCTGCCGCGCCCAGCATCCGAAGTCGTAGATGTTGAGCGGCATCCACTTAGGGAAGTAGATGAGTTCCGGCGGGAGTTCGGGGAGGTCGTCCCACTTCCACCAGCCGAACAGGGCCAGCCAGATCCGGGTGAAGACGCGGCTCGCCGCGATGCCGCCGCGCTCGCGGATCCACGCGGAGGCTCTGGCCATGTGCGCCTCGTCCGGGGCGTCCCCGGCGAGCCGCAGGGCGACGTATGCCTCGATGGTGGCAGAGAGTTCGCCGGGTCCGCCGTAGAAGGTGGCCCAGGTGCCGTCCTCGCGCTGCTCCCCACGGATGAAGAGGGCGGCGGCGTCGGTGGTGGCCTTGTCCCTGATGCCCAGGAACTGGCGCAGCAGCAGGTCCTCGGCGTCCATCGTCACATTGGTGTCGAGGTCGCCCTTCCACCAGCCCTGGGCGTCCTGCCGGGCCAGCAGGAAGTCCGTGGCGCGCTGTATGGCTCGGTCGGCGGCGCTCGGTGTCCCGGCCGCCCCGGGGATCGTGTCGGTCAGATGGGCAGTGGTGGCCGAGGTCGCCTCGGGAGTCACGGCTCCGGTGCTTCCGTCGGTCGTCGCTGTCATGGCTATCCCTTCGTGCAGTGGCTCTTCTCTGCTGGGTAACCGTCGGCCGATGCCCTGGAGGGACACCGGCCGGCGACGCGAGTCATATGCGGCCGATAATGATCATCTCTTTCGTACGACGACGAAGTCGGCGAGCGCCGCGAACTGGGCGCGCACCAGGTCCGGCATCTGGACGGAGTCCAGGGCTTCGAGGGCGACGGTGTGCTGACGCCGGGCTTCCTCGGTGGTCCACTCGCGCCCGCCGGCCTCCTCGATGAGGGCGGCACGGGCGGCGAACTCCGCCTCGGAGAAGGTGTCGAAGTCATTGTCCTTGGCGTCCGCGGCGAGGAGTTCGCCGAGCCGCTCGGAGGCCGGGCCGCCCGCGGCGAGCGCGGCGACGACCGGCAGCGACTTCTTGCGCTGACGCAGATCGCTCCAGGTCTGCTTGCCGGTGGAGTCGGGGTCGCCCCAGATGCCGAGCAGGTCGTCGACGGCCTGGAAGGCGAGGCCCAGGTGGTAGCCGTACCGCTCCAGGGCGTCGGCGGTGACGTCGTCGGCGCCGCCGAGGACCGCGCCGATGGAGGAGGCGCAGGCGAGCAGGGCGCCCGTCTTGTTGCCCTCCATCTCCAGGCACTCCTCGACGCTGACGCGCTCGCGGTGCTCGTAGGCGATGTCCTGCGCCTGGCCGTCGATCAGCGCGCGGCTGGCGGTGGTGAGGCGGCGCGTGGCGCGGCCCGCGTCGACCGAGGCGATCTCCAGGAGCACCTCGTTGGCGAGCGCGAACAGGGCGTCGCCGACCAGGATGGCCTGCGCGGGGCCGTGCACCTTCCACACGGTGTCGCGGTGCCGGCGCTGCTCGTCGCCGTCCATCAGGTCGTCGTGCAGCAGCGAGAAGTTGTGCACGAGCTCGACGGCGACCGCGCCGGGCACGCCGACCTCGGGGGCGGCGCCCGCGGCCTGCGCGGAGAGCACGGCGAGGGCGGGGCGCACGGCCTTGCCGCCGTCACCGTCGGAGGGGTTGCCCTCCGCGTCGATCCAGCCGAAGTGGTAGGCGGCGACGGTGTCCATGGGCGGCGCGAGGCGGCCCACCGCCTTCTTGAGCACCGGAGTGGCCAAAGTTCGGCCGCGCTCCAGAAGCGCGGTCACGTCCACCGCGTCGGCAGCCGTTCCGGCCGAGGGCACAGGTGGCACAGTCTCTCCTTGTTTAACCGATGTCGGCGTTGCCGCCGGGGTGAGTTCGATGCTCACGCCGCCTCCCGAAAGAGGTGGCCGCGCGGGCGGCCGAGTGCGGCGAGCGCCGCGTCCGCGGCGCTGGTACCGCTGCGGACTGCGCTTTCCATGGTCGCGGGCCACCCGGTGGCGGTCCACGCGCCGGCCAGGTACAGGCCGGGGGCATTGGTGCGGGCCGAGGGCCGCAGGGCTCCGACGCCGGGGGCCGGGGCGAAGGTCGCCGTCCGCTCCCGGGTGACGAAGAAGTCGTGCACCCCGGCGCCGCGCGCGGCGGGCAGCAGCCGCTCCAGCTCCGGCAGGTAGCGCTCGCGCAGCACCGCGACGGGCTCGTCGATCTCATCCTGCGCGGCCGACTGCGACACCGCCAGATACTGTCCCGCCCGTCGCCCGCCACCACCCTTGTTCGGAGGCCCTTCGGGCCCGCCCCTCAACAGGCCGGAGGCGTCCGTCCGGTCGAAGACCCACTGGACCGGCGAGCCGAGCGCGGCGAAGAAGGGGCGCTTGAGGACCTTGCGGTCGTAGACGACGTGCAGGTTGAGGATGGGCGCGGTGCCGATGGACAGCAGCCGGTCCGCGTCGTCGAGCGCGCCTTCGGGCAGCAGATCGTGCGCCTCGCGCTGCGGTACGGCGAGCACGACGGTGTCCGCGGTCAGAATCTGGCCGGAAGTGTCCGGCCCTTCGGGAACCTCGACGCCCCAACGCCCGTTCTCCATACGGGAGATGGAGGTCACGCGTGTACGGAGTTCAGTGCGTACGCCCGCGGAGTCGAGCGCCTTGCGGGTGAGAGTGTCGTGGAGTTCACCGAGGGGCACGCGGGCCCAGCCAATGTCGGCGGCACCGGGGTCGGACAGCAGCCCGGTCTTGAACACCATGGCGGCGAGCCCCAGTGAGGCCTCACCCGCCACGGCGTTCAGGGTCGCGACGCCGACCAGGTCCCACAGCGCCTCGATGGCCCGCTGCGACTGACCGTGCTCCGCCAGCCAGGAGCCGAAATCCCGCCCGTCGAGCGCCGGATCGGTGGGATCCAGGCCCTTGAGGGCGAGAGCGGCTCGTCCGACGTTGGCGCGTTCGGTCAATGACAGATGCGGGTAGGTGGCCAGGCTCCTGGCCAGATGCAGCGGTACGGGCAGCGCGCTGCGCCGCAGTCGGCCGAGCCGGTTGCGGTCCGCGTCGAGCACGGGCACGTCGAGACGTTCCTGCACGGGCGCGAGCGACGTGGCGTCGATCCGGTCCAGGAACCAGCGGTAGGCGGTGCAGCAGCGCAGATACACGTGCTGGCCGTTGTCGACGGTGAGGTCGCCGCGCTTGAAGGAGAAGGCCAGACCGCCGAGGCGGGGCCGCCCTTCGAGGAGCGTCACGTCCATGCCGCCGTCGGCGAGCGAGAGCGCCGCGGTCACGCCTGCGATCCCGCCGCCGACGACCACGGCGGCGGGCCTCGGTCGGGACCCGGCGGAGTCCGCGTCGCGCGCTTGCGGTGCCGTGTCGCCGGTGCTCATACGCTCTCCCCCTCGGTGCTGCCCACGGTGCGTGCGACCAGCGTGCGGTGGGGATCGACTGGTGTGGCGAACGCTCGGCAGGTCGTTGCATGCAGGGACGCCGGGCCACCCCGGAGGGTTGCGCGCCACTTCACGGCGGAGCCGACAGGGAGCACCGGAATGCCCATCAGGCGCGCCTCCTGAGCGCGGCCCGGGAGACGGTGCGCGCGTCGAGACCGGACAGTCCCCGCACGGCGACGTACGCCTTCTCGTGGCCGGGCAGCGAGACACGGCCGCGGAGCACGGCCTCCGGTTCCCGCTCGATCCGGTCGAGGAGGCGGCGGTAGATCCCGGCCATGGCGGCGACGCAGGCACCGGAGCGCCGGTCCAGCAGGGGCAGGAGCCGGTAGCCCTCGGCGAACAGGGCGCGGGCGCGCCGCACTTCGAAGTGCACGAGCCCCTCGAAGTCCGAGCCCGCCGGCATCACCGGGCTGTCGAACCCGGCCGAGCAGCCGAACTTGGCCAGGTCGTCGGCGGGCAGATAGGTGCGCCCGTCGGCGGCGTCCTCGCGTACGTCACGGAGGATGTTGGTCAGTTGGAGCGCGAGCCCGAGCGTGTCCGCATACTCGGGCGCGCGGTCGGCGCCACGCGCCCCCGGTTCGGTCCCGAACACGCCCAGGGAGACCCGCCCGATGGCGCCGGCGACGCACCGGCAGTACACCTTCAGGTCGTCCCAGGTCTCGTAGGTCGCGCCGCGCAGGTCCATCAGGACCCCGTCGATCAGCTC
This sequence comes from Streptomyces kunmingensis, assembly GCF_039533535.1. Taxonomy (NCBI): domain Bacteria; kingdom Bacillati; phylum Actinomycetota; class Actinomycetes; order Kitasatosporales; family Streptomycetaceae; genus Streptomyces; species Streptomyces kunmingensis. The sequence continues at coordinate 506,446 of NZ_BAAATS010000006.1, forward strand.
GTCGAGCCCGCCGAGCGGGATCGGGAACCGGTTCGCGGCATGCGCGAGCGCGACGGCCACCGGATCGGTGTCGTCCTCGTCGACCTTGCCGTCGTGGACCCGGGCGAGCAGCGCCCGGGTCTCTTCGAGCCGCTGCGCCTTCACCTCCGGCGCGAGCGTGCCGTCGCCGATGTCGTCGACACGGCGCGAGAACGCGTACACCGCCGACATGGCGCGCCGCTTCGCGGTCGGCAGCAGTCGGATGCCGTAGGCGAAGTTGCGGGCCTGTTGGCCGGTGACGGTCTCGCAGTAGCTGTATGCGGCGAGCACCGGTGCCGACACCTGCTGGTCAGACTCCACGGTTTTGCTCACCCCTCTCCTCGCAGAGTCGCTCCCACCTCGCGCAGCAGCTGGAGCTTGGTGGGTTTGGGCGGTCCAGGAAGGACGTCGTACGAAGCGGCGGTGATCGCGTGGACCGCCGCCTTCCCCCCTGCCACGAACCCGGCGAGCAGCAACTTCAGCCTGCCGTGGACGCTACCCACGAGGGGGGTGCCTTCATTCAGGAGCCGGAGGGCGCGTTCCGCTTCGAACGCGACCAGGGCGCGCACCGATGCGCCTGCGGTCGGTACGGCGAGATCCGACTCCTGAACGTGGAACTGTTTCATGTCTTCGGCGGGCAGGTAGATGCGGTCGCGCCCCAGGTCCTCGGCGACGTCCTGGAGATGCTCGACGATCTGCAGCGCCGTGCACACCGCGTCCGAGAGGCGGATGCGCTCGGGGGTCGCGGTGCCGGTGAGGGCGAGGACGAGGCGGCCGACCGGGTTGGCCGACAGCTCGCAGTAGGCGAGCAGGTCGTCGTAGGTCTCGTAGCGCGTGACGAGCTGGTCCTGCCGGTTGGCCTCGATGAGGCCGAGGAACGGCTCGGGGGTGAGCGAGCGGCGCCGGACGGTGGGCTGCAGGGCGCGCAGCAGCGGGTGCCCGGGCGTCGCGTCGAAGACCCGGCGCAGGTCGGCCTCGAAGGCGTCCAGCATCGCCAGGCGGTCGTCCGCCTGTTCGGGTGAGACGCCGAGGAAACGGGCGTCGGCGCCGCCGGGGGCAAGGTCACCGTCCCCGATGTCGTCGACGAGGCGCGCGAAGCCGTACACGGCCATCAGATCGTCGCGCCAGGCGCGCGGCAGGAAGAAGGGGGCGACCGGGAAGTTCTCGTCGGCGGCCTTGTCGAGGGTGGCGCTCACCGGGCTCTGCGAGGTCTCCGGGCGCACACGGGAAGTTGCGCTCACCGGGCGCGGTCCGCTTCCGGAACGACGGCGAAAGCCTCGTGGACCTGGAGAGTTTCCGTAGCCATTGCCGTCACATCTCCCGTTCTACACTGCGGACCTAATACATCCTATTTCGGACACGCCGCCCGGCAGTCCGCACAGTCGGCCCTCCCCCACCGGACCGGGACATCGCGCATTATCGCCCTACTTGCCGCGAATAAGCACTGGCACAGCTTACGTTGTACAACGATGGCCGCCACGGCGGGGTCCTCGGCACATCACAACAACACACCGATCGAGGCCAAGATTCCTTGCAGGCAAGGAAGTTGACCCACCCTTGACCGCGATCGCATCGCCACGACCAAGTAGTTGGCATATACAGGCATATATGAGGCCCCACCGGATGGAGTGCGGTGGGGCCTCATATGACGCGGCCGGGAAGGCGGGCGGTTACTTGCCCGTGAACTTCTCGTACTCCTTCAGTACCTCGGCCGTCGGACCGTCCATACGCAGTTCGCCGCGCTCCAGCCAGAGAACGCGGTCACAGGTGTCCCGGATCGACTTGTTGTTGTGGCTGACGAGGAAGACCGTGCCGGCCTCTTTTCGCAGCTCACGGATGCGGGCCTCGGAACGCTTCTGGAACGAGCGGTCACCCGTGGCCAGGGCCTCGTCGATCATCAGGACGTCGTGGTCCTTGGCGGCCGCGATGGAGAACCGCAGCCGCGCCGCCATGCCGGACGAGTACGTACGCATCGGCAGGGTGATGAAGTCGCCCTTCTCGTTGATGCCCGAGAAGTCGACGATGGACTGGTAGCGCTCCTTGATCTCCTCGCGGGACATGCCCATCGCGAGGCCGCCGAGGATCACGTTGCGCTCGCCGGTGAGGTCGTTCATCAGGGCCGCGTTCACGCCGAGCAGCGAGGGCTGGCCGTCGGTGTAGACCTTGCCCTTCTCCGCGGGCAGCAGACCGGCGATGGCGCGCAGCAGCGTCGACTTGCCGGAGCCGTTCGACCCGATCAGGCCGATGGCCTCGCCGCGGTAGGAGGTGAAGGAGACGCCGCGTACGGCGTGCACCTTGCGCACACCGCGCTCCTCGCCGCGCTTGAGTATGCGGCTGAGCGCCGAGGTGGCGCTGCCCTTGCCGGTCTTCGCGCCGTTGACGCGGTACACGATGTGCAACTCGTCGGCGATGACCGTCGGGATGCGCGCATCGGTCGTCTTGTCGAGATCAGCCACGGCCGTACCGCTCCTCGGACTTCCAGAAGTAGATGAAGCCACCGACGGCCACGACGACGGCCCAGCCGAGCGCCACCGCCCAGACGTGCGGCGGCAGCCACTCGCGGGGGTAGCCGTCGACCAGCGCGAAGCGCATCAGGTCCATGTAGATGGCTGCCGGGTTCCACTGCAGGACGTCCGCGATCCACTGCGGCTTGTCCTTGAGCATGATCGGGATGGCGAACATGACGCCGGACGCGTACATCCACGTACGCATCACGAACGGCATGAGCTGGGCCAGGTCCGGGGTCTTGGAGCCGGCCCGCGCCATGACGAGCGCGAGACCCACGTTGAAGAGGAACTGCAGCACGAGGGCCGGGATGATCAGCAGCCAGCGCAGGCCGGGGAAGCTGCCGAAGGCGCACGCCACGATGAACAGCACGATCATCGAGAACAGCAGCTGCTGGAGCTGCTGGAGCGCGAAGGAGACGGGCAGCGAGGCGCGCGGGAAGTGCAGGGCCCGCACCAGGCCGAGGTTGCCCGAGATGGCCCGGACGCCCGCCATCACGGAGGACTGCGTGAAGGTGAAGACGAAGACACCCGTCACCAGGAACGGGATGTAGACCTCACGGTCCATCCCCCGGTTCGCACCGAGGATCAGGCCGAAGATCAGGTAGTAGACGAGCGCGTTCAGGAGCGGCGTCGCCACCTGCCAGACCTGGCCGAGCTTGGCCTGGCTGTACTGGGCGGTCAGCTTCGCCTGGGAGAAGGCGAGGATGAAATGACGCCGGCTCCACAACTGCCGTACGTACTCGAACAGACCGGGACGGGCTCCGCTGACGGACAAGCCGTACTTGGCGGCGAGCTCGGCCGGGGAGAGCCCGTCGTCGGGCGACGGGGCCGCGGTCACCGCGACCGGTCCGTCATGCGTTGTCTCACTCACAAGGGGAACTTTCGTCTTCAAAAGCGCAGCCTGATCGGGCATAGGCGGGAGCCTGGCCGGGGGGTTCGGCCGAATGCTCTCAGACTCGAGCTTGTCAGATGACAGGAGGTCGGCCCAGTCGGGTCAGGCGCCACACCGTACGCCACTTCATGGGACGCCTGGGGCCGCAGGACGTGGTCCAGCCCTCCTTGAAACCGCCGAGCCAGGCCTTCAGGGCCGGGCCCGAAGGACGGCGGACCAGGGTGAGGAGCAGCCACACGCCGAGGTAGACGGGGACCAGGAGCGCGGGCAGGTTGCGGCGGGCGAGCCAGACGCGGTTGCGGGCCACCATGCGGTGGTAGACGGCGTGCCGGGACGGAGCCGTGGTCGGGTGGTTCAGGACCATGTCGGCGCGGTAGTCGATCATCCAGCCCGCGTCGAGGGCACGCCAGGCGAGGTCGGTCTCCTCATGGGCGTAGAAGAATTCGCCGGGCAGCGGCCCGACCTCGGCGATGACGCGCGTGCGGACGGCGTTGGCGCCGCCCAGGAACGTCGTCACGCGCGAGGAGCGCATCGGGTCGGCGGCGCGCAGCCGGGGCACGTGGCGGCGCTGGGTCTCGCCGGTGTCCGGGTCCGCGATGCGGAAGCTGATGATGCCGAGCTTCGGGTCGGCCGTGAAGGCCTCGCGGCACAGCTCGGCCGTGTCGGTCAGCGGCAGCAGCCCGTCGTCGTCGAGGAAGAGCAGGACGTCGACGTCGGAGCCGGAGGGCCCGAATGCCTCGATGCCGACGTTGCGTCCGCCGGGGATGCCGAGGTTCTCGGGCAGCTCCACGGTTCGTACACCTTCGGGTACGTCCGGGACCGGCGAGCCGTTGCCGACCACGACCACCTCGACCGGGTCGCCGTCCTGCTTGGCGACCGAGTCGAGGAGGGCGCGCAGCTCGGCCGGGCGGTTGCCCATGGTGATGATCACCGCGCCGACCTTGACGGACTGTGCCGGGGTGCTCACTTCAGCCTGCTCGAAGCGAGGATGGACACGAGGTGGAGCAGGGTCTGCAGGAGCGCGATGCCGGCGAGCACGGCCACCCCGAGGCGCGAGAAGAACAGGTCGCCCCGGATCTGGTCCACGATCGCGAGGACCAGGATCAGCAGCGTCGCCTCGATGCCCAGGATGAGGCGGTGGAACTTCAGCGCGGACGCCGCCTTGCGGGCGAGCGCCATGCCGGAGGCCTTGATCTCGGACGCCGACTCCTTGACCTGCTCGCGGCCGCTCTGCGCCCGGGACACGCCGACGAGGTCGGTCTCGGCCTTGATCAGGATGGCGCCGAGCGCGGCGAGCGTGCCGAGGAAGGCCCACAGCCAGTCGATGCGGCCCGTGCCGAACAGATCGGCGGCGCGCAGGCCGAAGCCGACCAGGACGGCGGCGTCGGTGAGGTACGCGCCGACGCGGTCCATCCAGACACCGGTGAGCGAGTACTGCTTGCGCCACCGGGCGATCTCGCCGTCGACACAGTCGAGCAGCAGGTACAGCTGGACCGCGACGACGCCGAGGACGGCACCCCAGATGCCCGGCACGAGCAGGGCGGGGGCGGCCAGGACGCCGCAGACGGTCATCAGGTAGGTCAGCTGGTTGGGCGTGACCTTGGTGTTCACCAGGTGGCGGTCGACACGCAGCGAGATCTCGCGCATGTAGAGCCGTCCACCCCAGTGTTCGCCGCTGCGTCGGTCCTTCACGCCCGCGGGGTGAACGACCGGGCGGAGCTCAGCTACCGATGGCTTGTGCATAGTCGGCGTAGGCGTCCCTGATCTGGTCGGTGGTGAGGTCGAGGTGTTCGAGGATCGTGTAGCGGCCCGGCCGGGTCTGCGGAGCGAACTCCACGACCTTGACGAACTCCTCCACGGTGAAGCCGATCTCCTCGGGCAGCACGGGCAGGCCGTGGCGGCGCAGCACCGAGACCATGTAGGCGGACTCCTCGCGGGCACCGCGCAGGTGCATCGCGAAGGCCGCGCCGAGGCCGCACTGCTCGCCGTGGCTGGCGGCGCGCTTGGGGTAGAGGAGGTCGAAGCCGTGGTTGATCTCGTGGCAGGCGCCGGAGGCGGGCCGCGAGTCGCCGGAGACCGACATGGCGATACCGGTGAGGACCAGGCCCTCGGCGAGGACCTGGAGGAAGCCGTCGTCGCCGACGCCGCCGGGGTGGCGCAGGACGGCCTCGCCGGCCTGGCGGGCCATGGCGGCCGCGAGCCCGTCGATGTCCTCGCCGCGCTCACGTGCGGCCAGCTCCCAGTCCGCGACCGCGGAGATGTTCGACAGGGCGTCGCCGATACCGGAGCGCACGAAACGGACCGGCGCCTCACGAATCACATCGAGGTCGATGACGACCGCTATGGGGTTCGGCACGCCGTACGAGCCGCGGCCCGCGTCGTTGTCGAGGGTCGCGACGGGCGAGCACAGGCCGTCGTGCGACAGGTTCGTCGCGACGGCGACCAGCGGCAGGCCCACGCGGGCCGCGGCGAACTTGCCGCAGTCCACGATCTTGCCGCCGCCCAGGCCGACGATGGCGTCGTAGCGGCCGGCCTTCTTGATGTCGTCGGCGAGCTGAATGGCGTCGTCGAGGGTGCCGCCGCCGACCTCGAACCAGTCGGCGCGGGGCAGCGAGGGCTCCAGGCGGGCGCGCAGGGCGGCGCCCGAGCCGCCGCTGATCGCGATGGCCAGGCGCCCCGTGGACGACGAGATCCTCTGGTCGGCGAGGACCCCGGCCAGGTCGTTGAGCGCCCCCGGCCGGATGTCGACGACGACCGGCGAGGGGATGAGCCTCGTCAGTACTGGCACGCGATCTCCCGGGCCTTGGCGAGGTCGTCGTGGTTGTCGATCTCGACCCACTTCACGTCGCCGATCGGGGCGACGTCGACCTTGAAGCCGCGGTTGACGAGCTCCTGGTAGCCGTCCTCGTAGTACAGCTGCGGGTCACGCTCGTAGGTGGCCTTCAGGGCGTCGGCCAGCTCGTCGGCGGCCTCGCCCTCGATGAGGGTGAGACCGATGTACTCGCCGGTGGCCTCGGCCGGGTCCATCAGCTTCGTGATCTTGCGGACGCCCGTCTCGGGGTCCACGACGACCTTCATCTCCTCCTCGCCGAGGTCCTTCACCGTGTCCAGGGCAAGAATGATCTTCTTGCCGTCGCCACGGGCGGCGAGCAGCGTCTTCTCGACGGAGACCGGGTGGACGGTGTCGCCGTTGGCGAGGATCACCGAGTGCTTGATGGCGTCACGGCCGCACCACAGGGAGTAGGCGTTGTTCCACTTCTCGGCCACGTCGTTCTCGATGAGCGTGAGCTTCAGGCCGTACTTCGCCTCGAGCGCGGCCTTGCGCTCGTAGACGACCTCCTTGCGGTAGCCGACGATGATGCCGACCTCCTCGAGGCCGATCTCGGCGAAGTTCTTGAGGGTGATGTCGAGGACGGAGAGCTCGTTCTCGGTTCCCTCGCCCGCGACGGGCACGAGCGCCTTGGGGAGCGTCTCGGTGTAGGGGCGAAGCCGGCTGCCGGCGCCGGCGGCCAGGACGAGGCCGATCATGCGGGTTCTCCTTCATCGTGTACGGCGGGTGCTCCAGCAGAGACCCAGAAGCGGATGCTCTCGGCGAGCACCACGAGTGCCACGGCCACGGCGAGCACCGTGAGCGCGAGCGTGAAATCTGTCGGTGTGAGCAGCGCGGCCAGCAGGGTGACCAGGAGGGTCCTGCCGTCGTGCCCGCCGATCGCGTGCACCAGCCAGCGCGGGGGCGCTCCCGTACCGCCGCGGATGCGGTACACCGTGTCGTAGTGATGGTAGGCGACCGCCCCCACCAGCCCGAAAGCCGCGGGCAGCGCTCCGTGCACGTCCGCCTTGGCCGCGAGCAGCAGGACCGTGCCGTACTCGGCGGCCCGGAAGACCGGCGGGACCAGCCAGTCCAGTGGGCCGGTCAGCGGTCCGGAGACGGCGAGCGAGGACAGGATCACGTAGACGCAGGCCGCGCCGAGGACGCCCCAGGAGCCGAAGTCCAGGAACGCGGTGGTGATCACAAGGATCGCCGCGGCGAGGGCGGCGAGCAGCGGGGCGGTGTAGCCGCCGCCGCGCAGCTTGCGGACGGTCCCGCCGGTCAGCAGGCCGGTGTCCGCCAGGTCGACGAGCGCCTGGGCGGCGCGCGGGGTGCGCTGTGCCTTGCGGGTCAGCGAGCGCAGGACGCGGCCCGCGGTGGTGTAGCAGGCGGCGAGGGCGCAGCCGACCAGCAGGACGTAGAAGGTGATGCGGGGGGTGGTCACCGCTGTGAGGACCGCGATCAGCGCCCAGCGTTCGCCGATCGGCAGGACTATCATCCGGCGCACCCAGACCGTCCAGCCGACGCTGTCGAGCTTGTCCGAGAGGGCGGCGGTGGGGCTGGTGTTGGCGGTCGCGTCGTGGTTCGCCTCGTTGAAGGAGAAGTCGACGACGTGCCGGCAGGTCTGGAGGACCATCGCGCCGAGCGCCAGGGCCCAGACGTCATCACCGGTGGCGTTGGCGGCGCCGAGCGCGAGGCCCGCGTAGTACGCGTACTCCTTGGCGCGGTCGAAGGTCGCATCGAGCCAGGCGCCGAGCGTCGAGTACTGCAGGGAGTAGCGGGCGAGCTGCCCGTCGGTGCAGTCCAGGACGAAGGAGGCGAGCAGCAGGATGCCCGCCGCGACGAAGCCGACGCGCGTGCCGGTGGCCGCGCAGCCCGCCGCTATCAGGGCGGTGAGCAGCGACGCGGTGGTGACCTGGTTCGGGGTCAGGCCGCGGCGTGCGCACCAGCGCGCGATGTAGCGGGAGTACGGGCTGATGCAGTACGTGGTGAAGAAGCCGTCCCGCGCCTTGACCGCGGTGCGCAGCCGGATCGCCTCGTCGTCGACGGCGGCGACGGCCTGGCGGGCCTCATTGCGGGCCTGCGGGTCGGCGGGGACCGCGGCGACGAGTTCGCCGAGCTCGGGGCGGTGCACCTCGGTGCCGGCCGTCTCCAGGCCCGCGGCCAGGGCGTCGGGCGCGATGCCGGAGGACTCGACCGCCCGGTGCAGGGCCTGGCGGCTCGCGGGCTGGGCGGTGACGGCGCCGGGGATCGCCGACGTGGGGAAGCGGGGGTCGGTGAGGCCGAGGCGCAGGGCGTGGACATGGCCCACGAAGCCCGCGTCGACGACCGCGACCCGCTGGTCGCCGGGGACGGTCGCGAGCGCCGCTTCGGCGTCCGCGAGGTCCGGGGCGAGTCGAACGTCGAAGCCGAGAGTCCGCAGGTCGCCCTCCAGGGACGACCCGGGAACCGGCTGACCGGTGACGATGGCGGTCGACAGACGAACTCACTCCTTGGGTGCCGACGCGAGCGCGCCGGGCTCATGCACGATGGAGGCGCCCGGGACACGGTCCCTAGGTCCTAGGGGTGGCCGGGCGGCATGTCGGCAGAGGCTATCGGATGTTGAGAAGCGGACGTTCATCGCCCGTTCACGGCCCGATCGACCCCTGTCCCACACGGTCTGCGTACTCCAGGCCGCCGGTGCATCATTGACGATCAACGCCCCGCGCCACAAACCCGTCGTCCACGGTGTCCCGCTTAGGGTGGTGCGTCATGACATGGCTGATCACCGGCGGAGCCGGATACATCGGGGCACATGTGGCACGGGCGATGACGGGCGCCGGAGAGCGCGTCGTCGTCCTCGACAACGTGACGTCGGGGGTGCCCGACCGGCTGCCCGCGGAGATTCCGCTCGTACGCGGCTCCGCTCTGGACGCAGATCTGGTGCGCCGGGTGTGCGCCGAGCACGAGGTCACCGGCGTCGTGCACCTCGCCGCGCACAAGCAGGTCGGCGAATCGGTCGAGAAGCCCGAGCCGTACTACCGCGACAACGTGGGCGGGCTCGCCACGCTCCTGGAGACGGTCGCGGCGGCGGGCGTGCGCCGCTTCGTCTTCTCCTCGTCCGCGGCCGTCTACGGCAATCTGGACACCGACCTCATCACCGAGTCCTCACCCTGCGCTCCCGTGAACCCCTACGGCGAGACGAAGCTGGCCGGCGAGTGGCTGGTGCGGGCGGCCGGGCACGCGCACGGCATGGCGACGGTGTGCCTGCGCTACTTCAACGTGGCGGGCGCCACCGAACCGCGGCTCGCGGACGTCGGCGTCTTCAACGTGATCCCGATGGTCTTCGACCGGCTCACGCGCGGCGAGGCCCCGCGGATCTTCGGCGACGACTACCCGACGCCGGACGGCACGTGCGTACGCGACTACATCCACGTCGCCGATCTCGCCGAGGCACATCTGGCGGCGGCCCGCAGGCTGGCGGAGCCCGGCGCGAGCGGTGACCTCACCCTCAACATCGGCACGGGCCGGGGCGTCTCGGTGCGCGAGCTGGTCGACGTGATCGCGGACGTCACCGGGAACCCCACCCCCGCGCTCGTCGAGCCGCGGCGCCCGGGCGACGCGCCCCGCGCGGTCGGCTCCTCGGCGCGGGCCGAGAAGGAGCTCGGGTGGACGGCGACGCGCGGGGTGCGCGAGATGGTCGAGTCGGCCTGGGCCGGATGGTGCCTGCGCCACCCCGAGGCAGCCGCTGAGTGAGCGTGCCGGTGCCCTGACCTGCGCACACGCGCCTTCGCTTCTTTTGAGGCGTTTCCGCAGGTCAGGGCACATGACAACGGTGTTCACTGCAATGTTTGCGGATACCCCTGCCCCGTAGTTCACTGTGATCGCCGCCCCGCACGGGAGCGGCGCGGCGAACCGGAACGGAGGGCGGTTTCCATGGGGGCCGGACACGACCACGGGCACAGCCACGGGCCGGCGACCGGTACGGCCGCCGCCGCTCACCGGGGCCGGCTGCGCATCGCGCTCACCATCACGCTGACCGTGATGGTGGTGGAGATCGTCGGCGGCATCATGGCCGACTCGCTGGCCCTGATCGCGGACGCCGCGCACATGGCCACGGACGCGCTCGGCCTGGCGATGGCGCTGCTCGCGATCCACTTCGCCAACCGCCCGGCCAGCGACCAGCGCACCTTCGGCTACGCACGCGCCGAGATCCTCGCCGCTCTCGCCAACTGCCTGCTCCTCCTGGGCGTCGGCGGCTACGTCCTGTACGAGGCGATCCAGCGCTTCATGGAGCCGGCCGCGACGGCGGGCGGCCTGACCATCGTCTACGGCCTCATCGGCCTGGTGGCGAACATGATCTCGCTCTCCCTGCTCGTCAAGGGCCAGCAGGAGAGCCTGAACGTGCGCGGCGCCTTCCTGGAGGTGGCCGCGGACGCGCTCGGGTCGCTGGCGGTGCTGATCTCGGCCGTCGTCATCCTGACCACCGGCTGGCAGGCCGCCGACCCGGTCGCGTCGCTGGTCATCGGCCTCATGATCGTCCCGCGTACGGTCAAGCTGCTGCGCGAGACCCTGAACGTGCTGCTCGAGTCGGCTCCCAAGGGCGTCGACATGGGGCAGGTGCGGTCGCACATACTGGCGCTGCCGGGCGTCGAGGACGTCCATGATCTGCACGCCTGGACGATCACCTCGGGGATGCCGGTGCTCTCCGCGCACGTGGTCGTCAGCCAGGACGTGCTCACCACGATCGGCAACGAGAAGCTCCTGCACGAACTGCAGGGCTGCCTCGGCGACCACTTCGACGTGGAGCACTGCACGTTCCAGCTGGAGCCCAGCGGGCACGCCGAGCACGAGGCGAAGCTCTGCCACTGACAGCCGCCACCGAGCGTGCTAGCGTGATCGGCGATCTTTGAGGAGGTGGGTTGATGACTGTCGTCGCGGTGAGCGCTGCCGTGCGCAGCGACAGGTGCATCCCCATCTCCCGGGCCCTCGCCTGAGCACATCCGAGCGAGGCCCCTTCACTCAAGGGTTCTACGTTGACTGACGACAGCAACGCCAACGCTGTACGCGATTCCTTCTTCGCCCTGCATCACGGGCTCCCCCGGCAGGGACCGGGCTCCGACGCGACCACGCGGCGCCTTCTGTCCTGGGCGGGTCCGCTGCCGGAGCGTCCCCGCATCCTCGACCTGGGCTGCGGTCCGGGCCGCTCCGCGCTGTTGCTCGCCGCCGAGACCGGCGGTGCGGTGACGGCCGTGGATCTGCACGAGCCGTTCCTCGACGAGCTGCGGGCGGCGGCGCACGCCCGCGGGCTCGCCGACCGGATCCGGGCCGTCTCGGCGGACATGGGTGAACTCCCGTACCAGGACGGCTCGTTCGATCTGATCTGGGCCGAGAGTTCGGCGTACAGCATCGGTTTCGACACCGCGCTGGCGCGGTGGAAGCCGCTGCTCGCGCCCGGCGGCGCACTAGCGCTCACCGAGTGCGAGTGGACGACCGACACCCCGTCCCCGCAGGCCCGGGCCTTCTGGGAGCCGCACTACGAGCTGCGGACCACCGAGGGGAACCGGCGGGCGTGCGAGGCCGCCGGGTACCGCGTGCTCGGGGCGTATCCGCAGCCCGAGTCCGACTGGGACGAGTACTACGGGCCGCTGGCCGAGCGGGCCGACGCCGCCGATCCGGAGCGTCCCGGCATGGCCGAGGCGCTGGCCGGCACGCGCGCGGAGCTGGCGATGCGGCGCGAGCACGGCGCCGAGTACGGGTACACGGGCTATGTGTTGAGGCCCGAGGCACAGCCGCCGCACGGGCGCTGATCCCCCGGTCCCGTCCGGCCGCAGGGCCGGGCGGGACATTCGGTCCGTGGCTTCGTCAGGGACTGCCCGTTTCGTACGGCAGACTGGGGTGCGAGGACCGAAGCGAAGGATGGGTATGCCGACCACACCTGCCACCGCGGCGAACAGCTCGTCGAACGGCACCGGAGAAGCGATCTTGCTGGAACTCGTCGACGAGGACGGCAGGACGATCGGCACCGCGGAGAAGCTCGCCGCCCACCAGCCGCCCGGCCGGTTGCACAGAGCGTTCTCCGTGTTCCTCTTCGACGAGCAGGGGCGGCTGCTGCTCCAGCAGCGGGCGCTCGGCAAGTACCACTCCCCCGGCGTGTGGTCGAACACCTGCTGCGGGCACCCGTACCCCGGCGAGGCCCCGTTCGCGGCCGCCGCCCGGCGCACCTTCGAGGAGCTGGGTGTCTCGCCGTCGCTGATGGCCGAGGCCGGCACCGTGCGCTACAACCACCCGGACCCCGAATCGGGCCTCGTGGAGCAGGAGTTCAACCACCTGTTCGTCGGGATGGTGCAGGCGCCGCTGGGCCCGGATCCGGAGGAGGTCGGGGCGACCGCGTTCGTGACCGCCGGCGAGCTGGCCGAGCGGCACGCCGAGGACCCGTTCTCCGCGTGGTTCATGACCGTGCTCGACGCGGCGCGGCCGGCCGTCCGGGAGCTGACGGGCCCGGCCGCGGGCTGGTAGCCGTCACACGTTCGGGGGTTTCAGGGGCAGGGCGGCCCAGATCACCTTGCCCCCGCTCGCGGTGTGCTCGACGTCGCAGACGCCGCCCGCCTCCGCGGTGATCTCCCGTACGAGCAGCAGTCCGCGGCCGCCGGTCTGACCGCTGGTCGCTTCGAGCGCCGTCGGGCGGTAGGGGTGGTCGTCCTCCACGGAGACCCGCACCCATTCCGCGCCGACGGCGACCTCCACGGCGAGCATCGGCGAGAGCAGGGCGGCGTGCTTCACCGCGTTGGTGACGAGCTCCGAGACGATCACGAGCAGCCCGTGGACCAGATCGTCACCGGCGGGCACCCCTTGCCTGGCGAGCAGTTCGCGCACCGCCCGGCGGGCCTGTGGCACGGAGGCGTCGGCCGCCTGCGCCGTGAACCGCCAGACCCCCTCGTACGGCAGCGGCACCTGCGCCGCCATCTCGGGGGGCGCTCCCCCATTGTGCTGAGGAAGTGCGCGGGCCCCCAACCCGTCGTCACTCATCGCCCGGTCGCCGCCCTTGCGCTCGATTGTCACCACCCTTCGAGTGTTGATAACGCCCAGGTCCGGACCGCATAACTGACAGGAAGTCAGCGAGTACTGGCGGAATTTGATCACTGACGTACGGCCGAGTCGGCTGTACGACTGATCCTGTCCCACTTGTTCCGCTTTCGAGGCTCTTCAGCTTGTTGTACGAGGGCCGCCACCCCTGGTCGTACGTTCGAGCCCGGCGGATAGCATCCGGCGCATGGCTCCCTCGTCCGCACCTCCCGCGTCGCCGCAGCAGCTCACGCACACCGTCACCGACGGGGTCGCCACGGTGGTCATCGACCATCCGGCCAAGCGCAACGCCATGACCGACCCGATGTGGGCGGCCCTGCCGCCGCTGCTCGCCTCCCTCGCGGTGGATCCGGCGGTACGCGTGCTGGTGCTGACCGGAGCCGGGGACACCTTCTGCGCCGGGGCGGACATCTCCATGCTCGCCTCGGGCGCGGGCGCGGCGCAGCGGCTGGCCGTCGCGGCCGAGGAGGCACTCGCCGCTTTCCCCAAACCCACGCTGGCCGTGGTCCGGGGCTTCTGCGTGGGCGGCGGCTGCCAGCTGGCGGCCGCCTGCGATCTGCGGTTCGCCGCCGAGAACGCGCTGTTCGGGGTGACCCCGGCGAAGCTGGGCATCGTCTACCCCGCGTCGTCGACCCGGCGGCTCGCGGCGCTGGTCGGCCCGGCGAGCGCCAAGTACCTTTTGTTCTCCGGCGAGTTGATCGGGTCGGAGCGGGCGCTGCGCACCGGGCTCCTGGACGAGGTCCTGCCCGGGGCCGAACTGGACAAGCGCGTCGCGGAGTTCACGCGGACCCTCGCCGGGCGCTCGCAGCTGACGCAGGCGGCGGCGAAGGAGTTCGCGGCGGGGCGCACCGACCGGGACGCGCACTGGGCCGGGCAGGCGCGCGACAGCGGCGACACCGCGGAGGGGGTCGCCGCGTTCCTGGAGCGCAGGGCGCCGCGCTTCGAGTGGACCGTCAGAGCCTGTCTTTGAACCCCCGTCGTCCGCGCGCTGCGCTGGGGGCACCTCCCAGCGTTAGCTGGGGGAGGGGGTTCAAAGACAGGCTCTCAGGCCCTGAGTGCGGCACGGAAGCGCTCTCCGTCAGGCCCTGACAGACGCACGGAAGCGCTCCACGAGGTGGGCGGGGGCCTTCTCCGGGGAGCCCGCGTCGTAGGGCGGCTGGGGGTCGTACTCGGTCATCAGCTGGATCGCCTGCGCCGTCTCGTCCCCGGCGATCCGGCCCGCCAGGGCGAGCCCCATGTCGATGCCGGACGAGACGCCCGCCGCGGTGACGTACTTGCCGTCGAACACCACGCGCTGTCCGGTCGACCGCGCCCCGAACCTGCCCAGCTCCTCCAGCGCGAGCCAGTGCGAGGTGGCCTCCCGCCCGTCGAGCAGGCCTGCCGCGGCGAGCGCCAGGGAGCCGGTGCACACCGAGGTCGTCCAGGTGGTGTGCGCGTCGGCCGCGCGCAGCCAGCCGAGGAGGGCCTCGTTCTCCGTCTGGTCGCGCTGTTCGGGGCCGCCCGGTACGACGACGATGTCCGGCCGCGGCACGTCGGCGAAGCTCTTGTCGGCGACGAGTGCGAGCCGCCCGGAGTCGTCCCGTACCGGGCCCGCCTGCTCGGCGACGAGGACGACGTCGGCGCCGGGCAGGCCGCCGAGGGTCTGGTAGGGGCCGATGGCGTCGAGGGCGGTGAAGCGCTCGTAGAGGGCGATGGCGATCTGCATGGGGTGCCTTTCCGTGCGGGTGGAAGGGTCCGGCCGCGGCAGGTGGGCCGGGTCAGCTCGGGGAAGGCGCGTGGAACCGGCGGCGGTACTCGGCCGGGGGCGTGCCCAGGTTCTTGAGGAAGGCGCGGCGCATCGCCTCCGGTGTGCCGTAGCCGCTGGCCCGGGAGACCTCCTCGACACCGTCGGTGGTGTCCTCCAGGAGACGGCGGGCGTGCTCGACGCGGACGCGTTCCACGTAGCGGCCGGGGGTGAGGCCCGTCTCCGTGCGGAAGGCGCGGGCGAAGTGGCGCGGCGAGAGGCGGGCGCGGGCCGCCATCGACTCGACGCACAGATCGTCGTCGGGGTGCTCGGTGATCCACTGCTGGACCTCGCGCAGCGGTTCGCGGCGGGCCGTCTGGGCGGCGAGCTGGGCGCTGAACTGTGCCTGGTTCCCGGGCCGCCGCAGGAAGACGACCAGGTGGCGGGCGATCGTCAGGGCCGTGTCCCTGCCGTGGTCCTCCTCGACGAGGGCGAGCGCGAGGTCGATGCCGGCGGTGACACCGGCGGACGTGGCCACGTTCCCGTCGCGTACGTAGATGGGGTCCGGGTCGACATCGATCGCCGGGTGGTCGCGGGCGAGGCGGTCGCAGTACGCCCAGTGCGTCGTCGCCCTGCGGCCGTCCAGGAGCCCCGCCTGCGCGAGGAGGATCGCGCCCGTGCACACGGAGACGATCCGTTGGGCGCCGGGCGCGTTCACCCGCAGCCAGTCGATCAGGCGCGGATCGGGGCGGCGCGTGCCCTGGCCGCCGGGGACCAGCACGGTGTGCGGGGCGGGGACAGCGGCTTCGGCGAGGGAGTGGTCGGGGAGCAGGATCAGGCCGCTCGACGTACGCACCGGAGCACCGTCCAGCGAGGCCGTGCGGACGCGGTACCCGCCGGAGGCGGAACCCGCGGCGGGCGCGGCGCCGGCGAAGACCTCGACGGGGCCTGTGACGTCGAGGCTCTGGACGCCGTCGAAGAGGAGTACGAGAACGGTGCGGGGCGGCATGCGCCTCATTCTTCGGGGGCCGCACACGCGGCCGCAATGACGAGTACCCCTCCTTTCCTGCCCTCGTCGGCTCCCCCGCATCTCTCCGCGTACCAACCGGTCGGTAACGTACGGGCATGACCCCTGACCCGCGCCTGCGCGCCGCCCGTCGCTGTCACAACGTCCTCAACCCGTTCCACTCGACCCACTACTTCTCGCCCGACCTGGGCAAGGAGCTCGCCGCGGTGGGCGTGGAGGACCGCAGCGCCGCCTACTTCGCGGCCCGCTCCGCGGCCATGGGAGCCGTCGGCGCCGGAACGGTGACCTCGGCCTTCTACAACTTCAAGCACGACCTCGTGGCCCAGCACGTGCCCGCCGTGTGGCAGACCGCCTCCCCGGAGACGGTGCTCGCGGCACGCGCGCGTGCCGTCGATTCCACGCTGCGGCGGCTGCTCGGCGAGGAGGCGCTCGCCTCCGAGGAGATGGCCGAGGCCGCCGCGCTGGCGCTGCGCGCCACGGAAGCCTGCACGCGACACGCCCGGCCCCTGTACGCGGCCCACGCCGACCTGCCCGTCCCCGAGGCGCCGCACCTCGCGTACTGGCATGCGACGACGCTGCTGCGCGAGCACCGCGGCGACGGACACCTCGCCGCGCTGCTCGCCGCCGAACTCGACCCGGTCGAGGCCCTTGTCAGCCATGTCGCGACCGGCAAGGGCATGGCCCCGAAGTGGCTGCTCGCCACGCGCGGCTGGACCCGCGCGGAATTCGACGACGCCGCCGAACGGCTGCGCGCGCGTGGGCTGCTCACCAAGGACGCGGAGCTGACGCTCACCGAGGAGGGCGCGCGCCTGCGTGCGGCCGTGGAGGAGCGCACGGACGTCCTGGACCGGGCGCCGTACGACCACCTCGGGGAGGCGGGCGTCGCCCGGCTGACCGAGCTGGCCACGGGCTTCGTCGGAGCGGCGCTCGGCAACGGCGCGTTCCCCGAGGACCTCATCGGCAAGGCCGCCTGAGGTCCGGGACGCACCCCGCCTCCGCCGGCCCGTGCGAGTGCGCAGCTCCGCGCCCTGATCCCCCGCTGTCGGTGCCACCTGCCACAATTGCCGCGCAACCTCATTCGACATAGGCGGTACGGGATCGTGGCGACACCCACTGTTGGGTCCATCGAAGGCAGGATTGCCGAGGAACTCGGCGTACGGGAGCGGCAGGTGAAGGCCGCCGTCGAGCTGCTGGACGGCGGCTCGACGGTGCCCTTCATCGCCCGCTACCGCAAGGAGGCGACGGAGTCCCTCGACGACGCCCAGCTGCGCACCCTGGAGGAGCGGCTGCGGTACCTGCGCGAGCTGGAGGACCGGCGCGCGTCGGTCCTGGACTCGGTGCGCGAGCAGGGCAAGCTCACCGAGGAGCTGGAGGCGCGGATCCGCGCCGCCGACACCAAGGCGCGCCTGGAGGACATCTATCTGCCGTTCAAGCCGAAGCGGCGGACGAAGGCGCAGATCGCGCGCGAGGCGGGCCTGGAACCGCTGGCGGACGGCCTGTTCGGCGACCCGTCGGTGGAGCCGCTGGCCGCCGCGGCCGCGTTCGTCGACGCCGACAAGGGCGTCGCCGATCCGCAGGCCGCGCTCGACGGGGCGCGCGCCATCCTCACCGAGCGGTTCTCCGAGGACGCCGACCTCATCGGTGAGCTGCGCGAGCGCATGTGGGTGCGCGGGCGGCTCGTCGCGAAGGTGAAGTCCGGCAAGGAGGAGGCGGGCGCCAAGTTCGCCGACTACTTCGACTTCGCCCAGTCCTTCAAGGAGTTGCCCTCGCACCGCGTCCTGGCGATGCTGCGCGGCGAGAAGGAGGACGTGCTCGAGCTCGTCCTGGAGCCCGAGGAGCCCGTCGACGACGGGGGTCCTTCCTCCTACGAGCCGATCGTCGCCGACCGTTTCGGCATCCGGAACCAGGGGCGGCCGGGCGACAAGTGGCTCGCGGACACGGTCCGTTGGGCCTGGCGTACGCGCATCCTGGTGCACCTCGGCATCGACCTGCGGCTGCGTCTTCGTACGGCCGCGGAGGACGAGGCGGTCAAGGTCTTCGCGGCGAACCTGCGGGACCTGCTGCTCGCCGCCCCCGCGGGCACGCGCGCGACGCTGGGTCTCGACCCCGGTTTCCGTACGGGCGTGAAGGTCGCGGTCGTCGACGCGACGGGCAAGGTCGTGGCGACCGACGTCATCCACCCGCATGTCCCGGCCAACCGGTGGGACGAGGCGATCGCCAGGCTGGCGCGGCTCTCCAAGGAGCACGCGGTCGACCTGATCGCGATCGGCAACGGCACGGCGTCGCGGGAGACCGACAAGCTCGCCGGTGAACTCATCGACAAGCACCCGGAGTTGAAGCTCACCAAGGTGATGGTCTCCGAGGCGGGCGCCTCGGTGTACTCGGCCTCCGCGTTCGCCTCCCAGGAGCTGCCGGACATGGACGTGTCGCTGCGCGGCGCCGTCTCCATCGCCCGGCGCCTCCAGGACCCGCTCGCCGAACTGGTCAAGATCGACCCGAAGTCGATCGGGGTCGGCCAGTACCAGCACGACCTGAGCGAAGTGAAGCTCTCGCGCTCTTTGGACGCCGTGGTCGAGGACTGTGTGAACGGCGTGGGCGTGGACGTGAACACCGCGTCGGCCCCGCTGCTAGCCCGGGTCTCCGGCATCGGCGCGGGACTCGCGGAGAACATCGTGTCGCACCGCGACTCCCACGGCCCGTTCGGCAACCGCAAGGGCCTCAAGGACGTGGCCCGGCTCGGCCCGAAGGCGTACGAGCAGTGCGCGGGCTTCCTGCGGATCCGCGGCGGCGACGACCCGCTGGACGCGTCGGCCGTGCACCCGGAGGCGTATCCGCTGGTGCGGCGGATGGCGAAGTCGACCGGTGGCGAGGTCGGTTCGCTGATCGGCGACACGGGGACGCTGCGTTCGCTGAAGCCGGCCGAGTACGTGGACACCACGTTCGGCCTGCCGACCGTGACGGACATTCTGAAGGAGCTGGAGAAGCCGGGGCGCGACCCGCGGCCCGCCTTCAAGACGGCCACCTTCAAGGAGGGCGTCGAGAAGATCGGCGACCTGGAGCCGGGGATGATCCTGGAGGGCGTCGTGACGAACGTCGCCGCGTTCGGGGCGTTCATCGACGTCGGTGTGCACCAGGACGGGCTCGCGCACGTCTCGGCGCTGTCCCGCACGTTCGTGAAGGACCCGCGCGACGTCGTGAAGCCCGGCGACATCGTGAAGGTCAAGGTGCTCGAGGTCGACGTCCCGCGCAAGCGGATCTCGCTGACGCTGCGTCTTGACGATGAGAAGTCGTCCGGCGGGGACCGTGGCGGGCGGGGCGGCGACCGCAAGCCGCCGCGTCAGTCCCGGCAGGGGCAGCCGGGCGGCCGTGGAGGGTCCTCCGGTGGCGGCGGCAAGGGCCGGCCCGCTGCCGGGCCGGCCAACTCCGCCATGGCCGACGCCCTGCGCAAGGCCGGCCTGACGTAGGCGCCGTCGGGGCGGATGACCGTGGGGAGCTGCGCGCCGGTTCGTGGCCGAGCGCGCGGTTCCCGCGCCCCTGAGCGGCGCCTCCTAGGCTTCTGCGACCTTGCCCGCCGCTACCTCAAGGCGCCTGGTCGTCTTCACCGCGTCCAGCATCCTGCGGTCGTGCGTGACCAGAAGCAGCGTGCCGTTGTACGAGTCCAGGGCCGACTCCAGCTGCTCGATGGCCGGCAGGTCCAGGTGGTTGGTCGGCTCGTCCAGGACCAGGAGGTTGACGCCCCTGCCCTGGAGGAGGGCGAGGGCGGCGCGGGTGCGTTCGCCTGGTGAGAGGGTCGCCGCCGGGCGCAGGACGTGGTCCGCCTTCAGGCCGAACTTGGCGAGCAGGGTGCGGACCTCGGCCGGTTCGGTGTCGGGGACGGCCGCGCAGAACGCGTCGAGCAGGGCCTCCGGGCCGTGGAACAGGGCGCGGGCCTGGTCGACCTCGCCGACCACGACACCGGAGCCGAGCGTCGCGTGCCCCGAGTCGAGCGGGATGCGGCCGAGCAGGGCGCCGAGCAGGGTCGACTTCCCGGAGCCGTTCACGCCGGTGATCGCGATCCGGTCCGCCCAGTCGATCTGGAGCGTCACCGGGCCGAACCTGAAGTCCCCGCGGACCAGTTCGGCGTCCCGGAGCGAGGCGACGACCGAGCCGGAACGGGGCGCCGCAGCGATCTCCATGCGCAGCTCCCACTCCTTGCGGGGCTCATCGACGACATCGAGCCGCTCGATCATGCGCTGCGTCTGGCGGGCCTTGGCGGCCTGCTTCTCGCTGGACTCGCTGCGGAACTTGCGGCCGATCTTGTCGTTGTCGGTCGCCTTGCGCCGGGCGTTCTTGACGCCCTTGTCCATCCAGGACCGCTGTGTCTGGGCGCGGCTCTCGAGCGCGGACTTCTTGTCGGCGTACTCCTCGAACTCCTCGCGCGCGTGCCGCCGGGCGACGTCGCGCTCCTCCAGGTAGGCGTCGTAGCCGCCGCCGTAGAGGTTGATCTGCTGCTGGGCGAGGTCGAGTTCCAGGACCTTGGTGACCGTGCGGGTGAGGAACTCCCGGTCGTGGCTGACGACGACGGTGCCCGCGCGAAGGCCCCGGACGAACGACTCCAGGCGCTCCAGGCCCGCGAGGTCCAGGTCGTTGGTCGGCTCGTCCAGGAGGAAGACGTCGTAGCGGGAGAGGAGGAGGGAGGCCAGGCCCGCGCGGGCCGCCTGGCCGCCGGAGAGCGACGTCATCGCCTGGTCGAGGCCGACGCTCAGGCCGAGCTGTCCGGCGACCTCCTCGGCCCGCTCGTCGAGGTCGGCGCCGCCCAGGTCCAGCCAGCGCTCCAGGCTGGTCGCGTACGCGTCGTCGGCGCCCGGAGCCTCGTCGACGAGGGCCTGGGTCGCTTCGTCCATGAGGCGCTGCGCCTCGTCGACGCCGGTGCGGCGGGCGAGGAACTGCCGCACGGTCTCGTCGGGCCTGCGGTCCGGTTCCTGCGGGAGGTGGCCCACGGTCGCGGTCGCCGGGGAGAGCCGCAGCTCGCCCTCCTCCGGGGTGGCGAGTCCGGCGAGGAGCCGCAGGAGGGTGGACTTCCCGGCACCGTTGGCGCCGACGAGTCCGATCACGTCGCCGGGCGCGACGACGAGGTCGAGTCCGGCGAACAGGGCACGGTCCCCGTGTCCGGCGGCGAGGTTCTTGGCTACGAGCGTGGCAGTCATCAGGGCTCTGATCCTAATCGGGCGCCGGAGCGGGGCACGCTCGCACTGCCCCGTCGGCGGTCAGCGCGCCATCGGCGCCACCAGCACGCTCCCGGTGGTGCGGGCCACGAGGAAGCACTCCCCCTTGGTCGCCTTGCTGTCGAGCGGGATGCGGTGCGGGCCGGGGCCGAGGACCTCGTCGAAGACATCGTGGGTGTGGGTGCGGTACAGGCGGTCGAGACGGTACGAGGTGAGCTGGACGCGGCATGTGGACGTGACTTCCAGGCCCGCCTCCCCGTCGGCGGCGACGAGCCTTGTCAGCCGGCGCTGTTCCTGCGGGCTGCGGTCGAGCGCGGCCTCGATCTGGGCGACGAGCAGCGGGATGATCGGGGCGAGTCCGTCGACGTAGGCGGGATCGGCGCCCGCCTGTTCGAACTGTCGCCGCACGACGGCTCGTCGGTGCTCATCGACGGTACGGCCGAAGGCGACGGCCCCGTACGTCCACAGTTCTTCGGCGGAGACGCCGGACGCGTCCTGGGTGATCTCGGCGCCGATACCGATGGTGCGCAGGGCGGCGGCGAGTTTGGCGAGGACGGCGACGCGGGCGCCGATGAGCAGGACCCGGCGGCGTTCTACGGGTTCGGCGGCCGCGTCGAGCAGAGCGCCGAGCGCCGTGCGGTAGGCGGCTCCGTGGAAGCGGAACGGGCCTATGCCGTGGTAGCCGTTGCGCTCCAGGTCGGCGTGGTCGTCGGTCTGCCAGGCGAAGTCGCGCCACACGAAGTCGTCACTGCCGTCGTCGGCCCGCTCGATCACGGCGGTGACCGCGCCGCACTCCAGACCCTCGCACTCGGGACAGCCGTAGATGACGTACCGGCCGTCGGCGAGCGGCGCCTCGGCCTCCATCAGCAGGCTCTTGACGTGGTCGGTGAAGATGGCGGGCGGGATGTCGGCGGCCAGCGGGGAGACCGCGTCGAGGTCGGAGAGCTGGAACAGCAGCGGGCGCCCGTTGACGATGAAGTCCACGAAGTCCCGGTGGACTTGGACCTCACCGTTGGCGAGCACTCCACCGGCGCGCATCGCCGGTGCCAGGCCGAAAGTCGCATACTCGGCAGACATGCGGTGAGTATCCCCACTTGCCACCTGTTGTGACCGCGGCATCAGATATTCCGCTACGGCACTATGGGGTCGGGACGCCGCCGCCGCGGAGCGGACCGCGGCGTCCCGTGTGAACCTCGGCCTCTGTGGACCTCAGTGTTTCCCGATGGGGTCGCCTTCTGTCTCCAGGCCTTCCCCGGGGCCGATCGTGATCTCGAACTCGCCGCCGTACTTCTGGTGTCCTGCGACCACGGCCGCCTCGACGACCTCGGTGCCCATGTCGCCGCGGACGATGAGCGGGTCCCGGCGCAGGTCGCGCATGAGGGCCACGCACATGCCGATCATCACGAGGGTGAAGGGCGCTGCCACGAGGATCGTGAGGTTCTGCAGGCCGGTGAGCGCGTTGCCCGAGCCGTCGCCGATGAGCAGCATGACGGCCGCCACCGCGCCCGTCACCACGCCCCAGAAGATGACGACGAACCGGCCGGGTTCGAGCGCGCCCTTCTGCGACAGGGTGCCCATGACGATCGAGGCGGCGTCCGCGCCGGAGACGAAGAAGATGCCGACCAGGATCATGACGAGCAGGCTCGTGGCGGTGGCGATCGGGAACTCCTGGAGTACGCCGAAGAGTTGCGCCTCCGGGGTGGTGGCGCCGGCGAGCTGCCCGTGCTCCTTCATCTTCATCGCCGTACCGCCGAAGATCGCGAACCAGAGCAGGCTCACGGTGGACGGGACGAGGATGACGCCGCCGACGAACTGGCGGATGGTGCGGCCGCGGCTGATGCGCGCGATGAACATGCCGACGAAGGGCGTCCAGGAGATCCACCAGGCCCAGTAGAAGACCGTCCAGCTGCCGAGCCAGTCGGCGACACCCTTGCCGCTGGAGGCTTCGGTGCGGCCGATGAGCTGGGGCAGGTCGCCGAGGTAGGCGCCGATGGAGGTGGGGAGGAGGTCAAGGACGATGATCGTCGGGCCTGCGACGAAGACGAAGACCGCCAGGACGAGCGCGAGCACCATGTTGATGTTCGACAGCCACTGGATGCCCTTCTCCACACCGGAGACCGCGGAGGCGACGAACGCGACGGTCAGGACGGCGATGATGGAGACGAGCAGCCCCGTGCCCGCCTTGTCCATCCAGTCGAGCTCCTCGAATCCGGAGCCGATCTGCAGCGCGCCGAGGCCGAGCGAGGCCGCCGAGCCGAAGAGCGTGGCGAAGATCGCGATGATGTCGATGACCCGGCCCCACGCCCCGTGGGCGTGCTTCTCGCCGATGAGCGGCACGAAGACGGAGGAGATCGTCTGCCGCCTGCGGCGGCGGAACGTGCTGTAGGCGATGGCGAGTCCGACGACCGCGTAGATCGCCCAGGGGTGCAGCGTCCAGTGGAACAGGGTGGTCGCCATGGCCGTTTCCATGGCGTCGGCCGAGTCCGCCGGGTCGGTGCCCGGCGGGGGCGTGGTGAAGTGCGCGAGGGGTTCGCTCACGCCGTAGAACATGAGACCGATGCCCATGCCGGCGCTGAACATCATGGCGACCCAGGAGACGGTGCGGAACTCCGGCTCCTCGCCCTCCTTGCCCAGCGTGATCTTCCCGTAGCGGCTGACGGCCAGCCACAGCGCGAAGACGACGAAGCCGGTGGCGGCGAGCATGAACGCCCAACCGCCGTTGTGGATCAGTCCTTTGAGCGCCTTGTTGGAGACGCTCTCCAAGTTGTCGGTCGCGACGGAGCCCCAGACCACGAAGGCCAGGGTGAGCACGGCGGTGACGCCGAACACGATCTTGTCGGTGGCGGGGCTCCGGCCGCCTGCTGCGCCCTCTTGGGGAAGGGACGCGTCGGGTGGTGGTTTCTGAGGGGTTGTCACCCCGTAGGGCCTACCACATCCGGCGCGTCCCACACCTGTTCAGCAGCGGGTGTCGGGCGCCCCTTCTGTCAGGTGGTACGGCGCGTGGGCGTCGAGCAGCAGTGCCACCAGGGCCCGTTCGGACTGCCGCAGCGGTACGTACGCCCCGCTGCCCGATCTGCGGACGGTGATGCCGTGCAGGGCCAACTCGTCCTTGTACTCGGCGTATTGGTCCGCGGTGAGCCGGTAGCCGCAGGGCGGGTCCTGGAGGGTCTCGGCCGGTTCGGCCGGGTCGTTGTCGGCGCCCCCGACGTAGACGGGCCCGGTGTCACGGAAGCCGGCGAGGCGGGCGGCGCCGGTCGCCGCCTCGATCCGGCCGGCCCGTTCGCCGCTGAAGCGGAACAGTCCGGTGAGTGCGGCGAGTTGTGAGTCGCGGCGGCGCCGGTTGTTCAGCGACTCGTCGGCTTCCTCGGCGGGAGTGCCGGGGTCGACGCGGCTCTCGATGAGCAGGCCGACCGCGTGCTTGATCCCGGACATGTTGCGCAGGATGCGCTCCTGTCCGTCGCCCGCGGTCTGCTTGATCGGGTCGCCGGTGACCGGGTCGGTCCAGATGCCGTACGTGCCCGTGGAGTGCCCGGCGGCCTGTGCGGCCGGGCGGACGTAGTCGAGGGACAGTGTCTCGGCCTCGTCGTGGACCCGGGCGTCGGTGTTCAGGTTGCGCGGCCAGAGGTCGAAGAGGGCCTTGTCGTAGTACTGGGGCGTGGCCCCGTACTCGTGCAGGTCGTAGATGACGTCGGGCTGCCGGTCGCGGATGACGGCCGCCATGGCCCGCGCCTCCGCCGTCTTGAGGGAGAGGTGGTCGCGGTTGATGTCGATGCCGTCGGAGTTGCCGCGGGTGTCGGCGGCGCGTCCGTCGGGGTTGGCGGTGGGCACGACGAGGAGGGTCGTCCGGGCCAGGAATGCCTGTGTGGCCGCGTCTTTGGTGTACTTGGCGTACGCGAGGTCGCGGATCTCGGTGAGACACGCCTCGCGGCCGGACGGTTCGTCGCCGTGCTGGCTGCAGATCAGCAGCACGGTACGGGCGGAGTGGCGCGCGCCGATGCGGACCAGCTGCACCGGACGGTCCTGCTTCGTCGTGCCGATGCGGGAGACGGAGACCTTGTCGGACGCCTTGTCGACGGCGGCGAGGAGGCGCTGCTCCTCGGGCTGGCTGGTCCAGCGGGCGCCGTTGGTCTGCTCGAAGCCGGTCCGCGGCGGGGTGGCGGTCGCCTGCGCCGGGACCGTGGCGACGAGGGGCGCGGCGAGCGCCGCCGCGGCGGCGGTGGCCAGGGCGAGGGTCTGTCTACGGGACTTCATCGGTTGCTGCCTCCCGGGAGGGGGCGGTCCAGACGGTACGTGCTCACGCCGTCGGCCGTCTTCGAACGGGGCGTGACCCCGTGGGATCCGGCGGTGGCCGCCGTGAACGCCTTGGCGCCGCCGACGACGGGGACGCGGGCCACGGTGCGGGACAGGTCGACGGTCAGGGTCGGCCTGGTCGACGGGGGGTCGATGAGGTCCTTGTCCGTCCCGGCGACGATCAGGGCGAGCCGGTGGCCCTTGGGCACGACGTGGTCGCTCGCGGCGAGCTGCAGGGTGACGGTGTACGCCTTGCCGGGGGTCAGCGGGCGGCCCTTGTCCGGGTTCGCGTAGGTGCCGAGGTCGGCCCAGCCGCGGCTGAAGATCGTCGAGTTGACGTCGGCGGTGGCGGCCTGGGTGTTCTTGTAGCAGGAGCTGTCACCGGTGGTGCTGGGGCCGTAGCAGCTGCGGTCGGTGAGGGTCGTGATGCCTTCGCCGGCGCCCGCGTAGTCGCGGATGGTGGCCGGGCCGAGGTCGACGAGGACGGCACTCAGGTGCGCGCTGCCGGTGGTCGGGGTCGCGGTGACCGTCACCTTCGAGGAGCCGGACAGGCGCAGGTCCTTGCCGAGCGGGCGGCTGATGAACCCGGCCTTGCCCGGGGTCGACGTGTCGATCTGTGCGGCCCAGTCGGTCTCGCTCAGGGCCGGGTCGTCGGTGAACGTCTCGGTGCCGCGGCCGGATGCGAGGCCGAGGGTGCCGACGCCCGCGGCGCTGCCCTTGCCGGGGTGCAGCGCGGTCGTCGCCGTCGTGCGCGCGGGCCACACCTTGTCGGTGCTCCAGTGGTCCGGGGTGCGCTCGATGTCGGCCATGGGCTCGCGGTCGATGCCGTTGTCGTAGCCAAGGAGTTCGTGGTCGAACCAGCGGTGCAGGGTGGGGACCCAGGCGTCACGGCGGTAGTCGAACGGGTCGACGTGGCCGGTCTGGGAGAGCCAGATCTTGCGGTCGACACCGTTCTTCGCGAGCGCGTCCCACCACTGGCCGAAGTGCTTGGCGCGGACGTTGAGGTCCTGCATGCCGTGCGTGACGAAGACGCTGGCCTTCACCTTGTGGGCGTCCTTGACGTAGTCGCGCTCCTCCCACAGCGAGGTCCAGTCACCGCTGCGGGGCGCTTCGTCGACAAGTCGCTTCTGCACGGCGGCGCAGCGCGCGCGGGCCTCGTCGCTCTCCACGGCGTCGGACAGCCACTCGGGGCCCGAGTCGTAGAGCGGGGCGCCCTGCTGGAAGTAGTAGTCGTACCAGGACGAGATCGCGCCGATCGGGACGATCGTCTCCAGGCCCTCGACGCCGGTCGCGGCGACGCCGTTGGCGATGGTGCCGTCGTAGCTCTTGCCGATCATGCCGGTGCGGCCGTTGGTCCAGGACGCCTGGGCGCGCTCGGTGCCGGTGCGGCTCGAGTAGCCCTTGGCGCGGCCGTTCAGCCAGTCGACGACGGCCTTGGCGGACTGGATGTCGGAGCGTCCGCCGACGTCGACGCAGCCGTCGGAGCGGTTGGTGCCGGCGAGGTCGACGGCGACGAAGGCGTAGCCGCGGGGCACGAAGTAGTTGTCGTAGTAGAGCGGCATCTGGACGACGTTGCCGTTGGCGTCGTACGTCTTGAGCTGGCTCTCGTTGCCGCGTCCGCAGCAGGAGTAGTACGGGCTCGCGTCCATGATGACGGGGATCTTGCGGCCCTGTGCGGCGGGTTCGCGCGGGCGGACGATGTCGACGGCGACCCGGTCGGTCTTTCCGTCGTCGTCCCCGTCGACGCGGGTGTCGACCCAGACGGACTCGCGGATCGCGTTCCCGTACGAGTAGACGGGCTGCGACTCGCGGGGAGCGGGCGCGGCCTGGGCGGCGCCGGGGACGACGAGAACGGCGAGCAGGGCGGTGGTGGCCGCGGCTGCGAACGTTCTCCAGAGGCGGTGGGTGCGTCTGGCAGGTATCGGCATGGCGCGGAAGGTACACGGGTCGACTCCCGCGCGACAGAGGGCCGTACGCACCGATGACAGGCGCATGGGACAGGAAGGCACATGTCGGCCGAATGGCGATCGTGTGACAGCGGGGGCCATGGACATGACCGGGACGGCAGGTGCTGAATAGGCTCGCGGACGAGATCAATCCTCGGCCTGCCCCTACGACTTGGAGCTTTCGTGTACCGCAGACTCATCGCCCCCGGCGCGCTCGCGGCCTCTCTGCTGCTGGCGATCCCGGCATCGGCCGCCGACTTCGAGCCGGGCGCCGCGGGCATCGGTGACCCCTACTACCCGACGTACGGGAACGGCGGCTACGACGTCTCCCACTACGACCTGCGTCTGGAGTACCAGCCGAAGACGGACCTGTTGGAGGGCACGGCGACGATCCTCGCCTCCTCCACGCAGGACCTGTCGCGGTTCAACCTCGACTTCGGGCTCACCGCGAGCGAGGTCAGGGTGAACGGCAAGAAGGCGCGGTTCGCCAAGTCGGGCGTGCAGGAGCTGGAGGTGACGCCCGCGGCCGGGCTGCCCAAGGGCACCCCGTTCACGGTCGTCGTGAAGTACGCGGGCAAGCCGTCCGAGGTGAAGCTGTGGGGGTTCACGTCCTGGCAGCGCACCCCGGACGGTGGCGTCGCCGCCAACGAGCCGGAGGCGGCCGCCTGGTGGTTCCCGTCCAACGACCACCCGCGCGACAAGGCGACGTACGACGTGTCGGTGTCCGTGCCCGACGGTACGCAGGCGATCTCCAACGGCACGCTCCAGTCGCAGAGTTCGAAGCTGGGCTGGACCCGCTTCAACTGGCGCTCCAGCAAGCCGCAGGCCACGTATCTCGCGACGCTCGCGGTCGGCAAGTTCGACATCACGACCGACACGACGGCGAACGGTCTGCCGGTCGTCAACGCCTACAGCAAGGACCTCGGCGCGAACGAGGGCGCCGCCAAGGCGAGCGTGGAGCGCACGACCGAGGTCGCCGAGTGGCTGGAGACGGTCTTCGGGACGTACCCCTTCGAGGCGCTCGGCGGGTACGTCCCGAACGTGCCGTCGTCGTTCGCCCTGGAGACGCAGACGCGCCCCTTCTACTCGCCGAAGCAGTTCGCGAACGGCTCGAACGTGTCCGTCGTCGTCCATGAGCTGGCGCACCAGTGGTACGGCGACAGCGTCTCCGTCGACGACTGGAAGGACATCTGGATCAACGAGGGCTTCGCCCGCTACAGCCAGTGGCTCTGGTCCGAGAAGGAGGGCGAGGGCACGGCCCAGGAACTCGCGGACTACGTGTACGCGCAGCACCCGGCGGACGACCCGTTCTGGCAGGTCGAGCCGGGTGACCCGGGGGCGGAGAACCAGTTCGACGCGGCCGTGTACGACCGGGGGGCCGTGGCGGTGCAGGCGCTGCGCAACGCGGTCGGAGAGAAGAAGTTCTTCGCGATTCTGAAGGGGTGGCCGAAGGTGCACGCGTACGGCAACGCGGGTGTCTCCGACTTTGTGCGGTATGCGGAGAAGGTCTCTGGTAAGCCGTTGGCGGGGTTGTTCGATACGTGGCTGTATCAGCCGGTGAAGCCTGCGGCGTCCGCGCTGGGGGCCTTGTCTGCGCCGGAGCAGCCGAAGTCCTGGAAGAAGATCGCGGCTACCAATGGGGTGCATGGGGAGCGCTGAGCGGGTGCGGGACGGTGGGGGCTGGTCGCGCAGTTCCCCGCGCCCCTGGAGCATGCGGCTTCGCCGCGGCTCCATGAGGTGGCGCACGAAGTGCGCCTCTCAGGGGCGCGGGGAACTGCGCGAGAAGCCCCCACCGGCCCGCACTCGGCGGACGGACCGCTCACGGCAGACGCGTCGCCGCCCTCGCCCGGCGCGCGAGCGGGAGGTATCTCAGGCGCTCCGGGAGGCGGGGGACGAGCCACCGGACCAGCACAGCCACCCGCCGCAACCGCCGCTCCTGCCGCGGGGTCCACTCGAGGCCGACCGCCTCGCGGGCCTCGGGCGGCAGCAGGCCGATCGACAGGAACCGGAGCACCCGGGTGAGCGCGGGGCGCAGCAGCGGCCACAGAAGACGCAGTACGCGGGGCCCGGGCGGCGGCGGGACGGCCCGGTCGGCGGCCGTCAGCTCCGCGACCACCGCGTTCGGCCCGACTTCCCGCGCGAGCACCTTCTCGTAGTACGGCCAGAACTCCTCGACCGTCTGCGGCATGTCCCGGTCGTGGATGCCGAGTATGCGCCCGACCATCAGCCACTCCGCGTAGAACCGCTCGTCCTCGGCGGGCGTGAAGGGCCGGGCGAAGTAGCGGCGGGCGTAGCGGGCGACGGGGTAGCCCGTGGCGTGGACCCAGGCGTAGTACGCGGGGGTCAGCGCGTGGTAGCGGCGGCCGTGCGGGTCCGTGCCCTGTATGGCGCGGTGCAGGCGCCGCAGTCTGCGGCCTTCCTCGGCCGCCTCGTCGCCGCCGTAGACCCACAGCAGGACCGAGGTGAGCGAGCGCTGCCCGCGGCCCCAGGGGTCGGTCCTGAACACCGAGTGGTCGTCGACACCGGCGCCGACGGCGGGGTGTGCGACCTGGAGCACGAACGCGGCCGGCAGCGCGAGCAGGGAGCGGATGTCGCCCGCGGTGTCCCAGAGGATCCCGCCGGGCGGGGGCGGCGGCGGATCCGGCTCGTGCTTCATACGGTTTCCTGTGGGACGGGTGGGGCTGTTGATGTCTGTGTTCCAGTATGCGCCGCCTGGTTTTCCGGTTCTTCGTCGGTGCTCTCGAAAGTGCGGGCGACTTGCGCTACACCCTGCCCATGGGCCGTTACAGCAGACTGCGTGAGATACGCCGCATGGACCCCGAGCGGGACTACGAACGGATCCACAAACTCATCTCCCAGTACGAGTTCCCGTGGGACTACAACCAGGGCATAGGGGTCGCTTTCCTGCGCGACTACGGGGTGCCGCGGATCTCCCGGCTCCTCGACCACACGCAGGAGTTCGAGCGAGCCGGGCAGAAGCGGTACGACGACACGGTGCTGTTCGCGTTCGAGATGACCGAGGACGGCTTCGACTCGGAGCGCGGGCGGGCGGCGGCCCGGCATCTCAACCGGGTGCACGGCCGCTACGACATCGCGAACGAGGACTTCCGCTATGTCCTCGCGACCACCGTCGTCGGGCCCAAGCGCTGGATCGACGCGTACGGGTGGCGGCCGCTGTGCGCGAACGAGACACAGGCGCTGGCCCTGGTCGGGCACAAGATGGGTCTGCTGATGGGGATCCGGGACGTGCCGCGCTCGTACGCCGACTTCGAGAAGCTGATGGACGACTACGAGCGGGAGATGTTCGCCTACGACCCGGCGAACCGACGGGTCGTGACCGCCACGTTCCGGGTCATCGCCTCCTGGTATCCCGGCCCGCTGCGGCCCCTGGTCGCCCGGTTCTCGCTGGCGGTGCTCGACGAGCCCCTGTTACGGGCGCTCGGATACCGGCCGCAGCCGCGCTGGGTGCAATCGCTGTCGGTACGGGCGCTGCGGGCGCGCTCGGCGTTCGTACGGCTGCTGCCGCCTCGCCCGAATCGCCGGCCTCGGCTGCCCGAACCGCGCACGTATCCGTTCGGCTACACGCTGGACGATCTGGGACCGCACTGGGCGCACGGGCGGCCACTGCGGCCTCTCCCGGACGAGACCCAGGGCTGACCTGGGGCTGACCCGGGGCTGACCCGGCGGCGGCCTCAGAGCTCTCCCCCGTAGCGCTTGGCCAGGTCGGAGGCGAGTTCGGAGACGCAGGTGCGCAGGTCGGTGACGGCGGCGGTGTGCTCGGAGTCGCCCCCGGCGGGGTGGGTCGGCACGACGTGGGCCCGCAGGTGCCGGGGCGCGGGCGGGGCGGGCGCCGCCTGCACCGGCCGGCGGGGCCGCCGCCGGACGGTGGTGAGAAGCATGGTCGTCAACGCGGCCGCGTACACAGCCAGTTGACCCGCCTTGAGGTGAACGTCCCACGGGACCAGTGCCATGCCTGGGTCCTACCCGGTCGGCACACGGTCGCAACGCTCCGAGGCGCCCGGGACCGAACCGCTCCGCGAGAGCGACCCGGCCCTCCGCTCACCCGTCGTGGTCGTACACCGTGACCGGTATCCCCCGGGCCGTGAGCCGCTCGGTGATCAGCGGCTCGACGCGGGGCCACTTGCCGCCCGCGAGACCGCACCCGATGCGCGGCATGTGGACGGAGGCGCCGAGTTCGGCGGCCTTCGCAGCCACGTCCGCGAGGCCCGCGCCGATCGCCTCGTAGCGGACCGGGACGCCCTTGCTGCCCGTGCGGGTGCCGCGCTGGCCGACCAGGTTCGCCACCCACAGGTACGACTCGACCTGGACGAACTGGACGGCGCCGAGCCCGAAGTCGTTCGTCGCGCGCTCGCGGTGCCAGCGGCGGTACGCCTTCTCCGGCTCGGGCCAGCGGCGCGACAGGGCGAGGACGAAGCCCTTGCCCCATCCCCCGATGTCGTTGCAGACATGGACGATCAGTCGTGGGCCCTTGCCGAACGGCTGGGTGGCGTCACCCCGGACGTACGTGATCTCCGACATGACGCCACCGTAGAGGCCGGCACTGACAACGGGGTCAGCGGCGGGTTTTCTCCATGGTCTATCGGCCCTTGGGGCTGTTCGTCAGCTCCTGGGTTCCCTCGCGCGCGATGCGGCGGCGGGCCGCGAACCAGCCCGCCACGAGCAGGACCGCGACTATCGGGATCAGGGAGAGCGTCTTGCGGCCGGTCTCCGCGTCGTTCCACATGAGGCCGAGGACGGAGAGCAGGAAGACGATCGTGACGATCTCGGTGACCGGGGACCACGGCAGGCGGAACGAGGGACGCTGGACCAGGCCCTGCTTGGCGCGGCGGACGAACGCCAGGTGGGCGACCATGATCATGACCCAGGTGCCGATGATGCCGATCGAGGAGACCTCGATGACGATCTCGAAGGCGTCGTGCGGGAGCAGGTAGTTCAGGCCCACGCCGAGGACGCCGACGCCCGCGGTGAGCAGGATGCCGCCGTAGGGCACCTGGCTGCGGTTCATCCGGGCGGTGAACTTCGGGGCGGAGCCCGACATCGCCATGGAGCGCAGGATGCGGCCCGTGGAGTACAGACCGGAGTTGAGCGAGGACATGGCGGCGGTCAGCACGACCAGGTTCATGATGTCGCCGATGCCGCCGATGCCCAGCTTGCTGAACACGGTGACGAACGGGCTCTCGTCCGACGAGTACACCGTCGACGGGAGCAGCAGGGCGAGCAGCAGCACCGAGCCGCAGTAGAACAGGGCGACGCGCCACATGATCGAGTTCACCGCGCGCGGGACGACCTTCTGCGGGTCCGCGGTCTCGCCCGCGGCGACGCCCACCAGCTCCAGGGCCGCGTAGGCGAACACGACGCCCTGCATGACGAGGACCACCGACATCAGGCCGCTCGGCATGAACCCGCCATGGTCGGTGATCATGCTCAACCCGGGTGTCTGGCCGTCGATCGGGTGCTGCGTGGCGACCAGGAAGATGCCCACGAACAGGAAGGCCACGAGCGTGGCCACCTTGACGATCGCGAACCAGAACTCCATCTCACCGAAGTACTTCACCGAGACGAGGTTCACGCTGAGCACGACGGCGAGGGCGATCAGCGCCAGTACCCACTGCGGGATGGTGGTGAAGGCGCTCCAGTACTGCGTGTAGAGCGCGATGGCCGTGATGTCGGCGATGCCGGTCATCGACCAGTTCAGGAAGTACATCCACCCGGCTACATAGGCGCCCTTCTCGCCGAGGAACTCGCGCGCGTACGACACGAAGGAACCGGAGGAGGGCCGGTACACGACCATCTCGCCGAGAGCCCGCACGACCAGGTACGCGAAGACTCCGCAGATGAGATACGCGACGGCCAGGGCGGGGCCGGCCGAGTGGAGGCGGCCGCCGGCGCCGAGGAAGAGTCCGGTTCCGATCGCGCCACCGATCGCGATCATGTTGACGTGGCGGGCCTTGAGGTCCTTGCTGTAACCGGCGTCGCCCGCGTCGGCGGGCGTCTGGGGCGCATCAGTGGGGGATGCGTCCACGGCCGTGTTCACGGCGTCCTTGCTCACGTGGGGGTGTCCACTCTCTGGTGCCCGGCGGCCGAGGGCCGGCCGGGGTCCGGATGTACTGAGGCCCGCGACACCCCTGACAGTGCGCGGACCGACTGTGCACCTTCCCCCAGAGATCACCGGGAATGCGGTGGCACAGATCACATAGCGGTTCTTCTCACAAAGCGGTATGAGGTCATGCCGGGCACTTTCACAACATCGGTGTGTCAGCAATACTGTTGAACCCGATCGACCCGAGGCGGATATGACGACGGACATCAAGGGCGCCGAGGCGGCGTCCGCTCCCACGCTGACCGTCGACGAGCTGGCCGCGCGCGCGGGCGTCACGGTCCGCACGATCCGCTTCTACAGCACGCGCGGGCTGCTGCCGCCGCCGGTGATCGGCCCGCGCCGGGTCGGCCACTACGGGCAGGACCACCTCTCCCGGCTCGCACTGATCGAGGAGCTCCAGGTCCAGGGCATGACGCTCGCCGCGATCGAGCGCTACCTGGAACAGCTGCCGGCGGACCTGAGCGCACACGACCTGGCCATCCACCGTGCGGTGGTGGCGAGTTGGGCGCCGGACACGGCGGAGGACATGGAGCGCGCCGAGCTGGAGAAGCGGGCCGGCCGCGCCCTGTCCGGCACCGACCTGGACCGGCTCTCGGCGATGGGCGTCATCGCGTACGAGGAGGACGCCGACGTGTACCGCGTGGACGTGGGCCTGCTGCGCCTGGGCGTGCAGCTGCTCGGCGTGCCGATCGCGCACGAGACGATCCTCGCCGCGCGCACGGTCCTCATGGAGCACACCCGGCAGGCGGCGCACGAGCTGTCCCGGCTGTTCCGGGACGAGGTGTGGGGGCCCTACCGGGAGCGCGAGTCGGACCCGGAGCATCTCGCGGCGATGAAGTCGCTGTCGGCCCATATGCAGCCGATGGTCGTACAGGCGCTGGTGACGGCGTTCCAGCGGTCGTTGAAGGAGGAGCTGCGGGAGGCGTTCCACGCCGAGGGCTGACACCCGGACCGGGCACCCGGGTGGACGCCTCCCGCGCCGGACGAGGTCAGTCCTTGAAGGTCTCGCCCTTCTCCGCCTTCTCCACGAGGAGCGCGGGCGGCAGGAACCGGTCGCCGTAGCGCTCGGCCAGTTCGCGCGCGCGGGCGACGAATCCGGTGAGGCCGCCCTCGTAGCCGTTGATGTACTGGAGCACGCCGCCGGTCCAGCCGGGGAAGCCGATGCCGAAGATCGAGCCGATGTTGGCGTCGGCGACGGAGGTGAGAACACCCTCCTCCACGAGCCGCACCGTGTCGAGCGCCTCCGAGAAGAGCATGCGTTCCTGCATGTCCTCGAAGGGGATCTCGGACCCCGCCTTGGTGAAGTGCTCGCGCAGACCCGGCCAGAGACCGGCGCGCTTGCCGTCCTCGCCGTACTCGTAGAAGCCCGCGCCGCCGCTGCGTCCGGGGCGGCCGAACTCGTCGACCATGCGGTCGATGACGCCCTCGGCCGGGTGCGCGGTCCACTCGCCGCCGGCCTCGAGAATCGCGGCCTTGGTCTCGTTGCGGATCTTGCGGGGCAGGGTCAGGGTCAGCTCGTCCATCAGGGACAGGACCTTGGCCGGGTAGCCGGCCTGGCCCGCGGCCTGCTCCACGGAGGCGGGCTCGATGCCCTCGCCGACCATGGCGACGCCCTCGTTGATGAAGTGGCCGATGACCCGGGACGTGAAGAAGCCGCGCGAGTCGTTGACGACGATCGGCGTCTTGTTGATCTGCCGTACGAGGTCGAAGGCGCGGGCCAGGGCCTCGTCGCCGGTCTGCTCGCCCCTGATGATCTCGACGAGCGGCATCTTGTCGACGGGCGAGAAGAAGTGCAGGCCGATGAAGTCGCCGCGGCGCTCGACGCCCTCGGCGAGGACGCTGATCGGCAGCGTGGAGGTGTTGGAGCACAGCAGCGCGTCCGGGGCGACGACGTGCTGGATCTCCTGGAACACCTTGTGCTTGAGCGACGGGTCCTCGAAGACGGCCTCGATGACGGCGTCGCAGCCGGCCAGTGCCTGCGGGTCGGCGGTGGGCGTGATGCGGGCGAGCAGCGCGTCCGCCTTCTCCTGGGTCGTACGTCCACGGGTGACGGCCTTGGCGCACAGCTTCTCGGAGTAGGCCTTGCCCTTGGCGGCGGCCTCTGCGGACACGTCCTTGAGGACGACGTCGATCCCTGCGCGGGCACAGGAGTAGGCGATGCCCGCACCCATCATCCCGGCGCCGAGCACGGCGACCTTGGTGACCTTGCGCGGCTCGATGCCCTTCGGGCGGTTGGCGCCCGAGTTGACGGCCTGGAGGTCGAAGAAGAACGCCTGGATCATGTTCTTCGCGGTCTGCCCAGTGACCAGCTCGGTGAAGTAACGGGCCTCGATGGTCAGGGCCGTCTCGAAGTCGACCTGCGAGCCCTCGACGGCCGCGGCGAGGATGTTGCGGGGGGCCGGGTAGGGCGCGCCGTTCAGCTGCTTCTTGAGGTTGGCGGGGAAGGCGGGGAGGTTCGCGGCGAACTTGGGGTGGGCCGGGGTGCCGCCCGGGATGCGGTAGCCGGGCTTGTCCCAGGGCTGCTGCGACTCGGGGTGGGCGTCGATGAAGGCGCGGGCCTTCTCGATCATCTCCTCGCGGGTGGCGGCCACTTCATGGATCAGGCCGTTCTCCAGGGCGCGCTTCGGGGCGTACTGGGTGCCCTGGAGCAGCACCTTGAGGAGGGCGTCGGCGATGCCCATGAGGCGGACGGTACGGGTCACACCGCCGCCGGCCGGGAGCAGGCCCAGGGTGACCTCGGGGAGGCCGATCTTCGAGCCCGGGGCGTCGAGCGCGACGCGGTGGTGGCTGGCGAGCGCGATCTCGTAACCGCCGCCCAGGGCCGCGCCGTTGATCGCCGCGACGACGGGCTTGCCTAGCGTCTCGATGCGGCGCAGCGAGTTCTTGATGCCGAGGCCGGTCTCGAAGACGGCCTGGGCGTCCTCGGGCCCGGCCTTCATCATGTCCTTCAGGTCGCCGCCCGCGAAGAAGGTCTTCTTGGCGGAGGTGTAGATGATCCCGCGGATCGCGTCGCGCTCGGCCTCCGCGCGGTCGGCGATCGCGGCGATGGAGTCCTTGAACGCCTGGTTCATGGTGTTCGCGGACTGGTTCGGGTCGTCGAGGACGAGGGTGACGATGCCGGTTTCGTCCTGTTCCCAGCGGATGGTTGTGCTGGCAGTCATTTGGGTCTCCGTGACGTCTTGTGCGGGGAGTTTTTGGGCGGGATCCGGGGAGGGGCTGGCTGTGTTTCGCGGCCGGGTGCGGGTCGGTGGGGCTTCTCGCGCAGTTCCCCGCGCCCTCATGGGGCTGCGGCGGAGCCGCATGCTCCAGGGGCGCGGGGAACTGCGCGACCAGCCACGACGAGACCCGCACCCGGCGACGAACACCGCCCCTACGGCGCTACACCCGCTCCACGATGGTCGCGATCCCCATCCCACCCCCGACGCACAACGTGGCCAGCCCATACCGGAGGTCCCTGCGCTCGAGCTCGTCCACCAGCGTGCCCAGGATCATCGCCCCGGTCGCGCCGAGCGGGTGCCCGAGCGCGATCGCCCCGCCGTTGACGTTGACCTTGTCGAGCGAGAGGCCCATGTCCCGGACGAAGCGGAGCACCACCGCCGCGAACGCCTCGTTGATCTCGACGAGGTCGATGTCGTCGATGGTCAGGCCCGCCTTGGCGAGGGCCTTGCGGGTCGCGGGCGCGGGCCCGGTGAGCATGATGGTCGGCTCGGAGCCGGAGACGGCCACGGAGACGACGCGGGCCCGCGGCGTCAGGTCGTAGCGCTCGCCGACCTCGCGCGAGCCGATGGCGACGAGGGAGGCGCCGTCGACGATGCCGGAGGAGTTGCCCGCGTGGTGCACGTGGTCGATCTTCTCGACCCAGTGGTACTTCTGCAGTGCCACCGCGTCGAAGCCGCCCAGGTCGCCGATGTCCTTGAAGGACGGCTTGAGCTTGGCCAGCGAGTCCGCGGTGGTGCCGGGGCGCAGGAACTCGTCGTGGTCGAGGACGGTCAGGCCGCTGCGGTCCTTGACGGGGACGATCGAGCGGTCGAAGCGCCCGTCCTTGACCGCGGCGGCGGCCCGCTCCTGGGAGAGCGCCGCGTACTCGTCGACGTCGCGCCGGGAAAAGCCCTCGATGGTGGCGATGAGGTCGGCGCCGATGCCCTGCGGCACGAAGCCGGTCTCGAAGTTGGTCATCGGGTCGGCGAACCAGGCACCGCCGTCGGAGGCCATCGGCACCCGCGACATCGACTCGACACCACCGGCGAGGACGAGGTCCTCCCAGCCCGAACGGACCTTCATCGCCGCCAGGTTGACGGCCTCGAGGCCCGAGGCACAGAAGCGGTTCTCCTGGACGCCGGCGACCGTGTCGGGCAGGCCGGCGGCGATGGCGGCGATCCGGGCGATGTCGGAGCCCTGGTCGCCGACCGGGCCCACGACGCCGAGCACGATGTCGTCGATCGCGGCGGGGTCCAGGCCCGGGAAGCGCGCCCGGATCTCGTGGATGAGACCGACGACGAGGTCGATCGGCTTGGTGCCGTGCAGGGAGCCGCTGGCCTTGCCACGGCCGCGCGGGGTGCGGATCGCGTCGTATACGTACGCGTCAGTGGTCACGGAAGTGCCTTTCGGGACATCGGAGCGAGGGGCAGGGTCAGGACAGCAGCGAACGGCCGATGATCTCCTTCATGATCTCGGTCGTGCCGCCGTAGATGGTCTGGATGCGGCCGTCGGTGAAGGCCTTGGCGACGCGGTACTCGGTCATGTACCCGTACCCGCCGTGCAGTTGGAGGCAGCGGTCGGCGACGCGCTTCTGCAGTTCGGTCGCCCACCACTTGGCCATGGAGGCGTGCACGGCGTCGAGGGTGCCGTCGGAGTGGTCCTCGATGCAGCGGTCGAGGAACGTGCGGGTGACGGCGCACTCGGTGGCCATCTCGGCTATCTCGAACCGGATGTGCTGGAGCTTGGCGAGCGGCCGGCCGAACGCCTCGCGTTCCTTGACGTAGCTCGTGGTGATCTCCAAGAGGTGCTCGGCGGCGGCGATGGCGGCGACGGCGATGCCCATGCGCTCCTGCGCGAGGTTCGTCATCAGGTGGACGAACGCGCCGTTGAGTTCGCCGAGCAGATTCTCCTTCGGGACGCGGACGTCGTCGAAGAACAACTCGGCCGTGTCCTGCGCCTTCTGGCCGATCTTGTCGAGGTTGCGGCCGCGCTCGAAGCCCTCCGTGCCGCGCTCGACGACGAGCAGCGACAGGCCGTGCGCGCCGCCTTCCTGCGTGGTCTTGGCGACGACGATCACGAGGTCGGCGAGGATGCCGTTGGAGATGAAGGTCTTGGAGCCGTTGAGCAGCCAGTGGTCGCCCCGGTCCTCGGCGGTGGTGCGGATGCCCTGGAGGTCGGAGCCGGCGCCGGGTTCGGTCATCGCGATGGCGGTGATCGTCGAACCGTCGCAGAACCCGGGCAGCCAGCGCCGCTTCTGCTCCTCGGTGCCGAGGGAGGTCAGGTACGGGCCGACGATGTCGTTGTGCAGACCGACGGCGAGGCCCGCGGCGCCCGCGCGCGTGAACTCCTCGGCCAGTACGGCGCTGTAGCGGAAGTCGGTGGTGCCGCCGCCCCCGAACTCCTCGGGCACGGCGAGACCGAGCAGCCCCTGGCGTCCGGCGGCGAGCCAGGCCTCGCGCGCGACGATGCCGTCCTTCTCCCACTGCTCGTAGTGCGGGGTCACCTCCTTGGCGAGGAAGGTGCGGACGGTCTCGCGGAACGCCTCGTGCTCGGCGCTGTACAGGCGTCGCTCCATGCTCGCGATCAACTGCCTTTCTTCGATGAGTCGGTGGGCTCGGAGTCGGTGGGCTCTGTCAGCTCCGGTACACCCCAGTCGCGGGCCACCTCCGCGGTGTCGGCGCCCGGCCGGGCGGGGCCCGAGCGGACCGCGGTGGGCGTGGCGGAGAAGCGGGGCGCGGGTGCGGGCTGGGTGATGCCGCCGTGGTCGACGAAGGTGGAGC
The DNA here is from genome assembly GCF_039533535.1 of Streptomyces kunmingensis. Taxonomy (NCBI): domain Bacteria; kingdom Bacillati; phylum Actinomycetota; class Actinomycetes; order Kitasatosporales; family Streptomycetaceae; genus Streptomyces; species Streptomyces kunmingensis. The sequence continues at coordinate 546,026 of NZ_BAAATS010000006.1, forward strand.
GGGCGGCGAGATGCGGGTGGCCGGGGGCCTCACGCAGCGAGAGGACGGGGGCCGCGCAGGCGTCGGAGCCCTCGAAGACGGCCGTCCATTCGTCTCTCGTGCGCTGCTTGAACCGGGCGGCGATGGCCTCGCGCAGCTCGCCCCAGCGGGCCAGGTCCTTGCGTGCGGGCGCACTCCCGGTGAGGCCCATGAGGCGGATGAACTCGTCGTAGAACTGCTGCTCAAGGGCGCCGACCGCCATGTACTGGCCGTCGGCGGTCTCGTACGTGCCGTAGAACGGGCAGCCGCCGTCGAGGAGGTTGGCACCGCGCCGGTCCTGCCAGCCGCCGGCCGCGAGCATGCCGTGGATCATCGCGGCGAGATGGGAGGTGCCGTCGACGATCGCGGCGTCGACGACCTGTCCCGCGCCGGTCGCGCGGGCGTGGTGGAGGGCGGCGAGGATGCCGACGACGAGGTAGAGCGAGCCGCCCGCGTAGTCCCCGACGAGGTTGGCGGGGACGGTCGGCGGCTCGTCGGGCTTGCCGATCATGCCGAGGGCGCCGGTGAGCGCGATGTACCCGATGTCGTGCCCGGCGCGCTGGGCGAGGGGGCCTTCCTGGCCCCAGCCGGTCATCCGGCCGTAGACCAGCTTCGGGTTGCGGGCGTGACAGGTGCCGGGGCCCACGCCCAGGCGCTCGGCGACGCCCGGCCGGTACCCCTCGATCAGTACGTCGGCGCGGTCGGTGAGGCGCAGCACCCGCTCGGCGCCGTCCGGTGCCTTCAGGTCGATGATCACCGACCGTTTGTTGCGGTTGGTGACGTCGTACGCGGGGTCGATCGCGAGGCCCGTGCCGCCGGGCCGGTCGACCCGTACGACATCGGCGCCGAGGTCGGCGAGGAGCATCGCGGCGAACGGCCCCGGGCCGATTCCGGCGAGTTCGACCACGCGCACCCCGGCCAGCGGGCCGCCGCCGGATTCCGTGCCTGCCACTGCCATCCCGCCACGCCCCCAGTCTGTGACACAACTGATGTAACACCGGTGATGCTATGAACCCGTTCCGGTCAGCACAACCCCCCGACGAGCAAGCGCTTAGCCAATTTGCGGCCCGGCCGGGTCCGCCGGCCGCGCGCACGCTAGCCTCGGCCACCGGCAACGGCGCGGGAGCGCGGCGAGGAGTGTCATGAACAGGCCTGGAACCCCTGGATCCCCTGGTACCTCCGGGAACTCCGGGGGCCCTGAGCACCCGGGGAGCGCGGACAGGACGTACGACGTGGTGTTGTTCGGGGCGACGGGTTTCGTGGGGATGCTCACCGCCGAGTACCTCGCGGCGCACGCCCCGGAGGGCCTGCGCTGGGCGATCGCCGGCCGCTCCCTGGCCAAGCTGGAGCGGCTGCGCGAGCGGCTCACCGGCATCGACCCGGCGTGCGCGGTGCTGCCGCTGGAGCGGGCGGACGTGGCCGACGCGGCGTCGCTGCGCGAACTCGCCGGCCGCGCGCGTGTGGTGGCCACGACCGTGGGCCCGTACCTGGAGTACGGGGAGGGACTTGTGGCCGCGTGCGCCGAGGCGGGCACCGATTATGTGGACCTCACGGGCGAGCCCGAGTTCGTGGACCTCATGTATGTGCGGCACGACGCCCGCGCGCGCGAGACGGGTGCCCGGCTCGTGCACGCGTGCGGCTTCGACTCGGTCCCGCACGACCTGGGCGCGTACTTCACCGTGCGGCAGTTGCCGGAGGCCGTGCCACTGCGGGTCGACGGGTTCGTGCGGACGAACGCCGCACCCTCGGGCGGTACGTTCGCGTCCGCGCTGAACCAGTTCGGGCGGGCCCGGCAGATGCTCGCCGCACAGCAGGACCGGCGCCGCCACCAGCCGCGGGTCGTGGGCCGCAGCGCGTACGCGCCGGTGGGGACGCCGCGGTTCGCCAAGGAGGTCGGCGCGTGGGCCCTGCCGCTGCCGACGATCGATCCGCAGGTGGTGCAGCGCTCCGCGCGGGCCCTTGAGCGCTACGGACCGGACTTCCGCTACCGGCACTACGCGGCCGTGAAGTCGCTGCCGGTCGCGCTGGGCGGGGCCGCGGCCGTCGGCGCGCTGTTCGCGGCGGCCCAAGTGCCGCCCGTGCGGCGCTGGCTGAGCGGCCGGCTGCTGCCCGGCGACGGACCCGACGAGGCGCGCAGGGCCAAGAGCTGGTTCTCGGTGCGGTTCGTGGGCGAGGGCGGCGGGCGCCGGGTCTACACGGAGGTCTCCGGCGGTGACCCCGGGTACGGGGAGACCGCGAAGATGCTGGCGGAGTCCGCGCTCTGCCTCGCCCTGGACGAACTCCCGGACACCTCGGGCCAGGTGACCACCGCCGTGGCGATGGGCGACGCGCTGATCGCACGGCTCACGGCGGCGGGGATCGGCTTCCGGGTCGCCGCGGAGCGCTGAGAGGGCGCGGGCACGCGGGAGTTCACGGGCGGGCGCTGAGGTCGATCAGTGCGTCCCGGCACAGGCGGTCCGCCCTGCGGGTCGTCTCCGGGAGCCGGTAGGCGGGCGTCAGGGCCAGGGTGTGCGCGCACACGCCCGCCAGGGAGACGCGGTGGCCCACCGAGACGTACACCGGCTTCACGCCGTCGCGGGTGCGCAGGGCGCGGCCGACCTCCTCGTCCCCGTCCCGCAGCGCGACGGCGCTCCCCCGCTCTTGGCCCAGCGAGCCGTGCTCGAAGGCGAACGGATTCTTGGCGACGCCCATCGTGGGCAGCCCCGTGAGGACGCCGAGATGGCTGGCGAGGCCGAAGCGGCGCGGGTGCGCGAGGCCGTAGCCGTCGCAGACCACGAGCCCCGGGTCGGTGCGCAGCGCCTTCAGGGCGCCCAGGACCGCCGGGATCTCGCGGAACGCCAACAGGCCCGGCACGTAGGGGAAGGCGACGCGTCCGACGGCCGTGGCCTCCTCGACGACGTCGAGCGTCGCGGCGTCGAGGACGACCGCGGCCGCCGCTACGAGATCGCGTGCGTCGTCGTAGGCGACGTCGATCCCGGTGACCGTGCCCGTCCCCGGCGCGGGCCCGGTCTCGTCCCGTACGACGCGGTCGCGCAGCGCGTCCTGCACCGCGCGCGCCGCCGCCTCGTCCGTCGGCCAGCCTTCGGGGACCCCCGTGATCATCCGCATGGGTCAAGCCTAGAAGCTAGACGCTTCGGGCCGCGTTCTCCCAGGTGGTCGGCTTCCACAGGCCCGAGCGGCGCAGCGACTGCGGGCAGTGGAGGTAGATGTCGTCGATGTCCAGGAGCAGCGCCAGGGCGGGCCGTTGTCCCTTGACGGCCATGGCGTCGAAGAAGGGCGCGTCGGTGAGGATGCGGGCCCGGCCGTTGACCCGCAGGACGTCGGTGGCGCCGGGTATCAGGAACAGCAGGCCCGCGTGCGGGTTCTGAAGGATGTTGTGGAAGCTGTCGCCGCGGCGGTTGCCGGGCCGGTCCGGGAGGGCGAGCGTGCCGTCGTCGATGATGTGCGCGAATCCGGGGCCGTCCCCGCGGGGCGACACGTCGCAGTTGCCCTGGGCGTCGGCCGTGGAGAGCAGGCAGAACGGCGAGCGGGCGATGAGTCCGCGGTCCAGGTCGTCGAGGCGGGGGTGGACCTTGTCGATCACGATCGGGTGCGGCTCGCCGAGGAGTTCGCGCAGCCGGTCCGCGGAGCGCAGTTCCACGTATCCGGTGTCCGTGGTGTGCGGCAAGCCAACTCCTGAGTTCGAAAACGGGTCTCCGGCGGTGTCCGCGGAGGGCCCCGCCTGCCCGCTCAGAGTAGTTGCTGCGTGAACATTATCTGATATTAGGTTAGCCTCACCTTAGGCGTGGAACCTCGTGTTCCGATGCCGGCCGCTGCGCGGCTGACCAGCGAACACGGAACGGAACCAGTGCGACCCAGCAAGGCAGGACGAAGAACGGGACGGCTGCTCCTCGGGCTCGGCGGGGTCGCTCTCGTCCTCGTGGCCGCCGTGGCCCTGAGCCTCGGCGTCGGCTCGGGGCACGTACCGCTCGACGACGTCGTCGCCGGACTCCTCCACCCCGACCGCGGCAACCGCGCCCAGCTCATCGTGCAGGAGGTCCGGATCCCGCGCACGGCGGCCGGCCTGCTCGCGGGCCTGGCGCTCGGACTCGCGGGCACCGTCATGCAGGGCGTGGCCCGCAACCCCCTCGCCGACCCCGGCCTGTTGGGCGTCAACGCCGGAGCCTCCGTCTTCGTCGTCTTCGCCATCAGCGTGCTCGCCCTGACCGAGCCGCGGCAGTACATCTGGTTCGGTTTCCTCGGCGCCTGCCTCGCCGCCGTGCTCGTCTACGGGATCGGCAGCATGGGCCGTGAGGGCGCCACCCCGGTGAAGCTCGCCCTGTCCGGGGCCGCCGTGGCCGCCACCCTCTCCGCCGTGACCAGCGCGATGCTGCTCACGGACGGCAAGACCTTCGACCAGTTCCGCTTCTGGCAGGTCGGTTCCCTCACCGGCCGGGAGGGCGACGTGCTTTGGCAGGCCCTGCCGTTCATCGCCGTCGGCGGCGTGCTGGCCCTCGCGCTGGGCCCGCAGCTCAACACCCTCGCCCTGGGCGACGACACCGCCCGCGGACTCGGCCAGCGGATCGCCCTGGCCCGGCTCGGCGCCGCGGCCTGTGTGGTCCTGCTCTGCGGGGCCGCCACGGTCGTCGCGGGTCCGATCGCCTTCGTGGGCCTGGCCGTTCCGCACGCGGCACGCCTGATCACCGGACCCGACTACCGGTGGATCCTCCCCTACAGCGCCCTGCTCGCACCTGCCTCGCTGCTGCTCGCCGACGTCGTCGGCCGGCTGATCGCGCGGCCCGGCGAGGTCCAGGTCGGAGTCATGACGGCCGCGCTCGGCGCCATCCCCTTCGTCATCCTCGTACGCCGCAGAAAGACGGTGGAGTTGTGAGCGACACGCTCCGTCCCGCCCCGGCCGCGCGCGACGCCCGGCCGGACGAGGACACCCTGCGCGCGGCGAAGGCCCGGGTGGCCTCGGTACGGCGCCGCGGGCGTGCCCGGTTCACCGGCGTCAGCGGCGGCCTGCTCCTGGCCGCGTTCGCCGCGCTGTGCGCCGCGCTCAGCTACGGCGACTACACCGTGCCGATACCGGACGTCCTCGCCACCCTGCTGGGCGGCGGCGACAGCGGCTCGCGGTTCGTCGTCCTCGAACTGCGCCTGCCGCGCGCCCTGCTGGCCCTGCTCGTCGGCTGCTGCTTCGGCCTGTCCGGCGCCGTGTTCCAGACGCTGCTGCGCAATCCGCTGGCGAGCCCCGACGTGATCGGGGTCAGCTCGGGCGCGGGCGCCGCCGTCGTCCTGGCCGGCGGGCTCGCGGGGCTGAGCGGGACGCCGCTGTCGTTCGTGGCGCTTGCCGGTGCCCTCGTCGCGGGCGCCGCGGTCTATCTGCTCGCCTGGCGCAAGGGCGTGAGCGGCTACCGCCTCGTCCTCGTCGGCCTGGGCATCGGGACGGGCCTGTCGAGCGTGATCTCGTACCAGATGACCCGCTCGGACGTGACCGAGGCGCAGACCGCGTTCCTGTGGCTGGCCGGCAGCCTCAACGGGCGTTCCTGGCCGCAGTTCTGGCCCCTGCTCGTCGGCGCCGTGCTGCTCGTGCCGCTCACCGCCCTGGCGGCCCGCGCGCTGCCCGCGCTGCAACTCGGCGACGACACGGCCGGCGGGCTCGGCGCACGCGTCGAGCGGGACCGGCTCGCCCTGCTCGCCTGCGCCACCGCCCTCGCCGGGGTGGCGACGGCCGCCGCGGGGCCCGTCGGGTTCGTCGCCTTCGTGTCGCCGCCCATCGCCCGGCGTCTGGTGCCGGGGCAGGGTGCCGCGCTGCTGCCCTCCGCCGCGATCGGCGCCCTGCTCGTGATCGTCGCCGACTTCGCCGGGCATCACCTGATCCCCGGCACCCAGTTGCCGGTCGGCATCGTCACGAGCGTGATCGGCGCCCCCTACCTGCTGTGGCTCCTGGCCCGCGCCAACCGTGCCGGGCGGGGTGGCTGACCGTGCCCGCACCCCTCACACCCATCCGCCCCGACGACGAGGAGACGCCCGTGGCCTCCCCGCACACCCTGCAGGCCCGCGGCCTCGAACTCGGCTACGGCGAGCGCCGGATCATCACCGGGCTCGACGCCGACATCCCGTCCGGCCGGATCACCGTCGTGGTCGGCCCGAACGCCTGCGGCAAGTCGACCCTGCTGCGCTCGATGGCCCGGCTGCTCGCCCCGACGGCGGGCACGGTCCTGCTCGACGGGCGCAGCGTGCACTCCATGTCCACCAAGGAGGTCGCCGCGGTGCTCGGCGTGCTGCCGCAGACGCCGGTCGCGCCCGAGTCGATCACCGTCGCCGATCTCGTCGGACGGGGCCGCTATCCGCACCAGGGCTGGTTCCGGCGGTGGACGCCCGCCGACGACGAAGCCGTCGCCACGGCCCTGCACGCGACGGACGTCCTCGACCTCGCGGAGCGCTCCATCGACGAGCTCTCCGGCGGCCAGCGCCAGCGCGTGTGGATCGCCATGGCCCTGGCCCAGCAGACGGACGTCCTGCTGCTCGACGAGCCGACGACGTACCTCGACATCAGCCATCAGCTCGACGTCCTGGACCTGCTGACCGACCTCAACCGGGAGCGCGGCGTCACGCTCGTCGTGGTCCTGCACGACCTCAACCTGGCCTGCCGCTACGCCGACCACCTCGTCGCCATGAAGGACGGCCGGATCGTCGCGGAGGGCGCACCCTCCGACATCGTCAGCGAGTCCCTCGTCGAGCAGGTCTTCGGACTGCGCAGCACCGTCGTCCCCGACCCGGCGTCCGGCACCCCGCTCATCGTCCCGATGGGGCGCCATCACATCGCCGCCTCCTCCACCCCGGCCGCCCAGGCCCGACCCCTCTTGTGATCCAGGAAAAGAGCACACCCATGTCCAGCCCCACCACCCCCCGTACCGGCCGGCGCCGCTCCCGGTTCCTCGTCGGCGCTCTCGCTCTCGCGCTGGCCGGTTCCCTCGCGGCCTGCGGCTCCGGCACGGACGACGACGCCGACAGCGCGGGCCGGAAGTCCTCCGGCGCCTTCCCCGCGAAGGTGGCCACCAAGTTCGGCACCATCACGGTCGAGGAGCAGCCCAAGCGCGTGGTCGCTCTTGGGTGGGGCGACGCGGAGACGGCTCTCGCGCTCGGCGTGCAGCCCGTCGGGGCGAGCGACTGGCTGGCGTTCGGCGGAGACGGCCTCGGCCCCTGGGTCACGGCGAAGTACGACAAGTCGCCGCAGAAGATCGGCACCCTCGAGCCCGAGTACGAGAAGATCGCGGCGCTCGAGCCGGACCTCATCCTCGACACCAAGTCGAGCGGTGACCAGACCCGCTACGACACCCTCAGCAAGATCGCTCCGACCGTCGGTGTGCCCAAGGGCGGCGACCAGTACAAGCAGACCTGGAAGAAGCAGACGACGATGGTCGCCCAGGCGCTCGGCGTGCCCGAGAAGGGCGAGAGGCTGATCGCGGACACCGAGAAGCAGTTCAGCGAAGCGGCCGCCGCGCACCCCGAGTTCAAGGACAAGACCATCACCATCGGCTCCCGTACGGCCTCGACCTGGGGCGCGTACGTGCGCGGCACCGGCCGTGTCGACTTCGTCGAGCGGCTCGGCTTCGAGAACAACCCGGCGGTGGAGAAGAAGGCGGGCAAGGCGTTCTCCGTGCCCGTGTCGGAGGAGAACCTCCAGATGCTCGACGCCGATCTGATGGTGATGGCCCCGATCGGCACCACGGCGAAGAAGATCAGCTCCGACCCGCTCTACGCGTCGATCCCGGCGGCGAAGAAGGGGCATTCGGTGGTCTTCGACGACAAGGACATCAGCTCGGCCTTCGCCACCGACTCGATCCTGTCCGTCCAGTACGCGCTCGAGCACGTGGTGCCGCTGTTCGCCGAGGCCATGGAGAAGTAGAGCGGCGGACTACACCCGGCTGCCCGCCGCCGTGTCGGAGGACAGCCGCTGGGCCACGTAGACCGGGATCACCGACAGCAGGACGAGGACGACGGCGACGACGTTGACCACGGGGGCCTGCTGCGGTCTGGCCATGTTGGAGAAGATCCACAGCGGGAGGGTCTGGACGCCGGGGCCGGCCGTGAACGTGGTGACCACGATCTCGTCGAAGGACAGCGCGAACGCGAGCAGGCCGCCGGCCGCGAGCGCCGAGCGGGTCAGCGGGAACGTGATGTCACGGAACGTGCGGAAGGTACCGGCGCCCAGGTCCATGGCCGCCTCCTCGTACGAGCCCGGCAGGCGGCGCAGCCGGGCGGCGACGTTGTTGAAGACGATGACGACGCAGAACGTGGCGTGTCCGACGACCACCGTGAACAGGCCGAGGCCGATCCCGAGCGGTTCCAGGACCGTACGGAAGGCCGTGTTGAGGGCGACGCCCGTGATGATGCCGGGCAGCGCGATGGGCAGGACGACGGCGAAGGAGATCGCGTTCCGGCCGAAGAAGCGGTGCCGGGCGACGGCGTGGGCGATGAGCGTGCCGAGGACGAGGGCGATGAGCGTGGCGCCGAGGCCCGCCTTGACCGAGGTCCACAGGGCGTCCCTGGCGCCCGCGCTGTGCCAGGCGTCCCGCCACCAGCGCAGGGTGAGACCGCTCGGCGGCCAGCTCGAACTGCGGTCCTGGTTGACGGAGTTGACGATGACAAGGAGCAGCGGGACGTAGATGACGGCGAAGCCGGCGCAGGCGCCGACGCGCAGTGCGACGCGCGCGGGGCGGGACAGGTGCACCACGGGCTCCTTCAGAGGCTGCTGAGCGCGCCGGTGCGGCGCACGGCGAGCAGGTAGAGGACGATGACGACGACCGGCACGGTGCCGAGGGCGGCGGCCAGCGGCAGGTCGAGCGTGATGTTGGCGTAGATGACGTTGCCGATGAGCTGGGTCCTGCCGCCGACGATCTGGACGGCGATGTAGTCGCCGAGGCTGAGCGAGAACGTGAAGACGGAGCCCGCCGCGACGGACGGCAGGACGAGCGGCAGCAGCACCGTGCGGAAGGTGCGCCAGGTGCGGGCGCCGAGGTCGGCGGAGGCGTCGAGCAGCCGGTCGGGGACGCGTTCGAGACCGGCGTGGATCGGCAGGATCATGTACGGCAGCCAGAGGTAGGTCAGGACCAGGACCGTCGCGGTCAGTCCGTAGCCGGGCCCGCTGATCCCGAACGGGGTCAACAGCCAGTCCAGCAGGCCCCCTTCGGCGAGCATGACGCGCCACGCGTAGGCCTTGACGAGGTAACTCGCCCACAGCGGCGTGAGGAGGGCGACGACGAGCAGCGGGCGCCACCGGGGACGGGCGACGCGCGCCGTGTAGAACGCGATCGGAAACGCGAGCACGATGCACAGCGCCGTGACGCCGAGAGCAACTCCCACGCTGCGCAGGGCGACTTGGCGGTAGACGTCCGTCGTGAACAACGTCTTGAAGTTGGAGAGCGTCCAGCTGCGCACGATGTCCGACGTGAACGGGTCCGTGGTCCACAGGCCCGACAGGAAGAGCACCGCGAGCGATCCCAGGTAGGCGACGACGAGCCAGGTCAGGGGCGCCGCGAGGAGCAGGGCGAGGCGCAGCCGGGGGCTGCGGCGCAGCGCCCCGGCGGCCTTCTTCCCGACGGTCACGGCCACCTCAGCCCTTGATCCCGGTCCACGCCTGCACCCACTTCGCGTACGGCACACAGGTGACGTCGGTGCGTCCGTCGAGGCACTGCGGGATGGGTGTGGTCCAGAAGTGGACCTGCTTCCAGTAGGCGGCGTCGTCGGCGTGGTAGGTCGCGCAGTGCTGTTTGTCGGTCGTCCGCTCACAGGCCTTGGCGTTCGAGGGTGCCTCGCCGAAGTACTCGGCGACCTGCGCGTTGGCCTGGGGCGAGACGATCCAGTCGAGCCATTTGTAGGCGCAGTTGGGGTGTTCGGCCTTCGCGGAGACCATCCACGTGTCGGACCAGCCGGTGGCGCCCTCCTTCGGGAGGACGGCCTTGACGGGGGCCTTCTCGGCCTGGGCGGTGTTCACGATGACCTGCCAGCTGGTGCCGATCACCGAGTCGCCGCTCTTGAAGGCGGAGATCTCCTTCAGGTAGTCGCTCCAGTACTCGCCGACGTTCCCGTTCTGCTTCTTCAACAGGGCGACGGCGGCGTCGAATTGCTTCTGGTCGAGTGCGTACGGGTCCTTGATGCCGAGGCCGGGCCGGGTCTTCATCAGATACAACGCGGCGTCGGCGAGGTAGATCGGGGAGTCGTAGGCGGTGACCTTGCCCTTGTACGCGGACGCGTCGTCGAAGACGGCCTTCCAGGAGTCGGGGGCCGGGGACACCTTGTCGGTGCGGTACATGAGGAGGTTGGCGCCGCGGCCGTGCGGGATGCCGTAGGCGACCTTCTTGACGGAGTTCCAGGGTTGCATCTTGAGCCCCGGGAAGATGTCCGCGTAGTTGGGCACGAGGTCGGTGTTGACGGGGGCGGCGTCGCCGGAGGCGATCAGGCGCAGGGAGGCGTCGCCGGACGCGGAGACGGCGTCGTACTGGCCGGTCTTCATCAGGTTGACCATCTCGTCGGAGGTTCCGGCGACCTTGGTGCTGACCTGGCAGCCCGTGCGTTTCTCGAAGGGGGTGACCCAGTCGACCTTCGGGTCGTTCGAGCCGTCCTCGGCGTAACCGGCCCAGGCGATGAGGTTGACCTTGCCCTCGGTCTTTCCGAGGGAGGTGGGCGCGGACAGCTTCGGCGGGGTGAAGCCCTGCCCGCCGGGCGCGCCCGAGGAGCCGCCGCCCCCGTCGTCCGATGAGCCGCAGGCGGTGACGAGCAGCAGTCCGCCGAGGGCGGTGGCGGCCATGAGGGTTCGAGGTGCGCGCACGAGGTCTCCCTGTCGGTCGATTCGCGTGGGTCGCTCAAGTCGTGCTGTGCGGTGGGTCGCTCACGTCGTGCTGTGCGGCGTGGCGCTCAAGTCGTGTTGTGCAGTGGGACGTTGTGCCGTCGGTGCCAGCGGAGCAGGACGCGGCTGCCCGGCAGGGCGAGGGCGTCGGCCGCGGTCGTGTCGAGGTTCTGCCGTACGACGACGAAGCGCGCGCCGGCGTCGGTGTCGACGACGACGCGGGTGCTGTCCCCGAGGTAGACGGCGTCGGCGACAGTACCGCGCACCTCGCTGTGGTGGGCACGATCGTGCTCCCCCTCGTCGGGCAGCACACGGATCTTCTCGGGTCTGACGCCGAATGTCCCGGCTTTCCCCACGATCAGCTCGGCGGCCGCGCCGGTGAGGGTGTTGGACGTGCCGACGAAGGACGCGACGAACGCGGAGGCGGGCGTTTCGTACAACTCCCCCGGCGTGCCCACCTGTTCGACGCGCCCGGCGTTCATGACGGCGACGCGGTCGCTGAGCGCGAGGGCCTCGGCCTGGTCGTGGGTGACGAGGACGAAGGTGATCCCGCTTACCCGCTGCAACTCCTTCAGCTCGGTCTGCATCTGTTCGCGCAGCTTGAGGTCGAGGGCGCCGAGCGGCTCGTCGAGGAGCAGCACGCGGGGGCGTACGACCAACGCCCGTGCCAGCGCGACGCGTTGACGCTGGCCGCCGGAGAGCTGCCCTGGTCTGCGCCCGCCGAACCCTTCGAGTCGGACGGAGGCGAGAGCGGCGCGGGCCCGCTCGGCCTGCTCCCGGCGGCTCGCGCTGCGCACCTTGAGGCCGTAGGCGACGTTCTGCTCGACGCTCATGTGCGGGAAGAGCGCGTAGTCCTGGAAGACGGTGGTGACGTCGCGCTCGAAGGGGGCGTGCCGGGTGACGTCGGCGCCGTCGAGGAGGACGGCGCCGCTCGTCGGTGTCTCGAAACCGGCGACGAGACGGAGCACGGTCGTCTTGCCGGACCCGGACGGGCCGAGCAGCGAGAAGAACTCGCCCTCGGCCACGTCGAGTTCGACTCCGTCGACGGCGCGCACGTCACCGAACACCTTGTGCACCGCGCGCAGGGCGATCGCGGCGGCCGGTTGTCCTTTTTGCGGTTGTGCGGGCATGGCCATACGCGTAGATCATGCACATTTCAACGGCTCTCACAAGACCGCCGGTGACCCGTTGATCGGGTTTGTACCGTAATCGGAATGTGCGCTCCGCGGTCAGGACCGGTCCTGGCCGACCCGGTGACCGAGGCGTGCCACACGTCCCTTCTCGCCCGCCGCCCAGCACGCGCCGTCGTGCGTGCAGTCGACGGTGTCGTACGAGCCCGGGTCCACGGTGCGCCAGGTGCGGCCGCCGTTCGTGGTGAGGTCGGTGCCGGTCGGGCCGACCGCGAGCGCGGCGGTACGGCTGTGCGGGAGCCAGGCGACGCCGGAGCGATAGGCGGGCGGGGGCTGCGCCGACGGGGTCCAGCTGCGGCCCGCGTCGCCGGTCACCGCCGCGGCCCGCGGCGAGGGCAGCCCCGCGTTGTAGTCGCCGCCGACGGCGATGCCGTGGGTCCGGTCGCGGAAGGCGAGGCCGAAGACGCCCCGGGCGGCGTCGCCCGCCGGGATCGGGGTCTTCGTCGCGGTCCAGGTCAGACCGCGGTCGGCGGAGTGCAGCACCCGGGAGGCCGCGCCGCCGCCGGTGGCGAGCCAGACGTCGCGCGGCCCGGACGCCACCAGGCACTGCCCGGACGCGGCGAAGCCCGCCTCGCCGCTCTGCGCGGGCGGCATCCCGGTGTTCGGCAGGACCCGCCAGGAACGGCCCCCGTCCCGGGTCGACAGGATGCGGTACCTGCCGTCGACCGGGTCGCTCATCGCGAGGCCGTGGCGGCGGTCGAAGAACGTGACGCAGTCGTAGAACGCCTTCGGGTCGGTGTTGCGGAACGACTCCGTCCAGGTGGCGCCGCCGTCATCGGTGCGCAAGATCCGGGACGCCTCGCCCTCGCCGATGGCCAGGACCACCGCGCGGCGGGCGTCGAACGCCTCGATGTCGCGGAACTCCAGCGCGTCCGCGCCGGGCGGCGACACCGGCTTCCAGTGCGCGCCGCCGTCCGTGGTGCGCAGCACCGTGCCCTTGGACCCGGCGACCCACGCCGTGTGCCGGTCGACGGCGGCCAGCCCCCGGAAGCGGGCGTCGGTGTGCGTGTCCTTCAGCTCCCAGGCCGGTGTCCTGGCGGCGGCGGGCCCCGGTGCGACACCGAGCGCGACCGCCGCGAGGAGCGCCGCCGCGCAGGCCGCCGCCGTCCGTCCCGCCTTCCCCGTACGCCCCATGTTCCGCCCTGTCCTCACAGTCCTCAGTCGCGTCATGGCGCGCGAAGGTAGTCCACCATCCGGGTGGCGTCCAGAGCACCGGGATTGAAACCGGTGACAGAGGTCACTCGTGTTTCGTCCGGCTTCTGGTGCACGGATTTCCCCATTCCGACGTCTATTCAAATGAGCCCGTCCGACCGTCCGTCGTCGTCCGTGCAGTTGTCCCAAGGAGCTGGCGTTGTCCATCGTCATCGAGCAAGCCGTAGAGGCCCGTCTGGTCGCCGCCGCCCCCCGGATGGCGAGCATCCCCGCCACGCTGGGCTACGACGTACGCGACCCGTTCGCCGTGCGCATGTCCTTCCCGGCCCCCGCCACCCTGGAAGGCGTCGACGTGTGCTGGACGTTCGCCCGGGAACTGCTCACCTCCGGGATGACGGAGACCGCGGGCGCCGGTGACGTACGGGTCCGGCCGTACGGGTACGACCGGACGGTCCTGGAGTTCCACGCCGCGGAGGGCACCGCGATCGTGCACATCCGCACGGGCGAGATCCAGCGCTTCCTGTCGGACACGACGGCGCTGGTGCCGGTCGGCGAGGAGTCGCTCCACGTGGACCTGGACGGGGACCTGGCGGAGCTGCTGCGGGACGCGTACTGAGCGGTCCCGTGGGATGACCGCGGCTGCGGGACGGCGTAGCGGGCTCGTCGCGGACGCCGGGCCGAACCGCAGGTGAACCACATGCATCGCACAAAGAAGTTGCTGACAGCCGGGGCAGCGGATGCCAGGATGCGGTGGAACAGGCGTCCGGGGGACGTGGGAACAAGCGTCCGGGGGGACGCGCTCGGCGGGGGGCTCCATGGTGCACGGGGGGCAGGACGGACGCGGGACGACGTCCGGACCGTCCGCGGCGGTGATCGCCGCCGGGCTCGTCGTCCTGCTGTCCACGGCCGCGCTGGTGCTGCGCCCCGGTCACGGCCTCCTCCATTCCGGAAAGGGCGCGCTGGGCGACCGCGGGATCGTGGTGGTCGCGCTCGTCGCCGCCTGGACACTGGGCTTCACTCTCTGCACGAGGCGGCTGCGCACCCGGATCGGCGCGAACCGCACCACACCGTCGCCGGCCGGGGAACGGTTGCGACAGGTCGCCCTCCCCCTGCTCCTGGCCGGGCCGCTCCTGCTCGGGATCCTCGCCCTGGTCCTGCACCGCTTCACCCGGCACAGCTCGCCCGCCGAGCAGCCGCCCCCGCCGCCGAGCCTCGCGCCGATGACGGGCGGTGCTCAGGGGGGGCCGGCGGGCAGCGGGAACTCCACGCCCTGGCCGCTCTACCTTCTCCTCGGCGTGATCGCCCTCATCGCGGCGGCCGGGCTCGTGGTGATGCTCGTGGTCCTGGTACGCCGCCGGTTGCGCCGGGGTCTCACACTGCCCGAGCCCGGTGCGGGACCGGCCGCGGACGAGACCGACCAGGACCGGACACTGCTGCTGTCCGCCGTGGGGTCGGGGCGCCGGGCGCTGACCGAGGGCGGGGACGCGCGAGCGGCCGTGATCGCCTGCTACGCCGCCATGGAGGAGGCCCTCGCCGCCTCCGGCGTGGACCGCCGCGCCTCCGACAGCCCCGCCGACCTGCTCACGCGCGCCGCCCGCGCGGGCCTCGCCGCGGGCCCGGCCGCACCCCGCCTCACCGCGCTGTTCCGCGAAGCGCGCTACTCCTCGCACCCGATGGACGAGACCCGGCGCGAGGCCGCCGCCACCGCTCTCGAGGAGATCGCCGCACAGCTCGACGACCGGGAGGCCGCGGGGTGACCCAGCACTTCAGAGACCACGGCGACCCGCTGGTTCGCGCGCGCCAGGATCTGACGGCCCGACAACTCCTGCTGCTGCTCGGTGTGATGGGCGTGTCCGCCGCCGTTCTGGTGCTGCTTGTCGACGGGGCGGAGGCGGCAGGTGCCGTGGTGGCCGTGCTCGTCGTCACCGCGCTCGCCGTCGCACGGTACGTCGTCGGCGCGGGCGCCTTCGACTCCGGGCGGCGCGACGACGTACGGCTGCTGCGCGCGCGGGCCCCCGGCATGGGCGAGTGGCGGAGCAACATCCGCACGGCCGCCGGCTCCGACGGCGCCCTCTACTACCGCGCGGTGCTCCGGCCCGAACTGCGCCGCCTGTTCGCGGCCACGCTCGCCGAGCACCACCACGTCTCGCTCGACCAGCAGCCGGAGCGCGCCGCCGAACTGATCGGGGCGGACCTGTGGCCGTGGCTCGGGCCGGCGACGCCCCGCACCGGGCCCGACGGCGACGTGCCCGTCGACGTGCTGCGCCGTCTCGTCGACCGCCTCGAAGCGCTCGGCGACCCCCGTACCCGTACCCGCACCGACGACCCGGCAGGATGAGGAAGAACGACGTGACGCAGCACTCCGCATCGCAGCCCCTACCGGCCTCCGTACAGCCCCGGGTCTCGCCACCTCGGTCCATGACGCCCGAACAGGTCGGCGATCAGGCCTCCGCCGTGCTGCGCGAGGTCGGCCGTGCGGTCGTGGGCAAGCCGGACGCCCTCGAACTCGTGATGCTGGGCGTGCTGGCCGGCGGGCACGTGCTCGTCGAGGACCTGCCCGGCCTCGGCAAGACGCTGCTGGCCCGCTCGTTCGCCACCACGCTCGGCCTCGACTTCCGCCGCATCCAGTTCACCCCGGACCTGCTCCCGTCGGACGTCACCGGGGCGTCCCTGTACGACCAGCGGAGCGGCGAGATGGTGTTCCACGCGGGGCCCGTCTTCACGCATCTGCTGCTCGCCGACGAGATCAACCGGACGCCGCCCAAGACGCAGGCGGCGCTCCTGGAGGCGATGGCCGAGTCGCAGGTGACGGTGGACGGGGCGACGCGTCCGCTGGCCGACCCGTTCATGGTCATCGCGACCGCCAACCCCGTGGAGTACGAGGGGACGTACTCGCTGCCCGAGGCCCAGCTCGACCGCTTCCAACTCCGCGTGCGCATGGGCTACTTGGCCGCCGACGAGGAGCTGTCCATGCTGCGGGCCCGGGTCGACCGGGCCGCGCCCGAAGCCGTCCTCGACCGGCTCGCGGACCCTGCCGACGTGGTGGCCTGGCGGGCCGCGGTGGAGCGCGTCGAGATCGACGACGACCTTCTCGCGTACGCCGTCGCACTCGTCGGCGCCACCCGCGAGCACCCCCAGATCAGCATCGGCGCGTCCCCGCGCGGCGGACTCGCACTCGTGCAACTCGCCCGCGCCCGGTCGGTGTTGAACGGCCGCGACTTCGTGATCCCGGAAGACCTGAAGGCCCTCGCGGTACCGGCGCTCGCCCACCGGGTGTCGCTGCGACCGGAGTTGTGGGTGCGCGAGGTGTCCACGGACGACGTGCTGCGGGAGATCGTCGCCGGCGTCGCCACGCCCTCGACACGGCGCACCGCCGCCGTCCCGTCATGACGCCACCCGTGCGCCGGCCCGACGCCGCCGCGCTGCGCGCTCTCGAAGGCCGGACCGAGGCGGCGCAGGCGCCCGCCCCGCCGCCCGGCGGTCCGCGGCCGGGCGAACGGGCCCTGCGGCTGCTGTCCGCGGCCGTCGTCGCGCTCGGCGCGGCCCTTCTCACGGGTAAACCGTGGCTGCTCGCGCTCGCCGCGGCGCCGCTGGTGCTCCTCGCGCTGTCGCTGCCGCGCGCCTACGTCCGGCGGATCGAGACAGCGGTGACGGTGGAGCCGCGCCGCTGCTTCGAGGGGGACACCGTCACGGTGCGGATCTCGGTGGCGCACGACGGCGGCGCCGTCCGTCTCGACCCCGGTGTCACGCTCGGCCCCGGTTTCCGGCTCGACGAGGTCGTCGCGGGACGCTCCACGGTGACGCTGCGCCACACCGCGCTGCGCTGGGGCCGCTGGTCACTGGGGCCCGTGGACCTCGACGTGTACGACGCCGGGGGCACCGTGCGCCGCTCCGTGCGGGTCAACGCGGTGGACGTCTCGGTGTTCCCGCACGCCACGCACGCCCGGTTCACGCCCATCCCGGCGCGGCTGCCGCAGCGGCTCGGCGAGCACACGGCGGCGCAGACCGGTGAGGGCGTCGAGATCATCGGGGTGCGCGCCTGGGAGCCGGGTGAGCGGCAGCGGCGGATCCACTGGCCGTCGACGACCCGGCGGGGCACGGTGCAGCTGTACCGGTTCGCGGCCGAGCGGGCCGCCGACACGGTGATGCTGCTCGACGCGTTCGGTGACGTCGTCGACCCGGCGACCGGGGTCTCGTCGCTGGACGAAACCGTACGGGCGGCCACCGGCCTTGCCCGGGCGTATCTGCGCACCCACGACCGTGTCGGCGTCGTCTCGACCGGCGGCACGACGCGGTGGCTGCGGCCCGCGACCGGGGACGCCGCGTTCTACCGCATCGTCGAGAGCGTCCTCGACGTCCGCAAAGACCGCCGGTTCGACGCGCCCGGCCTGGAGCGCGTACCGCAGCCCGCACTGCCGGAGGGCGCCCTCGTGTACGTGTTCACGCCGCTGAGCGACGCCCGGATCCTCAAGGTGCTGCGGGATCTGCAGGGGCGGGCCCGGCGGCCCGTCGTCGTGGAGATCCCGAGCGGTGACCCCCGGGTCGAACCGGGCGATGCCGCGGGCGAGTTGGGGCTGCGGCTGTGGCACGCGGACCGGGACGCGATGCGGTTCGCGCTGCGGGACAGCGGGGTTCCGGTGCTGCGGCACACCGTGGGTGAGCCGCTGGACCTGGCCCTTGCGCCGCTGCTGTCGGGCCGGGTGGGCGGGCGGCCTCGATGACCGTACGGGAGCAGCGCGTGTCCTGGCCGCGCTACGTCGCCCACTGGGCCCGGCACGAGGCCCGGACGCTGCCCGTACGTGTCCTCGGCGTGGCCCTGTTGGTGATGGCCGGGCGGCCGTGGGAGACGGTGCACTCCGCGGTCTGGGCGGTGCTGTTCGCCGGGGCGGTGGTGTTCGCGGCGTGGGCGGCGCCCGGGGTGGACCGGCGGCCCTCATTGGCGTCGGCCCGCTGGACGCATCGGCTCGCACGGCACCGGACCTCGGTCCTGGCCTGCGGGGCGGTCGCCGTCGCGGGAGTCGGTGAGACGCGGGGGTGGCAGGGCGGTGGGGTGGCCGTGCTGCTGGTGGCGTACCTGGTGGCGAGCGATACGTGGCTTTTTGGGGCGGGCTCTTCTGGGGCGGGCTCTTCGGTGGGGCGGCGGGGTGTTGCGCGGGTGTGGGTTGAAGGGGCCGGGGCGGTTGTGGGGGCTCTGGTGGTGTTGGGGGCGGCTGCGGTGCCTGTGGGGGTTGTCGGGGGTGGGCGGGTGGTTGCTGCGGGGGTTCTTGTGGTGGGGGGTGCGGGGGTGTGCGTGTGGTTTGTGCGGCGGTGGTGTCGCTGACGGGCCCGTGCCGGGGGCTGGTCGGTGTGTCCGGCTCGGGTTGGTGGGGGCTTGTCGCGCAGTTCCCCGCGCCCCTCGGTGGGGGTCCCGTCGTTGGCGGGTGCGGGCCCGGTGGGGGCTTGTCGCGCAGTTCCCCGCGCCCCTGGCGGGGGTGGGGGCGCCGATCCTCGCGACCCCGGACGGGGTTGGGTGCGCCGATCCTCGCGACCCTGGACGGGGCTGGGGGCGCAGTTCCCCGCGCCCCTGGCGGGGGTGGGGGCGCCGTTTCTCGTGGCCTCGGGCCGGGCGGGGTTAGCCGCCTCCTCCGTTGGTTCTTGCTTCTTCTGCTGATTTGACTGCTTTTTCCAGGGCTCGGGCGATCGGGGGGAGGTGCGGGCCCGCGCGGTGGGCCAGGGCCTCCAGGCGGGTTTTGTGGTGGCGGCGGTCGCGGGAGGAGAGCAGGGCCCGGAAATGACCCGACGCGGCCAGGACCGCCAGGGTCGCGTCCTCGCGGGGGACCTCGGCGGGAGGCGTCGGGCCCGTCGCCGCGCCCAGCACCTCCGCGCGCAGGATCTCCACGTATCCGGCCCGCTCCAGCGCGTAGTGCGTACTGGGGAAGAGGCCCAGGACGCGGCGCCGGCCCGGGCGCAGATAGGCGTCCTCGACCAGCCCCTCCCGCACCAGCGCATGCGTGGACCGGGCCCGGTGCGTGATCCAGCCGCGCCACTTCCTGGGCCGGGACTCCTCGATGAGCTCCATGAGCTGGTCGAGGACGGGGTCGTCGGTCCGCGCGCCGAGCACCGGGGTCACGATGCCGTCGACTTCGTGGACCAGCTCCCGCCCGGCCAGCTCCGCGAGGACCGCCGCACGGATCGCGAGCGGCAGATCAGGGGCGCCGGCGCCCCGGTCCTTGCCGGTGTCGTACGCCAGGAGGAAGAGGCGGGCGGGGACGGAGAGGGAGCCATGGGGCACCCGCGCCACGTTAATCGGTTGACACCCCCGACGGCAGGTTCTTACGGTGTATAGCGGTTCTGTTGTCGTCGATCGGAGTAGGACGTTGCTCGTCTGAGGTCCTGAGACACCGCGCATGGTCACGCAGCGCACGTTTTCCCACGTGCCGCCCAGCCGCGTCCATGTCGCCGTGCGAGACCTCGGCATCCCGAGCCGTCCTCCCCGCCGGAACAGGCCCTTTTTTGTTGCCCGTGACCCGCGGTGTCTCGAACGCGTCGTATCCCGTCACCGTTCGCCACCGAGCAACCGCGAGGCATGTATGTCTACCAACGCTCCCCTGCACCACTCCGGCCCCGCGTCCGTCGCCGTCACCGCCCTCTCCTACGCCTGGCCGGACGGCACCGGGGTCTTCGACGGACTCCAGGTCGCCTTCGGCCCGGGCCGCACCGGCCTGATCGGCGTCAACGGGGCAGGTAAATCGACCCTGTTGAAGCTGATCTCCGGCGAACTGACCCCGGCCGAGGGCACCGTCCGCGTCTCCGGTGAGATCGGCTACCTGCCGCAGACCATCACGCTCGACACCACGCTGCGCGTCGACGAGGCCCTGGGCATCGCCGGCACGCGGGCCGCGCTGCACGCCATCGAGGCGGGCGACGTACGCGAGGAGAACTTCTCCGCCGTCGGTGACGACTGGGACGTCGAGGAGCGTGCCGAGGCCATGCTCGGCGAGCTCGGCCTCGGCCACGTCGACCTGGACCGCACCATCGGCGAGGTGTCCGGCGGCGAGTCGGTGCTGCTGCGGCTCGCCGCGCTGCTGCTGCGCCGGCCCGACGTACTGCTCCTCGACGAGCCGACGAACAACCTCGACCTGTACGCGCGGCAGCGCCTGTACGCGGCCGTGGAGGCGTGGCCCGGGGTGCTGATCCTGGTCAGCCACGACCGTGAACTCCTGGAACGCGTCGACCAGATCGCGGATCTGCGCGGCGGCGAGGTCACCTGGTACGGCGGGTCCTATTCCGCATACGAGGAGGCCCTCGCCGCCGAACAGGACGCGGCCGAGCGGCTGGTGCGCGTAGCCGAGTCCGATCTGAAGAAGCAGAAGCGCGAACTGGCCGACGCGCAGGTCAAGTTGGCGCGGCGCAAGCGCTACGGACAGAAGATGTGGGACACCAAACGCGAGCCGAAGATCGTCATGGGCGAGCGCAAACGCGCGGCCCAGGTCTCCGCCGGCAAGCACCGCATCATGCACGAGGGAAAACTCACCGAGGCGAGGGAGCGCCTGGACGAGGCGGTGGAAGCGGTACGGGACGACGACGAGATCCGCGTCGACCTGCCCCGCACCGCCGTACCGCAGGGCCGGTCCGTACTGACCCTGCGCGGTCTGCGTCTGGCCTACGGGGCCCGCGTGGACGGCGAGTTCGAGCTGCGCGGCCCCGAGCGCATCGCCCTGGTCGGGCGCAACGGCGCGGGCAAGACGACGCTGCTGCGCACGATCTCCGGCGAACTCGCCGCGGTGGAGGGCGAGGCGACGGCGCATGTGCCGCTCCGCTTCCTGCCGCAGCGACTCGACGTGCTGGACGAGGAGTTGAGTGTCGCGGAGAACGTGGCACGGTTCGCGCCGGACGCCACCAACAACCGGATCCGGGCCCGCCTGGCCCGCTTCCTGTTCAAGGGGGCACGGGCCGACCAGCCGGCGGCGACTCTGTCCGGCGGGGAACGCTTCCGGGCGACCCTCGCCGCGCTGCTGCTCGCCGAACCGGCGCCGCAGCTGCTCATGCTCGACGAGCCGACCAACAATCTGGACATGGCGAGTGTCCGGCAGCTGACCTCGGCCCTGGAGTCGTACGAGGGGGCGCTCATCGTGGCCAGCCATGACCTGCCGTTCCTGAGGTCGATCGGGGTGACCCGGTGGCTCGAGCTGGACGGCACCCTCCGTGACGTCCCGGCCCCGTGAGGGGCGCGGGGTAAGGCGACAGGAGGTGTCCGGTATCGGGCCTAGCGTCGGGAGCATGCCGAGTACAAACAGGCCCAGCCACCCCTTCGTGCACATCGTCGGCGCTCGTGAGAACAACCTCCAGGACGTGACCCTGCGCATACCCAAGGAACGCCTCACCGTCTTCACCGGAGTCTCCGGCTCGGGAAAGTCGTCGGTCGTCTTCGGCACCATCGCGGTCGAGTCGCAGCGCCAACTCAACGAGACGTATCCGTGGTTCGTACGCAACCGGCTGCCTAAGCACGAGCGGCCGCACGCGGATGCCCTGGAGGGCCTCTCCCCCGCGATCGTCGTCGACCAGAAGCCCATCGGCGGGCACTCCCGGTCCACGGTCGGCACGATGACGGACGTCTACTCGGTGATCCGGGTGCTGTTCTCGCGGTGCGGGACGCCGAGCGCGGGACCGGCGACCGCGTACTCGTTCAACGATCCGAGCGGCATGTGCCCGCGGTGCGACGGGCTCGGGCGCACGGTACGGCCCGACTACGACCGCATCCTCGATCCGGCGAAGTCGCTCGCGGATGGCGCCGTGCTGTTCCCGCCGTTCGCCGCCGGCACCTGGCAGGGCCAGACGTACACGAACACCACCGACCTCGACACGACGCGGCCGGTGGGCGAGTTCAGCGCCGCGGAGCGGGAGTTCCTCCTGCGCGGGCGCGGCGCGCGGGTGAACGTCGACAACACCGGCGGCAGCCGCGACATCGCCTTCGAGGGCCTCGCCGACCGGTTCGAGCGGCTGTACCTGAAGCGCGACCTGTCGTCGCTGAGCCAGCGCACCCGCGACATGGTGCAGCGGTACCTGAAGGACGGCCCGTGCCCGCTGTGCGAGGGGGCACGGCTCGCCGCCGCCGCGCTCGCCACCCGGATCGACGGCCGCTCGATCGCCGACTGCACACGGATGGAGGTCGGCGAGCTGATCCCGGTGCTGCGGCGTCTCGTCGAGGCGGGCGATCCGGTGGCCGGGCCGATCGCCGCGGCCGCCGTCGCCGCCCTCGAACGGATCGAGGCGATCGGGCTCGGCTACCTCAGCCTCGACCGGCCCACGTCGACGCTCTCCGGCGGCGAGGGGCAGCGCCTCAAGACCGTGCGCCACCTGGGATCGAGCCTGACCGGGATGACGTACATCTTCGACGAGCCGAGCGTGGGCCTGCACCCGCGCGACGTGGGCCGCCTCAACGACCTGCTGCTGCGCCTGCGCGACAAGGGCAACACGGTCCTGGTCGTCGAGCACGACCCCGATGTCATCGCCGTCGCCGATCATGTCGTCGACATGGGGCCCACGGGCGGCGCGGACGGCGGGCGCGTCATGTACGAGGGGCCCCCGGACGGGCTGCGCCGCGCCGACACCCTGACCGGCCGGTGCCTGCGCCGCTCCGGCGGCGTGAAGGAGCACCCGCGCGAGGCCACCGGCGGCATCCGTGTCGAGGAGGCCGCGCTGCACAATCTCAGGAACGTGACCGTGCGCGTGCCGACCGGGGTGCTGACCGCGGTGACCGGGGTCGCCGGGTCCGGCAAGAGCTCCCTCGTCTCGGGCGCCCTGCGCGCCGCGCACCCGGACGCGGTGGTCGTCGACCAGTCCTCCATCGGGATCTCGGGCCGCTCCACCCCGGCGACGTACCTCGGGATCATGGACACCGTACGCAGGACCTTCGCCCGCGAGACGGGCACGGAGGCGGGCCTGTTCAGCTTCAACTCCATCGGCGCGTGCGGGAGTTGTCAGGGGCGCGGGGTCGTGTACAGCGACCTCGCGTTCATGGACCCGGTCACCACCGGGTGCGAGGCCTGCGGGGGCCGGCGCTTCAGCGACGAGGTGCTGCGGCTCACCGTGCGCGGCCGCAGCATCGCCGACGTGCTCGACATGACGGCCGGGCAGGCCCTGACCTTCTTCGCCGGCCTCGGCGAGGAGCCGGTACGCCGCCGGCTGCGTGCCCTGCGCGACGTGGGCCTGACCTATCTCACGCTGGGCCGGGCCCTGAGCACGCTCTCCGGAGGCGAGCGCCAGCGCATCAAGCTGGCCACGCAACTGCACCGCACCGCCGCGACGTACCTCCTGGACGAGCCGACGACCGGACTGCACATGGCGGACGTCGACGGGCTCGTGGCGCTCCTGGACCGGCTGGTCGACGCGGGCAACACCGTGGTCGTCGTCGAGCACAACCTCGACGTGATCCGGCGTGCGGACTGGGTGATCGATCTGGGCCCCGAGGGCGGCCGGCACGGCGGGCAGGTCGTCTTCGAGGGGACACCCGCCCAGCTCCTCGACGCATCGGGCTCGTTCACCGCGGCGCACCTGCGGCGGGCCGTCCAGGGCGTGCAGGGGGCCGGTGAGGAGGAGGTGACGGCCGCGTAACAGGGGATTCCGCCGGGCCCCGCGGGCTGTGCATGATGAGCGCCGTCACCGTCATCAGCGCACAACTGTCACGAGCACCACGATCAGCACCAGCACCAGCACCAGCACCAGCACCAGCACCAGCACCAGCACCAGCACCAGTCATGGAGTACCCCGTGCCCAGCCAGAAGGCCCTCGTCCGCCGCCCCGGACCGCGTATCGCGGACGGGCTGGTCACGCACGTGGAGCGCACGCCCGTCGACGCCGGCAAGGCGCTCACGCAGTGGCAGGGGTACGTCGCCGCGCTGGAGGCGCACGGCTGGGAGACCTTCCTGGTGGAGCCGGCCGACGACTGCCCGGACGCGGTGTTCGTGGAGGACACGGTGGTCGTCTTCCGCAACGTCGCCCTGATCACGCGACCCGGTGCCGAGTCCCGGCGCGGTGAGACCCCCGGGGTCGAGGAGGCGGTGGCGCGGCTCGGCTGTTCCGTGAACTGGATATGGGAGCCCGGCACGCTCGACGGAGGCGACGTACTGAAGGTGGGCGACACCCTCTACGCGGGGCGGGGCGGGCGCACCAACGCGGCGGGCGTACAGCAGCTACGGGCCGTCTTCGAGCCGCTCGGCGCGCGTGGTGCCCGTGCCGGTCAGCAAGGTGCTGCACCTGAAGTCCGCGGTGACGGCGCTGCCCGACGGGACGGTCGTCGGACACGGGCCGCTGGCGGATCATGCCTCGCTCTTCCCGCGTTTCCTGCCGGTGCCGGAGGAGGCGGGCGCCCATGTCGTCCTGCTCGGCGGTGACCGGCTGCTGATGGCGGCGAGTGCTCCCAGGTCGGCGGAGCTGTTCGCGGATCTCGGGTACGACCCGGTGGTGGTCGACATTTCGGAGTTCGAGAAGCTGGAGGGGTGTGTGACGTGCCTCTCAGTCCGGCTCAGAGGGCTCCAAGCGTGACGCGACCCTTTATCGAGCGCTTAACCTACGGCAACGTAACCTACGACACCGTAGGTAATACCGCTCGCTGTACCTCCGTCCCCCAGGAGCCCTCGTGACCGTCATCTCTCCCCGCCTCGGATCGTCGACCACCTGGACCGACGCCCGCCTCCTGCACGCGCTGGAAGAAGTGGTCGAGACGGAGCTCAACCGGCATCTGCAGGTCGCCAAGGACTGGATGCCGCACGAGTACGTGCCCTGGTCCGACGCCCGTAACTTCCCCGGTTTCTTCGAGGACGGCCAGGCCTGGGAGAAGGAGCAGTCGCAGGTCACGGAGATCGGCAGGACCGCGTTGATCGTAAACCTGCTGACCGAGGACAACCTCCCCAGCTACCACCACGAGATCGCGTCGCTGTTCGGCCGGGACGGCGCCTGGGGCACGTGGGTGCACCGCTGGACGGCGGAGGAGGGCCGGCACGGCATCGTGATGCGCGACTACCTGCTGGCGTCGCGCGCCGTCGACCCGGACAAGCTCGAGAACTTCCGCATGGCGCACATGAGCGAGGGCTTCGAGTCGGACAACCGGCACTCGATGCTGCACTCGGTCGCCTACGTCGCCTTCCAGGAGCTGGCCACCCGCATCTCGCACCGCAACACCGGGCACCAGTCCGGCGACCCGGTCTGCGACCGCATGCTGGCGCGCATCGCGACGGACGAGAACCTGCACATGGTCTTCTACCGGAACCTGCTGAAGGCCGCCTTCGAGATCGCCCCCGACCTGACGATGCGCGCGGTGCGCGATGTCGTCGTGGACTTCCGCATGCCGGGCCACGGCATCCCCGGCTTCGAGCGGGCGGCGGCGCAGATGGCGATCGGCGAGGTCTACAACATCCGCATCCACCACGACGACGTGCTCCAGCCGGTGCTCCGGTTCCTCAAGATCATGGAGATCGACGGGCTCGGCCCCGAGGGTCTCCAGGCACAGGAGGAGCTGGGCCTGTTCATGAACGGGCTCGACAGCGAGGCCGCCAAGTTCGACGAGAAGCTGGCCGCCCGCAAGGCGCGACTGGCCGCGCGGGCGGCGAACGCCTGACGGACGGCCTCGGGCCGGATCGAACCGCCGGTTGTGCGCGACCGGCGGTTCAGCACGTCCGGCCCCGGATCGGTACCCGTACCCGCTTCTCAGGCCAGGCCCGCCGAGAGAGCGCGGCGCACCGCGTCGGCCCGGTCGCGGATCCCCGCCTTGGCGAACAGGTTGTTGATGTGGGTCTTGACCGTGGCCTCGCTGATGAACAGCTTCTCGGCGATGGCCCGGTTCGGCAGGCCCTGGCCAATGAGGGCCAGCACCTCGCGCTCCCGGGGCGTGATGTCCTGCGGCAGCGCCCCGCCGGGCGCCGGTGCCTTGGTCCGCACCGTGGCGAGCAGCCGGTCCTGGACCTCGCGGTCGAGGACGGACTGCCCGGCGGCGGCGGCCCGGATGGCCCGGACGATGCCCTGGCGCCCGGCGTTCTTCGTCAGGTAGCCGCGGGCCCCGGCGCTCAGCGCGGCCAGGATCGAGTCGTCGTCGGCGAACGTGGTCAGCACGACGACGGCCACCTCCGGATGCTCCTCGCTGAGCCGGCGGGTCGCCTCGGTGCCGTCCATGACCGGCATGCGCAGGTCCATCAGGACCACATCCACCGGCCCCGCTGCGGCCACCGCGGTCAGCACCTGCGTACCGTCCGCGGCGGCCGCGACGACCTCGATGTCCTCGGAGAGCCCGAGCACCGCGGCGAGCGGCTCCCGGACAGCGGCCTGGTCGTCGGCGACGATGACCCTCAACTTCGCCTGCCCTGCTGTCTGTTCACTCATCTCGGCCCGCTCACTCTTCTCGCCGTGCTCACTCATCTCGGCCCGTTTCACTCATCCGGGATCGCCGCCTCCACCTGCCAGCCGCCCTGGTCCGGTCCCTCGACGACCGGGCCCGCGGTGAGGGTGCCGCCCAGCAGGGCGACACGTTCGCGCATGCCGATCAGTCCCATGCCGCTGCCGGTCCCGGCGGTCGCCGCGCGGGCGGCCGGGCCGTTGCGGATCCGCAGCGTGGTCGACGCGGCGGTGAACGTCAGCTCCACGCGGACCTCCGCGCCGGGCGCGTGCCGGGCCGCGTTGGTCAGCGCCTCCTGGGCGATCCGCAGCAGATTCTGGGTCACCCGGGCCGGTACCTCCCGGGCGGTCCCGGTGACGGTGAGGGCGGAGCGGTGGCCGGACGATTCGATCATCGCGGTCAGGCTCTCCAGCAGCGGCAGGGCGTCCTCGCGCAGCGCGTGCACGGTCCACTGGGCCTGCTTCAGGCTCTCCTTGACCATGCTGTGGGCCTTGCCGTTGGCCTCGCGGACCTTGTCCAGGTCGCCGGTGTCGAGCAGGGCGTCGGCCAGTTCCAGCTGCATGTTGATCCCGGCCAGCGAGTGCGCCAGGACGTCGTGCACGTCCCGGGCGATCCGGCTGCGTTCGGTGAGTACGGCGGTGCGGGCCTCGGCACGGGCGGCCCGTTCGGCCGACTCCGCCGCGGAGATCACCGCCAGGATGGCGCGGTGCCGGCTGCGGTTGACGATGCCGACCACGACGGGGGCGCCGGTGACGAGGCCGAGGAGCCAGGGCACTTCGTGGTGGCCCGGGCCGAGGCGGAAGTACAGGACCGCGGCGCACAACAGGCTGCAGAACAGGGCGAGGACGAGGGCCGGTCTGGTCTCCAGGCGGTATCCGATGTGCCCGGCGATGAAGAAGGCGAACAGGTAGCCCGTTCCGCTGCGGCTGACACCGATCAGCGCGGCCGCCGCGACGATGCCGAGCGTCAGCCAGACCAGGGCGGCCCGTGGGGGCACTTTCACCTCGGGCAGCCGACGGGCCAGCAGCGCCGCGCAGTTGACCACGAAGAGGAGGGCCACCGCGAGGCCGTGGCCGCTGAAACCCATGGGCCGGATCGTCAGGATTCCGGCGACGATGACCGCGAGGGTCCCGACCCACTGCACCCGCGAATCGTGGCCGGGAACCGGCCGCTGGCCGGCCCCCTCGTGAGGGGCCGCCCCGGGCGGCGGATCGGTCTCGGTTGCGGGCACGGCCAGACCATAACGCACGGTCAGAGGGTGCGGTCGAGAACGGGCGCGGCGGGAGCGGTCGTCCCGGTGGTCGGCGCGGGACGCACCTTCCGGCTCCGTACGAAGATCGTGGCCAGCCGCGTGACCACCTCGGTGAGCGCCATCAGGACGAACGCGGCGACCCAGGCCTGGTCGCCGGTGATGTGGTGGGCGACGCTGAACCGGCCCACGGCGTCGGCACCGCCGTGCTCGGTCCACAGCTGGAAGCCCATCCGGGCGCCCATGCCGAGCACCCACAGGACCGCCGAGACCGCGCCGGCCTTGATCAGGAGGTGGCCGCCCGCGGCCCGGATCCGGGTGTAAACGCCGCCGGCGATGCCGAGCGCGGCGCCCACGCCCATCAGGACCCCGATAAGGAGCAGGTCGTTGCCGGCCGTCGGGATGGTGTCGAGGTACGAGTAGGCCACGAAGGCCACGATCCCCAGGGGGACGAGGAAGGACCTGAGGTCCAAGCGGCCCTCCCGCAGCTGCCGGAAGACGACGAGAAGGAGAGCGATGTCGGTGATCCACTCGGTCGTTGTCATGCCCTCAAGCCTGCTGTGACAAGGCCTCCGGCACCTGGACCCATGGGTGGAACCGTGGGTGGAGATGGCGCTGACAGGGCCTAGCCGAGGTGCTCCTGCGGTGCCACGGTGCGTCCAGGGGGTGAACTCCATGGCGCAGACGCACGAGTGGATGTTCTACGAGGTCATGTGGCGCAGCTGGGCCGGGCGGGCGCAGGTGCCGTATCCGGTGCCGTGGTGGGCGCAGCAGGCGCTGCGGCGGTGGAGCGACGACTTCGACGCCGGGACGTACGACTCCAAGGAGGCGGCCTTCGCCTCGAACGCGCTGTACCGGTACTGGGGCATGGTCGGGGTGAAGGACCATCGGCAGGAGTCCCTGGTCGGACAGGCGGGGGAGATCGAGCCGGTCTACGACAAGTACTGCCTGTCGTTCTTCCTCTTCGACCCGGCGACGGGCGTGCTGAGCCTGCCGCAGCTGACGGACGGCGGGACGGTGGAGCAGCGTACGGAGGCTCCGCATCTGCCCGTCGTGCTGACGACGTTCCGTACGGCGAACGGGGTCGAGTTCGTCCAGCGGACCTTCGCGACGCCGGTCGGGGCGCGGCAGCGGGACGCCGTCGTGACGCGGGTGACCGTGGGCTCGCCGACGGGGCAGACGCGGGACGGCCTGCTGTGCGCGGCGGTGTTGCCGGCCGGGCCGAGCGGGTTCCAGCGGCACGACCGCAACGGGCGGGAGATCACCGACCGTCGCCTGACGTTCCTGCGGTATCTGCCCGGTGAGCGGCGCGTCGAGACGAACAGCGGCTGGGGGCCTGTGTTCGACGCCGCTCCCGAGCAGTTCGGGGTGTACGGGAACCCGGAGTTCAGCACCGATCCCGATGTGTACGTGCGCCACAGCCCGTTCCGCGACCTGGTGATGGCCGGGAAGCTGAGCGGGGCGGCCGAGGCGCAGGACCAGGTCGCGGGGTTGTGCAGCGCCGTGTTCACCTGGCCGTACCGGGTGGCGGAGGACGAGCTGATGGAGGTCGATGTCCGGCTGCCCGTCGACCTGTACAGCGGGTCCGACGATCTCGCCGAGCTGCGTGCGGCCCCGGCCGACGCGCTGGAGGCCGCCAACCGGGAGTTCTGGACGGACAAGCTGCTCCATCAGGGAGTGCAGCCCGAACTGCCGCGTCCGGTGGCCCATTTGACGGATCTGTTCCGGCAGGCGCGGTCCGAGCTGCTCATCCTGTCCGACGTCGGGGAGATCCATCCGGGCCCGACCGTGTACGACTCGTTCTGGATCCGGGATTCGTCGGTGGAGGCGACGGCGTGCTCGCTGGCGGGCGATTCCGCGCTGGCCGAACGGCAGTTGGGCACGCACTACCCGCTGAAGTTCAACCGGGGCGGCGGGCGGATCGGGCCGTGCGCCGAGTACGGGTTCTACGGCGGTCCGCACGAGAAGGACGACCGGGAGTGGGACAGCAACGGGCAGGCGCTGTGGGCGATCGGCCGCTTCGACCGGACCTCGGGGCGGTCCGCGGCGTTCGGCACCAAGCTCTACACCCCGTACGTGGTGGACGGCGCGCGGTGGCTGCGGGACAACCGGGACGGGTTCGGTCTGCTGCACAGCGGGTGGAGCGCCGAGCACCTCGGCGAGCGCGACAAGCCGCACTACTGGGACGACCTGTGGGGCCTCGCCGGACTCTACGAGGCGGCGCGGCTCGCGGAGCGGATCGGTGCGCCGGAAGTGCCCGAACTATGGCATGCCTTCGATGACGTGAAGGCCGCGACCGCCGCGTCGATGCGCTGGGTCCTCGCCGAGCAGCGGCGGCGGGGCGCCTGGGAGACGTACCTTCCGACGGGTCCCGGCGACGTGGGCCGGCTCGATTCGACGATGATCGGCGCGGCGGCCTACTTCCATCCGCTGCGGCTGCACATGGGCAGCAAGCTCGGCGACGACATCGACCGGGCGGCCCGGTTCACGCTCGACACGATGTACGCGCACTTCGTGACCGGCGGCTTCCGGCACGAGGCGGCGTGGAACGCGTACGGGCCCTATCTGACCATGCAGTTGGCGCACGCCTATCTGCTGGCCGGGAACCCGGAGCGGGCCGACGCGCTGCTCGGCTGGGTGGTGCGGTCGGCGTTCCCGCGCACGCAGGACCGGGCGGTGGCGCTCGGCGCGTGGAACGAGCAGCACGCCTTCCCGATCGCGTCGGACTTCCAGGAGGTGCCCGACCGGCACTGGTACATGGGCGACATCCCGCACGGCTGGGCCGCCGCCGAGTATCTGCTGCTCGTCCGCGACATCCTGTTCTTCGAGGCGGACGAGGACCGGGATCCGCATCTGTACATCGCCCCGGGGGTGCGGCCGCACTGGGTGCCGGACGCGCAGAGCGTGGCGGTCGAGGACGCGCCGACCCTGTTCGGGCAGCCCTTCGGGTACCGGCTCACGCACGACGCGGGCGCGCGCCGGGTGAGCGTGCGGATCGGGGCGGCGCCGGACGGGGTGCGGTTCGTCTATCCGTGCCGCTTCGGGCCGGTGCGCTCCGCCGTCGCCGACGGCCGGAACCTGGACGTGACCGGTTTCGGCGACGACGTCCATGTGCCCGCCGGGACCCGGGAGTTCGAGGTCACGTACGCCTGAGGGGTCCCGGGCAGCTGGGAGGTTCCGGGCAGTCGAGGGGTCACGTACGCCTGAGGTGGTGGCGCTCCTTCTCGGAGAGGCCGCCCCAGACGCCGAAGCGCTCGTCGTGGGTGAGGGCGTACTCCAGGCAGGCCGGGCGGATCTCGCACATCTGGCAGATCAGCTTGGCCTCGCGGACGGAGCTGCCCGGCTCGGGAAAGAAGAAGTCTCCGCCGGTCTGGGCGCACAGGGCCTGGTCCTGCCAGGTGGGGCCGGCGGGCGTGAGGGTCGTGTTCGCGTGCATGGTGACGAGGGTGCCGCCCGGCGAAAAACGATTGATCAATGAACGATCAACGCGGCTCGCCGAGCGGCTCCGCACGCATCCCGAACGGCCGGTGCCGGCCGGTCACCGCAGGTCGGTCACTGTCGGCCGGTCACCGCGGCTCGGTCGGCGCTGGCCGTTCACTGCTGGTCGGGGTTGCCCTTGATCACCGCGAACCCGGCCCCGAACTGGTCGGAGAGCTTCGCGATGCGGCCCACCCCGGGCAGATCGACCGGCGCGGTGCGCACCGTGCCGCCCAGCCTCCGGGCCGCGTCGGCGGCGGCGTCGACGTCCGGCACATGGATGTACGGCGTCCAGTGCGCGCCCGCCTGCGCCTCGGCCGGGTCGACGTCCAGCGGGACGATACCCCCGAACATCGCGTCCTCGTCCGCGCCCGCCGGGTTGACCGTCGTGTATGAGCCACCCGGGAACTCGACGTCGAACGTGCTCCAGCCGAAGACCGATCCGTAGAACGCCTTCGCCGCGGACACGTCGGGGGCGTACAGCTCCACCCAGTTCAGCCCGCCGTCCTGCGTCACGTGGCCGAAACCCTTGTGCTCTCCCGGCTGCCAGATACCGAAGGCCGCACCCCCCGGGTCGGCGAGGATCGCCATGCGGCCCTGGTCGAGCACGTCCATCGGCTGGAGGAACACGGTGCCCCCGGCCTGCTCCGCGGCCTTGGCCACGGACTCCGCGTCCGTGCTGCGGAAGTAGACCGTCCAGCCCGGCGTGCCCTGGTCGGCGGTGACGGTCATGGCGCCCGCCACCGTCTTGTCCTCGAGCCGGAACATCCCGTACCCGCCGGTCTCGGGGCCACCGGCCCGGAACTGCCAGCCGAAGACTCCGCCGTAGAAGGCGATCGAGCCGTCCAGGTCGGGGGTGCTGAGGTCCAGCCAGTTCGGCGCGCCGTTCACGAAATCCGTGGTGATCATGGTGGTGCCCTCCTCGTCGAGGGTTTCTTCTCGTGGACTGCCGAGTCTTCCACCGCCCACTGACAATCGGCTTCGCACCGCGGTGACCAGGTCAGGTACGGACCAATGGCCCCGATACCTCCCAGCTTCAACCCTTGAACATAAACACAAATTGAGAGCGCTCTCCGTCTTAAGTCTTGACGCCCTCTGTCCCTCTGGCCACAGTGGGGCTCCCCACACACCCCCCACACTTCAGGAGAGCGATCGTGATATCGCGCAGGATGTTCCTCGCCGGCGCCGGGGCGACCGTCGCAACTGCCGCCGCCTCCCTGTCCGTTCCCGCCTGGACGGCGGGCGCCGCTCCCGCCACCTGTGAACTGGCTCTGCAGAACAAGTCGTTGCCCGGCACCGTGCGCGCGTACGTCACCGGCCACGAGCAGTCCACCGGCAACTGGGTGCTGTTGCGCGCCGACGGCAGTGTCTACCGCCCGGAGTCGCCGAGCGCCCCGCAGACACCGCTGCCCGTGGACTGCGCGATCCCGCTGGGCGCTGCGGGTTCCGCGCCGAAGGTGGTGACGCTGCCTCAGATGTACGGCGCCCGCGTCTACTTCGTCCGCGACGACACGCTGGACTTCTTCCTGAACCCCGGCCCCGGCCTGGTCGAGCCGGCCTTCGCCACGCCGACCGACGCGAACTACGGCAAGACCTGGTCGTTCGCCGAGTTCACCTTCAACTCCGACCAGCTGTACGCCAACATCAGCTACGTCGACCTCGTCACGGCCCTGCCGATCGGACTGACCCTGGAGGGCGACGCCACCCACACCGTCGCCCCGTTGCCGGACGGCGCCGTCGACAAGATCGCCGCGGATCTCACCGCGCAGGCCGCCAAGGACGGGCAGCCCTGGGACAAGCTCGTCATCAAGGGCGACGACGGAAAGGTGCTGCGCGTCATCTCGCCGCAGAACCTGATGGCGCCGTACTTCGACCGGCCCGCCGAGATGCCGTTCCGCTCCGTGTGGAACAGCTACATCGACCAGGTCTGGGACAAGTACCGCTCGACCGACCTCAAGATCGACCTTCAGGGCGGCCGCGGTGTGTTCACCGGCCGGGTCAGCGGTGACACGCTCACCTTCAACGGCGGGCACACCTTCACCAAGCCGACCTCGAAGGACATCTTCACCTGCAACCACGGGCCGTTCACGAACAACCCGGGCGACTCCGACGACAAGAAGGGCCTGCTGGCCCGGCTCGCCGCCGGATTCAACCGCAGCATCATGCTCACGCATCCCACGCAGCCGAACGGGGCCGGCTCGGGCGACTACTACAAGGACGCCACGACCAACCACTGGTCGCGGATCGTGCACGCCAACTCGCCCATCGGGTACGCGTTCCCGTACGACGACGTGCGTCCCGACGGGCAGGCCGACGTGTCGGGCGCGGCCAACGACGGCAATCCGCGCCGCTTCACGGTGAGCGTCGGTTCCTGACCGGTCCCTCTCTCGTCACCTCAGCCGGCGGCGTCCTCGCGGATCAGCTCGACAGCCTTCTCCGCGAGGGCGACCGTCGGCGCGTGCGTATGGCCGCGGGTGATGTGCGGCATGACGGAGGCATCGACGACGCGCAGCGCCTCGGTGCCGCGGACCCGTAGCCGCGGGTCGGTGACGGAGCCCGCGTCGGCGCCCATCCGGCAGGTGCCGACGGGGTGGTAGAGGGTCTCGGCATGGGACCGGATCGAGCGGGCGAGCGTCTCGTCGTCGACGACGCCCGGGTAGCCGGCCATGGGCTCCGAGTGCAGGGGCCGCAGCGCGCCGTCGGCGAGCAGTTCCTCGGCCCGGCGCACGCCCGCGACGAGTGTGCGCAGGTCCTCGTCGTCCGTCAGATAGCCGGGGTCGATGCGGGGGCGGGCGGCGGCGCCCGTACCCGTCGGTGTGATGCGGCCCGCGCTGCGCGGCTGGAGGAGGATCACGCCGAGGGTGATGCCGTGCTCGGTCGGCGGGGTCAGTCCGTGGTTCACGAACGGTACGGGTGCATACACCAACTCGATGTCCGGAGCCGGCAGTTCGGGCCGGGTCTTGAGGAAGGCGACGGCCTCGCCGATGTTCGAGGTGAGCGGTCCACGGCCGCCGAGCAGGAAGCGGGCGAGGTTGGCGGGGGTGTCCGCGCCGGTGAGGGAGACGGGGCGCGGGCAGCGGACGGTGACGGCGTAGGACAGGTGGTCCTGGAGGTGGCGACCCACACCGGGTGAGGAGACGCGGGTGTCGATGCCGGCGGCGGCGAGGGTGTCGGGGTCTCCGATACCGGCCTGTTGCAGCAGGTGCGGCGAGCCGATGGCGCCCGCGGCGAGGATCACCTCGCGGGTGGCGCGCAGGGTGCCGGCGGTTACGCCCTCGGCGACGACGCCGGCGGCGCGGAGGCCGTCGAAGTCGAGGCGGGTGACGCGCGCGCCGGTGTAGACGTCGAGGTTCGGTCGGCGCGCGGCGGGTTTGAGGTAGCCGTCGGCGGCGCTCCAGCGGCGGCCGCGGTGCTGGTTGACCGGGGTCAGGGCGAAGCCGCTGTGGTCGGGCTGGTTCAACTCGCCCAGGTCGCGCAGGCCTTGGGCGCGGCAGGCGGCGAGGAACGCGGCCGTGGTGGGGTTGGCGTGGCGCGGCGGCGAGATGTGCAGCGGGCCGAGCGTGCCGTACACGGACTTCTCGTCGCGGGGGCCGCCCCATCGCTCGGCGCGCTGGAAGTACCGTACGAACCGGTCGTACGCCCACTCGGGCCCGGCGGCCTCGCCCCACGCGTCGTAGTCGTCGCGGTGGCCGCGCACCCACATCATGGCGTTGAGCGACGACGAGCCGCCCAGCATGTGGCCGCGCGGCCAGTACAACTCACGATCCGCCAGGGCGCCTTGTTTCGACGTGGCGTGGTCCCAGTCGTACGGCGTCTTGAACAGCTTCGGGAACGCGGCCGGTATCCGGATCTCCGGCTTGCGGTCGCGCGGCCCGGACTCGACGAGGGCGACCCGCACCGACGGGTCCTCGCTCAGTCGTCCGGCGAGCACACATCCGGCGGACCCGGCCCCGACGATGACGTAGTCGTACGTACGGTCCTTGCTCAACTCGGCTCCCTCGACGGCGTATTGGCGCGTACAGGTGCTGCGGGTGTTGCCCATGGTCTACACCCGGGAGCGGGACCCGCGCACCTGTGCGCCGCTGTCGGCCGAGGACCGGCTCTCAGTGGTGCGGCGCCTCGTAACCGGGAATCGAGCCGTCCGCCTTCTTCACCAGGAACAGCCCCGCCATCCCCATGTCCGAGTGGCTCTGGACATGGCAGTGGTACATCCACGCCCCGGCCCCGACGCCCTCCCCCGCGATGAACTGGAAACCGAACGAGTCCGCCGGGCCGCAGATCTTGTTGTCGAGGACCTGGCTGGGGTCGTCGGGGCCGGTGAGCATACCGGTGCGGTTGTCCGCCCAGCGGTGACCGTGCATGTGGAACGTGTGGTAGTACTCGCCGTGCGTGATCATCACGATCTCGACCCGGTCGCCCACCGTGGCCTCGAAGTTCGGGGCCTCGTGCATGCCCTTGTTGTTGATCGTCATGTCGTTGAAGACGATGGTGAACGTCTTGCCGGGGTCGGGCAGGATGTCGCCCTTGCGGCGCACGATCACCGGGCCGTAGAGGCCCTTCTTGATCCCGCCGGTGCCGTGGTCGGTGCCGACGACGTGGTCGTGGTAGTGCCAGTAGCCGGCGGTGCCGGGGCGCCAGGTGCCGTCCTTGCGGCGGCCGGGCGTGTGGGTGCGCCAGGTGTAGGTGCGGGTGCCGCCGGGTTCGACGTGGCTGTGGTTCATCCGCGTACCGTCGCTGGAGATCTCGTAGTCCATGCCGTGCACGTGCAGGCTCGCGTCGACGTCGGTGAGGTTGTGGAACTCGATGTGTACCGTGTCGCCCTCGTTGAGCTCGATGAGCGGGCCGGGGATCGACGCCTTGCCCTTCTCGAAGCCGTAGCCGAGCTGGCCGCCCGCGAGCTTCTCCGCGTACATCGTCAGGCGTCTGACCTCGCCGCCCGCGGGGGCCGTGCGGGGCGGGGTGTCGGCGCCGGCCGCCGGAGGGGCGGAGGCGGCTATCGACAACGATGTCACACCGGCTGTCGCCGCCACCGCGCCGCCGATCAGCATGCGCCGGCTCAGCGCGCGCCGGTCGCCCTCGCTCGCCCGGTTCGGTTCGTCGCGCAGTTCATCGTATTCCGTCGTCACGGCCAACTCCCCAGCCTCGTACGAGCCTTCACGTCGCGCTGAGCACGGTAGCCAGACGCCCCCCGTTTATCCACACTCAGGACAAAGTTTGTGGAATCACGGTCATACCTATTGGCGAACCATGCAAAGAGGTCTAGCTTTCACCGCGCTGTGCCGTGTCCTATGAGGGGTGGGTGAACACATGCGGCGGATACCGCATCAAAAGCCGTTGCCCGTACGAGAGTTCAGAGCGAGCGGAACCAGACGCGGGCGCCTCGTGGCGGCCGGGGTCGCCGCGGGCGCGCTGGCCGCGGGGCTGCTGAGCGGGCCCGCCGCCAGCGCGTACCCGGACCCGAGTCCGTCCGTGACAACGATGTCCATCAAATCACCGCCCGGCGGTGCCGCGCCGCGGGTCCTGGTCTTCTACGGGTCCGCGGCCAGCGGCGACGAGTCGCCCACCGTGAACGCGGGCATCGAGGCGATCGAGAAGATCGGCCAGTCCGGTCCGGCGGCCCAGCAGTTCACGATCACGGCGACCGACGACGCCGCCGTGTTCACGAACGCCAAGAAGCTGGGCCGCTTCAACTCCATCGTGTTCCTGACCGGCGGCGGCGACGTCCTCGACCCCGACCAGGAGGCCGGGCTCGAGGCGTACATGGAGGCGGGCGGCGGCTTCGTCGGCATCCATGACGCGGCCCGCGCCGAACCGTACTCGGACTGGTTCACCGGTCTGATCGGGGCCCGGCCCGCCGCGTCCTCACCCACCGCCGTGCAGCGCGCGACCGTCGAGGTCGGCGACCGGCAGAACCCGGCGACGAAGGACCTGCCGGTGCAGTGGAAGCGGCCCGACCAGTGGCTGAACTGGGCGAAGAACCCGTCAGGCGACGTCCACACGGTCGCGCGGGTCAACGAGTCCACGTACAAGCCGGGCGAGGGCGCGAACGGCGCGGACCACCCGGTGTCGTGGTGCCGTGACTACGACGGCGGCCGGTCTTTCTACACCGGTATGGGCGGGACCGTCGCCTCGTTCGACGAGGTGGACTTCCGTGACCATCTGCGCGGGGCCCTGTCGTGGACGTCGCGGATCGTGCGCGCCGACTGCAAGGCCGCGATCAACGCCAACTACAAGGCGGAGCGCCTCACCCAGCCCAACCAGGCGGGGCAGAACGACCAGATCGGCGAGCCGCACGGGGTCGTCACCGCGCCCGACGGCCGGGTGTTCTACATCGGCCGCGGCGGCGCGGACTCGTCCCAGCCGGTGATCACCGACTGGAACAACCCGGATGTCGGCAAGGGCATCGGCCAGGTCCACGTCTACGACCCGAAGACCAAGGAGGTGACCCTCGCGGGGGCGCTGACCATCTTCGGCAACAAGGGCGGCGGCGACGAGCTGATCAAGGTCGAGGAGGGCCTCCTCGGCATCGAGCTGGACCCGAAGTTCGAGCAGAACGGGTGGGTGTACCTGCACTACACGCCGCACTCGGGGCTCGACCGCGACAAGCAGATGGCCGAGCGGCAGGTCTCGCGGTTCACGCTCGACCTGAGCACGAACAAGCTGGACCTGAGCAGCGAGAAGGTGCTGCTCAAGTGGCCGGTGCAGGTGCACAGTTGCTGCCACGCGGGTGGCGGGATGGCCTGGGACTCCAAGAACAACCTGTACATCGCGACCGGTGACAACAACTCCTCGCAGTTCAGCGACGGGTACTCGGGCAACAACCCGCAGCCGAACTACAAGGGTGTCTCGTTCGCCGACGCGCGCCGCACGGCGGGCAACACGAACAACCTGAACGGCAAGATCCTGCGCATCCACCCGGAGGCCGACGGGACGTACTCCCTGCCGGAGGGCAACCTCTTCACCGGCAAGGAGACGGCCGAGGGCGGCGGCAAGACGCGCGGCGAGATCTATGTGATGGGTGTCCGCAACCCGGCGCGCATCTCCATCGACAAGAAGACCGACACCCTGTACGCGGGCTGGGTCGGTCCGGACGCCGGTGAGCCGTCGACGACCTGGGGGCCGGCCAAGTACGACCAGTTCGCCGTGATCACCAAGCCGAGCAACCGCGGCTGGCCGTACTGCATGGGCAACAAGCAGCCCTACCGCGACCGCAACCTCCCCGACCCGACGAAGCCGCTGGGCTGGTACGACTGCGACCACCCGAAGAACGAGTCGCCGAACAACGACGGTCTCGTCAACCTGCCGCCGGTCACCGGGAACAACATCTGGTACTCGCCGCAGGGCGGGGCGCCGGACTTCCCGCGCGACGCCAAGGGCGTGCCCTCGTACAAGCAGTCGGAGGCGAAGTACCTGCTTCCGTGGCTCAAGGGCGGCGGCCAGGCGGCCATGGA
Organism: Streptomyces kunmingensis; assembly: GCF_039533535.1. Classification (NCBI taxonomy): domain Bacteria; kingdom Bacillati; phylum Actinomycetota; class Actinomycetes; order Kitasatosporales; family Streptomycetaceae; genus Streptomyces; species Streptomyces kunmingensis. Next base: position 584,760 of record NZ_BAAATS010000006.1, read on the forward strand.
CGGCCCGGTCTACCGCTACGACGCGTCGATCCCGAACGCCGACAAGTGGCCGAGCTACTGGGACGGCAAGTGGTTCGTCGGTGACTTCTACGACTCGGACCAGCCGCGCAACGCGGTCCTCACCGACCCGAAGACGCACGGCGACGGATCGATCCCGGTCCACTCCGAATCGTTGAAGAAGATCATTCCGATCGGCAACGACGGCATCAAGAACCTCATGGACTGGAAGTTCGGTCCCGACGGTGCTCTGTACGTCCTCGACTACGGGCGCGGCTTCTTCACCTCCGACTCCAAGTCGGCGCTGTGGAAGGTCACGTACACCGGTGGCGAGGCGACTCCGGCGGCCGGCCAGCTGGTCAAGAAGGGCTGATCCCATGCGATCTCAACCACGCACGCACCTGCGCGTTCTGCGCAGACACAGGGTGCTGACCGCGCTGCTCGCCGCCGTGCTGATGTGCCTCGGGCTCGGCGCGCTGCCCGCGGCCACGGCGGCGCCCGCGCCGGAGGCGGCGGCCGACCAGGTGCTGACCTGGACGGCCGGGGACGACATCACGAAGTACGCGTCAGCGCCGACGACGGCGGTCGCCGGCAAGGCGACGATCGTCTTCGAGAACAGCACGGCGACCGGCAACACGATGGGCATGCCGCACACGCTGACGTTCGACGTGTCGGACCCCGAGTACAACAACGACGTGCCGCTGAACATCATGGCGAACCCCAACGACGACCAGGGCGGCAAGCACACCGCCGAGGTCACCCTCTCCCCCGGCAAGTACCGCTACCACTGCACGATCCCGGGCCACCTCTCCATGCAGGGGGTCCTGGTGGTGACGGACGGCGGCGGCGGTGACGACACGGCCGCGCCGGAGACCTCGGCGAAGGCCGAGGGGCAGACCAACGCCGACGGCGCGTTCGTCGGGTCCGCGTCCGTCTCGGTCACCGCGACCGACGCGGGATCGGGCGTCGACAAGATCGAGTACGCCCTCGACGGCGGCGGGTACACGCCCTACACCGCCCCCGTGGTCGTCGACCAGGTCGGCGCGCACACCCTGAAGTACAAGGCGACCGACAAGGCGGGCAACGCCGCCGCCGAGAAGTCCCTCGACTTCACGGTGGTCGCGCCGCCGACCGACGACACGACGGCGCCGGAGACCTCGGCGACGGTGACCGGTGACAAGGACGCCTCCGGCCGATACGTCGGCATGGCCACGGTGACGGTCTCCGCCTCGGACACCGGCTCCGGCGTCAACACCGTGGAGTACGCGCTCGGCGCCGACGGTGCCTGGCAGCCGTACACCGCTCCGGTGATGGTCCACGACCCGGGCACCTACAAGGTGCGCTACCGGGCCACGGACAAGGCGGGCAACCGGGCGGCCGAGAAGGCGGTCGACTTCACGGTCGTGGCACCGCCCGCCGAGGACACGACAGCGCCGACGGTGTCCCTCTCCGTCGCCGGGGACAAGAACTCCGACGGCGCGTACGTCAACAACGCGAAGCTCACCGTGACGGCGACGGACGACGACTCCGGTGTCGACAAGGTCGAGTACTCGCTCGACGGCGGCCCCTACCTCGCCTACACAGCCCCCGTGGTGGTGGACCGGGTGGGCGCGCACTCGGTGTCGTACCGGGCGAGCGACAAGGCGGGCAATGCCGCCGCGGCGCAGCTGTTCGTCTTCGCGGTCGCCTCGGGCGGCGGCGTGCCGGCGCCCAACTGCCCCGAGTTCGACGAGCGGACGACGGTGTTCGTCGGCTCGACGGACACGGGCATCCCGAACCGGGTCACCGACAACCGGTGCCGGATCGGTGAGTTGATCGAGGACGAGAAGGACTGGACGTCGCACGCGCTCTTCGTCAAGCACGTGAAGACGGTCACCGACAAGCTCCTCAAGGCCGGCGCGATCGACCAGCGCGAGTACAACAAGATCAACAAGGCGGCGAAGCAGTCCCCGATCGGTACGCCGGGCCAGACCGACGGCTACACCAAGATCCTGGACGGCACGCAGGAGCAGTTCGCGAAGTGGGAGCAGGTCGGCGGCGGCAAGTTCAATTTGAACGCCGACGGGTCGATCACCAGCAGCACGTCGGTGGACGGCATGGGCATGCTCTGGTTCCCACAGCGCAAGTACGCGAACTACTCGCTGAAGCTCCAGTGGCGCGACGACGCCCCGGGCACGGGCAACGCCAACGGCGGTGTCTTCGTCCGCTTCCCGTGGGTGCACAACCACCCCGAGGAGCCGAACCCGGAGTGGGTCGCCATCAAGTACGGGCACGAGATCCAGGCCCTCGACCGTCCTGACGGCGACATGTACAAGACCGGTTCGGTCTACGGCTTCGACCGGGTCGGCCTCGCGGGCGCGGGCGTCACCCAGAAGGGCACGTGGAACGATTACGAGGTCAAGGTGGTGGACCAGCACTTCTCGGTCTACCGCAACGGTGTGCTGATCAACGAGTTCGACAACACCGGTGGCCAGGTCTTCGAGCCGGCGCGCTCCGACGACCCGGGCACGGACGGCCGGCGCTACTCCTCCGGCTACATCGGGCTCCAGGTGCACAGCACGTCGGACGTCATCTCGTACCGGGACGTCCGCGTGAAGGAACTCCCGTAGGCACGGAACGCATGTGAGTCGAGCCGGGTCAGGCCTTGTGTCTGGCCCGGCTCGGCTGTACGCGCTTCGGCTCGCCCGGCATCTTCGGGTACTCGGGCGGGTACGGCAGGTCGCCGTGGCCGCGGTCCCTCTCGTCCTGGTTCGCGAGTTCGAGGAGGGCGTCGAGCGAGTGATGTTCGTCGTCCATGCCCGCGTGCAGGTCGCCCACCTCGGCGAACCGCTTGGGCATGGTGACGATGTCGAAGTCGCGCGGCTCGGCGTCGTCCAGCTCGTCCCAGGTGAGCGGGGCGGAGACGGGCGCGTGCGGGCGGGCGCGCACCGAGTAGGCGGAGGCGATGGTGCGGTCGCGGGCCGTCTGGTTGTAGTCGACGAAGATCTTCTCGCCGCGCTCCTCCTTCCACCAGGCCGTGGTGACGGCCTCGGGCATCCGGCGCTCCAGTTCCCGCCCGACGGCGATGGCGGCGCGGCGCACCTGCGTGAAGGTCCAGCGCGGTTCGATGGGCACGAAAACGTGCAGGCCGCGGCCGCCGGAGGTCTTGGGCCAGCCGCGCAGACCGCCGAACTCGTCCAGCAGGCCCCGGAGTTCACGGGCGGCGCGGACGGCGTCGGCGTAGTCGGTGCCGGGCTGCGGGTCGAGGTCGATGCGCAGTTCGTCGGGGTGGTCGAGGTCGCCGCGCCGCACCGGCCACGGGTGGAAGGTGAGGGTGCCGTACTGGGCGGCCCAGAGCACGGCGCCGACCTCGGTGGGGCACATCTCGGCGGCGGTGCGGCCGGAGGGGAATTCGATGGTGGCGGTGGGGGTCCAGTCGGGCAGGTTCTTCGGGGCCCGCTTCTGGTAGAAGGACTCGCCGGTGATGCCTTCGGGGTAGCGCTCCAGGGTCGTGGGCCGGTCGCGCAGCGCGCGCAGGATGCCGTCGCCGACGGAGAGGAAGTACTGCGCGAGGTCCAGCTTGGTGTACCCCGACGGCCCGCCTTCCGGGAAGTACACCTTGTCGGGGCTGGACAGCCGTACTGTCCGGCCGCCCGCTTCCAGTTCCACTGCCGCACCCTTGCTGCCCATGGGCCTACGCTAGGCCGAAGGGACACAAGGCGCATACCGGGCGGCTAGTGGGCTTACGGGACAGAATCGGTGCATGGATCTTCCCGTGATGCCGCAGGTCCGTCCGATGCTCGCCAAGTCCGCCGCCAAGCTGCCCGCCGGGATGCACTACGAGGCGAAATGGGACGGCTTCCGGGCGATCGTCTTCAGGGACGGCGCGGAGATCGAGCTGGGCAGCCGCTCCACCAAGTCGCTGACCAGGTACTTTCCCGAGCTGGTGGCGGCGCTCGCCGAGCGGCTGCCGGAGCGCTGCGTCCTGGACGGGGAGATCGTGGTCGCCCGGGACGGACGCCTCGACTTCGACGCGCTCAGCGAGCGGATCCACCCGGCCGCCTCCCGCGTGAAGACCCTGTCGGAGCGCACCCCCGCGTCGTTCGTGGCGTTCGACGTGCTGGCGCTCGGTGACGAGTCACTGCTCGACGCGCCGATGACCGAGCGCCGACAGCGTCTGGAGGAAGCCCTCGCGGACGTCTCGGCGCCGGTGCACGTGGCGCCGGCGACGACCGACGCCGAGCTGGCGGAGCGCTGGTTCGAGCAGTACGAGGGCGCGGGCCTGGACGGCGTCGTGGCCAAACCCCTCGACCTGCGCTACATGCAGGACGAACGCCGGATGATCAAGGTCAAGCACGAGCGGACCGCGGACTGCGTCGTCGCCGGATACCGCCTCCACAAGAGCGGCCCCGTCGTCGGCTCCCTGCTGCTCGGCCTCCACGACGACGCGGGCACGCTCCAGCACGTCGGGGTCTGCGCGGCGTTCACGATGAAGCGGCGCACCGAGCTGATCGCCGAGCTGGAGCCGCTGCGCATGGACTCGGCCGAGGACCATCCATGGGCGGCGTGGACGGACGGCGCGGCGCACGAGGCGTCCCGGATGCCTGGCGCGCCGAGCCGCTGGACCGGAAGGAAGGACCTGTCGTGGGTGGCACTGCGCCCGGAGCTGGTCGCCGAGGTGGCCTACGACCACATGGAGAACGGGACGCGTTTTCGGCACACGGCCCGTTTCCGCCGCTGGCGCCCGGACCGGACCGCCGAGAGCTGTACGTACGCGCAGCTGGAGGAACCGATGAAGTTCGACCTGGCGGACGTGCTGCGCTGAGCCGAAAATCGCCGGAGTTGGGGGGACCTCCGGGCGGGTATGCAGGGTCCGTGGACACCAAGGGGATTCGCAGGCGTGGGTTCGTCGCCGGTGCGCTAGGGCTGCTCGTGGCGGCCTGCGAGCCGACCGGGGTGCCGCCGGACGCGAACGGCTCCGCTCCCCCGGCCGGTACCGCACTGCTCGCCGTGAAGATCGACAACGTGGGTGCCGCGCGGCCGCAGACCGGCCTGGAGGACGCCGACATCGTGTACGCGGAGCAGGTGGAGGGCGGGCTCAGCCGGCTGATGGCCGTCTTCGGCTCGAAGTCTCCCGACGTCGTGGGGCCGGTGCGCAGCGCGCGGGAGACGGATCTGGAACTCCTGCGGCAGTTCGACCGGCCGACGCTCGCCTACTCGGGTGCCCAGAGCGCGCTGCGGCCGCTGATCGACGCGGCGCCGCTGCGCGCGGTGCCGCCGCCGGGCGAGAGCGGCGGGGCGTACTTCCGGAGCGGCGGCAAGCCCGCACCGCACAATCTCTATCTGCGGCCGGAGAAGCTGGGCCGGCCGACGCCGGGGACGAACGCGGGGGCGGCGGCCGGCTTCCGGTTCGCGGCGGCGGTACCGGCGGGCGGGCGGCCCGAGACGGCGCGGACGGTGCGCTTCCCCTCGGCCCGCTTCGGCTTCGACTGGTCGGCTGCCCAACGGCGTTGGCTGGTCAGCATGGACGGGAACGCGGCCGTGACGGCGGGCGGGACCCGGCTCGCCGCGGCGACGGTCGTCGTGCAGTACGTCGATGTCCAGGCGTCCCGCTTCCACGACAAGTTCGGCAGCACGTCCCCCCTGACGCGCACCGTCGGCTCGGGCCGGGCCGTGGTGCTGCGCGACGGGCGGGCGTACGACGCGCAGTGGTCACGGCCGGGCGCCGGCGGCGGCACCTCGTTCACCGCGGACGGGCAGCCGTTGCCGTTCGCGCCGGGGCAGGTGTGGGTGGTGTTCGCGAAGAAGTAGGCCCCTGGCCAGAGGTCTGGGGGTGGGGGCTCGCGACCGGCGGCCCGGCCGGGTCGCGCAGGCCCTCCGCCGCGTCGGCGACGCGCTGGATCAGGTCGAAGAAGACCGTCTGCTCGTCGGCGCTCAGCGGGGCCAGGAAGACCTGGTTCATCCGCGCGGTGCGCACGGTCAGCTTCTTGTGCGTGCGCAGGCCCTCCGGGGTCGGCCGCAGCAGCCAGCGGCGGCCGTCCTCCGGGTCCCGCTCCTTGTCGAGAAGCTCCCGCCGGGTGAGGCGGCTGACCACCTCGGCGATCGTGGACCGGTCGAGGCCGACGCGCTCGCCGACCGTGCGCTGGTCGAGGCCCGGCTCGGCCACGAGCGTGTTGAGGACCGCGAACTGCGGCGAGGTGATCTCCTCCGAGACCATCGTGTTCCACAGCAGATAATGCGCCTGCTGGAGTCGCCGGGCGAGGTGCCCGGGATGGGTGGTCAGGTCCACCGCGGCCATCACGGTCCTCCGGTCTCAGGGAACTATCCAGGCGCAACTATGCAGGTGCACTGAGTGATGCACTCAGGATCTTAGACCTCTTGACGGCCCACTTCACTGCTGGCAACGTGTGGCCCGCTCGGCAAATGCTCAGTGCGCTGAGTAATTCCTAGAGACGGGGTCCCGGCATGGCTCTCACCCAGCACGACATCGACGCGGAGACGGCGGCCGCGCACGCCGCCTACGAGAAGCGGGTGGCCGGCGGGGCTCCCGTCGAGCACCATCCGCGCCGCGACTACGCCCCCTACCGCTCGTCCGTGCTGCGCCACCCCAAGCAGCCGCCGGTCAGCATCGACGTGTCGAAGGACCCGGAGCTGGTGGAGCTCGGCTCCCCCGCCTTCGGCGAGCGGGACATCACCGAGCTCGACAACGACCTCACCAAGCAGCACGTGGGCGAACCCCTCGGGGAGCGGATCACCGTCTCGGGCCGTCTTCTCGACCGCGCCGGACGCCCTGTCCGCGGCCAGCTTCTCGAGATCTGGCAGGCCAACGCGGCCGGCCGCTACGCCCATCAGCGAGAGCAGCACGACGCACCGCTCGACCCCCACTTCACCGGCGTGGGGCGGACGCTGACCGACGCCGAGGGCCGCTACCGCTTCACCACGATCCAGCCCGGGCCCTACCCCTGGGGTCAGCACGTCAACGCCTGGCGCCCGGCGCACATCCACTTCTCGATGTTCGGCTCGGCGTTCACCCAGCGGCTCGTGACACAGATGTACTTCCCCGCCGACCCGCTGTTCCCGTACGACCCGATCATCCAGTCCGTCACCGACGACGCCGCCCGGCAGCGCCTGATCGCGACGTACGACCACAGTCTGTCCGTGCCCGAGTTCTCGATGGGCTACCACTGGGACATCGTGCTCGACGGGCCCTCCGCCAACTGGATAGAAGAAGGGCGCTGACCAGCCATGACGAAGATCGACACAAGCCGCCCCGAGAGCGTCCTGCCCACCCCCTCGCACACGGTCGGGCCGTTCTACGGGTACGCGCTGCCCTTCCCCGGCGGCGGTGACATCGCGCCGCTCGGACACCCGGACACCGTGACCGTGCAGGGGTACGTGTACGACGGCGCGGGCAAGCCGATCCCCGACGCCTTCCTCGAACTCTGGGGCGCCGACCCCGAGGGCGCGCTGCCGCGGGTCGACGGCTCGATCCGGCGTGATCCCGCGAGCGGCGGCTACCTCGGGCGCAACGGGGTGGAGTTCACCGGCTGGGGCCGCGTCCAGACCGACGCCAACGGTCACTGGTACGTACGGACACTGCGGCCCGGCGCGCGCGGGGCGGGTGCGCCGTACGTGAGTGTCTGCGTGTTCGCCCGCGGCCTCCTCGTCCACCTCTTCACCCGGATCTATCTGCCCGGCGACGACGCGGCCCTCGCCGCCGACCCGCTGCTCTCGCAGGTGGATCCCGCGCGGCGCGACACGCTGGTCGCACGGGAGGAGCCGGGCGGCACGTACCGTTTCGACATCCGCCTTCAGGGCGAGGGCGAGACGGTCTTCCTGGAGTTCACGTGAGTCTGTTCGACCCCGGCACCGAGGACGCCCCCGCCGAGCGCGCCACGTCCGAAGAGGCTTTTCTCCAGGCCCTGTTGGATGCGGAGGCGGGCCTGACGCGGGCCCAGGCGGCGCTCGGGCTCGCCCCCGCCGCGGCGGCCGACGCCGTGACGGAGGCCGCGGTGGCGACCTCTTTCGATCTGCGCGGCCTCGCGCGGCGGGCCCGCGCCGGAGGCAACCCGGTGATTCCACTGGCCGCCGACCTGACGGCGGCCGTTCCCGTGGAGTACGGGCCGTACGTCCACCGGGGTGCGACCAGTCAGGACATCCTCGACTCGGCGCTGATGCTGATGTCCGCGCGCACGCTGGATGTGACGCTGACCGAACTCGACCGCGTTGAGCGGGACTTGGCACGGCACGCCGCAGCACACCGTGACACCGCCATGCCGGGGCGCACCCTCACGCAGCATGCCGTGCCGACGACCTTCGGGCTGAAGGCTGCCGGGTGGCGGTCACTGGCGCTCGACGCGCGGGACCGGCTGCGGTCCGTCCGCGCGGGCCTTCCGGTGCAACTGGGCGGTGCCGCGGGCACGTTGGCGGCCTTCGAGGCGTACGGTGCGGCCGAACCGCTGGAACTGGTGTCGACGTACGCCCGCGAACTCGGTCTGGCGGAGCCGGGGTTGCCGTGGCATGTGCTGCGCACCCCGGTGGCCGATCTGGCGGGAGCGCTGGCGTTCACGGCCGGGGCGCTCGGCAAACTGGCGGTCGATGTGGCCACGCTCTCCCGGACCGAGATCGGCGAGGTGGCGGAGGGCGCCGGGGGCGGGTCGTCCGCCATGCCGCACAAGACCAACCCGGTGCGGGCCACGCTGATCGCCGCGGCGGCCGGGCGCGCGCCCGGGCTCGCGGCGACGCTGTACGGGTCGATGACCGCGCAGGACGAGCGGCCCGCCGGGGCCTGGCACGCCGAATGGGCCACGCTGCGGGAGCTGTTGCGGCTGGTAGGCGGGGCCGCGCGGGATGCCGCCGAACTGACCGGGGGCCTCGTGGTGCACGCCGACGTGATGCGCGGGCACCTGGCGCTGACCGGCGGGGCGATCGTCTCCGAGCGGCTGTCGGCGGAGCTGGCCGGGGTGCTCGGGCGGGCGCGGGCCAAGGAACTGCTCGGCGAGGCCACGCGCCGAGCCGCCGCCGAGGGCCGGACTTCGGCGGACGTCCTCGCCGCGGAACCGGAACTGGCCTCCCTGAATCTCCTCGAACTGACGGATCCGGAGCGGTACACGGGAGCGGCGACTGCCCTCGTGGACCGCGCACTGCACCGCCGCTGACACCGACCGAACGGCCTCGCGCCGACGCCGCCACCGCCACCGCCACCGCCACCGACCGAACCGGTCGCACGAGCGCCACGCCACGCTGAGCGCCTGTTTTTGAACCCCCGCCTGCGCCCCCGCCCCGACTGGAGCCCGTACATGGTCACCTCCCCCCTCCTCCATCACCGCCTCGAGGGCTCGCCCGCCGCGTCGCCGTTGGTGCTCGGGCCCTCGCTCGGGACGTCGATGGCCCTCTGGGATCAGGTCGCGCCCGAGTTGTCGATCAGTCATCGCGTCGTGCGGTGGGACCTGCCGGGGCACGGGAAGTCCGACGCGGGGCTGATCGGGCCGGGGGCCACCGTGGCGGATCTCGCCGGGCTCGTGCTCGACCTCGCCGACTCGCTCGGCCTCGACCGTTTCGCGTACGCGGGTGTGTCGCTGGGCGGCGCCGTCGGGCTGTATCTCGCCGTGCACCACGCGGAGCGGCTCAGCAGTCTCGCCGTGCTGTGTTCGTCCGCCCACTTCGGCGACGCCGGCCCCTGGCGGGAGCGGGCCGCGCTCGTCCGCGAGGAGGGCACGGGCGGCGTGGCCGAAACAGCTCCGGCGCGGTGGTTCACGCCCGGCTTTACCGTCCCGCGGCTGGTCGCGGACAACCGGGACGCCGACCCCGGGGCGTACGCCGCGTGCTGCGACGCGCTCGCCGCCTTCGACCTGCGCGACCGCCTCGGGGAGATCTCCGTCCCCACCCTGCTGGTCGCCGGGCGCGCGGACCCCGCCACGCCGCCCGCGCATCTGCGGGAGATCGCCGACGCGGTGCCGGGCGCCGAACTCGTCGAGCTGGCAGGGGCCTCCCATCTGGCCGTCGCCGAACGGCCCGAGGCGGTGCTCGGAGCGCTGCGGACCCACCTCGGGCAGGGCGCCCGGCGCGGCATGGAGGTGCGGCGGGAGGTGCTCGGCGATACGCACGTGGACCGCGCGCAGGCCCGGCAGACCCCGTTCACGGCCCGGTTCCAGGACTTCATCTCCCGCTACGCGTGGGGCGAGATCTGGACGGACCCGACCCTCTCCCGGCGCGAGCGCAGCATGGTGACCCTCACCGCGCTCGTCGCCCACGGGCACCTCGACGAACTGGCCATGCACGTACGGGCGGCCCGCCGCAACGGCCTGACCCCCGAGGAGATCGGTGCCGTGCTGCAACAGTGCGCCGTGTACGTGGGCGTACCCGCCGCCAACTCGGCGTTCGCCGTGGCCCAGCGCGTACTCGCCGAGCCTCAGCAGGAGGACCAGCCCTGAAGACCTGAAGACCCTGGGGCCTCTAGCGCAGCCCGCGTCCCGTCTCCAGGACCTCCCTGGCCCGCGCCGCGAGACCCTCCGCGCCGCAGGCGCGGGCGAGGGTGAGGCCCCGGTTGAGCTCGGACAGGGAGCGGGCCGCCATGCCGTACTCGACGCGCGCGAGGGCGTGCTCGTACGCGCAGGGCGAGGCTTCGAGGTAGGTGACGGCCTTGGCGTACAGGGTGAGCTGCTTCTGGCCCGTCTCCAGCGCCGCCGCGCAGCGCAGCGCTTCGCCTATCGCCGTGTCCGTGCCGAACCGCTCGGCCTGCACGCGGGCCTCCGCGACGAGTTCGGCGGCGCGGTGCGGGTCGGTGGGGGCGAGGGCGCGGGCCAGGTCGCAGGCCCACGGCGCCATGATCGTGTTGTGTCCGCCGCGGGCCGTGGCGGCCTTGGCGGCGATCTCCAGCTCGTTGATCCCCTCCTCGACCCGGCCGGTCGCGATGAGCAGGCGGCCACGGACCGAGTGGGCGTCGGGCAGCACGATCGTGGAGGGGTAGGGCGGCCCGAACGAGTACCGGTCGGCGACGGCCTGCGCCTCACCGGCCTTGCCGCGGGCGAGCAGCGTCTCGATGAGCATGC